>NZ_JBBCVH010000003.1:0-605138 GCF_037147555.1 Microbacterium sp. MMO-35
CCTCATTCACCGCCACCAACTGCGCCCGCGACAATCCCGCCCCGGACGCCGCCGCACCCCACGCCTCCTGCAGAAGCCGAGTGGCCTCCAGGAGCGGATCAAGGGTGCTGGACATACCCCGAGCCTACCGAGAATCGAAACTAGCTTCGAAAGTTATCCACAGGCATTCCCCTCTTGCTCTGAGGAGTCCCCGCGCGTCTTGCTCTGAGGAGTCCCCGCGCGCAACGGCGACGGACCGCCGAAGAGGATCCGGGGTATCCGACCCGACAAGGCCCGGCACCGGGCTCCGCAATCGCCCTCGGCGAACACCGCCCCGCACACGATCCCACCCCGCAGAGCCCGCGATAGAGTGACGGAACCTCAACCTTTCAAGGAGCATTCCGTGGAGATCCGCATCGGCATCATCAACACCGGCCGCGAGCTCAGCTTCGAGACCTCGGCCGACGCCTCCGAGGTGCGCGCGGCCATCGCCGGCGCGCTCGACCAGGGCGCGAGCCACGTCGAGCTGAGCGACACCAAGGGCAACTCCTACATCGTGCCGACGGCGAGCCTCGGCTACGTCGAGCTCGGGACCGAGGAGTCCCGCCGCGTCGGCTTCGTGGCCTGAGCCCCGTGTACATCCTGCTCGCGCTGATCGCCGCCTGCGTGCTGGGCGTGATCGTGCACTTCGCGATCCCCCATCGGGATGTGCGAGGGGTCGCGCTCGTCCCGGCGGTCGCGACCGCGGTCGCCGCGGCGGCCTACACGCTCGGGCAGTGGGCCGGGTTGAAGGAGTCCAGCTTCTGGCTGTGGCTGATCGCCCTCGGCGGTGCGGTCGTGGTCTCCGCCCTCGTCGGAGTTGTTCTCACCCGCGTGCGGCACCACGGCGACGCCGTGCGCCGCGCGGAGCTCGGCGTCTGAGCCCACGGTGACGGCCTCCGCGAGCGGGGACCGTGTCCGCACCCTGCGCGGGATCAGGATCTGCCTCAGCATCCTCATCCTCGGACTGATCGTGAGCGGCGTCACCGCCTTCCCGCTACGGGAGGAGCTCGGCCTGGCCGCCAGGATCCTGGACGGATCGCCCGTGTCCGCGCTCTTCCCCGACGCTGCCGGGTGGGTGGACCGCGTGGCCGCCGCCCTCGCCGACACCGGCGCGCGATACCCCTTCCTCGCCTACGGCACGGATTGGCTCGCCTTCGCGCACCTGATCATCGCGGTGGTGTTCCTGGGCCCGCTGATCGATCCGGTGCGCAACATCTGGGTGATCCAATTCGGGGTGATCGCCTGCGCCGGGATCATCCCGCTCGCCCTCATCGCGGGAACGCTGCGCGGAATCCCGCTGGGGTGGCAGCTCATCGACATGTCGTTCGGGATCCTCGGGGTGATCCCTGTCGTCGTCGCCTGGCGGCTGACCCGGCGCCTCGAAAGGCTTCCGGTCGAGGCGGGTTGAGCCCGCCGCCGGTCCCGCCTGCTAGGACGCGAGCCCCATCGCGTCCATGCGTCGCGCGTGGGCGCCCATCAGCTCTGTGAAGACCGGCTCGAGACGATCGTCCTCGGCACCGGGCAGATGCGGGCGCAGCGCGGCACGCGCGACGAGGATCGTGTCGCCGACGAGTCTCCGGCCCCACATCGACAGCAGGGAACGCCACTGCTCGTCGCTCGCGATCGTGGCCTGCACGATCCCGATGATCTCGTGGCGGTCGTCGGCCTCGGAGAGGATCGTTGCCACCTTCGCCCCGGTCTCGCCGTAGCTGGACGCAAGCGCCACGTAGAAGTCGTCGAGCATGCCGGCCGTGAGGTAGACCGCGAGCATGGTCTCCGCGATGCGCGGGCCGAGGGTCTTGCGGCGGAACGCGTCCAGCTGCTCGCGGAACGGCAGCATCACCTCGGTCGGGTCGTCGCCGTGCGCGGTGATGATGTCGACGATCCCGCGGTGCTTGACCAGGGCGGCGCCCGCGGCACGCGAGAGGATCTCCTTCTCCGCGAGATCGCTCGTGGCGCGGATGAGGCGGGTGAGCGTCTCGAAGTAGCCCAGCTGCAGATAGGCGGCCTGGCCGAGGAAGGTGTTCAGCTCGGGCGCCAGCTCGGCGAAGTCGACGCGGGTCGCGTCGCCCACGTCGCCCCGGGAGCGGAGCACCAGGGTGCGTCGCGGCGCCTTGTCGCGCTGCCAGAACCACCTCACCACGCGCCCAGCCTAGTGGAGCCGCTCCCCCGGGATCGGCGACGGCGCGCACCGTGCGCACTCCGCTCCCGGAGTCGGGGGCGCGCTCCGGTAGGCTGGATCCCGCTCCGGCGACGGATCGGAGCCCCGCGCCTGTGCATTCGGATTCGGCGTGGACCCCATCAACGAGGCGGCGCCGCGATCGCAAGGCCCGCCGGACAGGCAATCAAAGACTGTGACTTCTTTCGCCGATCTCGGCATCGATCAGGACATCGTGGACGCCCTCGCGGCGAAGGGCATCGTCGACGCCTTCCCGATCCAGGAGCAGACCATTCCCCTGGGCCTGCCCGGCCAGGACATCATCGGACAGGCCAAGACCGGCACGGGCAAGACCTTCGGCTTCGGCATCCCCGTGGTGCAGCGCCTGGGCCTCGACCCCGAGCCCGGCGTCAAGGCGCTCATCGTCGTCCCCACCCGCGAGCTCGCGGTGCAGGTGTACGAGGACATGGACCTGCTCACCTCCGGCCGCTCCACGAGCGTCGTCGCGATCTACGGCGGCAAGGCCTACGAGGGCCAGATCGAGCAGCTCAAGGCCGGCGCGCAGATCGTCGTCGGCACGCCCGGCCGCCTCATCGACCTCGCCAACCAGCGCCTGCTCGACCTCTCGCACGCCACCGAGGTGGTGCTCGACGAGGCCGACAAGATGCTGGATCTCGGCTTCCTGGCCGACATCGAGAAGATCTTCTCCAAGGTCCCCGCGGTGCGGCACACGCAGCTATTCTCGGCGACCATGCCCGGCCCGATCGTGGCCCTGGCGCGCCGGTTCATGACGAACCCGATCCACATCCGCGCGAACGACCCCGACGAGGGCCTCACCCAGGCGAACATCCGCCACCTGGTCTACCGGGCGCACTCGCTGGACAAGGATGAGGTCATCGCCCGGATCCTCCAGGCCGAGGGCCGCGGCAAGACGGTGATCTTCACGCGCACGAAGCGCGCGGCCCAGCGTCTGGTCGACGAGCTCAGCGACCGCGGCTTCAACGTCGGCGGTGTGCACGGCGACATGGGGCAGGACCAGCGCGAGCGCTCCATGGCCGCGTTCAAGGCCGGCAAGCGGGACGTGCTCGTCGCGACCGACGTCGCCGCCCGCGGCATCGACGTCGATGACGTCACCCACGTCATCAACCACACCATCCCCGACGAGGACAAGACGTACCTGCACCGCGCGGGCCGCACCGGCCGCGCCGGCCGCACCGGCATCGCGGTGACGTTCGTGGACTGGGAGGACCTGCACAAGTGGGCCCTCATCAACCGCGCCCTCGAGTTCGGCCAGCCCGAGCCGATCGAGACCTACTCGTCCAGCCCGCACCTGTACGAGGACCTCGACATCCCCGCCGGCACCAAGGGCCGCCTCGTCACCGCTCCCGTGTCCGAGAAGCCGGCCCGCAAGCAGCGCGAGCCGCAGCGTGCGACCGAGGCGGCCGCCGAGGGCACGAGCGAGGGCACGACGCGCCGTCGCCGCCGCCGTCGCCGTGCGGCGGAGGGCGTGGGATCCACGTTCACCGAGGGCGCCGAGACCGCCGTCGCCAAGGGCGCACCGGCGGGCGACGCCGACCGCGGCGCGGAGGGATCCGGCACGCACGACGGCCAGGGCGCCGAGCACCACGACGGCAAGCCGGCCGCGCAGCGTCGTCGCCGTCGGCGTCGCCCCTCCGGGGGCGCGGCCGGTGGCAGCGCCCCGCAGACCGGGGCCTGAGGCTCCCTCCCGGTCGCGGGCGCTCAGCCCCCGACCGGGTAGACCGGGGCCGCTCCGGATCCGCGGTCGATGATCCGCTGCAGCATCGCCGGGGTCGTGGTGTTCTCCCCCGGGACGTTGGGCTTGCCCGCCCCGTGGTAGTCGCTGGATCCGGTGACGATGAGGTCGTGCTCGGCGGCGATGCGGTGCAGCCAGGCCCGCCCTTCCGGGGTGTTCTCGCGGTGGTCGATCTCGAGGCCCGCGAGGCCCGCGTCGATGAGACGGCGCAGCGTCGCGTCGGTCATCCGCTCCCGGCCGGCCGGATGGGCGATCACGGCGACGCCGCCGGCGGCGGCGATCAGCTCGATCGCGGTGACCGGATCCGGCGCGTAGTGCCCCTCGTAGTAGCCCTCGCGCGGGTGCAGGATCCCGTCGAACGCCTCCCCGCGGTCGCGCACGATGCCCTGCGCGACGAGCGCGTCGGCGATGTGCGGACGCCCGACGGTGGCGTCGGGGTCGGTCTGCTCCAGGACGTCCTCCCAGCGCAGCGGATAGTCGCGGGCGATGTTGCGGACGATCCGCTCGGCCCTGCCGATCCGGTCCTCGCGGATCCGCGTGGTCTCCGCGACGAGATCCGGATCCGTCGGGTCGAACAGGTAGGCGAGCACATGGACGCTGCGCCACCCGTCCTTCGACGACATCTCCATGCCGGGGATGAAGGTCATCCCGTGCGCGGCCGCCGCGGCGGCCGCCTCACCCCAGCCCGCCGTCGTGTCGTGGTCGGTGAGCGCCAGGGTGCCCAGGCCCTGCTGCGCCGCCTGCGCGACGAGCTCGGCCGGATCCTCGGTGCCGTCGGAGCGGTTCGAGTGCAGATGCAGATCGATCGGGCCTGCGAACAGGGCGGGTCGCGGCGTCGGATCGGCATCGGTCATCCTTCGAGCGTAGCGATGCAGGGGCGCCACCGGCGCACGGCGCTTCCCCGGCTCCGCACCAGACGGCTCACAGACGCGGTCGCCTAGGCTCGAGGGCGATGCTTCGTCTGATCGGGATCCTGCTCACCGTCCTCTTCGCGATCGCTGCAGCGGTCGTGACCTGGCCGCAGTTCTTCCATCTGGAGCAGACGTTCCCGATCACGCAGATCGTCGCCTCCCGGGCGGTGCTCGTGCTCGCGTTCGCGGGCATCCTGCTGCTCGCCCTCCTGCTGATGCTCGCCCGGCCCCTGCGCGGGTTCGCGGCCTCGATCGCCCTGATCGCGCTGCTCGCCGGCGGCGCGTCGGCGGGGATCCTCGCGCTGCGCGGAGTCGACACCGCCGACGCGCTGCCGGCGAAGGCGGCGAAGAGCGTGCGGGTGCTCGCGTGGAACACCGCGGGAGAGGCCGTCTCCGCGGACGAGATCGCCGGCACCGTCGTCGCGCAGCAGGCCGACATCGTCGCCCTGCCCGAGACCACGGAGGCGGTCGGCGAGGACATCGCGCTGAAGCTGCGCGAGGCGGGGCACCCGATGTGGGTGCACCATGTGCAGTACCGTCCGGAGGTGACGCAGGGGCCGGATTCCTGGCAGACGACCGTGCTCATCTCCCCCGCTCTGGGCGACTACTCGGTGATCCCCTCCTCCGCCGACGGATCGAGCAACACCTCCTCGGTGCCCAGCGCGGTGGTCATGCCCGTGAGCGGCGACGGCCCGACCGTCGTCGCGGTGCACACGGTCGCCCCGCGGCAGGACGAGATGGACGGCTGGTCGCAGGATCTGCGCTGGGTGGCCGATCAGTGCCCCGCAGGCAAGAACGTCATCCTCGCCGGCGACTTCAACGCGACGCTGGACCACATGGCCGGCCTCGGCACGGCCGGAGGGGACCTCGGCGCCTGCCGCGACGCGGCATCGCGCACCGGCTCGGGCGCCGTCGGCACCTGGCCGACGTCGGTGCCCGCGCTCGTCGGCGCGCCGATCGATCACGTCATGGCCACCGAGCAGTGGCGGCCCTCCGGATCCGCTGTGCTCCCCGCCGGCGCCGGCGGGAGCGATCACCGGGCGCTCATCGTGCAGCTGGAGCCCGCGAAGTCCTGACGCCGACCGGCCGCGCGCTCAGCGGCTCGAGCGCACCCGGGCGACGAGCGCCGCGATCCCGCGCCACCCGACGAGGAACACCAGCAGCGTCACCGTGGCGACGATGATGAACGCGACGGCGGTGGTGCCGCCCGCGAGGACGCGCAGCAGCATCCCCAGCACGACGGTGATCACGACCAGTCCGACGCCCGTGCGCAGCGGCGCGGCCGGCGCCCGCCACGCCCGCAGCACCAGCCAGCCGACCGCGAGACCCGCGAGGAAGGGCCAGGCCGTCTCCAGCACGCCCAGGGCATCGACTCCGTGCTCGTGGCTCGCACGCCCGATCGCGGCGAACACGATCACGAGCACGACGTCGATCCCCGCGGCCCACGGCCAGGACGGAGCGGATCGGCGGACGGAGGCGGCTTCGGTCATGCCTCCACGCTAGCCCGGCCGGCTGTGCGCTCGGACGGCCTCGGCCCCGGACCGGCGTCCGCACGCGACGGGTCCGCCGGAGCTCCGCGCGAGGGAGCGTGTGACGATCAGCACAGCCCGGCACGATCTGCACACGGATCCGGCCGATCCGTGTGCAGATCGTCACAACGTGTGCGGATCGTTGCATGGCCGGCAGGCGCCACGCGAGAGGGCGGGGCGACGCGGTGAGAGGATGGATCCATGACCTCCGAGCACGACACGATCGAGCAGCCGGGCGACGCCGCCACCGCGACCACCTCGACCACGACCAACCGCCGCCAGCCCTTCCCCCAGGGGTTCCTCGACACGATCTCCACAGGCTGGGCCGAGCGGCCCGAATCCCTGCCCGCACCGCGCACGCAGGCAGAGTACGCGGCCGCCCGTCGCGCCGCCGTCTCCGCGGCCTTCCCCGGCAAGCGCCTCGTGATCCCGGCCGGATCCCTCAAGCAGCGCAGCAACGACACCGACTATCCGTTCCGCGCCCATTCGGCGTTCGCGCACCTCACCGGGTGGGCCGCCGACTCCGAGCCCGACTCGCTGCTGGTCTTCGAACCCACCGCCGACGGCCATGACGTCACCCTGTACTTCCGCGAGCGCGCCGACCGCACCACGAGCGAGTTCTACTCGGACGCCACGATCGGAGAGTTCTGGATCGGCCCGCGTCCCGCCCTCGCCGGCGTCGCCGCCGACCTGGCCGTCGCCACCGCGCACCTCGACGACTTCGCCGCAGGCGAGTCCGACCTCGTGATCGACGAGGACGACGAGCTCACCCGATTCGTGTCCGAGTTGCGCCTCGTCAAGGACGAGTACGAGATCGCCGAGATGCGCCGCGCTGTCGAGATCACCGCGAACGGCTTCGACGACATCATCCGAGACCTTCCGCGGGCGGTCGCCCACCCGCGCGGCGAGCGCATCGTCGAGGGCGCCTTCCACCAGCGCGCCCGCAGCGACGGCAACTGGGAGGGCTACGACACGATCGCGGCATCCGGTCCGCACGCCTGTTACCTGCACTGGACGCGCAACGACGGCGCGGTGCTGCCGGGCGACCTGATCCTCATCGACGCGGGCGCCGAGGCCGACAGCCTCTACACCGCCGACATCACGCGCACGCTGCCGGTGAACGGCACGTTCAGCGACGTGCAGCGCCGCATCTACGACACCGTGGTCGAGGCCGCAGACGCCGCGTTCGCGGCGGCGCAGGTCGGTGTGCCGTTCCGCGAGGTGCACGGCGCCGCGATGGACGTCATCGCCCGCCGCACCGCCGAGTGGGGCCTGCTTCCCGTCTCCGCCGAGGAGGCGCTCGACGCCGACAAGGGCGGCCAGCACCGCCGTTACATGGTGCACGGCACGAGCCACCATCTCGGCATCGACGTGCACGACTGCGCGCAGGCGCGGCGCGAGATGTACTACGACGGCCTCATCGAGCCGGGCATGGTGTTCACGATCGAGCCCGGTCTGTACTTCCAGATCGACGATCTGACCGTGCCCGAGGAGTACCGCGGCATCGGCGTGCGCATCGAGGACGACATCCTCATCACGGCCGACGGACCCGTGAACCTCTCCGCCGGCATCCCGCGCACCTCGGCCGAGGTCGAGGCGTGGATCGCCCGCGTGCAGGGATCCGCGTCCTGACCGAGGACATGCATCCGGGGCAGCTCCGGGTGGGCGAGGCCGCCGCGGCCGCACGGATCGCGGCGGCCTTTCCCGCACTCGCGGGGCTTCCCGTGCATGCGCTCGCGACACCGGGTACGGTGAACGCACTGTTCCGGATCGGCGCGACCCACGTCGCGCGCTTCCCGCTGCAGCCGACCGCGCATGCCGAGATCGCCGCCGAGGCGGCCGCACTCGAGGAGTTCGCCGCGGTCGCGCCCTTCCCCGCTCCGGTCGCCCTCGGCGTCGTCGACGGCGACGCCGCCTACCCCTCGGCCTGGTCGGTGCAGACGTGGATCCAGGGACGCACGGCGGCGGAAGCGCTCCCCGACGCGGATCCGGGTCCGCTCCCCGGCCTCGCCGACGATCTCGCGCACCTGATCGGGGCCCTCCGCCGCGCCTCGCTGCGCGGACGCTCCTTCGACGGCCGCGGCCGCGGCGGAGACCTCCGCGCGCACGAGGACTGGATGACCGAGTGCTTCGCGCGCAGTGAGCACCTGCTCGACGTCGCCGCGGCGCGCTCGCTCTGGGCACGGCTGTCGCGGATCCCGCATCCCGGCGTCGAGGTTCTGTCGCATCGGGACCTGATCCCGCCGAACCTCGTGCTCTCCGAGGACGGGCGGCTCGACGGTGTTCTCGACGGCGGGTCCTTCGGCCCGGCCGACCCCTCCCTCGACCTCGTGATCGCGTGGCACCTGCTCGGACTCGACGACCGGCGCCGGCTCCGTGCGGCCCTCGGCTCCGACGACCGCGAGTGGCGCCGCGGGGCCGCGTGGGCGCTGCAGCAGGCGATGGGCCTGGGCTGGTACTACGAGCGGACGAACCCGGTCATGGCCGCGCTCGGTCTGCGCACGATGGGGCGCCTGCTGGAGGATCCGGATCTGGTGGGCTGATCGCCGGATCGGCTGGATCAGCCCACTGGGCCGCACTTACACGGACCGACTCCTCATGGCATGCTCGCGCAGCGCGTCCGCCATCTGTCGAACGGCCTGCTCGATGATCGGACGCGGAGTCGCGAGGATGAAGCGCAGGTGGTCCTCCCCCGCCGGGCCGCAGGCCAGCCCGTCCGTCATCGCGACGCCGGCGTGCTCGCGGAAGAACTCGGCCGGCGATCCTTCGATGCCCAGGGCCCGGGCGTCCAGCCAGGCGATGTAGGTGCCCTCGGGGGCGCGGTAGCCCATCGCAGGGATGTGCGCGGCGAGCAGCTCACCCAGGACGCGCCGGTTGCCGTCCAGGTAGTCGAGGGTCTCGGCGAGCCACCCTCTGCCTTCGTCGAATGCCGCGGTCGTGGCGACGACACCGAGGTTCGCCGTGCCGTGCTCGGCCCACGCGACCTCGGGGCGCGCCCAGGTCTCGGCGTCGGCATCGTTCGTGAGGATCACCTGGGCCGCCTTGAGACCCGGCAGGTTCCAGGCCTTCGAGGCGCTCACCGCAGTGATCGTGTGCGCCGCCGCAGCGGGACCGGTGCTCGCATACGGCACATGCCGGTGCGGGGCGAACACGAGAGGCGCATGGATCTCGTCCGAGAAGACCCGCGCTCCGTGCCGTTCCACGACGGCGGAGACGGCTTCCAGCTCGGCCCGCTCGAACACCCGCCCGAGCGGGTTGTACGGATTGCAGAGGATCAGCAGGCCGCCGCCGTCCGCCAGCGCCCGGTCGATGCCGTCGAGGTCGTACACGGCGCGACCTCCGTCGACGAGCATCGGCACCTCGATGATCTCCCGGTCGTGCATCGCGGGGATCGTCAGGAACGGCATGTACGCGGGCGTCGGGAGCACGATCTTCGACCCGGGGGCCGTGAAGAAGTCGATCGTGGTGCGCAGCGCGGTCAGCACGTCCGGGACCGGGCGGATCCGCTCGGCGGGCACCTCCCAGTCGTAGCGGTCGCGCTGCCAGCGCGCCACGGCGTCGGCCATCCGATCCCGGACCGCCGCGGGCAGGTAGCCGGTCAGCCCCCGGTCGAGGGCGTCCCGGATCGCCGAATCGACCGCGGGCGCCGCAGGGAAGTCCATCTCGGCGACGAACGCGCCGATCGCCTCGGGGAAGACCGACCACTTCAGACTGCCGTTCTCCCGCAGCCGGTCGATCCCGATCGCGTCCAGCTCCTCCGCCGTGCTCATACCCCTGCTGCTCCGATCCTCACGAACTCCGCGACCAGCGGTGCGATCCCCGCGCCGACCTCGGCGGGCGGGCGCTTGCGCCCCTTCACCTCGAACGAGTGCCCGCCGCCGTCGACCCAGGCGATCCGGGCGTCCCGGCACGAGGCGACCGCGTCCTCGAGCTGCGCGAGCGGCTGCACGAACGGGTCGTTCGTCCCCTCCACGAAGAGCTGCGGCTGCCGCACCGCGGGCAGGTGCTCGATCCGCGGCTTCTCCGGTTTGCCGGGCGGATGCAGGGGGTACCCGAGATAGGCCAGGCCGGCGACGTCGAGACCGGGCTCCTCCGCGGCCGCCATCGACGCCATCCGGCCGCCGTACGACTTGCCGCAGCCGAACACGGGTCCCCGGGTGCGCCGTCTCGCCTCCGCGACCACGGCGCGCCAGGTCACGATGGCGTGCGCGGCCGGTCCCGGCATCCGCCGGCCGGCCTCGAGATACGGGAAGGTGAAGCGCAGGGTGTGCAGCCCGTCGGCCCGCAGCGCCGCGGCGAACCCGTGCAGGAAGGGATGATCCATCCCCGCCCCGGCGCCGTGGGCGATCACGACGAGCGGTGGGTCCTCGACGGGCGCCGCGAGCGCGGGTCCGAAGACGGCGGAGACCTCGACGCCACCCGCCGGAAGCGGAACCGGAATCGGGAACCGCTCCTCGGCGGACTCCGTCATCGTGAGGAGCCGTCGCCCGGCTGCTCGTCGCCCTCCGGCTGCGGGCCCTCGTCGCCCTGCGGGGCGCCCTCGGGCGCGGGGGCCGGGGCGGCCGGCGGCGCGGCGACCGGCTCGGCCGGCACCGGGGACGCGGGGACCGCGGGGGGCATCGGCGGCATCGGCGGACGCTCGGGGGTCACGCGCTCGCCGTAGCGCGGCGGCTCCTCCACGCGCTCCCCGTACTGCGGCGGCTCGGCCGCGGTCGCGGACGGCGCGGGGCGCGGGATCGGCGTGACGGCGCGCCCCAGCACCTGGCGCGCCTTGCCGACGGAGTCCGGCAGCACGGTCACCTCGTAGTGGTCGGCTTTGAGCTGCATGACGCTCGCGTAGTCGCGGCGGCGGCGCACGATCGAGTAGGTGATGAGGCTGAGGATCATGCCGATCGCGACGCCGACGAACAGGATCCCGATGAAGGCCTGCATGGGGACCGAGGGGTTGCCCAGCACGAAGATCGCCGAGAGGAAGAGCCCGATGAGCACGCCGTTCACGGCGCCGGAACGCGCGGCGTTCGCATACCCGAGGCGTCCGGTGACGCGCTCCACCGTCTGCACGCCGACGCCGACGATCGCGATCGCCCTGGCGGGGATCTCGCCCGCGATCAGCTGCGAGACGAGCTTCTGCGCGGCCTCGTACTCGGCCACCGTGGCGACCGTCTCGCCGATCTCGCCCGCCGGACCCGACGCATTCATCATGCTCATCGGTCCAT
Source organism: Microbacterium sp. MMO-35 (assembly GCF_037147555.1). Lineage (NCBI taxonomy): Bacteria > Bacillati > Actinomycetota > Actinomycetes > Micrococcales > Microbacteriaceae > Microbacterium > Microbacterium sp. MMO-35. Next base: position 11,610 of record NZ_JBBCVH010000003.1, read on the forward strand.
TGTTCCACGCGGCCGTCCGGAGTCCGCCGGATGCCGTCACCCGCCCCGGATCCCGAGGCGCAGGACAGTACGCTGGAAGCATGAGCACACAGCGGGTTTTCGTCGCGCGCCTGGCCGGGTGCGCCGTGTTCGACCCCGCCGGCGACCGGATCGGCAAAGTCCGAGATGTCGTCGTCGTGTACCGAAGTAGCGCGGCCCCCCGTGTGATCGGCCTGGTGTGCGAGATCCCCGGCCGCCGCCAGGTCTTCCTCTCCATCGGACGGGTCGGATCGATCAGCACCGGGCAGGTCATCACGTCGGGGCTGATGAACGTGCGCCGGTTCAAGCCGCGCAACGGCGAGGTGCGCATCATGGCCGAGCTCATCGGCCGCCGGGTCGACTTCGCGGACGCCTCCGGAACGGCCGTGATCGAGGACGTCGCGATCGAGCCGAACCGGCTCGGCGAATGGTCGGTCAGCCAGCTCTTCCTGCGCAAGCCGAAGACCAGCGCGTCTCCCTTCGCGAAGGGTCCCACCACGTTCGCGACCTGGACCGAGGTGCGCGAGCATCACCGTCCCGGCGAGGCGCAGTCGGCCGAGCAGCTCGTCGCGACGTTCTCCGAGATGCACCCCGCCGACCTCGCGAACACGCTGCTCGACCTCCCCCAGCAGCGCCGCATCGAGGTCGCCGAGGAGCTCCCGGACGAGCGGCTCGCAGACGCCCTCGAGGAGATGCCCGAGGACGACCAGATGGACATCCTGGACCGGCTGGGCGACGAGCGCGCCGCCGACATCCTGGACCAGATGGAGCCCGACGACGCCGCCGACCTCCTCGCCCAGCTCCCCCAGGGCCGTCTGGAGCACCTCCTCGAGCTGATGGAGCCCGAGGAGGCCGAGGACGTGAGGATGCTGCTCCGCTACAGCCCCGACACCGCGGGCGGGCTGATGACGCCGGAGCCGATCATCCTCTCCGCCGACGCCACCGTGGCCGAGGCGCTGGCGCTGATCCGGCGGCACGAGCTGCACCCCGCCCTCGCCGCGGCCGTGTTCATCACGCTCCCGCCGTTCGAGACCCCCACCGGACGCCTGCTCGGAGTGGTGCACTTCCAGCGCATGCTGCGCTATCCGCCGCACGAACGGCTGGGCGCGATCGTCGACGACACACTGGAACCGGTGCCCGCCACCGCTTCCGCCGCGGAGGTGGCGCGCATGCTGGCCAGCTACGACCTCGTCTCGCTCCCGGTCGTCGATCAGGCGCACCGGCTGGTCGGCGCGATCAGCGTCGACGACGTGCTCGACTACCTGCTGCCCGATGACTGGCGCTCGCACGACGCGGACACGTCCGTCCCGACGCAGGGCGCGGCCGGATGATGGCGAAGTCGGGCCGCCGGGGCCTGGATCTGCCCCGCGGTCGCTCCGGCATGCTCGGGCGCAGCGCGACCTCCTCCGGCTCGAGCGACACCTTCGGGCGCTTCTCCGAGGCCTTCGCGCGCGCGATGGGCACCTCGGGCTTCCTCATCGGGATGAGCGTGTTCGTCATCGTCTGGCTGTGGTGGAACATCGCCATGCCCCGGGACTGGCAGTTCGACCCCGCCGCGACGAACTTCACGCTGCTCACGCTGATCCTGTCGCTGCAGGCGTCCTACGCCGCCCCGCTGATCCTGCTCGCGCAGAACCGTCAGGACGACCGGGATCGGGTCCAGATCGAGCAGGACCGCCAGCGCGCCGAGCGCAATCTCGCCGACACCGAGTACCTCGCGCGCGAGATCGTGGCGCTGCGGATGGCCCTCGAGGAGCGCTCCTCGCAGGGCGTCACCCGCGAGGTGCTGCGCGCCGAGCTCCGGGCGATGCTGAGCGAGCTGCGCGACGAGGATCCGGCGGAGCAGACTCCGTGACCGCCGACCTCGCCGCCGCAGTCCGTCGTGCCGTCGGCGCCGTCACCGACCCCGAGCTGCGCCGCCCGCTCGCCGATCTCGACATGCTCCGCGACATCACGGTCGACGGGGCCGTCGCACACGTCGGCATCGCTCTCACGATCGTCGGCTGTCCCGCGGCGACCCGGATCGAGGCCGATGTGCGCGCCGCGGCAGCCTCGGTGCCCGGCATCGAGGGCGTCGAGGTCGCGGTCGGGGTGATGACGCCGGACGAACGGCGCGCCCTGACCGATCGCCTCCGCGACGGCAGGGCCCCACGGCAGATGCCCTTCGGCCCGGACTCGCTCACGCGCGTGATCGCGGTCACGAGCGGGAAGGGCGGCGTCGGGAAGTCGTCGCTCACCGCCAACCTCGCGGTCGCCCTCGCGGCCCGCGGCCGCCGGGTCGGTCTCATCGACGCCGACGTGCACGGCTTCTCGATCCCCGGGCTGCTCGGCATCGCCCCCGGCACGCAGCCCACCCGCATCGACGACCTCATGCTGCCGCCCGTCGCGTACGACGTGAAGGCGATCTCGATCGGGATGTTCCTGCGGGAGGGCGAGTCCGTGGTGGCCTGGCGCGGCCCGATGCTGCACCGCACGGTGCAGCAGTTCCTCACCGACGTGTTCTTCGGCGACCTCGACGTGCTGCTCATCGACATGCCGCCCGGCACCGGCGACATCGCGATCACCCTCGGCCAGCTGCTCCCGCACGCCGACGTGCTCGTGGTGACGACACCCCAGGAGGCGGCCGCCGAGGTCGCGATCCGCAGCGGCCTGGTGGCCCGCCAGACGGGTCAGCGCGTGATCGGCGTCGTGGAGAACATGGCCGCGCTCACCCTGCCAGACGGCAGCTCGCTCGACCTCTTCGGCTCGGGCGGCGGGCAGGCGGTGGCGGAGGCGCTCTCGCAGGATGCGGATCCGGTCCCGCTGCTCGCCTCGGTGCCGCTGAGCCCCGCGCTGCGCACCGGCGGTGACGCGGGTGTGCCCGTCGTGCTCGCGGATCCGCGCGACCCTGCCGCGGGCGCGATCCTCGCCGTCGCCGACGCGATCGACCGCGCGGGTCGCGGTCTCTCCGGCAGGCGGCTGCCGGTCAGCCCGCGGTGAGCTGCCCCGATGGGGTCGTTGAGCGAGGACGCGCGAAGCGCGACCGAGACGAAACGCGGCACCCTCGCGAGGTGACCGCGTTTCGTCTCCCTCCGGCTCCGCCGGTGCTCCCTCAACGCCCCCGAAGGGGACGTCAGGTGGCTTCGCTGTCGTAGGGCGGCAGCTCTTCGGCGGAGAAGACCTTGGGCGCCCGGGAAGCCGGAGCGTCCGGCGCCGGTTCCGCGGAGGCGGAGGCGGCGTTCATCGCCGTCGCGGAGGCCAGCAGCGCCGCCGCCGATCCCGCAGCGGGAGCCGCGGCCGCGGGCGTCTCGACCGCGACGGCCGGCGCCGCGGGGCGCGCCGGGGCGGGGCTGTCGTCCATCAGCGCATCGCGGATGATGCGACGCGGGTCGTACTGACGCGGATCGAGCTTGCGCCAGTCCAGCTCGTCGATCTCGGGGCCGACCTCCTCGCGCATGCGGTCCTTGGCGCCGCGCAGGTAGTCGCCGGCCCGCTTGACCAGGCGCGCGAACGACTCCGCATACCGCGGAAGCCGCTCGGGGCCCACGAGAAGGGCCGCGATCACGCCGATCACGAGGAGCTTCTCGATGGTGATGCCGAAGAACATGTCACAAGGGTACCGCCGCGCCTGGCCGCATCGGACACGCAGGACGCCTACGCTCGTAAGATATGCGGCGCACTGAGTGACCGCGAGGGAGTCGAAGTGAGCGAGCAGGACGCCAACGCACGGTACGTACGCGAGGCCATCGTCGAACCGGACGAGATCGCCCGGGCGCGCGCGCTTGCCGTCGAGCTCGGCGCGCAGCCCATCAGTGCTGCCGTCGGCGCGCAGATCGCCCTGCTCGCCGCGGCGTCGGATGCCCGTTCGATCGTCGAGATCGGCACCGGCGCCGGCGTCTCGGGGCTGTGGCTGCTGCGCGGCGCTCCGAAGGCGGTGCTCACCTCGATCGACAACGAGCCGGAGCATCTGGCCGCGGCGCGCAGCGCCTTCCAGGACGCGCGGATCGCCCCGACCAGGGCCCGCTTCATCGCCGGCCGGGCCGCCGACGTGCTGCCGCGCATGAACGAGGCCGCCTACGACATCGTGCTGGTGGACGCGGATCCGGAGAACGTCATCGAGTACGTCGAGCACGGTCTCCGGCTCGTGCGCGCGGGCGGAACGGTGCTGGTGCCCCGTGTCCTCGCCGGCGGGCGGGTCGCGGATCCGGTGCAGCGCGACGACGTGACCGTCGCCTACCGCTCGCTCATCCAGGAGACCCAGCAGTCCCCTGCCGTGCTGGCGGCGCTGAACACGGCGGGCGAGGGGCTGCTCCAGCTCACCGGCGTCTCCGTCTGAGCGGGAGGGCCTTCCCTCCGGAGCGCGAGGAAGACGTCCGGGAATGACGAAAGGCCCGCAGAACGCGGGCCTTTCGACGATCTGAAAGAACTCAGGCGGCTGCCACGACGCTGCTCAGCACGTCGTGCAGCTCCTTCGCCTCGGCGTCATTGACGGAGACGACCAGGCGCCCGCCGCCCTCGAGCGGCACGCGCACGATGATCAGCCGGCCCTCCTTCACGGCCTCCATGGGTCCGTCGCCAGTCCTCGGCTTCATCGCTGCCATCGCGGTGCTCCCTTTCCTCGGTGGTCTACAGCTTCCATATTAGTGGGTGCTGGGACACCGCTTACCGCTTCGGCGCCCGAGGGGCTCAGGGCACGCGCCAGAACGTGTCCGCATAGCCGTAGACGTTCGCGATCCAGACCCACTGGAGCCACAGGCAGACGATCAGCACGCCGACGCGGAGCCACCACGACCGTCGCCAGCCGACGGCGCCCCACAGCGGCGCGAGCGGGAACAGCAGCCGCAGCGTGCTGGACTGAGGGAAGAACACCGCCAGCAGATAGAGAGCATAGCTCGCCGCGTAGAGCCGGATCTCGGGCCCGAGCCGCCGCACGCCGGGGCCCGCGATCAGCGCCGCCGCGAACAGGGCGACGAGCACACCGAGGACGACCAGCCCGAGCCAGCCGGGCAGCCCGAGCATCTTGGCCCAGTACGGCATCGCCGACAGCCAGCCCTCGAACGGGGAGAACGACGGCTTCCCGTCCTGCGGCATCCAGAAACCGCGCCAGCTCAGCTCGGTCTCCAGATAGGCGTTCGGCACTCCGGTCGCGATGCCCGCGATCACCTGCCAGGCGAAGCCCACGGCCACGGCGAGCGCACCGAGACCGAGGTAGTGCGCGATCTCCCGGCCCCTCAGCGGATCCGTGCGGCGCCGGAGCCATCGCAGCACGAGCATGAGACCGAGCATCAGCGCGAACGCGAGCACACCGGGGCGGGTGAACCCCATGAGCACGATGAGGGGGTACAGCCGCACGTAGCGCCGGCGGATGAGGCCGTCCAGGGCCAGGAGCAGGAACAGCATGTTCAGCACCTCGGCATAGCCGACCTGGAAGAGGGCACCGAGAGGTCCCGCCGCGAAGAAGATCACGGTCCAGACGGCGGCCATCCGGCCGATCCTGCCCCGCATCATCCGGAAGAGGACGAGACAGCAGAAGTATCCGGCGATGAGTGAGACGATCGCGGCGCCGACGGGCCAGCCGCCCTCGCCGAACGGCAGCCCGACCACCTGCGAGACCCAGGAGTACACCGGCAGGAACGCCCACGAGTTCTGGGTGACGTGTCCGTCCGCCCCGAGCGGCAGGGTGGTCGGATAGCCGTAGACGGCGATGTACCAGTACCACTGCGCGTCCCAGCCGCTCACGAACGAGGCGATCGTGGCGTGCGCGCCGAACCTCGATCCGGGGCCGCCGGAGAGCCCGGTCGCGATCAGCAGCAGCGCCGTGGTGATCAGGCGCGCGCCGAGGTAGACCGCGAGGATGCCGGCCCAGGCGGGCGTGCGGGCGTAGACGCGTCCTGCCCAGCGGGGCAGGGCCGCGAGGTCAGACACCGCGAAGCCAGGATCGCAGACCCTGCTCCGTGGCGGTGATCTGCGCGATCGGAACCCGCTCCTCGTCGTGGTGCGCGAGATGCGGGTCGCCGGGTCCGTAGTTGACCGCGGGGATGCCCAGCGCGGAGAAGCGCGCGACGTCGGTCCAGCCGTACTTGGGCTTCGGCGTCGCGCCGACGGCGGCGACGAACTCCTGCGCGATCGGCGCGTCCAGGCCGGGACGCGCACCCTCGGCGACATCGGTGATCTCCACCGTGAAGCCGGCGAACACGTTGCGCACGTGCGCCTCGGCGTCGGCCGCGGACTTGCTCGGCGCGAACCGGTAATTGACCTCGACCTCGCAGAGATCGGGGATGACGTTGCCGGCGATGCCGCCGCTGATGCGGACCGCGTTCAGTCCTTCGCGGTACTCCAGGCCGCCGACCGCGATCTCGCGGGGACGGTACTCGGCGAGGCGCGCCAGGATCGGCGCCGCGCGGTGGATCGCGTTCTCGCCGATCCAGGCCCGCGCGGAGTGCGCGCGCACCCCGGTCGTGCGGACGACGGCGCGCAGGGTGCCGTTGCAGCCGCCCTCGACCTCGCCGTTCGAGGGCTCGCCGAGGATCGCGAAATCGGCCCGGAACAGTTCGGGCCGGCTCTCGGCGAGCAGCTTGAGGCCGTTGCGGGCCGCCTCGACCTCCTCGTTGTCGTACCACATCCAGGTGATGTCGACGGCGGGATCGACGAGTTCGGCGGCGAGCTTCAGCTGCACCGCGACCCCCGCCTTCATGTCGACCGTCCCGCGGCCCCAGATCATCGGCACGCCGTCGATCTCGACGTCGCGGGTCGGGACGTTGCCGTTGATCGGCACCGTGTCGATGTGACCGGCGATCGCCACGCGCTGCGCACGACCGAGGTTCGTGCGGGCGACGATCGTGTTGCCCTCGCGGATCACCTCGAGATGCTCGCGATCGCGCATCGCCTCCTCGATGAGGTCGGCGAGATGCGCCTCGGATCCCGATTCGCTGGGGATGTCGCAGATCGCGCGGGTGATGTCCGCCGCAGAGGCGGTGAGATCGAGCGGCATGTCCCCCACCCTAGCGCCGCGTCATGAAGCCGAAGCTGGAGGCGCCGATTCGCTACCGTGGTTCCATGACCGACGCGCGCACGATCCATGGCTCAGGGCTCACCACGATCGCCGGAGACGGCACCGTGCTGGATGCGTGGTTCGCGGAGGTCGGCACCGATGCCCCCTCGGCCGGCGATCTCGCCGCCGCCGCGCTGACCCTCGAGTCCTCCGCCGGGCCCGACGAGCGGCGGAACGTGACCGTCGAGCTCGTGCAGCTGACGATCGACCTCGACGACGCGCCGGCCTCGACGGCGGACGCCTACCTCCGGTTGCACGCGCTCTCGCATCTGCTGGTGCGCCCGAACGAGGTGAACCTCGACGGGATCTTCGCGCACCTCCCGAACGTCGCCTGGACCAGCGCCGGCCCGATGCTCCCCTCCGACGCTGCGCGCCTCCGCCCGCTGCTGCAGCGGGCCGGGATCCAGATCACCGGAGTCGACAAGTTCCCCCGGCTCACCGACTACGTGCTGCCCGCCGGCGTGCGCATCGCTGATGCCTCCCGGGTGCGCCTCGGCGCCCATCTCGCACCGGGCACCACGGTCATGCACGAGGGCTTCGTGAACTTCAACGCCGGCACCCTGGGCGCGTCGATGGTCGAGGGCCGGATCTCGCAGGGCGTCGTGGTCGGCGACGGCTCCGACATCGGCGGCGGATCCTCGATCATGGGCACGCTGTCCGGCGGCGGCACGCACCGCGTCTCCATCGGCGCGCGCACGCTGCTCGGCGCGAACGCGGGCATCGGGATCTCCCTCGGCGACGACTGCATCGTCGAGGCGGGGCTGTACGTCACGGCCGGCACGAAGATCGTGCTCGCCGATGCGGCCCCGACGGCCGACGGCGGCCGCCCGGTCGTCAAGGGCGCCGAGCTCAGCGGCGAGAACGGGATCCTGTTCCGCCGCAATTCGCTGTCGGGAGCGGTGGAGGCGGTCCGCCGGGCCGGGGTCGGGGTGACGCTGAACGAGGCGCTGCACGCCTAGGCGCGCAGCGATCCGATCGCGAGTCCCAGCACGCGGCGGCGCTGCGCCTCGTCGTCGTAGGCGACCGCGCTGACTCCGGCGATGAGCTTGACGACGTCGGCGATCGCGAGATCCGCCTTCACCGCGCCGGCGGCCTGGGCGCGCGCCAGGAGCGGCTCCCCCGCTCCGAGCATCACCCCGCGGCACTCGGCGAACACCGAGGACTCGCGGTTCAGCCCGTCCAGCAGCACGTGCTTGGTGCCGACGTATTCGACGAACCGGTCGAGCCAGGCCTCGAACGCCGGTCCGGGCTCGAGGTCGGCGACCTCGTCCGCGGCATCCGCAAGCGCGGCGACCTCGCGGAGGTAGAGCGTCTCGATGAGGTCGTCCCGCGTCGGGAAGTTGCGATACAGGGTGCCGATGCCGACACCCGCACGACGGGCGATGTCCTCGAGGGAGGCGTCGGATCCGTCCTCGGCGAACGCCTCGCGACCCGCGACGACGAGCGCGTCGAAGTTGCGCGCCGCGTCGGCGCGGCGCGGTCGCCGCTCCTCCAGCGTCGTCGCCGCCCGGTTCTGACCGACCATCGCGTCGTCCCTCCAGAAAAGCCTTCAGAAAAGTCTCGGAAGACCCCTTGCAAAACGGAGGCACCCTCCGGTACCGTCAATCCGGAGGCAGCCTCCGTTCGGAGGTCTCCTCCCACTTTACCTCTCTCATCCAGGCTTCGGAAGGGAACTCATGTCCCGCTCATCCACCTCGATCCTGGTCGCCATCGCCGTGGCGGTCTCGTCCATCGCACTCCTGCAGAACCTCGTCATCCCCCTCGTCCCCCTGGTGCAGGCCGAGTTCGGCGTCAGCGCCGATGCGGCCAGCTGGACGATGACCGCCTGGCTCATCGCAGCCGCGGTCGCCACGCCCACGCTCGGCCGCGTCGGGGACCTGCGCGGCCGGCGCACCACCTTCCTGATCACCCTCGGGGTCACCGCAGCGGGCGACGTCCTTGCCGCCGTCGCACCCGGCCTCGAGATCCTCATCGTCGCCCGCGTGCTGCAGGGCATCGGCGGCGCGCTGTTCCCGCTCGCCTACGGACTGCTCCGCGACGCCCTCCCGCGGGAACGCGTGACCGGCGCCATCGGCATCGTCAGCGCCGTCATCGGCATCGGCGGCGCCGCGGGCACCGTCCTCGCCGGCCCGCTCGCCGACCTGGTCGGCTGGCGCGGCACGTTCGCCGTGCCGTTCCTCGTCGCCGCGCTCGGCGCTCTCCTCACCCTCGCCGTCGTGCGCGACACGGGCGTGCGCGCCCGAGGCCGGGTGAACACGCGGTCCTCCGTGCTGCTGTGGCTCTGGCTGGTGGCGCTGCTCGTGCCGCTCAGCACCGGCGCCCGCTGGGGCTGGACCTCTCCTGCCGTCCTCGCGCTGTTCGGACTCGCCGCCGCGGCCTTCGCCGCATGGATCGTGTCGGAGCTGCGCTCCGCAGAGCCGCTCGTGGATCTGCGGCTGCTCGCCTCGCCTGCAATCTGGCCGGTGAACGCGGCCTCGCTGCTCATCGGCGCCGGCGTCTTCGCCTTCTGGGGCTACCTGCCGCAGTTCCTCGAGCTCACCGAGTCGGCCGGAGGTGCGGGTCTCACGGTGCGCGACGCCGGCCTCATGCTCGTCCCGATGCTCATCGGAATGAGCGGCGTCGGCTTCGCCACCGGCGCGCTGAACCGGATCCTGTCGCTGCGCACGCTGCTGGTGATGGGCTCTCTGCTGATGGGACTCTCCGCGGCGTCCGCCGCCCTCGCCCACTCGGCACCGTGGCAGCTCGCCGCGGCGGGCGCCGGGTTCGGGATCGGCTGCGGCCTGGCCTACGCGGCTTCCGCGGGGATCGTCGTGCAGAGCGTGCCCGCCGCCGTGACCGGTGTCGCGACCGGGGTGAACGCCAACCTCCGCACGATCGGCTCCGCGATCGGCTCCGCGGCGACCGGTGCGATCGTGTTCGGCGCGGCTCCGCACGGCACGGGCTCCGGCTTCGCCACCGCCTGGATGCTCGTCGCGGTCGCCACTCTCCTCGGCGGCGCCATCGTCTGGGCGGTGCGCACGCGTCCTGCGGCGACGACGTCCGCGACCGCGGTCCCCGAGCTCATCGAGGCGTGAACCGAGGATCCGGGGATCCGCGATAGGATGGACCCGATGTCGGATCTTCCGGCATCTCGTCGCCATCCCGGATCCCTGGATTCATCATCCCTGGAAGTGGAGCCCCGCTCCCCCTCGCGATCCGGTTCTCGAGCGGCGACCTCTCGCGTCGACAACGACGCCCTTATGCGGCCGGCGAATCCGGCCCAGGAGATATCCATGCCTTCCTTCCTCGATCTCGGCGTGCCCGCGCCGCTCGCCGCGGTGCTCGCCGCCGATGGCAAGACCGAAGCCTTCCCCATCCAGCAGGGCACCCTGCCCGACTCGCTCGCCGGCCGCGACCTGCTCGGTCGTGGCCGCACCGGCAGCGGCAAGACCCTCGCGTTCTCGATCCCCCTCGTCGCCCGGCTCACCGGCGCGACCTCCCGCCCGCAGCACCCGCGCGGCCTCGTTCTCGCGCCGACGCGCGAGCTGGCCACCCAGATCGCGGCGACCATCACCCCGCTCGCGAAGGCGGCGGGGCTGCGCGTCACGACCGTGTTCGGCGGCGTCAGCCAGCGCCCCCAGGAGGAGGCGCTGCGTCGCGGCGTCGACATCGTCGTCGCCTGCCCCGGCCGCCTGGAAGACCTCATGAAGCAGGGCGTCGTGCGCCTCGACGAGGTGCGCGTCACCGTGCTCGACGAGGCCGACCACATGGCCGACCTGGGCTTCCTGCCCGGGGTCACGCGGATCCTCGCGGCGACCCCGCAGGGCGGCCAGCGCCTGCTGTTCAGCGCGACCCTGGACAACGGCATCGACGTGCTCGCGCGCCGCTTCCTCTCGAACGCGGTCAGCCACGAGGTCGACGAGTCCAGCGTCCCGGTGGGCGAGATGACCCACCGCGTGCTCGAAGTCGCCGACGCCGAAGCCAAGAAGACCCTCGTCCAGACCCTCGCCTCGGGCACCGGCCGGCGCATCCTGTTCACGCGCACCAAGCACCAGGCGAAGAAGCTCGCCAAGGTCCTGACGACGGCCGGGATCCCCGCCGTCGACCTGCACGGCAACCTCGGCCAGAACGCCCGTGAGCGCAACCTCGCGGCCTTCTCCGCCGACCCGGCCGAGGGCGGCGTGCGCGTGCTCGTCGCCACCGACGTCGCCGCGCGCGGGGTGCACGTCGACGACGTCGACCTGGTCGTGCACGTGGATCCGCCTGCGGAGCACAAGGCGTACCTGCACCGCTCCGGGCGCACCGCGCGCGCGGGCGCCGCAGGCACCGTCGCGACCGTCCTCCTGCCCGAGCAGCGGCGCGACGTGAAGGACCTGCTCCGCAAGGCCAAGATCACCGCGGCGATCGAGCAGGTCTCCGCGGCGTCCCCCGCGGTGTCCGGCCTGGTCGGCGAGACCGCGCCCTACGTGAAGCCCGCGCCGAAGCCGGTCGCGCAGCAGCCCGCCAAGAAGAAGCCGGCCGCCGCCGGCGGCGCGACCCGTCAGCGGCAGGGCCAGCCCCGTCAGGGGCAGGGCCAGGCGCAGCCCCAGGGTCAGCGCCGTGCCGCGGCATCCGGTGATGTCGCCGCCGCGCCCGCCCGCCGCCGCCGTCGTCGTTCGTCGCGTCCGCAGGGCACGCCGAGCGCCCGCTGAGCCGCAGCGCGATGCAGTGAGGGCGGGGATCCGATCGGATCCCCGCCCTCACTGCATCGTCGCGCCGTCGGCTCAGCCGCGGCGGAAGTCGCGCTCCGGGGAGCCCGTGTAGAGCTGCTGCGGACGGCCGATCTTCGTCTGCGGGTCGAGGTTCAGCTCGCGCCACTGCGCCAGCCAGCCGGGCAGACGGCCGATCGCGAACAGCACCGTGAACATCCGCGTCGGGAAGCCCATCGCCTTGTAGATCACGCCGGTGTAGAAGTCGACGTTCGGGTAGAGACGGCGCTCCTGGAAGTAGTCGTCCGCGAGCGCGATCTCCTCGAGCTCCTTCGCGAGGTCCAGCAGCGGATCCGTCACGCCGAGCTCGGCGAGCACCTGGTCCGCAGCGGCCTTGACGAGCTTCGCCCGCGGGTCGTAGTTCTTGTAGACGCGGTGCCCGAAGCCCATGAGCTTCACGCCGTCTTCCTTGTTCTTCACCCGCTCCACGAAGCGCTGCATGCTCTGACCGGAGTCGCGGATCTGCGCGAGCATCGTCAGCACGGCCTCGTTCGCACCGCCGTGCAGCGGGCCCGAGAGCGCCTGGATGCCGGCGGAGATCGACGCGAACTGGTTCGCCCCGGTCGAGCCGACCAGGCGCACCGTGGAGGTCGAGGCGTTCTGCTCGTGGTCCTCGTGCAGGATCAGCAGCAGTTCGAGGGCCTTCGACATGACCGGGTTGATCTCGTACGGCTCGCTGTGCACGCCGAAGTTGAGCTTGAGGAAGTTGTCCACGAAGCTCAGCGAGTTGTCGGGGTAGAGGAACGCCTGACCGATGCTCTTCTTGTGCGCGTAGGCCGCGATCACCGGGAGCTTGGCGAGCATGCGGATCGTGTTCAGCTCCACGTGCTCCGGGTTGTGCGGATCCGACTCGTTCTCGTAGTACGTCGACAGCGCGGCGACCGCGGAGGACAGCACCGCCATCGGGTGCGCATTGTCGGGAAGGGCCTGGAAGAAGTGCTTCAGGTCTTCGTGCAGCAGGGTGTGCCGGCGGATCTTCTCGTCGAAGTCGGCGAGCTCGGCGGGCGTGGGCAGCTCTCCGTAGATGAGCAGCCACGCGACCTCGAGATAGGAGCAGGAGTTCGCGATCTGCTCGATCGGGTAGCCGCGATAGCGCAGGATGCCCTGGTCGCCGTCGATGAACGTGATCGCCGACTTGGTCGACGCCGTGTTCACGAACCCGTAGTCCAGCCCCGTGTGCCCGGTCTGCCGGGTGAGGGTGGAGAAGTCGATGCTGCTGTGTCCGTCGGTGCCGTGCAGGACCGGGAACTCCGCGGTCGTCTCGCCTACCGTCAGCGTCGCCTTGGTCGGCCGCTCGCCCGCTGCGCTCACGCAGTCCTCCTCATGCGTCTGTCGATTGGGGGATGTGCGATCGGTGCCGATGGGCCCGGATCGCGACGCCTCTACAGCCTATCCCCCGTGCGGTCCTACTGTGAAAACAGCCAAGACTGAAGCGCGAACGACTGTGGAGACCTACGAAACACTCCCCCGAAGCCGCTGCGCGGCCGCCTCGATGCGCTCGAGCGGCGCCGTGAGGGACAGCCGCACGTGGTCGGCGGAGTGGTCGCCGTAGAACGGCCCCGGACCGGCCAGGATCCCGAGGTCCGCCAGGCGCCCCATCGACTCCCAGGCGTCGCGCCCCTCGGTCGCCCACAGATAGAGACCGGCCTCGGAGCCGTCGATCCGGAAGCCCGCCTCGACGAGCGCCGGCCGCAGCGCATCCCGGCGCCGGCGGTACAGCTCCTTCTGCGCGGCCACATGCTCGTCGTCGCGCAGGGCGACCTCCATCGCGTGCTGCACGGGGGCCGGCGGCATCAGGCCGAGGTGCTTGCGGGCCGTGAGGATGTCGCCGACGATGCGAGCGCACCCCGCCACGAACGCCGCCCGGTAGCCGGCCAGGTTCGACTGCTTGCTCAGCGAGTAGACGCTGAGCAGCCCCGATCGGGTACCGCCGGTGACACGAGGGTCCAGCACGCTCGGCACGCGTTCCGTGGCCCACGGCCCGTCCCAGCCGAGCTCTGCGTAGCACTCGTCGCTCGCGAGGACGGCGCCCAGCTGCCGCGCGCGACGCACGGCCTCGGTCAGCTCCTCGACGGTCCAGGTACGGCCGTCGGGGTTCCCCGGGGTATTGATCCAGATGAGCCGCGCGCCCTCGGGCCAGAGCGCCGGGTCGTCCTCGCTGACGACGGTCGCGCCGACGACCTGGGCGCCGACGGCGTAGGTCGGATAGGCGACCCGCGGCTGCACCACGATGTCCCCCTCGCCCAGGCCGAGCAGGGTCGGGAGCAGGGCCACCAGCTCCTTCGAGCCGATCGTGGGCATCACGTTGTCCACGCGCAGGTCGGGGACGCCCCGGCGTCGGGCGTACCAGTCCACGATCGCCTCCCGCAGCGCCGGGGTGCCCACGGTCTGCGGGTAGGAGTGCGCGTCGGTGGCCTCGGAGAGCGCCCGGCGGATGATCTCGGGCGTCGGATCCACCGGGGATCCGATGGCGAGGTCGACGATCCCGTCCGGATGCGCGGCCGCGCGCTCACGGAACGGGGCGACCGCGTCCCAGGGGTAGTCGGCGAGGTCGCGGACGCTCATGACGTCACTCGCCCTGAGGCGGGAGAGCGGCGATGACCGCGTGGTCGTGATGGATCACGCCGACCTTGGCGGCGCCGCCCGGGGACCCGATCTCGTCGAAGAACTCGACGTTCGCCTTGTAGTAGTCGGCCCACTCCTCGGGCAGGTCGTCCTCGTAGTAGATCGCCTCCACGGGGCAGACCGGCTCGCAGGCGCCGCAGTCCACGCACTCGTCGGGGTGGATGTACAAAGAGCGCTCACCCTCGTAGATGCAGTCCACGGGGCACTCGTCGACGCACGCGCGGTCCTTGACGTCGACACAGGGAAGAGCGATCACATAGGTCACCGCCCCAGTCTACGACCCGTCGGCGGGAGCCTCTCCCTGACCCCGAGGATCCTGCCTCTCCTCCGGCCCCTGCCTGTCCGCCGGCCCCTGAGCCTGTCGAAGGGCGGCCTGCTCCTGCTGGATCCGGCGGATGCGCGAGAAGTCGGGCCAGGCCGCGACGAGCAGCACCATCCCGGCGACCGTCCAGGTCCACACGACGCCCAGCAGGTCGTTCGGCACGATCACCGAGCCGCCCGGGCCGCGTCCGGAGATCACGATCATCCCCGCGAGCATGCCCAGGCCGGTGAGGAGCGCCGCCCAGCGGTCGCGCAGCAGCAGGCGCACGGCCAGGAGCATCCCGCCGCACGCGATCACGCCGAGCACGATGCCCGCCCAGCCGAAGCCCCAGAGCGAGGAGGCGTGGGTGACGGTCGCGGCGAGCCCGAAGACCACGCCCACGATCAGCAGGGCCACCCAGGAGAGCACTCGATTGAGCCAGGATCCGCGCACGCCTCGAGCTTACGCGGCCACCCTGTCCACCGCCCTCAGGCCGCCCAGCCCACCAGGCGCAGAAGGGCGGCCACCACGGCCGCGGCGATCACGACGACGAGGAACGACTGCCGAAGCCACAGCAGCCCGGCGGCCACGAGCACCGCAGGGACCCGTGCGTCCACGACGATGTGCTGCCCCGAGGCGAGCGCCTGCACGGCGACGAGGGCCGCCAGCAGGGCGACGGTGAGCAGATCCGTGATGCGCGCCGGCCGCGGCGCCTCCAGCACCGAGGCCGGCACGAGGTATCCGGCCGCCTTGAGCGCCAGACACCCGATCGCCGCGAGCAGCACCGCGTTCCACAGCGTCATGCCGCTCCCCCCGCCGGTTCGGCTCCCTCGCGCCCCAGCCAGTTGAACCACCCGACGACGACGGCCACGAGCGCGGCGACGAGCACCGGCAGCCCGGGGATCAGCACGGGCGTGAGCGCGGTCGCCACGGTCGCGGCGGCGATCCCCACCGCGATCGCCTGGCGTCGGCGCAGCCGGGGCCAGAGCAGGGCGAGGAACGCCGCGGCCGCCGCCGCGTCCAGGCCATAGGTCTTGGGATCCCCGAGGACGTCGCCGAGCAGCGCGCCGAGCAGCGTCGTCAGATTCCAGCCGGCGTAGATGCCGAGCCCGGTGATCCAGAAGCCGAGGGTGCGGGCCCGCGGCGAGGTCTGCGCGAGCGAGACCGCGGTGGACTCGTCGATGGTGAAGGGGGCGGCGGCGGCGCGCTTGAGCGCCCCACGGCCGATCACCGGGGACATCCGCATGCCGTAGGCGACGTTGCGCACGCCCAGCAGCAGCGCCGAGGCGATCGCCGCGGGCGCCGCCGCGATCCCGCCGGCGCCGATCACGCCGACGAAGGCGAACTGCGACCCGCCGGTGAACATGAGCAGGCTGAGCACGCAGGTCTGCCACACGTCGAAGCCGCTGGCGACGGCCAGCGCCCCGAAAGACACGCCGTAGGCGCTCGTGGCGAGGGCGACGCCGAGCGCCTCGCGGCGCGCGCCGCGGACCTCTGCGGCGATCTCGTCGCCGTCACGGTCGACCGTTCGCTCCTCTGAACGCATGACGATCATTCTGAACATCGGTGCAATGTTTGTCAAGGCGAACGATCGTTTGGAATACTGGCCGCATGGATGATCTCCGCGAGCGCATCTCCCGATCCCTCCGTCGCGAACGCGAGACGGCCGGGATCTCCGTGTCCGAGCTCGCACGACGCGCCGGCGTCTCCAAGGCCACGGTGTCGCAGCTGGAGAGCGGATCCACCGGCCCGAGCGTCGAGACGCTGTGGGCGATCGCCGACGCGCTGGGCCTCCCCTTCGCCGCATTCGTCGAGGAGCGCGTCAGCGCCCCGACCCTGATCCGCGCCGGCGAGCACGCCGGCGTGCCCTCGGCAGCGGCACCGTATCTGGCGACGCTGATCGCGGCCTGTCCCCCGGGTGCCCGACGCGACCTGTACATCATCCAGGCGGAGCCCGGCGAGCCGCGCCGCTCCCAGCCGCACCACGTCGGCACCACCGAGCACGTGGTGCTGATCAGCGGGCGCGCGCTGGTCGGCCCGGCGGACGGGGCCGTCGAACTGCGCCCCGGCGACTATCTGTCCTACCCGGGCGACGCCGGGCACGTCTTCGAGGCGCTCGAGCCCGGCACCTCCGCCGTGCTCGTCTCCGAGCTGCGCTGACCGGCGCCGCGCACGAGAAAGGCCCGCCTGCCGGAGCAGACGGGCCTTTGCGCGGATCAGGCGCCCGAGTCCTGGCGCTTCTGACGCGAGGCCTCGCGGCCGCGGACGGTCGCGTCCAGGATCACCTTGCGGATGCGGACCTTCTCGGGGGTGACCTCGACGCATTCGTCGTCACGGGCGAACTCGAGGCTCTCCTCGAGGGTCAGCAGGCGCGGCGGCGTCATCGACTCGAAGTTGTCGGCCGTGGAGGAGCGCATGTTGGTGAGCTTCTTCTCCTTGGTGATGTTCACGTCCATGTCGTCGGCGCGCGAGTTCTCGCCGATGACCATGCCCTCGTAGACCTCTTCGGTGGGCTGCACGAAGAACGACATGCGCTCCTGCAGGGCGATCATCGCGAAGGGGGTGACCACGCCGGAGCGGTCGGCCACGATCGAGCCGTTCTGGCGCGTCGTGATCTGACCGGCCCACGGCTCGTAGCCGTGCGAGATCGCGTTCGCGATGCCGGTGCCGCGGGTCGTGGTGAGGAACTCGCTGCGGAAGCCGATGAGCCCGCGCGACGGGACGATGAACTCCATGCGCACCCAGCCGGTGCCGTGGTTGGTCATGTTGTCCATGCGCCCCTTGCGGTTCGCGAGGAGCTGGGTGATCGCGCCGAGGTGCTCCTCCGGCGTGTCGATCGTGAGGTGCTCGAACGGCTCGTAGGTCTTGCCGTCGATCTTCTTCGTGACCACCTGCGGCTTGCCGACGGTGAGCTCGAAGCCCTCGCGACGCATGTTCTCGACGAGGATCGCGAGCGCGAGCTCGCCGCGGCCCTGCACCTCCCACGCGTCCGGACGCCCGATGTCCTCGACCTTGAGCGAGACGTTTCCGATGAGCTCGCGGTCCAGACGGTCCTTCACCATGCGCGCCGTGAGCTTGTGGCCCTTGACCTTGCCCATGAGGGGCGAGGTGTTGGTGCCGATCGTCATCGAGATCGCGGGATCGTCGACCGTGATGGCCGGGAGCGGACGCACGTCCTCGGGATCCGCGATCGTCTCGCCGATCGTGATGTCGGCGATGCCGGCGATCGCGACGATGTCGCCGGGGCCGGCCTCCTCCGCGGGGTAGCGCTCGAGGGCGCGGGTCTTCAGCAGCTCCGTGATGCGGGCGTTGCTCGTCGAGCCGTCACCGCGCACCCAGGCGACGGTCTGCCCCTTCTTCAGCGTGCCGTTGAAGACGCGCAGCAGCGCGAGGCGGCCGAGGAAGGGCGAGGAGTCGAGGTTCGTGACCCAGGCCTGCAGCGGCGCCTCGTCGTCGTAGGCGGGAGCCGGCACGTGCTCGAGGATCGCCTCGAACAGCGGCTCGAGGTCGTCGTTGTCGGGGAGCGAGCCGTTCTCGGGACGCGTGCGCGAGGCCGCGCCGGCGCGGCCCGAGGCGTAAACCACGGGGACGTCGAGCAGGGCGTCGACGTCGAGGTCGGGGACGTCGTCGACGAGGTCGGACGCGAGGCCCAGCAGCAGGTCGTGCGCCTCCTCCTCGACCTCGGCGATGCGCGCGTCGGGACGGTCGGTCTTGTTCACGAGCAGGATGACCGGGAGCTTGGCCTCGAGCGCCTTGCGCAGCACGAAGCGGGTCTGCGGCAGCGGGCCCTCGGACGCGTCGACGAGCAGCACCACGCCGTCGACCATGGACAGGCCGCGCTCGACCTCGCCGCCGAAGTCGGCGTGACCCGGGGTGTCGATCACGTTGATCGTGATCGGGGTGTCGGTGTGCGCGCCGTTGTAGGTGATCGCCGTGTTCTTGGCGAGGATCGTGATGCCCTTCTCACGCTCCAGGTCGTTGGAGTCCATCGCGCGCTCTTCGACGTGCGCGTGCTCGCCGAAGGATCCGGTCTGGCGGAGCATGGCGTCTACCAGCGTGGTCTTGCCGTGGTCGACGTGCGCGACGATGGCGACGTTGCGGAGATCGGAACGGAGGGCGTGCGCCATGAAGGAATCCAATGCAGATGGGGTTTCGCCCGGGATTCCGGACTCTTCAGGATACAACACGGCACCTGGACGGAGCCTTACGCTCATCAGACGGCCCCGTACGCTCATCACATGAAGATCGCGGTCCCCCTGTCCCCGCCGGATGCCCCGTCCCGGATCCGGATCGGCTGGGAGATCGCGATCGTGCTCGCGCTCGGGCTGGGCCAGTCCGCCGTGTACGCGATCGTGCAGCTCATCGACAGCGCGACCCGCTCCACGCCGATCGCGCAGCAGAGCACGTCCCTGAACCCCGCACTGTCCAGCCGGGAGGTCTTCGACCTCCTCTACCAGCTGCTCGGTCTCGCCTTCGCCGTGGCGCCCGTGCTGCTGGTGTGCTTCCTGCTGTGGCGCCCGACGCGGCCGCATCTGGGCGCACTCGGCCTCGACGGCCGCCGCATCGGACGCGATACGGCCTGGGGCGCTGGCCTCGTGCTCGCGATCGGCGTCCCCGGCCTCGCGCTGTACGTCGCGGGACGCGCGCTGGGACTGTCGCTCGCGGTGGATGCGGGATCCGCGAGCGCCTACTGGTGGACGATCCCCGTGCTGCTGCTGTCGGCGGCCCGCGCGGCGCTGCAGGAGGAGTTCGTCGTCCTCGGGTACCTGTTCGCCCGCCTGCGCCAGCTCGGCTGGAGCCCCTGGACCATCGTGCTCGGCACGTCCGTCCTCCGCGCGAGCTACCACCTGTACCAGGGCCTGCCGGGTTTCGTCGGCAACCTCGCGATGGGCCTCCTGTTCGGCGCCCTCTTCCTGCGCAGCGGCCGCCTGCTGCCGTTCCTCGTGGCGCACTTCCTCATCGACGCCGCCGCGTTCGTCGGCTACCCCGTGGTCGCGGCCCTGTGGCCGTCCCTGTTCGGTATCAGCGGCCACTGACCCCCGCCTCACCCCGTCCCGCCCGTCCCGTCGCCCCGTCCCGCCCGTCCCGTCGCCCCGCCCCGTCCCGCCCCCTGGCCGCGTCTCGCCCCCTGGCCGCGAGACCGAACCTGCGTCCCGAGACCCGCGATGCCAACGTCGGTTTCGGGACGGGAGTTCGGTCTCGCTGACGACGGCTGTCGTCCTCCACAGGCGGGAGGTGCGGCCGGTTCCTCACCGTTTCGGCGATGGGCCCCGGGGTCGTCCGGAGCGTGGTGATGATCAGGGGATGAACGGCACCTCCGAATCCATCGCTGTCGACGGGATCGCCCCCGTCCCGATCGAACTGCTGCGAGAGCGCAGCCCGCTGAACGCGAGTCGCCTGAACCGGGCCTGGCATCGCGGCGAGATCATCCGGATCATGCCCGGTGTCTACGCCGAGTCGAAACGCTGGCAGACGCTGCCGCCGTGGGCTCGCTACCTCGCGCACGTCCATGCCGTGGCGCTGAAGAAGCCGGACGCCGTGTTCTGCGGCGTCTCCGCGGCCGCCCTGCGCGGCGTCTATCTCGGCCGGGCCGATGAGCCGGTCCACGTGCTCGAACCCCTCGGATCCAGTCGGCTCGCCGGCAGGATCCGTATCCACACCGGCGGCCACGACCGCGTGATCGAGGAGGTCGGCGGAACACTGCTCACCGGGATCCCGGATACGGCCGTGGATGTCGCGCGCTCCGTCCCGCCGATCGAGGGCCTCGCGTACGTCGACGCGCTGCTTCGTCGCGCCAGGGATCCGAGGCCGGACGAGCTGCGAGCGATCAACGAGAGCCGTGAGACCTCACGCGGTCGCAGGAATGCGCGATGGGCGCTCGAACGCGCGACCGGCGTGCCCGAGAGTCCGCTGGAGTCGCTGAGCCTCGGAGTCATGGAGGCAGCGGGGTTCGAGCTTCCCGAGCTCCAGGTCGAGTTCCGCGTGGAGGGATGCGTCGATCGCGCGGACTTCTTCTGGCGGAGCAGGAGGATCATCGGCGAGGCCGATGGCCGGATCAAGTACGACGGGACACTTCAGGATCCGATGAGCGCGATCATGCGGGAGAAGCAGCGGGACTCCCGTCTGCGCCGCCAGGCCTCGGGCCTCCTGCACTGGGGCTGGAGCGAGGTCCGGGACTTCGCCATCCTCACCGGCATCCTGATGAGCGCCGGCGTGCCCCGCCCCCATCGCCGGGATGCGGCGCTGCTCGCGACGCTGCGGGATCTCGCGTGACGGTGCGCGGCCACCGCACCGTGAGACCGAACTTGGCGCACGAGACCGACGATGCGATCGCGGGCCTCGGCACGGAAGTTCGGTCTCACGGTCGCACGCCGGACGGACGGAGCGGACGGCCACACGCTCAGCGGCGCGCGCGCAGCGGCCGCACGTCGGACGGACCGAGCGGACCGAACGGACCGGCCGGACGGCCGGGTCAGCGGGTGACGGCGATCGCGATCGCGGCCCAGACGACGATGACGACCAGCGCGCCGATCGCCGGCCAGTCCCAGCTGCGCCGGATGGAGGCGTCCACGCCCTCGCCCGTCGTGCCGACCGGGCGCTCCACCGCGTTCTCCCAGCGGGCGCGCACGTCGGTGAGCGCCTGCAGACTCTGCGGAACGGTGACCTCGCCCGAGCGCTTCATCCGCGGCGACTGGATCCGGCCCGGGCCGCCCCAGCAGGCGAGCTTCCGGCCGTCGTCGAGTGTGAAGTCCAGCTGCCAGCGCAGATCGAGCTCGGTGACCCTGCGCCAGCCGAAGCGGGTGCGGCGCAGGAAGTTCTGCACCGAGGCGCCCTCCTCGTCGACCCGCACCATCGATGCCACGCTCACCACGTAGATGAGCCACAGGACGAGCAGGACCCAGGGCACGAACAGGAGCATGAGCCCCCAGCTGCCCCGCACCACCGCGTCGCCGAGCAGGAACACGGACAGCACCGCGCACACGACGAGAACGGCGACACCCGTGGTCGCGCGGTAGGTCCGCGCGCCCACGGGCGTCTGATCCATCGAGCTCACGCGCTGCGACCGCCCAGGGCGATCGAGACGCCCGGGATGGCCTGGAGCAGGCGCTCCGTGTACTCCTGCTGCGGGTTCGCGAAGATCTCGTCCACCGTGCCCTGCTCGACCAGCTTGCCCTTCTCCATCACGCACACCAGGTCGGCGGCGACGCGCACGACGGCGAGGTCGTGCGTGATGAACAGGTAGGTGAGGTCGAGCTCGCTCTGCAGTTCGGCGAGCAGCTTCAGGATCTGGTCCTGCACCAGCACGTCGAGCGCGGAGACCGCCTCGTCGAGGACGACGATGTCGGGCTTCAGCGCGAGCGCACGCGCGATCGCGACGCGCTGACGCTGACCGCCGGACAGCTCGTTCGGATACCGCGTCGCCAGCTCCCGCGGCAGCGAGACCTGATCCAGCAGCTCGAGCACCCGCGCGCGGCGCGACGCCTGGTCGCCCACGCCGTGGATGTCCAGCGGCTCCGAGATCGTGTTGCCGATGTTGCGCAGCGGGTCCATGGATCCATAGGGATCCTGGAAGACCGGCTGCATGCGCCGGCGCAGCGCCAGGGTCTCGCGTCCGGAAAGACCCGAGATGTCGGCGCCATCGATCTGGATCGTTCCCGAGCTCGGCTCCTCGAGCTTGAGGACCATCTTGGCGACGGTCGACTTGCCCGAGCCCGACTCGCCCACGAGGGCGAGCGTCTTGCCGCGCGGGATGTCGAAGGACACGGCGTCGACGGCGCGGAACGGCACACTGCGGAACGACCCCTGACGGATCTTGTAGTCCTTGGTGAGCTCGCGCACGCTGACGGTCGGCGGGATGCCCGCGATGTCCTCGCTCGTCTCGATGCCGCGCTTCTCGACCACGGCCTGGATCCGCTGCGAAGCGATGCTCGGGGCTGCGGCCACGAGCTTCTTCGTGTACGGATGTAGCGGGTTCTCCAGGATCTCCCGGCTCGGTCCCGCCTCGACGATCTCGCCGTTCTGCATGACGATGATCTTCTCGGCGCGCTCGGCCGCGAGCCCCAGGTCATGCGTGATCAGGAGCACCGCGGTGCCCTTCTCCTTGGTGAGCCCCGCGAGGTGGTCCAGGATCACGCGCTGCACGGTCACGTCGAGCGCCGAGGTGGGCTCGTCCGCAATGAGCAGCTTCGGGTCGGCCGCGAGGCCGATGCCGATGAGCGCGCGCTGGCGCATGCCGCCGGAGAACTGGTGGGGGTACTGGTGCAGGCGCTTGGCCGCGTCCGCGAGTCCCGCCTGCTGGAGCACCTCGATCGCGCGGGCCTCGATCTCCTTGCGGCCCTGGGCGAGCCCGTTCGCACGGATCGCCTCCTTGACCTGGAAGCCGATCGACCACACGGGGTTGAGGTTGGACATCGGATCCTGGGGCACGTAGCCGATCTCGCGACCGCGGATCTTCTCCATCTGACCCTCGGTGAGCCCGGTCAGCTCCTTGCCGTCGAGCGTGATGCTCCCGGCGGTCACATGCCCGGTGCCGGGCAGCAGGTTGATGATCGCGGAGGCGGTCGTCGATTTGCCGGATCCCGACTCGCCCACGATGGCCAGGGTCTCCCCCGGGTACAGGTCGAAGTCGACGCCGTGCACGACCTCCCTCGTCCCCTTCTGGGAATCGAAGGCGATCCGCAGATCACGGATCCGCAGCAGCGGAGTGTCGGTCGATGCGCTCATCGGCGAGCCCTCGCTCTCGGGTCGAGGGCGTCTCGCACGAGCTCGCCCAGCATGATGAACGCGAGGACGGTGACGGTCAGCGCGATCGACGGGTAGATGAGCGACATGGGCGCGACGCGCAGCGAGGCCTGTGCCTGGCTGATGTCGGCTCCCCATGACATGGTGTCCGGTCCCAGACCGACGCCGAGGAACGACAGCGTCGCCTCGGCCACGATCGCCGCGGCGAGGCTCAGCGTGGTCACGACGAGCAGCGGCGCGATGGCGTTCGGGATGACGTGCGAGATCAGCGTGCCGAACCGCGACTTCCCGAGTGCGCGCGAGGCCATCACGAAGTCGGCCTGACGCACTCGCAGCACTTCGGCGCGGACGACGCGGGCAGTGGAGGCCCACGCGAACCCGCCGATCGCGAGCGCGAGCGTGAACACGTTGCGGAACTGGGCGAACACGCTCATCACGACCACGGCCGCGAGGATGTAGGGGATCGAGAAGAAGATGTCGCCGATGCGGGACAGCACGCCGTCCAGCCAGCCGCCGTAGAAGCCCGCGAGGGCTCCCATGACCAGGCCGATGACGGATCCGATCAGCGTCGCGATGAGGCCGACCGAGACCGACGTGCGCGCGCCCCACACGGTACGGGCGTAGATGTCGCAGCCCTGGAACGTGAAGCCGAGCGGATGCCCGGCCGCGGGGCCGCCGTTCGAGTTCGACAGCTGGCAGTTGCTGTTCGGCGGGGTCTGGGTGAACAGCGTCGGCCACACGGCCATCAGCAGGACCACGAGCACGATCGCGAGCGAGATCCAGAACATCGGGCGCTTGCGCATGTCGGACCAGGCGTCGCGCCAGAGGTTGGACGGCTTGTCCGCGATCTTGATGGCGTCGACGGCGACGGTGCCCTCGGGGATGGGAGCGACGTAGTGCGTCGCGCTGGTGTCAGACATAGCGGATCCTCGGGTCGAGCAGGCCGTACAGCAGGTCGACGAGCAGGTTGACGAGCACGTAGATGATCACGAACACCGTCACGAAGGAGACGATCGTCGGACCCTCGTGCTGCAGCGTCGCGTGGAACAGCGTGTTGCCGACGCCGGGGACGTTGAAGATGCCCTCGGTGACGGTCGCGCCGACGAGCAGCACGCCGAAGTTGGTCGCGGAGTTCGTGATCACCGGGATCAGCGAGTTGCGCAGCACGTGCACGGGGATGACGCGACGGCGCGGCAGACCCTTGCTGTAGGCGGTGCGCACCCAGTCCTGGTTGAGCGTGTCGATGACCGAGCCGCGCATCAGTCGCATGCTGGTCGCGTACAGGCTGACGCCGAGCACGATCGCCGGCAGCCAGAGATCGCCCCAGTCGTTCTCGGCGCCCACGGTCGGGCTGAACCACTGCAGCTTCACCGCGAGGAAGTACTGCGCGAGGAAGGCGATGACGAAGATCGGCAGCGAGATGAAGATCAGTGAGACCACGAGCATCGAGTTGTCGAAGATCTTGCCCTTGCGCAGCGCGGAGAAGGTGCCGATGATGATCGCGAGCACGAACTCGAGCCCGATCGCCATGACCGCCAGACGTCCCGTGACCGGCAGCGTCGCCGCGAGCACATCGTTGACGGACTGACCGGAGAACGTGGTGCCCATGTCCCCGCGGAAGATGCCGCTCAGGTAGTACCAGTACTGCACGATGAACGGCTGGTCCAGGTGGTACTGGGCCGTGAGAGCCGCGTGCAGCTGCGGGCTCGGCTGCTTGTCGCCGAAGAGCGCCGCGATCGGGTCGCCGGGCATGGCGAACACCAGAAAGTAGATGAGCAGGGTGGCCCCGAGGAACACGGGGATGACCTGCAAGAGGCGTTTGAGGATATATCCGAACATTCGCCCTCCCTCCAGATGAGGAGGCGCCTCGGGTCCCCGGCACGATCTGTGCGGGTGCGACGCCTCGCTGAGAGAATCGTGTCACGTGTTCGACGTGCACGACACTTTGGGTTTGCGCTGTTTTGACAGCGCGCGAGGCGGTGACGTGGTCGTCACCGCCTCGCGGGTGTGATCCCTCGGGCCGGTCAGCCCTTGGTGATCTCGTAGTACAGCGGAACCGAGTTCCAACCGAACTGGACGTTGTTCACGCCCTTGGCGAAGCCGCCGTTCACGTTGGAGTACCACAGCGGGATCGCCGGGAGGTCCTGGAGGAGGATCTCCTGCGCCTGCGAGTAGTCCTTCGTGGCCTCGGACTGGTCGGAAGCCGAAGCGCCCTTCGCGAGCAGCGCGTCGAACTCGGGGTTCGAGTAGTCGCTGTCATTCGACGAGGCCTTGGTGCCGTAGAGCGGCTGCAGGAAGTTGTACTGCGCCGGGTAGTCCGCCTGCCAGCCGGTGCGGAACGCGGTCTGGATGGTGCGGGCGTTCACGTCCTTGCGGAGCGAGGCGAAGTCGACGTAGGGGTTGCCCGAGGCGTCGATGCCGAGGTTGTTCTTCAGCTGGTTCGAGACCGCGTCGACCCACGCCTGGTGGGAGGAGTCGGAGTTGTACGCGATCTGGAACTTACCGGACCACGGCGAGATCTTGTCGGCCTCGGCCCACAGCTCCTTCGCCTTCTTGGCGTCGAACTTCAGCACGTCGGCGCCCTTGAGCGAGTCCGACCAGCCCGCGATGACCGGCGAGGTGAAGTCGCTGGCCGGGGTGCGGGTGTTGTTGAAGATCGTCTTCGTGATCGCCGCGCGGTCGATGGCGAGCGAGATCGCCTCCTTGCGGAGCTTGCCCTCGTCGCCCGTGAAGTGCGCCAGGTTGCCCGGAAGGGTGAACGACTGGAAGATCGCGGCCGGCTGGTTGACCGCACGGTCGCCCAGGTCGGACTCGAACGTCTGCTGCGCCGAGGCCGGGATCAGGTCGATGACGTCGACCTTGTTGCTCTGCAGGTCGGCGTACGCGGCGTCGGCGGTCGCGTAGAACACGAAGGTCACGCCGCCGTTCTTGGCCTGACGCGCACCCTTGTAGCTGTCGCTCTTGACGAGGTCGAGCTCGACCTTGTGCTGCCACGCGCCCGTCTTGGCGAACTTGTACGGGCCGTTGCCGATCGGGTTCTCGCCGAACGCGGCCATGTCCTTCAGACCAGCCTCGGGGATCGGGTAGTACGCCGAGTAGCCGAGACGCTGCGAGAAGTCCGCCGCGACCGGGTTGGAGAGCTTGATCGTGAAGGTGTAGTCGTCAACCTTCTTCAGACCGGTCAGCGGGGAGTCCGCTTCGGCGCTGAAGCCCTCGATGTCGCTGAACCAGGACTGGTTGAGCTGCTTGTTCGAGAACAGCGCACCGTACTGCCAGGCGTTGATGAAGCTGTCGGCGGTGACCTTCTCGCCGTTGGAGAAGGTGTTGCCCTGCTTGACCTTGATCGTGAGGTCACTGGCGTCGTCGACCTTGATCGATTCGGCCATGTCGTTGACGAGCTTGCCCTTGGCGTCGTAGAACGCCAGACCGGCGAAGATCGAGTCGAGGATCTTGCCGCCGCCGACCTCGTTGGTGTTGGCGGGGAGCAGCGGGTTCTCGGGCTCGCTTCCGCTCACACGGATGATCGACTTCGAGTCCCCACCCGTCGAGGCGGTGGCGTCGCCGCCGGACTTGCTGGAGCAGCCGGCGAGGGCGAGTGCGCCCGCCGCAAGCAGCCCGATGCCCGCGAGGGCGATCTTGTTGCGCTTCACGTTGTGTCCTCCTGTGGACAATTGACAGCAATCTGCGCACTCGTCGTCGAGTGCTCAGGGATACTCGAGCCTAACCGCCGATCCGCGGATCGCACGAATGCGCGGCGTTAACCGTTATTCACTGGTGACCTGAACGACGAGACGCCCCGGAAGCGGATTCCGGGGCGTCTCGACGGCTCTTCATCGGGTCTCGACGACTACAGCGCGAACGCCTCCACGGGCGGGCAGGCGCACACCAGGTTGCGGTCGCCGTAGGCGTTGTCAATGCGACGCACCGGCGGCCAGTACTTGCCCGCGATGAGCGCATGCGTCGGGTAGGCCGCCTGCTCGCGGGAGTAGGCGTGATCCCACTCCCCCATGAGCAGCGAGGCCGCGGTGTGCGGTGCGTGCACGAGCGGGTTGTCGTCGGCCGGCCAGACGCCCGCGGCGACCTCGGCCGCCTCGGCCCTGATCTGGATCATGGCCTCGACGAAGCGCTCCAGCTCACCGAGGTCCTCCGACTCCGTGGGCTCCACCATGAGCGTGCCCGCGACGGGGAACGACATGGTCGGGGCGTGGAAGCCGTAGTCGATGAGGCGCTTGGCCACGTCGTCCACGGTGATCCCGGTCGCCTCCTTGAGCGGGCGCAGGTCGAGGATGCACTCGTGCGCCACCCGGCCCTGCTCCCCCGAGTACAGCACCGGATAGTGCTCGCTCAGACGCGCCGCGACGTAGTTGGCTGCGAGGACCGCCGCCACCGTCGCGTCGCGCAGGCCGTCGGCGCCCATCATGCGCACGTACGCCCACGAGATCGGCAGCACGCCGGCGGATCCGTACGGCGCCGCGGAGACCGGACCGCCCTCGAAGACGTAGCCGCCCGCGTGCGTCTCGCGCTGGGCCTGCGGGTGCCCGGGCAGGTACGGAGCGAGGTGCGCCTTGGCTGCGACCGGGCCCACACCGGGGCCGCCGCCGCCGTGCGGGATCGCGAACGTCTTGTGCAGGTTGAGGTGCGAGACGTCGCCGCCCAGGTCGCCGAACCGGGAGTAGCCGAGCAGCGCGTTGAGGTTCGCGCCGTCGATGTACACCTGACCGCCGGCCGCGTGCACCGCCGCCGTGATGTCGAGCACGTCGTGCTCGTACACGCCGTGCGTGGACGGGTAGGTGATCATGAGCGCGGCGATCTCGTCGGCGTGCTGCGCGATCTTCGCGCGCAGGTCGTCGAGGTCGACGTTTCCCAGCTCATCGGTCGCGACGACGACCACCTTCATGCCGGCCAGCACCGCCGAGGCGGCGTTGGTGCCGTGCGCGGACGACGGGATCAGGCACACCGTGCGGTGATCGTCGCCGTTCGCGAGGTGGTAGCCGCGGATCGCGAGGAGGCCCGCGAGCTCTCCCTGCGAACCGGCGTTCGGCTGCAGGGACACCGCGTCGTAACCGGTCACGTCGGCGAGCCACGCCTCGAGCTGGTCGATCAGCTCGAGCGTGCCGCGCACGTCCGCCTCCGGGGCGAACGGGTGCAGCTGCGCGAACTCGGGCCAGGTGATCGCCGCCATCTCGGTCGCCGCGTTGAGCTTCATCGTGCAGGATCCGAGCGGGATCATGCCGCGGTCGAGCGCGTAGTCCCGGTCCGCGAGGCTCTTCAGATACCGCATCATGGCGGTCTCCGAGCGGTGCGCGTGGAACACGGGATGCGTGAGGTACTCGTCCTGACGGGCGAGGGCCGCGGGCACGCTGGTGACCGGGATGTAGGCGAAGGATCCCTCTCCCGCGCCGAAGACCGTCGCCACCGCGAGGATGTCCTCGTAGGTCGTAGTCTCGTCGGCGGCGATGCTCACCGTGTCGGCGTCGACCGGGTTCAGCAAGATCCCCGCCGCGCGGGCGTCGGCGACGAGCGCCTGCGCCCGGCCGGGGACGCGGACCGTGATCGTGTCGAAGTAGTCCGCGTGCACGATCTCGGCGCCGGCCTTCTCCAGCTGGGTGGCCAGGAAGCGCGCCTTGGACGCGACGCCGGTCGCGATCTCCCTGAGCCCCTCCGGGCCGTGGTAGACCGCGTACATCGAGGCCATCACGGCCAGCAGCACCTGGGCGGTGCAGATGTTCGAGGTGGCCTTCTCCCGGCGGATGTGCTGCTCGCGGGTCTGCAGCGCGAGGCGGTAGGCCGGGTGGCCGTCCGCATCCTGCGAGACGCCGACGAGGCGACCGGGGAGCTGCCGCTCCAGACCGCTGCGCACCGCCATGTAGCCCGCGTGCGGCCCGCCGAAGCCCATCGGCACGCCGAAGCGCTGCGTGGTGCCCACGGCGACGTCGGCGCCGAGCGATCCCGGCGAGGCGATCAGGGTGAGCGCGAGCAGGTCGGCCGCGACGACGGCGAGGGCGCCGGCGAGGTGGGCCGCGTCGATGACCGCGGACGGATCCCAGATCCGGCCGGAGGCGCCCGGGTACTGCACGAAGACGCCGAACAGCTCCTCGGGCAGCGTCTCGCCCGCGGCGAGATCGCGCTCGACGAGCTCGATGCCGACGGCGTCGGCACGCGTCGCGAGCAGTGCCTTGGTCTGCGGGAGCGCATCGGCGTCGACCACGAAGACGGAGGAGGCGGACTTGGATCCGCGCCGCGCGAGCAGCATGCCCTCGGCGACCGCGGAGGACTCGTCGAGCATCGACGCGTTCGCGGTGTCGAGGCCGGTCAGCTCCGAGACCATGGTCTGGAAGTTGATCAGCGCCTCGAGCCGGCCCTGCGAGATCTCCGGCTGATAGGGCGTGTAGGCCGTGTACCAGGACGGGTTCTCCAGCACGTTGCGCTGGATCACGCTCGGCGTGATGGTGCCGTAATAGCCCAGGCCGATCATGGCGCGGTTCACCGTGTTGCCGTCGGCCAGGGCGCGCAGCTCGGCGAGGGCCTCGGCCTCGCTCGCGGCGGCCGGAAGCACGCTGACGCGGTCTGCCGCCGAGCGGATCGAAGCGGGCACGGCCTCGCGCATGAGCGCGTCGACGGGGCGCTCATCGGCGCCGAACGCGATGCCGATGGCGTCGAGCATCGCCCGCTGGGCGTCGGCCGTGGTGCCGATGTGGCGGTCTGCGAACGAGGTCACTCTCAGCCCTCCGTGTGCGCCACGTACGCGTCGCGGTCCAGCAGACCGTCGACCGCGCCCGCGGCGATGGAGACCTTGATCAGCCAGCCGCCCTCGAAGGGGGCGGAGTTGACCAGCGAGGGGTCGCCGACCACGGCGTCGTTGATCTCGACGACCGTGCCGTCGACCGGCGCGTAGAGCTCGGAGACCGACTTGGTCGACTCGGCCTCGCCGAAGACGTCGCCACGGCTGAAGGAGGTGCCCACGGCCGGCAGCTCGACGAAGACGATGTCGCCGAGGGCGTCGGCGGCGAAGTCGGTGATGCCGATGGTGGCGTTGTCGCCGTCCACGGCGACCCACTCGTGCTCTTCGCTGTAGCGCAGGGTGTTCAGATCGGTCATTTCTTCCTCCGGTAGAAAGGCAGGGCGGTGAGGGATGCGGGGATCTTCGTCCCGCGGACGTCGAGGAACAGGGGGACGGAGCCGTCGGCGACCGCGGGGTCGACGAAGGCCATCGCGATCGGGTGGCCGAGCGTGGGGCTGAGGGCGCCGCTGGTGATCTCGCCGACCACCGTGCCGTCCTCGCTCACGACCGCGTACTCCGCGCGGCCGGCTCGGCGGCCCTCGGCGGCCAGGCCGACGAGCACGCGCGCGCCCTCGGCCGGCGTGATGCCGTCCTTGCCGACGAAGCTCTCCTTGTCGGCGACGACGACGCGGCCGAGCCCGGCCTGGGCCGGCTTCGTCTCGCGGTTCAGCTCGTGCCCGTAGAGGGGCATGCCTGCTTCGAGGCGCAGGGTGTCGCGTGCGGCGAGACCCGCGGGGACGAGCCCGTGCTCCGCGCCGGCGGCGACGACCGCGTCCCAGAGTGCCGCGGCGTCCGCGGCGGCCACGAGCAGTTCGAACCCGTCCTCGCCCGTGTAGCCCGTGCGCGCGAGCAGCAGCGGCTTGCCTTGGTAGTCCGCACTCGCCCAGGCGTAGTACTTCTGCTCCGCCCAGGGGACGGAGACCTCGTCGATGCCCGCGGTCTCCGCGAGGATGGCCTCGGCGTTCGGACCCTGCACGGCGATGAGCGCGTAGTCGTCGGAGACGTCCGCCACGACGACCTCACGATCGGCGGTGCGGGCGAGCAGCGCCTCGCGCACGGCGTCGCGGTTGCCCGCGTTGCTGATGATGAGGAAGTCCTCGTCGCCGAGCCGGTAGACGATGACGTCGTCGATGATCCCGCCGTCCTCGGCGAGCAGGAGGGAGTACTTCGCCTTGCCGACCGCGAGAGCCGAGAGCCGGCCGGCGAGGGCGTAGTCGAGATACTCCGCGGCGCCGGCGCCGCGGATCGTGAACTCGGCCATGTGCGAGATGTCGAAGATCCCGGCCGCCTCGCGCACGGCGTGGTGCTCGGCGAGGTCGGACGTGTAGCGGACCGGCATCTGCCAGCCGCCGAAATCGGTGAACGAGGCTCCGAGCGCCTCGTGGCGCTCGCGGAGCGGGGTGTAGCGGGCGTCTGTCATGGAGCTCTCCCGTGCGGATGGGTGAGGATCCGGGCGGCGCGCGGATCCGAGAACTCCCCCTCTGTCATGAGCCTGAGAGCTTCGCCCGCGCGCGTGCGCGAGGGCTTTCACCGTCGGCGGATCCCGGGAGCGTGACACGAGAGGTGGAGATCTCGCTTCGCTTGGAATCGCTTTTCAGAGCGGCCGGATCTGCGCGGTGCGGTTACCTGAGAGATTGGCGGGGAGGCTTGCTCCTTCGGTGTCCGGCTGCGATCACCGGACTCTCCCGCGCGGACCATGCGGCCACGTGTTCAGTTGATCCCCCCAGCATAGCGGCACGGCCCGCGCGGGCGCAGGGGTCGGCGGGCCATCGTCGCCCGAACGGGGATCCTCGCCCTAGGCTCGTGGTGTGACCCAGGCGAGGACAGAGGACGACGCGATCCGCGTCGCCGTCTCGGCCGTCATCTTCTCCCTGCGCGCCTCGGACGACGGCGACCGGCTCATGCTGCCGCTGGTCCGGCGCACCCGGGAGCCGTACCGCGGGATGTGGGCGCTGCCGGGCGGCTGGCTGGGCGTCGACGAGGACCTCGACGCGGCCGCGGCGCACACCCTGGCCGAGACGACCGGACTCACGCCGAGCTACCTCGAGCAGCTGTACACGTTCGGCGACGTGGATCGCTCACCGAACCGTACGATCTCGGTGGTCTACTGGGCCCTGCTCCGCTCGGACCTCGTCGACGCCCAGCGCTCGGCGGCCGGCGCGCCCGAGAACGTCGAGTGGCTGGACGTGGACGCGATCCCCCCGCTCGCCTTCGATCACAACCGCATCGCGGCCTACGCCCTCGACCGCCTGCGCAACAAGGTCGGCTACAGCCGGATCGCGGCGGGGCTCCTCCCCGACGAGTTCACCCTCGCGGAGCTGCGCGAGGTCTACGAGACCGTGCTCGGACGGCGTCTGGATCCGTCGAACTTCCGCCGCCTGCTCGAAGGCTCGGGCGAGCTCGTCCCCACCGAGTCGTTCCGCACCGGCAACCATCGGCCCGCCCGGCTGTACCGCTACTGCTCCGAGACCTGAGCCCCTCAGGGCGCCGCGCTCCCGGGCCCTCCCGCCCCTCCGCTTGCACTTCTGGTCATTTCGACTTAATGTGTACTCAGCGACACTAAATGTCGATTCGACCAGAAGGCGGCGCGCCATGTCCTCCTCCCCCCTCCTCGATCCCTCCGTCGATCACGCGCTTCAGCTGATCGTCTCCGGCGCCTCCACCGAGGAGACCTGCGCGACCGATCTCGCCGCCGGCCCGTGGAACTTCGACACCATCCCGGGGTACGGCCCCGGATCCTCGATGGGCGACGTGATCCCCACGGGCGCCCCGCGCCAGGGCGAGCTGCCCGCGTCCTACCGCGAGGCCGCGGAGCCCGAGCTGCACGAGAGGATCCGCGCCGCGAAGGCCGCTCTGGGCGAACGGGTCGTGGTGCTCGGGCACTTCTACCAGCGCGAGGAGGTCGTGCAGCACGCCGATTACGTGGGCGATTCCTTCCAGCTCGCGACCGCGGCGAAGGAGCACCCGGATGCGGAGGCGATCGTCTTCTGCGGCGTGCACTTCATGGCCGAGACCGCGGACCTCCTCTCCGGACCCGACCAGGCCGTGATCCTGCCGAACCTCGCGGCCGGCTGCTCGATGGCCGACATGGCCTCGATCGACCAGGTCGAGGAGTGCTGGGAGCAGCTCGCCGAAGTCCTCGGCCCGCTCGACGCACCGGATGCCGACGGCCTCGTCCCCGTGATCCCCGTCACCTACATGAACTCCTCCGCCGCGATCAAGGGCTTCGTCGGCCGGCACGGCGGCATCGTGTGCACCTCCTCCAACGCCCGCACGGTGCTGGAATGGGCCTTCGCGCGCGGCCGCCGCGTGCTGTTCTTCCCCGACCAGCACCTCGGACGCAACACGGCGAAGGCGATGGGCGTGCCGCTCTCCGAGATGCCGCTGTGGAATCCGCGCCGTCCGCTCGGCGGGTCCTCCGCGGCGGAGCTGCAGGACTCGCGCGTCATCCTCTGGCACGGGTTCTGCTCCGTGCACCGCCGCTTCACGGTCGCCCAGATCGACCAGGCGCGCGCCGCGCACCCCGGCGTGCGGGTGATCGTGCACCCCGAGTGCCCGATGGAGGTCGTGGACGCCGCGGACGAGGCCGGATCCACCGACTTCATCCGCCGTGCGATCGACGCCGCGACCGAGCCCACGACGTTCGCGATCGGCACCGAGATCAACCTCGTGCGCCGGCTCGCCGCCCAGTATCCGCAGCACGAGATCTTCTGCCTGGATCCGGTGGTCTGCCCGTGCTCGACGATGTACCGGATCCACCCCGGCTACCTCGCCTGGGTGCTCGAGGAGCTCGTGGCGGGACGCACGCCGAACCGGATCACGGTGACCGCCGATGTGGCGGATCCCGCGCGGGTCGCGCTCGAGCGCATGCTGGCGGCACGCCCTCCGGTGGCGGTCGGCTGATGGACGTCCTCGTCGTCGGCGGCGGCATCGGCGGTCTCACCGCGGCGCTGCACGCGCACGAGGCTGGCCATCGCGTCACGATGGTCGTGAAGGACGCCCTGGGCGACGGCGCGACCGCGCTGGCGCAGGGCGGGATCGCGGGCGCCTACGGGGCCGGCGACTCCCCGGCCGCGCACGCCGAGGACACCCTGGTCGCCGGATCCGGGCTGTCCGATCCCGAGGCCGTCGAGGTGCTGGTCGGCGACGCGAGCGCGCGGATCGCCGAGCTCATCGCGCGCGGCGTGCCCTTCGACCGCGACGCCGCCGGGGCGCTGCGGCTCGGGCTCGAGGCGGCGCACTCGGCGGCGCGCATCGCGCACGCGGGCGGCGACGCGACCGGAGCCGGGATCTCCGCCGCGCTGTGCGCCCGGCTGCGGGAGACGGGTGTCCCGGTCCGCGAGCATGCGGTGCTCGTCGATCTGCTGACCGCCGACGGTCGCGTGCGCGGCGCGCTGCTCCTCGCGGAAGGCCGCCTCCAGGAGGTGACCGCCGACGCGGTGATCCTCGCGACGGGCGGCGCCGGCCAGCTGTTCCGCCACACCACCGCCCCGGTCGTCTGCACCGGCGACGGCATCGCCGCGGCGCTGCGCGCCGGCGCGGCGGTCGCCGACCTGGAGTTCGTGCAGTTCCATCCGACGATCCTCGTCTCCCCCGGTCCCGCCTTCCTCGTCTCCGAGGCGGTGCGCGGCGAGGGGGCGACCCTCATCGACGACGACGGCCGGCGGTTCGCGTTCGACGCGCACCCCGACGGCGAGCTCGCCCCGCGCGACGTCGTGGCCCGTGCCATCGTGCGCCGCGCCGCCGAGCAGGGCTCCCCGGTGCGGCTCGACGCCACGGCGCTCGGGGCCGACCGCCTGGCCGCGCGCTTCCCGACGATCGACCGGGTGACGCACGAGCGCGGCTTCGACTGGGCGCGGGAGCCGATCCCGGTGACCCCGGCGGCGCACTACCTCATGGGCGGCGTCGTCACCGACATCGACGGACGCACCACCCTGCCCGGACTCTTCGCGGTCGGCGAGTGCGCCCGCACCGGGGTGCACGGCGCGAACCGGCTCGCCTCGAACTCGCTGCTCGAAGGGGCGGTGTTCGGCGCACGCGCGGCGGCGGCGCTCGTCTCGGCCTCTCCGCGGGACTCCTCGAGCGCGCCGCAGCGGCCCCGGGAACAGGCGGCGGGCGTCGGGGACGGATCCCGCCGGACCCCGTTCTCCCGTCCCGCCCTGCAGGAGCTCATGTGGGACCTCGTCGGTCCGCTGCGCACCCCCGACGGGCTCGGACAGGCGCTCGCGACGGTCCGCTCCTGGCGCCCGCCGGAGGGCCTCACCCGGACGGCCGTCGAAGACCGCAACCTGCTCCAGCTCGCGGAGGCGATGATCGCGGCCGCCCTCTCACGCCCGGTCTCGGTCGGCGCGCATCACCTCGAAGCCCCCGCCCTGATCGGAGCGCGATGATCACCCCCGCCGTCCTGAACCGCGTCGTGGGCGCCGCCCTGGAGGAGGACGCCCCCTGGGGCGATCTGACCAGCACCGCCCTGCTCCCCGTCGATGCGACCGCCACCGCCGACCTGGTCGCCCGCGAGCCCGGGGTGTTCGCGGGGGGCGACGTCTTCACCGCCGCGTTCGCGCTGACCGACCCGACCATCTCGGTGGATCTGCACTTCGCGGACGGCGACGCCTTCGCCGCGGGTGACGTGCTCGCGACCGTGACGGGATCCGCCCGCAGCGTGCTCACGGCCGAGCGAGTGGCGCTTAACTTCACGCAGCGCCTCAGCGGCATCGCGACCCTCACGGCCGCCTACGTCGCCGCCGTCGACGGCGCCGGCCCCGACGGCAAGCGGGTCCGGATCGCCGACACCCGCAAGACCACGCCGGGTCTGCGCGCCTTCGAGCGGCACGCCGTCGTGGCGGGCGGCGGGCGCAACCACCGCTTCTCACTCTCCGACGCGGTGATGGCGAAGGACAACCATCTCGCCGTGCTGCGCAGAGGGGGGCGGGATCTCGCGACGGCGCTGCGCGAGGCCATCGCGACACTGCCGCACACGACGCACGTCGTGGTCGAGGTGGACCGGCTGGACCAGATCCCCGCCGTGCTCGAGGGCGGTGCGGACACCGTGCTGCTGGACAACTTCTCCCTCGACGACCTCCGTTCCGGTGTCGCACTGATCGCCGGCCGTGCGACGGCGGAGGCCTCGGGCGGCGTGAACCTCGACACCGTGCGCGCGATCGCCGGCACCGGGGTCGACGTCATCTCGGTGGGTGCGCTCACCCACTCCGCGCGGGCGCTGGACCTCGGGCTCGACGTGCGGATCGACTGACATGAGTGGTCCGCTGTACCTGGATCACGCGGCGACCTCCCCCGTGCGCGCCGAGGTGCTCGAGGCGATGGCACCGTACCTCACCCGGGCGTTCGGCAACCCGTCCAGTCACCACACGGTGGGCGAGACCGCGGCGGCGGGGCTGGAGGGCGCCCGCGCGCGCGTCGCCCGCGTGCTCGGCATGCGCACCGGCGACGTCGTGTTCACCGCCGGCGGCACCGAGGCGAACAACCTCGCGGTCAAGGGCATCGTGCTCGCCGCGCTCTCCCCGGGCCGTCGTCACGTCATCACGACGCCGATCGAGCACGAGTCGATCCTGGAGTCCGTGCACCACCTCGAGCGGTTCCACGGCGTCGAGTCGACCCTCGTGCCCGTCGACGGCACGGGTCGGGTGGATCCGTCCGACATCGCGGCCGCGATCCGCCCCGACACCGCGCTGATCGCCGTCGGGCACGCGAACAACGAGATCGGCACCGTCCAGGACATCGCCGGCATCGTGGCCGCGGCGACGGGCTCGGGCCGGATCCCGGTGCACGTGGACGCCGTCCAGTCCGCAGGCTGGCTGCCCCTGGTCGGCCTCGGGGCCGATGCCGTCGCGATCGCCGGGCACAAGCTCGGCGCTCCCAAGGGGATCGGCGCGCTGGCCGTGCGCGGACGCGTGCCGCTCGAACCGCTCGTGCACGGCGGCGGCCAGGAGCGCGGCCGCCGGTCGGGCACCGAGAACGTCGCCGGCGCCGTCGCGCTGGCGACGGCGCTGGAGCTCGCGGAGGCCGAGCGCTCCGCGGCGTCGGCGCAGGTCGGCGCGCAGTCCGCACGGCTCATCGCCGGCATCCTCGCCGCCGTGCCGTCGGCGCGTCTCACGGGGGATCCCGTCCGGCGGCTGCCCGGCACTGCGAGCTTCACCTTCAGCGAGGTCTCCGGCGAGGCCGTGCTGCTGGAGCTGGAGCGTCGCGGCGTCGTGTCCTCGAGCGGATCCGCGTGCGCGGCCGGCAGCGACGAGCCCTCGCACGTGCTGCTCGCCTGCGGCGTCGCACCGGCCGTCGCGCAGACCTCGGTGCGGTTCACGCTCGGCCGCACCGGACTCCCCGGCGACGCACCGGAGCGGCTGGCCGCACTGGTCGCCGACGCCGTGGCCGCCGTGCGCTCCTGACGGCCGGCGCACGGCGCGAGACCCGCCCGGCGCCACCGACCGGGCGCGCTCCTAGACTGACAGGGTGCCTGCCCCGCTCGTGACCGTGATCGTGCCCGGGCGCGACATCGCCGCCTTCGCTCCGGCCGCGCTGGACTCGTTGCGCGCGCAGACGCTGACCGCATGGCGGGCCCTGCTCGTCGACGACGGATCCGCCGACGACACCGGACGGATCTTCGCCGCCGCGGCCGAGGCGGATCCGCGGTTCGCAGTGCTGCACCACACCGAGCCCCGCGGGCTCGGCGGCGCCCGCAACGCCGCGCTCGACCTCGTCGACACCGACTACGTCGGCTTCCTCGACGGCGACGACGAGCTGACCCCGTCGGCGCTCGAGCGCCTCACCGGCACGCTGGCCGCGAGCGGCAGCGACTTCGTGGCCGGTGCCTACGTGCGCTCGCGCTGGGACGGCGAGCGCTACGCGCCGGGCCGGATCCAGCCCTGGGTCGCGGCCGCGACGGATCCGGAGCGTCTGGGCACGACGATCTTCGACCACCCGGCCGCGTCGGCGAACATCGTGGCGTGGTCGAAGGTGAGCCGCACCGGTTTCTGGGACGGCCTGCGGTTCCCCGAGGGCGTCGCCTACGAGGACCAGATCGTCGCACAGCGCATGTACACGTCGGCGCGGGCCTTCGACGTGATCCCCGACGCCGTCGTCCGGTGGCGCCTGCGCGCCGACGGCAGCTCGATCACCCAGGGCAAGGACCGGCTGCCGGTGCTGCGCGACTACCTCGCCGCCCTCCGCGGCGGAATCGCGGTGCTGCACGATGCGGGCGCCCATGCCGCGGTGGCCGCTAGGCTCGGTCTCATCCTCGCGATGGACGTGCCGCCGCTCCAGGAGATCGCCGGCACCCACCCCGACCCCGCCTATCCCGCGGCGGTCCGAGCCTTCCTCGACGAGCTCGAGGCGCTCCCGGAGTTCTCCGACGCCCGCGTCGATCCCTCCCTCGTCGCCGCGCTGCGCTGGTAGCCGCGGCCCGTCCCCGACCGCGCGCGCCCTGCGCCGCCGTCAGAAACAGGACCACCATGAACGCCTACCTCTCCGAACTGTTCTCCCTCGACGGCCGCACGGCCGTGGTCACCGGGGGCAGCTCCGGCATCGGCCGCGGCATCGCGACCGCCCTCGCGCGAGCGGGAGCGGCGACCGTGATCGTCGCGCGCGGCGCCGAGCGCGTCGACGAGACCGTGCGCGAGCTCACCGACCTCGGCTGCCGCGCCGCCGGCGTCGTCGGCGACCTCGGCACCCGAGAGGGGATCCGTACGGTCGCCGAGGCCGCGGCGGCGCCGTTCGGTGAGCCGGACATCCTCGTGAACTCCGCCGGCATCAACATCCGTCCCGCCTTCGCCGACATCACTGAGGACGACTGGGACGCCACGATGACCGTGAACTCCCTCGCCCCGTTCCTGCTGGGCCAGCGCTACGCCGTCGGCATGGCCGAGCGGGGCTATGGACGCCTCATCCACATCAGCTCCCAGCAGGCCCATCGCGCCTTCGTGGGCAGCGGCGTCTACGGCGTCTCCAAGGGCGCGGTCGAGTCGCTCATGCGCTCCGAGGCCGAGGCGTGGGGAGGCACCGGAGTGACCAGCAACACCCTCGTCCCCGGATTCGTGCTGACCCCGCTGAACGCGCGTCTGCAGGAGGATCCGGTGCAGATCGCGGCCCTCGCGGCGCGGACGATGATCGGGCGCAACGGCCTTCCCTCCGATTTCGCGGGGGCGGCCGTGTTCCTCGCCGGCGCGGGCTCGGCGTACGTCACGGGGCACTCGCTCTTCGTCGACGGCGGCCTTTCGGCGCACTGAGTGTCGGGTCCGGGGGCGGTCGCCGGTCCCCGGATCCGCGCTCAGGCCGAACGGATGTCGTCGTCGATCCTCGCCGCCGCCACCTGCTGGGCGGCGAGATCCGCGTACAGGCCGCCGTGGGCGAGCAGCTCCGCGTGCGTGCCGGACTCGACGATCCGCCCCTCCTCGACGACGTGGATGACATCGGCGCCGATCACGGTCGACAGACGGTGGGCGATGGTGAGGGTGGTGCGGCCACGGGCCGCCTCGTCGAGGGCCTCCTGCACGACGCGCTCCGAGACCGTGTCCAGCGCCGACGTCGCCTCGTCGAGCAGCAGCACCGGCGGATCCTTCAGCAGCACCCGTGCGATCGCGATGCGCTGCTTCTCGCCGCCCGACAGGCGGTACCCTCGCTCGCCGACCACGGTGTCGTAGCCCTGCTCGAATCCGGCGATCACGTGATGGATGTTGGCCGCCGTGCACGCCGCGACCAGCTCGTCTTCGGTGGCGTCCGGCTTCGCATAGAGCAGGTTCTCGCGGATCGTCGCGTGGAAGAGATACGTCTCCTGCGAGACGATGCCGATCTCGTCGATGATCGACTCCTGCGTCAGCGTGCGCACGTCGGCGCCGTCGAACAGCACCGCGCCCCCGCTCGCCTCGTAGAGCCGGGGCGCGAGATACAGGATCGTGGTCTTGCCCGCCCCGGAGGGTCCGACGAAGGCGACGTGCTGCCCGGGTTCCGCGGTGAACGAGACCCCCTGCAGGGTGTCCCGCGCGGTCGGCGATGCGTCCGGATAGCGGAAGCGCACGTCACGGAACTCGAGCAGTCCGCGCGGACCCGGGGCGGCGGTCGCCGGCAGGGCGTCGGGGGCGTCGGTGATCTGCGGCACCATGTCGAGGTACTCGAAGATGCGCGCGAACAGCGCCTGCGAGGTCTGCACGTCCAGCGCCACGCGCATGAGCCCGATCAGCGGCATGAGCAGCCGCGCCTGCACGGTGGTGAACGCGACGATGGCGCCGGCGCTGATGGATCCGGTGCCTCCGGCGACGAGGAAGCCCGCGACCAGGTAGATGATCGCAGGGACGCTCGACATCAGCACCGAGACGACGGCGAAGAAGCCCTGCCCGCTCATCGCCGTACGCACCTGCAGACGGATCTGCGTGCGGTTCTGCGCCTGGTACCGGGCCGACTCGGAGCGCTGCCGGTTGAACGACTTGGACAGCAGGATCCCGGAGACGCTCAGCGTCTCCTGGGTGATCGCGGTGAGCTCGGACAGCGACTCCTGCGTCTCGCCCGCGATCCGCGCCCGCACCTGGCCCACGCGGCGCTGCACGAGCACGAGGATCGGCATGACGCAGACCGCGATGATGGTGAGCCGCCAGTCCAGGAGGATCATGGCGACGAGCGAGGCGATCACCGTCACGGTGTTGCCGAGGATGCTCGTCACCGTGCTGGTGAGGACGCCGGAGACCCCGCCGACGTCGTTCTGCAGCCGCGATTGGATGACCCCGGTCTTGGTACGGGTGAAGAAGCCCAGCTCCATCGCCTGCAGATGCTCGAAGAGGCGCACCCGCAGGTCGCCCGTCACGCTGTTGCCGACGGTCGAGGTGAGCCAGGTCTGCACGACGCCGAGCCCGGACGAGAGCAGGTACAGGCCGATCATCGACACGACCAGGGTGACCAGCAGCCCGAGCTGCGGACCGGAACCGTCCTGGGGGAACAGCGCGTCGTCGAAGACGCGCTGCACGAGCAGGGGCGGGATGACGCCGAGCGCGGCGCCGAGGACGACGAGCAGGACCGTCGTGAGGATCCGGTTCCGGTAGGGCCGGAACAGCGTCACCACGCGGCGACCGAGGTTCGGGATCCGGGGCGCCTCGGCGTTCTGCCTGCGCTGAGCCGCCTCGTCCACGGGCCGGCCGCCGCGCGCGCCGCCCATCCTGGCCATCATGCTCATCCGCTCACCCCTGCCTGCCGCGGGTCGCCTGCAACTTCGGCACCCCGCAAGCGTATGACCAGGAGCTCTGCTCGGGCTTCGCCCGGCGGCCTCGTCCGCTCAGGGCGCAACGTCGCGGGCGCGGTCCAGCGGCGATGCCCCGCTTCGGGGGAATGGAATGTCCGACCCTGTGGTTACGCTGATAGTCGCTGGTCGCTCCGCCGGCCCATCCCTCATCTTTCGCCCCCGCCGAGCCGGAGGAACACACATGTCTGCCATCGATACCGGATCCACCCCCGCCGTCTCCGACGGGGGTCTGATCCCGCGCCGCGACATGGGCGTGATCTGGGTCCTGCTCGCCGCCGCATTCGTCGCGATCCTGAACGAGACGACGATGAACATGGCGATCCCGCATCTCATCGACGATCTCGGCATCACGCCGCTGGCGGCCCAGTGGGTCACCAGCGCCTTCATGCTCACGATGGCGGTCGTCATCCCGACGACCGGCTTCCTGCTGCAGCGCTTCACCACGCGGCAGATGTTCCTGACCGCGCTTGCGCTGTTCTCGGCGGGAACGCTCCTCGCCGCGCTCGCGATCGGATTCCCGATGCTGCTCGCTGGCCGCATCGTGCAGGCGTCGGGCACGGCCATCATGATGCCGCTGCTCATGACGACCGTGATGAACCTGGTGCCGCCGTCGTCGCGCGGCCGCATGATGGGCCGCGTCAGCATCGTGATCT
Organism: Microbacterium sp. MMO-35; assembly: GCF_037147555.1. Classification (NCBI taxonomy): domain Bacteria; kingdom Bacillati; phylum Actinomycetota; class Actinomycetes; order Micrococcales; family Microbacteriaceae; genus Microbacterium; species Microbacterium sp. MMO-35. The sequence continues at coordinate 53,726 of NZ_JBBCVH010000003.1, forward strand.
CGCTGGCCCCGGCGATCGGCCCGACGCTCGCCGGCTTCCTGCTCGATCACTTCAGCTGGCGCTCGATCTTCGTGGTGGTGCTGCCGATCGCGCTGGTCGCGATGTTCATCGGCTGGCGCTGGCTCACGAACGTGGGCGAACAGACGCACGCGCCGCTGGACGCGCTGTCCATCGTGCTCAGCGCGTTCGGCTTCGGCGGCCTCGTGTTCGGGCTCAGCCAGATCGGCGAGCTCTCCGGCGGCGAGGGCTCGCCGCTGCCGATGGCGATCGCGCTGATCGTGGGCGCGATCGGACTGGCGCTCTTCCTCTGGCGTCAGGTCGTGCTGCAGCGCAAGGACGATGCCCTGCTAGATCTGCGCGTCTTCGCGTCGCGCGACTTCTCGCTCTCCATGGTGCAGATGTTCCTGCTCTCGATCGCGTTCTTCGGCGCGATCACCGTGCTGCCGCTGTTCCTGCAGAAGGGCCTCTCGCTGGGCACCACCGAGGCCGGCCTCGTGGTGCTGCCCGGGGCGCTCGCGATGGGCCTGCTGGGACCGGTGATCGGCCGGATCTACGACGCCCGCGGCACGAGGATCCTGCTGATCCCCGGCTCGATCCTCGCCGCGAGCATGCTGTGGCTGTTCACGACGCTGAGCACCAGCACGCCGGTGTGGGTGCTCATCGTCGCGCAGACGCTGCTGTCCATGGGGCTCGCACTGTCCTTCACGCCGCTGTTCACCGCGTCGCTCGCCTCGCTGAAGCCGAGGTTCTACTCCTACGGCAGCGCGGTGATCTCGACGATCCAGCAGGTCGCGGGCGCCGCCGGCATCGCGGTGATGATGGCGGTCTTCACGGTGATCGTGAACGCGAACGGCGGCACCGAGCAGCCGGCCGCCGTCGCCGCCGGCTCCCGCACGACGTTCGTGATCGCGGCGGTCATCGCGACGCTGACGATCGTCGGCGCCTTCGTGATCCGCAAGCCGGAGGACCAACCGCACGAGGAGGGCACCGCTCCGGCGATGCACTGACCTGGGCCTCCGCCACATTCGAGTCGTCCCCCTGAGCACGGTCCATAGGTCGTGCTCAGGGGGACGACTCGCGTTCTGTGGAGAACTCGACGCATGATCCGCCGTGCTGCGGCACTGTTTCCAGGCATGGGATGGCGAGAGCTCGCGGGAGCGCAGGACGGTCTGATCACGCGCGCGCAGCTCCGCGCTCATGGGATCGACAACGACGCGGTGCGACATCGAATCGCGACCGAGCGCTGGGTCGCCCGCTCGGCTACCGTCATCGGCACCACCACCGGTGGCCTCACCCGTGCGCAACGGATGCGACTCGGCGTTCTCCATGCCGGCGCTCCAGCGATCATCGGCGACCTCAGCGCCGCCGAAGTGTCCGGCCTGCGCAGCTGGCACCGTGAGGAGATCACGGTGCTGGTTCCCCAGGGCAGCGATCTGAGGCAACCCCTCGCCGGGATCCGGTTCGTCGAGACCCGGCGATCACTGGCCGCGATGCGCGATCCTGCTCGCGAGCTTCCGACATGCCGGTTGGAGCCCGCGATACTTCACTTCGCGGCGTACCAGCACTCCCCGCGCACCGCCGAGGGCGTCGTTGCGGCAGCGGTTCAGCAGGGCCTGACCACTCCGGCACGACTGGCTGCCTGGATCCCCCGGATGCGACCGCTGCGATGGGCGCGGATGTTCCGCGAGACGCTGAGCGAGATCGCGGACGGGGCCCAGTCAGTCGCCGAGCTCGATGTGCTCCATCTCTGCCGTGCCTTCGGGCTGGCCACGCCTCGGCGCCAGACCATGCGCCGTGGCACAGACGGACGGGCCCGCTACACCGACTGCGAGTGGTCGCTTCCCGACGGCAAGACCCTCATGCTCGAGGTCGACGGCGCGTTCCACATGGAGGTCGCGCACTGGGAGGCGGATCTGGCGCGCCAGCGTGCGCTCGCCGCGCCGGATCGCATTCAGATCCGGTGCACATCGCGCGAGCTTCGGGACTCACCGGACCGCATCGCTCGCGACCTGCGCCTCCTCGGCGTTCCACGCGCCGTATGACCGCGTCGTCCCCCTGAGCACGGCCCATAGGTCGTGCTCAGGGGGACGACTCGAATGTGGGAGGTCAGTCCGTCGCGCCCGGGAGACGGCAGAAGCCGCCGATGCAGAGTCCGGCGTCCGTCGCTTCGTCGCCCGCAAGCAGGGTGAGCCCCGGCGCGGCCGCCGGCATCGGACGCTCGGCGTCCGCGGGGGCCTGCGATTGGGGGCCAGTTGCCGTGGTCATCCCTCGATGCTACGCCCGTCCGGATCGGACGGCGCCGTTCTCGGGATCCGGCACGGCGAAGCGCGGTGGCGGATGCCCACCCATACCGTCCGCCGCGCGCCAGGCGTAGTCTTCGCTCGGGCGCTGGCACTGGGGTCCTCCCGCTCAGGAGGCGCGCCGGCGCGGACGCGAAGGAGCTTCCCATGATCATCAGCACTCCCCCCGCGGAGACCGCCGAAGGACATGTCGCCGAGATGTACGCCGACGACCTCTCCTCGGACGGATTCGTCTTCGCCTACACGAGAGCCATGGCGGTGAACCCCGAGGCGCACGCCGCGTTCATGGCCCTCATCGCGGCGATCGTGCCGTCGATCGGCATCCGGGTCTACGAGGCGGCGACCCTGGGCGCGGCGAGGGCGATCGGGTCCCCGCACTGCCTTCTCGCCCACGGACGCAAGTCCCTCCGGGCAGAGGTCCTCGACGACGAGGCCCTCGCCGCTTTCGCACACCGGGACGACAGCGGATTCACCCCGGCCGAGCGCGCTGTCGTCCGTTACGCCGAGCGCCTGTCGTCGGATCCGCGATCGATGACGGACGCCGACACCGGAGCACTCCGCGATGCCGGCTTCGACGACCGCCAGATCGTGGACATCACGCTGGCCGCCGCGGCGCGCAACTACTTCAGCCGTGCGCTGCTCGCGCTCGCCGTGCCGACGGAGGACGTGCCGGGACTGACTCCCGAGACGGCCGCCGCGCTGCGCGCCGCCGCCCTCTGACCGCGGAGATCGCCCGCCGATCCTTCGGTGGGAAGATCCTCCGAATCGGCCCGAAACGCCGCAGCGCGGTTGAGGGACCGGCCTGTACGAGGAATCGTGGCCCGGACATGTCGTGACCGCGACGTGTCCGCAACCGGAAGGAGTGCCTCATGCTCACCTTGACCGACAGCGCCACCGCGCTCGTCACCACGCTCGTCCGTCGTCGCACCGACGCGGAGGGCGCGGGACTGCGCATCCACACCGCCGATGCCGCAGGGCAGGCGGACCAGCATCGCCTGGCCGCCGATGTCGTCGTCGCGCCCGAGCCGGATGACCAGATCCTGGATCTGCCCGGTGCTCCCGTCTTCCTGGAAGGGGAGGCCGCCGTCGTCCTGGACGGCAAGGTCCTCGACGCGAACGTCACGGACGAGGGCGCGGTGTCGTTCTCGCTGCTGCCGCAGGCCGTCTGACCGCCCCGCGGCCGGGCCCGGGCGGACGTCCTTGACGTCCGCCCGGGCCTTCTTCATGCGCAACACGGAATATGCCGGGCCCTACGGTGGACGGATGTTCAAACGCCTCGCCGCACGCGTGTTCTGGACCTGCAGTCGCTGGTCGCTCCGCAGCGAGCCGGCGCCGACGCGCCCGACCGTGCTCATCGGCGCACCCCACACCTCGAACTGGGACTTCGTGCTCATGCTCGGCATCGCGTGGCGGCTGGGGATCGACGTGCACTGGCTGGGCAAGAAGAGCCTGTTCACCGGCTGGCGGGGCCCGATCATGCGCCGGCTCGGCGGCATCCCGGTCGATCGCTCGGATCCGGCGCGCGTCGTCGGCGAGGTCGTCGCGCAGATCCGCACCGGCGCGGTGTTCGGGCTGGTGGTGACGCCCGACGGCACCCGCGGCGGCAACGACCACTGGAAGAGCGGCTTCTATCGCATCGCCCGCGAGGCGGGGATGCCGGTGACCCTGGGATATGTCGATCGCACCACCATGACCACGGGCCTCGGACCGACCCTCGATCTCACCGGCGACGTCGCCGCGGACATGGATCGGATCCGTGCCTTCTACGCCGACAAGGCGGGAGTGCGCCCCGAGCGCCGCACCGAGCCGCGACTGCGCGAGGAGCTGGCGGCGGTCATCCCAGCCCGGTGACGAGATTGATGATCGTGCCGAGGATGAGCGCGCCGAACACGTAGGCGATCGTCGTCTGAGCGATCACGATCCGCCGGATCGCGTTGCGCGTGACGTTGGTGTCGGCGACCTGGTAGGTCATGCCGAGGCCGACCGAGAAGTAGGCGAAGTCGGTGTACTCGGGATCCTCGTCCTGGTTGAAGAGGATGCCGGCGGATCCGTCGTAGTAGAGCTTCGCGTAGCGCAGCATGTAGTCGGCCTGGATCAGCCCCCACGAGGCGGCGACGCTGAGCACGGCACTCCCGGCGAGGGCGAACTGCACCCAGCCGTGCGCATGCCGGGCCTGCAGCACGACGACAAGCACGGCCGCGATGCTGACGAAGCTCCCGATCACGGCCACGATCCGGGCGATGCGGCGACCGGGGTCCTCCTCGGTGGCGTGCGAGCGCGTCTGCTCGGCGTCCATCGGCCACACCACGAGCAGGATCCACACGGTGCTGACGAGCGCCAGCGTGCCCCAGGCCGCGAGGAGTCCTGCCGCCAGCCCCAGGGAGGGCGTGACGGCGAAACCGACTGCGGTTCCGGCCAGGATCGCGACGGCGGTGCGCACACGCCAGCGATGGCGCAGGGGAAGCGGGCTCACCTCGGAATGCTAACCCGCATGCCGCCTCATGCCGGGGAGCGCTCGGGCTGGCAGTGCGGGCACAGCTGCGCGGAGGCGCCGGAGAACACCCGGTCGACGATGGTCGTGCCGCACACCGGGCAGGCCTCGCCGCCGCGGCCGTGCACGGCCATCGCGGCGACCTTGGCCGGCTTGAGCTGTTCGGGCGCCAGACCGCGTCGGTCCGCGACGGCGGCGCGCAGCACCGTGGTCGTGGCAGCGAACAGTCGATCCCGCTCGTCGCCGTCGAGCAGCGCGGCGTGCACCGCGGGGGCGATCCGCGCGCGATGCAGGATCTCGTCGGAATAGGCGTTGCCGATTCCCGCGAGCGACGTCTGCTCCTGCAGCAGTGCCTTGATCTGCTTGCGCCTGCTGCCCAGGGCGCGCTCGAACGCGTCGCGGGCGAAGTCGGGACTCAGCGGATCCGGTCCCAGCGCAGCGATTCCTGCCACGTCCTGCGGGCCGTCGACGACGGAGAGCGTGACCGCGAGGAAGTCGCCGGTGTCCACGATCTGCATCGCCGCACCGTCGTCGAGCACGATCCGCGCGACCTCCGGCACGAGCTCATCGCCGGACCTCTCCCCCGCGTCCAGCCAGCGGATCCATCCGTTGCGCCCGAAGCCGAGCATCAGCCAGCCCTCCGGGGTGTCGAAACCGACGTGCTTGCCGAATCGGGTCAGACCATCGATGCGCGCGCCGACGAGCGACCCCGGCGGCCGGTCGCGCGTCTTGACCACGCGGAACTCATCGATCTCGACCGCGGCGATGACGCGACCGCGGATCCGCTCGTCGAGGAACTCGACCAGCGCCTGCACCTCCGGAGACTCGGGCATGCGCCCCATCCTCGCACCGGGGTCGGACATCCGCCTGTCGTGGCGCTCAGGCCAGCGCGACCTCGTCGTGCGGGGCGACGGCGAACTCCTGCCCCGGGTAGCGGAGGCCGGAGAAGTACATGTTGGTGTGGGCCACGATCTGCTCGCCCGTGATCGGGACGCCGTCCACCGTCGCGTCGACCGTCGTGTGCGCATCGCGCACCAGCGTGACGTCGTAGCCCTCGGCGGCCGCCCGCTGCGTGGTGGTGCGCACGCAGAAGTCCGACTGCGCGCCGGCGACCACCAGGCGGGTCGCGCCGAAGGTATCGAGCACCTCCTGCAGATCGGTGTCGGCGAAGGCATCGCGGTAACTCTTGCGCACGAGCGGCTCCCCCTCGGCACGCGCGAGCGGCGAAGCGAGCTCCCAGTCGGGCGTGCCCACACCGACCGGATCGTGGTGCACCCACACCACCGGAACCCCTTCGCTGCGCGCCCGGCGCACGAGGGCGTCGGTCCGCTCGAGCACTCCGCGCTCGTCGAAGCAGCCGGGCATGACGCCTTTCTGCATGTCGATCACGAGCAGGACGGTGCGTTCCGGCGAGTCCGCAACGACCCCGATCATCAGTCCCAGGCCAGGTAGTCCTCGATGGCGAAGGCCGTGTCGACAGGGTCGCTCACCGGGAACAGATGGCCGCCGCCCTCGATCGTGACGACGCTCGCGCGCTCCTTCGCGGAGTCCCGCAGCTTCTCGCCGTTCGCCGGGGGCATGACGTCGTCCGCGGACCCCTGGATGATGAGGATCGGCACGGAGGGCGCGATCGGCACGTCGACGTCCTCGACCCCGAGCAGCAGCACGCCCAGAGCACGGTCGGTGCGCTTCGCGGACAGTGCGCGGGCGACGGTTCCGCCGACTCCGTGGCCGCCGATCCAGGTGGCGCCGATGCCGACGTGGTCCATGACGTCGCTCGCGTCCTGGACGCGCTCGTCGAGCGTCGCATCGTCGGCGGCACGGTTGCCGATCCGCAGCACGCGGATCCCCTCGCCGGCGAGGATGTGCGCGACCGAGCCGAGCGCGCCTCCCTCCAGGCCACGACCCGGGATCAGCACCAGAACGGGCCCGTCGCCCTCCGACATCTCGTCGACGTAGGGGATCGCGCGGCCATCGGGTTCGAAGATGCTGTTGTTCTCGGTAGTCACCGAGCCATCGTACCGAGTCCCGCCGCGGCCTCCGCTGGGCCGGCGTCGGGACAGGAGAGCCGATCCGGATCCTCGTTCCGGGCTCGAGAGCCCGGAATCCCGCGGCGTACGATCCCGAGAGGGCCCGTGACCGCACGGGCGACGCGAGGAGCGGCGATGACCCAGTACATCATCTACTTCAACCAGCAGTGGGTGGGCGATCACAGCCCCGAGTGGTTCGCGGAACGCGGGCCGCTCGCCAATGCCGTCGTGTCGGACATCAGGGACGCCGGGGCCCTCATCTTCGCCGGAGGCGTGCACGAGGACGATGCTGCGGCGTTCACCGCCGACGCGACGAGCGGAACGACGGTGATCGACGCGGGACCCTTCGCCCCGACCGAGCAGCGCATCGGCGGCCTCACGATCATCGACGTCGCCGACGACGCCGCCGCGAAGCACTGGGCGGGCAGGATCGCCGAAGCCTGCGGCTGGCCCCAGGAGGTGCGCCGGGTCAGCTGACCTGATCGTCCTCATCCGGTTCGGCGCGGAGCAGATCCGCGATCTCCTCCTCGGGTCGAGGTGCGATGTTCTCGTCGACCTCGAGTTCGGGGATCGTCGGCTCACCGGGTGCCGGGACATGCGGTGCCGTGGGCTGCTCATCGCTATCGGACATGGCCGTGCCTCCTCTGGACGACACCGTCATCCTACGAGCCTCGCGCTGCGCGGGGACGCTCAGCGCAGAACCCGGTCCACCCAGTCGTGGATCAGCGCGCGGAGCAGCTCGGGCCGCTCGTGCGGCAGCGCATGCCCGGCGTCGTCCAGGACCGCGGCCGTCGCGCGCGGGTAGCGGTCCGCAAGATCGAGCGCGGCGGCATATCCGACCGTCGAATCGAGCCGGCCCGCCACGACGAGCGTCGGCCCGGCGAACGGCGGGCCCTCCCCCGGCGCGAGCTCCCACTGCTCGGCGATCCGCTCCATCGCGCCCTCATCGGCGAGGGCCATACCGGGCACCACGAACCGCTCGTACCTCTCCAGCATCTGCGGCGTCTGCACGACGAAGTACCCCCGGAACTCGTCATCGCCGAGATCGCCGGATCCGTCGATCACGCGATGCTCCGGTACCTCCCGGGTGTCCGGAAGCAGCGGGCAGACCAGGGCGAGGCCCGCCGTCCGCTCGGGTTGCCGCGCCGCGATCGCCCGCGCGAAATGCGCACCCGCCGAGTGGGCCACGAGGAGCCAGGGCTCGCCGTCGCTCACCTGATCCGCGAACTCGACGAGCACGGCCACGACGTCCTCTGCGCTGCGAAGATCGTCCGGCGCCGGCGTGCGGCCCATGCCCGGCAGATCGGGATAGATCCTCCGGACTCCGCGGATCCCGGAGAACGCCGGCTCGAAGCAGGCCTCGGACTCGCGATGGTCGACGCCGGCGCCGTGCAGGATCAGCGCGGGGAGCCCCGTGCCGTGCTCGACGTAGTGCACCGTGGTCTTGCTCCCGCGCGCTTCCACGGCCCCACCGTAGTGCGCCGGTTCACGCGACGACACCCCTCCCGGTGAATCAGGGTGCAGCGCACCGTGCGACGAAGCCCCGTACGCTGGACGACGCCGCGATCCGCGCGCGAGAGGACGGATTTCCATGAAGATCATCCACCTGAGGGGATTCGTCGCCGTCGCCGAGGAGCTGCACTTCCCGCGCGCGGCAGCCCGCCTCGGCATCCCGCTCGCCGCGCTGTACTCGTCCATCGAGAAGCTCGAGGAGGAGGTCGGGCACCCGCTCGTCACCCGCGGCGGCTCCACCCGTCTGACCAGTGCCGGCCTTCTCCTGCTCCCCGAGGCGCGGGACAGGATCGCCGCGGCCCCGCCGCCTCCGCAGAAGTCGGACGCGCCGTCCGGCGGCAAGGCGAAGGCATCCAAGGGAAAGGGACGGACTCCCGCCGTGAAGGGCCAGCCCAAGCCCTACAAGAAGCGCCAGGGACGCTGACCCGGACTCGAACCCTGGCTTCAGGGGCCAGGCTCGGAACGGAGCAGCTCGGAATCGTTCCACATCACCGGCATCGCGCCTACCGGCTCGAACTGCAATCGCGCGTCATTCGACGGCACGAGACAGATGACCAGACTCTCGCGAGATGGAGCGACCTCCACGACTTGAGTCTCGCCACTCCTCAGCGTCTGCGATTCAATCGCTCAAGACGGGCTTCCAGCGCTGCGGTCTCCTCGGAATCCGAGAGCACGCCTGCCTCGATGACCTCCCGCATAGCTTCGACGTCGTCGTAGAACGCTCGGAAGACCGTCGGCACATCGATCGCGTGGTCTGGGCGGGAGAGCACCGTGATCGTTTCGCCTGGCCGGACGAATCCCGGCCGCTCGACGGACAGATAGGCACCTGACAGGCCATGATCGACGAACCGCTTGAGCCAGCCCGCCTCCCCCATGTGCATGCGGAACGTGCCGCACGGGATCCGGGGTCCCTCGACCCGGAGCACCACGGCGTCCCCCACCTGCCAGCGCTCGCCGATGAGCGCGTGGTCGATATCGATACCGGTCGTGGTGAGGTTCTCCCCGAACATGCCGTCATCCAGATGACGACCGAGCTCCTTGCCCCACCAGTCCAGCTCCTCACGGGAGACCGCGTACACGGCTTGATAGTCGCCGCCGTGGTGCTGCCGGTCGCCGATGAAGTCACCCACGACGCCGCTGCCGAGTCCCCCGTGCTTCGAGCCGGGTCGTCGCAGCTCGATAATCTCCACCGGCCGCTTATGGATGCCGGTAGGGGTGTCCTTGGCGGCGTTCGGTCGCTCCGCGCCGACGTTCACTGAGACGACATGGGCCATTCTGGCTCCCTTTCCGGTCTGCCGAAATGGCTCTGCAGACTGATCTGTATCTGAACGCAACCACGTTCCCCGGTTCGCAGAACGTCATGCGAGGGCACGAGCCATCACCGCTTGCTGAACGGGCATCACGGAGCGCTTGAACTCGTAGCCGACGAATGACCAGTGCACGATCGCTTCCGAGCTGACTTCGCGCCCGCGAACGAACGGCGGGCAGGGCGCGAGTCGGACCCCGGTCGGAGCCGTGTCAAGCAATATTTCCTCGGCACCGCACCCGTCCAACGAAAACAGATCCGTCAACCCACTCATCCGCGACCAGGAGCAACGACATCGAGGCCAGCGGCCCGCGCCGCTTCAGCAAGCCGATGGTCGTACGTGAGGACGGCATCGACGTCCAGGCGGATCGCCGCCTCCAAATGGAGTGCGTCGAGAGTGCGCAAATAGGGCATCGGCAAGAACCCCGCCGAGCGGTACACGGCACGATCGAGCGCCGCAAGAGAAACGCCCTCGAGGATCGCACTGACCTTCGCCTGGTCCCGTCCCTCGCGCACGGCCATCCGACGCAGCTCCGTCTCGAGCAGATCGCTCGAGACGAGGCTGACGTCCGCACCGTCGAGCCACTCCACCAGCGCCTCGGTCTCGACCTGGGAGATGAGAAGCGCTCCGAATGCGGAGGTATCGACGTAGACGAGTGGAGCGCTGCTCACACCCGGTCCTCGCGAAGCTCGTCGACGATGCGCGACAAGAGTCGATCACTCTCGACGGGCTGAGGGCTCAGCGCGGCCCAGCCTCCGACGCGCTTCGCAGCCCGAACGATCGGCAGCGTGGCGGCGGGCGCGTCGAGCGGGACGATACGACCGACGGCGACGCCTCGGTTGGTCAGAACGAACGACTGACCCTCGCCGACAAGACGCAGAACACGCCCGGACTCGTTGCGCAGCTCACGCTGGGAGAGGCTCTCGATGTGCGAATCGCCCACACTCATGCGACGAGTGTAGCACCCGCGCTACGTCATGGAAGAGGGAACTTCACCGAGTTCCATCACAGAACAACCCCAGCGCGTCAGAATCCTCCGCGCGAAGTGGGCGCGAACCCATCGAGCCCAAAGACCCCGTCGGAGACTTTCAACCCTGGATCCTCGGTAGGCCCGAAGGCGCGTTCCGCTAGGCGATCTCTTGACTGGAGCCACGGAGCAGACGCCATCTCCCCCACCCTCAACGGAAAGTTGCACGCTGTCGCCTACTCGACGGATACAGCCTGCTGGACCTCGAGATCTTGCGCCACTGGCTCGGGCAGCTCGATGACCTCGAGGTCCTCAGCGAACTCGGACAGGGCGATGAGTTCGTGCAGCACAATGGCCTCCGCCACAGACATCGACAGGACGACGACGCCGTCGGAGGTGTGAGCTGCCCTCATCCGAGCATTGCCTCAGACGTCCGATGCGAAACACGCCACCGCGCAGGCGCTAGTACCACGCCAGCTCACAGTTCAGATTCAGACGTTGAAGCGGAACTCCACAACGTCGCCGTCCTGCATGACGTAGTCCTTGCCCTCCAGGCGCGCCTTGCCCTTCGAGCGGGCCTCGACGACGGATCCGGTGTCCACCAGATCCTGGAACGAGATGACCTCGGCCTTGATGAAGCCCTTCTCGAAGTCGGTGTGGATCACGCCGGCGGCCTGCGGGGCCTTGTCGCCCTTGTGGATCGTCCAGGCGCGGGCTTCCTTCGGGCCGGCGGTGAGGTAGGTCTGCAGGCCGAGGGTGTCGAACCCGATGCGGGCGAGCTGGTCGAGGCCCGACTCGTCCTGACCGGTGGAGGCGAGGAGCTCTGCGGCGTCCTCCGGATCCAGGTCGATGAGCTCCGACTCGATCTTCGCGTCGAGGAAGATCGCCTGGGCGGGCGCGACGAGGGCGGCGAGCTCGGCCTTGCGGGCGTCGTCCGTCAGCACGGCTTCGTCGACGTTGAAGACGAAGATCACGGGCTTCGAGGTCAGCAGACCGAGCTCCTTGATCGGCGTCAGGTCGATGCCGCTCGTGGAGAGCAGCTGGCCCCGCTCGAGCGCGTCCTTCGCGGCCTTCGCCGCCTCGAGCACCGAGGCGTCGGTCTTGCGGCCGCGCACCTCCTTCTCGATGCGCACGATCGCCTTCTCGAGCGACTGGAGGTCGGCGAGCATGAGCTCGGCGTTGATCGTCTCGAGGTCGTTCTTGGGGTCGATCGCCCCGTCGACGTGCACGACGTCGTCGTCGGCGAAGCCGCGGACGACCTGGGCGATCGCGTCGGCCTCGCGGATGTTCGCGAGGAACTGGTTGCCCAGTCCCTCCCCCTCGCTCGCGCCGCGCACGATGCCGGCGATGTCGACGAACGACACGGTCGCGGGCAGGATCCGCTCGCTGCCGAAGATCTCGGCGAGCGCGTTCAGCCGCGCATCGGGCAGGTTCACCACACCGACGTTCGGCTCGATCGTCGCGAACGGGTAGTTCGCCGCGAGCACGTCGTTCTTGGTGAGGGCGTTGAAGAGGGTGGACTTGCCGACGTTGGGCAGTCCTACGATTCCGATGGTGAGAGCCACGGGGTACGAGTCTACCGGGGCCGGCGCCCGCTCACGATCCGCGGATCGCGCGGTAGGCCGCGGTCACGTACGGCATCGACAGCGTTCCGCCCTCGACGAGGCCGAGCTCGTCGAAGAGCTCGTCCATCGCCTGCGCGATCCGTGCCTTCTCCTCCGGCGACGACGTGATGATGACACTGCGGGAGCTCGCCATCGCATGCAGCTCGGCGCGCGTCATCTCGCGCGACCACTCCCAGCGCCGCTCCTCCAGCGCTCCGAAGGGCGCCGCGACCCGCACGGTGTTCTCGCCGATCATCTGCTCCGCCGCGCTGCCGCCCATGATCGCGGTCAACCGGCGCACCCACTCGGTGCGGCCGTCCCGCACGTTCCAGATGAGCCCGAGCACGCCACCGGGGCGCACGACGCGGCCGATCTCCGCGGAGGCGGCGACGGGGTCCACCCAGTGCCAGGCCTGCCCGAGGGTCGCGGCGTCGGCACTCGCGTCCGGCAGCGGCAGCGCTTCCGCCGTGCCGGTGACAGCCTCGACGCCGGGGGTCTTCTCGCGCAGGGCCTCGAGCATCTGCGGATCCGGATCCACGGCCGTCACGCCCGTGCCCCCGAGGCCCCGCACGGCGCGGGTGAGCTTGCCGGTCCCCGCGCCGATGTCGACCACCGCCCTGTCGCCGTCTCCCAGCGGCCCCAGCAGCCAGGCGACCGCGTCCGACCGGTACTCCGGCCGCCCCTTCTCATAGCTGCCCGTCTCGGATCCGAAACTCGTCGCACGTTCGACCATGCCCCCGAGACTACGCCCGCCGATCACGCCCTCCGCGGCGCGCCTGCCCCGTCGGCGCACATGGTCGACGGAAGGTGGATCCGTGGCCCTGGACTTCACCGCGATCGACTTCGAGACGGCGAACTCCTCCCCCGCCTCCGCCTGCTCCGTCGGCCTGGTGCGCGTGCGCGATGGCATCGTCGTCGCCCAGACCGGCTGGCTGATCCGCCCGCCCGCCGGGCATGACGAGTTCCAGGAATGGAACGTCCGGATCCACGGCATCCGCGCGCACGAGGTGCAGGGCGCCCCGGGATGGAGCGAGCAGCTCGATCGGCTCTGCGCGTTCGCCGGCGCGGACGTGCTGGTCGCGCACAACGCCGGGTTCGACCTCAACGTCATCCGACGTGCGTGCGAGGCGACCGGCGACGACTGCCCGCCCTACCGTTCGCTGTGCAGCCTCGCCGTGGCCCGCAAGGTCTACGACCTCGACTCCTACAAGCTCCCGGTCGCGGCCGAGGCCGCCGGGTTCGGCACCTTCCCGCATCACGACGCGCTCGCCGACGCCCGCGCGTGCGCGCAGATCGTGATCGATGCGGCACAGCGCACCGGATCCGCCACCGTGCAGCAGCTGGCCGAGACGATCGGCGTCCGCCTCGGAGACCCTCTCGCCCCGGCTACCCCGGCGAAGGTGCGCGCCGCGGCCTGACACGCGACCGCGCGTCCCCGGCGATGTCGGTGGCCGCGCCCATCATGGACACATGGACGCGCTCGCACTGCTCATCGCCGCTCTCACCGCGGTCGCCGGCCTGGCCGTCGGCTGGTTCCTCGGCCGCAGCCGCGGCGCCGCCGACCTCGCCCGCGCCGATGCCGAGCTCTCGGTGGTCCGCGAAGACCGCGACCGGCAGCACGACCTCTACCGCGACGCCGTCGAGCACGCTCGCCTTCAGCAGCACGACGCGGCCGAGCGCGCCCGGCAGGAGAGCGCGGTGCTCACCGCCCTCGCCCCGGTGCGTGAGAGCCTGCACCGCATGCAGCAGACGGTGACCGTGCTGGAGCGCGAGCGCCACGCCCAGTTCGGTCAGCTCAGCGAGCAGCTGCGCCGCACCGAGGAGAGCGGCGAGGCGCTGCGGTCGACGACCGAGTCCCTGGCCGGTGCACTGCGCTCCACCTCGGCACGCGGGGTCTGGGGCGAGACCCAGCTGCGCCGCGTCGTGGAGGCCGCCGGCCTCACCCGGCACGTCGACTTCGACCTGCAGACGACCATCCGCTCCGATGCCGGCCAGGGGCGCCCCGACATGGTGATCCGCCTCGCCGGCGGCGCCTCGATCGCCGTCGATGCGAAGGCTCCGCTCGACGCGTTCCTCGCGGCCGGCGCGCTCGGCTCCGAGGATCCGCAGCGCCGGATCCTGATGCAGCAGCATGTCAAGGCGGTGCGCGCGCACGTGGACGCACTCGCCAAGAAGGCGTACTGGTCGGGACTCGAGGTGAGCCCCGAGTTCGTCATCTGCTTCCTGCCCAGCGAGTCGCTGCTGTCCGCCGCCCTCGACGAGGATCCGGCCCTGCTCGACTACGCCTTCGGCAAGCGCGTGGCCCTGGCGACCCCGGTGAATCTCTGGGCCGTGCTGAAGACCGTCGCCTACACGTGGAAGCAGCAGGAGCTGTCGGCCGAGGCCGCCGTGCTGCTCGAGCTCGGCACCCAGCTGTACGACCGGCTCGGCGTGCTCGCCGGCCATGCGGACGACCTGCGCCGGGCGCTGGAGCGCACGGTCGAGAGTTACAACCGCTTCGCGGGGTCGCTGGAAGGGCGGGTCCTCGTGACCGCCCGGCGGTTCCCCGGTGTCGATGCCGACGCGCTGGCCGCACCCTCGCCGGTCACCGGCGCGACCCGGCGGTTCACCGCAGAGGAGCTGACCTCACCCCCGACGGTGGAGGATCCCGCGTCGTCTGCCACCGCGGACGCGATGCAGGCGGACCTCGGCGAGCTGCGTGCGCGACTGGCCGGGCAGGACGAAGCCCGGGAGGAGGTCAGGCGCTCCCCGGAACCCCGCTGAGCAGGAAGACGACGGTCGCGGAGAAGAGCACGAACGCGCCGATCATCCACCAGGCGCTGATCTCGTGGCCCTCTTCGCGACGGACGCGGAAGAGCACGTCGGGGCGGCGCGCGGCCTC
The DNA here is from genome assembly GCF_037147555.1 of Microbacterium sp. MMO-35. NCBI lineage: Bacteria > Bacillati > Actinomycetota > Actinomycetes > Micrococcales > Microbacteriaceae > Microbacterium > Microbacterium sp. MMO-35. The sequence goes on from NZ_JBBCVH010000003.1 coordinate 68,818, forward strand.
CATCTCGACGACCTTCACCGTGCCGGTGTCGGTGACCGTCTCATGGCGATAGATGTTCTCCGTAGCCATCCTCATCACCTTCCTGCTCCGCATTCCGCGTCGCGCCGAATGCGCCGTGCACGCCGATGGCGCCTCCCCCATTGTGCCAGGTGCCGAGGGAATCAGCCGGACCGAGGCCAGGTCGTTATCGCGACCCGGCCCGCCGCCGCGGGATGAGACTCAGAGCCACTTGGAGACGAGGTGCTCCGAGGCGATGCGCCGCAGGGTGCCCGAGGCGCTGCGCAGCACGACGCTCTCGGTGTAGAGGTAGTCGCCCTCGCGGCGCACGCCGGCGACGAGCTGCCCGTCCGTCACACCCGTGGCGACGAAGATCGTGTTGTTACCGCTCACCAGGTCGTCGGCCTCGTAGACCTTGTCCAGGTCGAGGCCGGCATCGATGCCGCGCTGGCGCTCATCATCGTCGCGGGGCCACAGCCGGCCCTGGATGTGACCGCCGAGAGCCTTGATCGCGCAGGCGGTGACGATGCCCTCCGGGCTGCCGCCGATGCCGATGCACATGTCGGTGCGCGCGCCGTGACGGGCGGCGTTGATGCCGCCCGCGACGTCGCCGTCGCTCATCAGACGCGTGCCGGCACCGGCCTCGCGGATCTCCCGGATGAGCTTCTCGTGACGAGGACGGTTCAGCACCGAGACGACGAGCTCCTCGACCGGCTTGCCCAGGGCGCCGGCGAGACGCTGGATGTTCTCCGCGACGGGGAGGCGGATGTCGACCACTCCGACGCCCGCGGGGCCGGTGACGAGCTTGTCCATGTAGAAGACGCTCGAGGCGTCGAGCATCGTGCCGCGGTCGGACACCGCGATGACGGACACGGCGTTCTGGCGCCCCTCGGCGGTGAGGGTGGTGCCGTCGATCGGATCGACGGCGATGTCGTACTGCTGCGCCCACTCGACGCCGCTGCCGACATGCTCGCCGTTGAAGAGCATCGGGGCGTTGTCCTTCTCGCCCTCGCCGATCACGACGCGACCGTCGAAGTCGACCGTCCCGAGGAAGGCTCGCATGGCGTCGACGGCGGCGCCGTCGGCCTCCTCCTTCGCGCCGCGGCCGATGAAGGGGACGGCACGGATCGCCGCCGCCTCCGTGGCACGGACGAGTTCCAGTGCGAGGTTGCGGTCGGGGCTGAGGGGGCTGAGATCGGCTGTGAGGCGCACCATGGCCCCCAGCGTAGGGCCGCGAAGCGTACGGATCCGCAGTTTTCCGCTCCGGGAAAGCGAAAGATCTTCCCTTCTTTACCAGACGGAAGATCCGGCTCCCCAGGCCGTCGGTCACGCGCTCTGAAACGCGGATCCTACGGCGCTAGAGTGGCACCGACCCCCGTCATCCAGCACAGGAGAAGCCATGCCCGTTGCCACCCCGGATCAGTACGCCGAGATGCTCGACCGCGCGAAGGCGGGCGGCTTCGCCTACCCGGCGTTCAACGTCTCCAGCTCGCAGACCATCCACGCCGTGCTGCAGGGTCTCACCGAGGCCGGCTCCGACGGCATCATCCAGGTCACCACGGGCGGCGCCGACTACTTCGCCGGTCAGACCGTCAAGGCCCGCGCCACGGGCGCGCTGGCCTTCGCCAAGTTCGCCACCGAGGTCGCGAAGTCCTACCCCGTCACCGTCGCGCTGCACACCGACCACTGCCCGAAGGACGCCCTCGCCGGCTTCGTCGAGCCCCTCATCGCGGCGAGCGAGGAAGAGGTGCGGGCCGGACGCAACCCCATCTTCCAGTCGCACATGTGGGACGGCTCGGCCGTGCCGCTCGCGGAGAACATCGAGATCGCCAAGGATCTCCTCCCCCGCATGAAGGCGATCAACGCGATCCTCGAGGTCGAGATCGGCGTCGTCGGCGGCGAGGAGGACGGCGTCGCGCACGAGGGCTCGAACGAGGCGCTCTACACCACCTTCGCCGACGTCGACCAGGCCGTCCAGGCGCTGGGCCTCGGCGAGCAGGGCCGCTACATCGCCGCGCTCACCTTCGGCAACGTGCACGGCGTTTACAAGCCCGGCGGCGTGAAGCTGCGCCCCGAGCTGCTCGGCGAGATCCAGGCGCAGGTCGCCGCGAAGTACGGCACGGGCGCCAAGCCGCTCGACCTCGTCTTCCACGGCGGATCCGGTTCCACCGACGCGGAGATCGCCCTCGCGGTCGCGAACGGCGTGGTGAAGATGAACATCGACACCGACACGCAGTACGCGTTCACCCGCTCGATCGCGGGCTACATGTTCAGCAACTACGACGGCGTCCTGAAGGTCGACGGCGAGGTCGGCAACAAGAAGGTCTACGACCCGCGCGCCTGGGGCAAGGTCGCCGAGACCGCGATGGCCCAGCGCGTCATCGAGTCGACCCGTCAGCTGGGCTCGTACGGCCAGTCGAAGAGCTGACCGCACCTCAGCCGCATCGGAAGCGCCGCCGGGATCCGTCCCGGCGGCGCTTTCGTCGTCTGCGGGTCAGCCGCCGATCTTCGCGCCCGTCGCATCCACGACCCACCAGATCCCCTGCACGCCCTGGCCCTTCACGTCACCGGCCGCGGCGTCACCGGAGTAGGTGTAGAGGGGCCAGCCGTCGAGCGTGACCTGCTTCTTGCCGTCGGGTGTCGGGATCGTGCCGAGCGTGCCGGTGATGCCGTCTCCCTGGGGCGTGCCACCGGTGGCGAGGATGGGCGGCCACAATCCGACGCAGGCCCCCGTGCACGCGCTCGCCTGCGTGCCCTGGGTGTCCTTGTCGAACATGTAGGCGGTCATGCCGGCCGAGGTCACCACGACCTCGCCGAGAGACGTCTTCGCGACCTTCAGGCCCGTGCTCGCCGCGGTACTGCTCGTCCCGGAGCCGTAGCCGCCGCCCCCGTACCCGTCGCTCGATGCCGGAGGCGCCGAGGATCCGGTCGTCGCCGGCGAGCTGCATCCGGCCAGCAGCAATCCCAGTGCAAGGGCTCCGATCGCCCAGGTTCTGCGCATGTCCTCATCCTTTCGACCGCGCTCCGTGCGGTGCGCTCCAGGGAAGAACGAGGGCGAGCGCGTGGCGGTTCACCCCGACGCGGATCCGCCGCGGATGTCCCGGCTCAGCACGACGTCCCCGGCCGCCGTGCGGATCTCGACCGTCCGGATGTCGTCGAGCGCCGCCGCGGTGCCCGCGGAGAGCGTCGCCGTCCGCCCCGGCTGGACCTTCCAGGTCGACAGGTCGGTCGCTGTGCCGTCCTTGCCCACGACGGTGAGGACGTAGGTCCACCCGGCATCGGGCGCCCCGGCGTCGTACAGGCACGCCATGTCGATCCTCGTGCCCCAGGCGACGGGCGTCAGCGAGACCGTGGCGCTCACCGGAACGGATCTGTTCGCCTCCAGCGCCACGGACACCGCCGGGCGCGGCGCGATCGCGACGACGGTGACGGGTACGGCGATCGCGAGCGCGGCGGCGATGCCGATGCCGGTCCAGAGCGCACGGCGGCGACGCCGGCGGCGTGCACGCGCGATCGAGAGCAGCTTCGGAGCGACCGGATCGGGTTCGCCCGTGCCGATGCGCTCCGCGTCCTCGGCGCGCACGCGCGACAGCAGGCTCACCGCCGGCACGAGCTCGGCCACGGCGGCACGGCAGTCCGGGCATTCCGCCAGATGCGCCTCGTAGCGCGCGCGGTCCGGCGCGGACAGCGCACCCATCGCATAGGCGGCATCCCACGTGGCGAACGGGTCCGGATCGATGCTCACCGGATCACCCCTCTCTCCTGCAGCGCGAGCCGCAGGGCCCGCAGTCCATAGTGCATGCGCGACTTCACCGTTCCGGCGGGGATCGCGAGCTCCTGTGCGATCTCGTCGACGCTGCGACCGCCGTAGTATCCGGCAACGATCACGGCGCGATGCTCGGCGCTGAGGTCGGCGAGCGCGTCCTCGATGAGGATCGCGTCGAACAGGCGATCCGTCGTGTCGTCGGTGCCCTGCTCCGGCACCTCGGCGACGGGATGCTCATGGCGCCGGCGCGCGCTGCGGGCCTCGTCGATGACGAGATGCCGCGCGACGGTGAACATCCAGGACCGGGTCGTCGCGACCTCCTGCTCCAGGATCCGCGGGGTGCGCCAGGCCCGCAGGAGCGTCTCCTGCACGACGTCGTCCGCGGAGGAGCTGCTGCCCGTCAGGTGCACGACGTAGCGACGGATCGGCCCGGCGTGCACGTCGTAGAGCGCGGTCAGCCGCTCGTCCTCATCCTCCATCGTCGCCTCCTACCGGGGAAACGAGATCCGGGAACGAAAGGTTCATCCCCGACGGATCGGATCCGCGCCGATCGGATCCGGTGAACCCGGTGCGCCCGCGCGCCGTTCTCCCAGTATGACCGCCTTGCTCGCCTCCGGCCCCTTCACGCTTCTCGGCCTCCCGCTGCACCCGCTGCTGGTGCACGCCACGGTGATCCTCGCTCCCGTGACGGCGCTCGCCGTGGCTCTCACGGCGATCTGGCCCGCTGCCCGACGCCGTCTGGGCCTGGCGATGCCGATCGCCGCGGCACTCGTCGCGGTCCTGGTGCCGGTGACCGTTCTCGCCGGCCTCGACCTGGCAGCGAAGGTCGGATCCACGCCCGCGATCCGGCAGCACGAGGCGCTCGGGCTCCTGCTGATCCCCTGGAGCATCGCCCTCCTGATCGCGGCCGTCGCCGTTCACCTGCGGGAGCGGATGACGGCCCGGATCCGGCGGATCCGCATCGCGTCCGCGATCTCCGCGACGATCACCATCATCGCGGCGGTGTGCGCGATCGGGACGATCGTCACCGCCGTCCTGGCGGGCGAGGCCGGCGCACGTGCCGTCTGGGGCGGGATCGCCTGACGGCACCGGCAGCCCGATTCCGGGATCATCCGCCCGGTGGCACCGGAAGTAGCCGATCGGCTGATGCGACGATCGGGGCCCGATTCCTAGCGTGGAAGACATGAACATCACCTTCTCCCGCAAGCTCATCGCCGCCTCGACGATCGCCCTCGCGGCCGTCGCCATCGTCCCGACGGTCGCCGCCGCAGCCGCGCCGGCTGCCGCGACCGCATCGTTCGCCTCCGGCCACCGGGCGCTGACGCCGTTCGAGACGCTGGCCTCGACCCCGTGGAAGACCACGAGCGCGCTCGACGCCCAGGGCCGCCGCGTCGCTCTCGACGACCCGGCCGTGAAGAACTTCGTGGGCTGGGCGTACTTCAAGGCCGACGGCACGTTCACGATGTACAACCTCGACGACAGCCCGAAGATGCACGGCGACTGGAACGTGCCCGCCGACGGCGCCACGCGGTGGATCGCCGCGAAGGACGCGAACGGCGCCGTGCTGTTCGAGCGCGTCGTCCCGATCGTGGAGCTGAACAAGAACGTCTTCACCTACCGGGTGTTCCCGAACGCGGCCGACACGAGCGTCTACTACGACATCGTGCACACCAAGACCAACCACGTCGAGCCCGGCACCGGAGGTCGCGGCCCCGGGGCGCACGGCAACGGTCACCACAAGGGCGACCACCACTTCAACAACGGCAACGCGCACTGACGGGCCGCTCATCGTTGGTCCGGCTCCCCGAGGGGGCCGGACCTTCGGCGTCCGCGGACGCTACTTCTGGAGCTGCCCGTTCAGGAACGAGACGACGCTCGGATCCGTCATGAAGGGCACCGCGATGCAGATCGACGCCAGCATCCCGAACACGATGCCGCCGGCCACCGGGAGCCACCACGTGAGCTTGCCGCGCCGCAGCCGGGCCACGGACCATGCGGCGGTCACGATCCAGCCGACGATGAGGACGATACCCGCGACGATCCCCGCGGTCCGCGCCGGTCCGTAGTTCGAGAAGGTGCCGGTGATCCCCATCATCCGCATCATCGAGGTCATGAGCGAGGACGGGTCGAGGTAGGCGATGACCGTCGTGATGACGTTCCAGACCCCGTAGGCGAGCAGTGCGATCGACGCCATCCTGTCGACGGGGTGAGCCGGGCGCTCCGCCGTGTCCTGCGCCGGCGGGACCACCGGAAGCACGGTCGGCGGAACCGGCACGACCGGCGGCGGCATCGGCCTTCCCGCTCGCCTGCTCTGCTCCTCCGGAGTCGCGTACTCGCCGAAAGCCGGCCGTCGCGGCTGCTCCGCGGGCCCGGAGCCGGTCATCGGCTGCGTCCTCCGAGCGCCCGCTCGTCGCGCTGGCCCGTGATGTCCTGGCGCAGCTCCTTGGGGAGGGAGAACATGAGGTCCTCCTCGGCCGTGCGCACCTCCTCGACGTCTCCGTAACCCGCCTCGGCGAGGGCCGCGAGCACCTCCTGCACGAGCACCTCGGGCACGGAGGCCCCGCTCGTCACCCCGACGGTGGCGACGCCGTCCAGCCACTCCTGGCGCACCTCGTCGGCGTAGTCGACGCGGTAGGCGGCCCGGGCGCCGTATTCGCGCGCGACCTCGACCAGGCGCACGCTGTTGGACGAGTTCGCGGATCCGACCACGATCACGAGATCCGCGTCCTTGGCGACCTTCTTGATCGCGACCTGCCGGTTCTGCGTCGCGTAGCAGATGTCGTCGGAGGGCGGATCCTGCAGCTCGGGGAACCGGGTGCGCAGCCGGTTGACGGTCTCCATCGTCTCGTCGACGGAGAGGGTGGTCTGCGACAGCCACACCACCTTGCTGGGGTCGCGCACCTCGACCGTGTCGGCCTCGGCCGGCGAGTTCACGACCGTGACGTGGTCGGGCGCCTCCCCGGCGGTTCCCTCGACCTCCTCGTGGCCGTCGTGGCCGATGAGCAGGATCTCGTAGTCGTCGCGGGCGAAGCGCACCGCCTCGCGGTGCACCTTGGTCACCAGAGGGCAGGTCGCGTCGATCGCGTGCAGGTGGCGGTCCTCCGCGGCGGAGACCACCATCGGCGAGACGCCGTGGGCGCTGAAGACCACGTGGGATCCCTCGGGGATCTCGTCCACCTCGTCGACGAAGATCGCCCCCTGCTCCTCGAGCTCGGTCACGACGTGGATGTTGTGCACGATCTGCTTGCGCACGTACACGGGCGCACCGTAGCGCTGCAGCGCCTTCTCGACCGCGACGACGGCGCGGTCGACCCCCGCGCAGTAGCCGCGGGGCGCGGCGAGCAGCACGCGCTTGACGCCCTCGACCGGGCGGTTCTGGAGCGGCTCGCGCGCGCCCTCGGGACGACGGCGGGGAATCTGCGGCACGGGCAGCGCGACGGGAGAACTCACCCCGCGATTCTATCGGCGCCTCCTGGCAGGAGGCCGGGACGGGCCGCCCTGCGTACCGGGCCGGGCCGCGTCGGAAGCCCGCGTTATCCTGAACCCGCCCCGATCGACAGGATGCGATGACCGTCTTCGAAGCCGCCCCCGGCGAGACCCCGCCGGCCGACGCCGTCTCCCCCCGCGACTCGACCGCGGACGCGCCGACCTCCATCGCCCGCCTCAACGCCACGATCCGCGACTTCGTGGCCCAGTGGGGCACCGTCTGGGTCGAGGGCGAGATCACGAGCTGGAACCTGCGTGCCGGCAACGTCTTCGCCCGGCTCAAGGACACCCGCTCCGATGCGCAGATCTCGATCCGGATCTGGTCGAGCGTGCGCGCGCGGATCCCGGCCGATCTCGCGGTCGGCGACCACGTGGTCGCCGCGGTCAAGGCGGACTACTTCGTCAAGGCCGGCGACTTCAGCTTCGCCGTCTCCGCCATGAAGCACGTCGGGCTCGGCGATCAGCTCGAACGCCTGGAGCGGCTGCGCGCCCAGCTGCGCCAGGAAGGACTGTTCGACGCCTCCCGCAAGAAGCCGCTGCCGTTCCTGCCGCACATGATCGGGCTGATCACGGGCGAGAACTCCGACGCGGAGAAGGACGTGCACCGCAACGCCGAGCTGCGCTGGCCTCAGGTGCGCTTCCGCACCGTGCACGCCGCGGTGCAGGGCGACCGCTGCGTGCCGGAGACGCTCGCCGCACTGAAGCGGCTCGATGCGGATCCTGAGGTCGACGTGATCGTGATCGCCCGCGGCGGCGGTGACCCGCAGACCCTTCTCGGCTTCAGCGACGAGCGCCTCGTGCGGGCGGTCGCCGCCGCGACGACCCCCGTGGTCAGCGCGATCGGACACGAGAACGACCACCCGCTGCTCGACGACGTCGCCGACCTCCGCGCCTCGACGCCGACCGACGCCGCCAAGCGCGTCGTGCCCGACGTCGGCGAACAGCGCGCGCTCGTCGCCCAGCTGCGCGCGAGGGCCGCCACCCGCGTCTCCCAGCGCATCGCGCACGACATCGCCCAGCTCGAGCAGCTGCGCTCCCGTCCGGCGCTGCGGGATCCGGATCCGCTCATCGAGCGCCGCGCACAGGAGGTGTGGCTGCTGTCCGCACGGTCGCGCGACGCGCTCGGCCGCACCGTCGACGCGGCGGCCCGCCGTACCGCAGAGCTGCGCGCCTCCTTGCGCGCGCTCTCGCCCGCAGCGACCCTCGCCCGCGGGTACGCCATCGCGCACCGCGACGACGGGCGCATCGTGCGCGACGCCGCCGACGCCCCCTCCGGCACCGTGCTCACGCTCACGGTCGACCGCGGTTCGCTGCGCGCCGTGTCGGAGGGCGAGATCGCCGAGGCCGCGGACGGCGGTGCCGACGCACGCCGGTAGGATGGAGGCGTGACTGTGTCGAACGAGCCGTCCGCCTCCGCAGGGACCTCTGCGCCGACCGTCGCCGATCCGGCTTCTCTCAGCTTCGAGCAGGCCAGGGACGAGCTGGTCCGCGTCGTCGCCGAGCTCGAGCAGGGCGCGCCCACGCTCGAGCAGTCGCTCACGCTGTGGGAGCGCGGCGAAGCGCTCGCTGCACGCTGCGAGGAGTGGCTGCTGGGTGCGAAGCGCCGCCTCGACTCCGCGCGCTCGCACGCCGAGTCCGAGGAGGCCGGACGATGAGCCGCGCACCGAAACAGCCGCCCGTCGTCGCCGAGCTGGGGCGCCCGGAGACCGCGCAGGAGGCGGCCGACCGCAAGGCGGCGTCGTCGGCCGCCTACCGGGGCAGCCAGACCTTCCGCGGCCTCATCGCCGCCCTCATCGCCACCGTGGGCGTCGTGCTGCTCATCGTGCTGATCGTGCCGCGCGGCGACTTCACCGGCACCAACGCCGTCGACCTCCCCGCCGCGGCCAGGAACGCGCAGAGCAGTCTGAACCGCCCCGTGCTGCTTCCGACGCCGCCCAACAACTGGCGTGTGAACAAGGCCGTCCTGGTCGACGGAAAGCCGATCGTGTGGGACATCACCATCGCCCCGCAGGCCGATGACGCCCGCGGCTACGCGCACATCGCGCAGGCCTTCGACGCCGACGCCGACTGGGCGCTCACGCCGCTGCGCGGCACGGCTTCGAAGAACACCGTGACCATCGGCGGACGCGCCTGGGACGAGTACGTGATCTCGCGCCCCGACGAGTCGGCGAACATCAACTACGCCCTCGGAACGCAGGTCGGCAAGGACTACGTCCTGGTCTACGGCGCGCTCGGCAAGGCCGGCACGGCGGAACTCGTGGCGAAGATCAGCCCCCAGATCGACGAACTCGAAAGCGGACGATGACCGGTAACAGCACTCTGACCCCCGACGAGGCCTGGCGGCTCATGAGCGAGGGGAACCGGCGGTTCGTCGCCGGCTCGCCCCAGCACCCGAACCAGGACGTCGGCAAGCGTCACGAACTCGTGGACGGGCAGGCGCCGATGGCGACGCTGTTCGGCTGCTCCGATTCGCGCCTGGCGGCGGAGATCATCTTCGACAAGGGCCTCGGCGACCTCTTCGTCGTGCGCAACGCCGGTCAGGTGATCGGCGAGTCGATCGTCGCGAGCCTCGAGTACGCGGTCGCCGTCCTCGGTGTGCCGCTCATCGTCGTCCTCGCGCACGACAGCTGCGGCGCCGTGCGCGCGGCGATCGACGGCACCGCCATCGACGCGGCCCCGCTGCCGCCGCACATCTGGAAGCTCGTGGCGCCGATCGTCCCCGCAGCACGCAAGGTGCTCTCCGAGCAGGGCGGATCCACCGTGGCCGACATCGATCCCGAGCTCGTCGGCCAGGAGCACCTGCGCAACACCGTGCACGATCTGCTGCAGTCCTCCGAGCTCATCGCCCAGGCCGTGGCGGAGGGCCGTCTCGGCATCGTCGGCGCGAACTACCGGCTGAACGAGGGCACGGCCGTGCCCGTCGTCACCGCGGGTCTCGGCGACCTCCCCTGAACATCCCCCCACATCACCCCGTCACAACTGGAGGAACAGCAGTGACCGACACACACCAGCGGAGCGGCGAGAACTCGCTGCAGTACCGCATCGAGCACGACACCATGGGCGAGGTGCGCGTGCCCGTGAACGCGCTCTACGGAGCCCAGACGCAGCGCGCCGTCGAGAACTTCCCGATCTCGGGCAAGGGGCTGGAGTCGACGCAGATCGCGGCGCTCGCCCGGATCAAGAAGGCCGCGGCGCTCGCGAACAAGGAGCTCGGCACCCTGGACGGCGCCATCGCCGATGCGATCGCCCAGGCGGCGGACGAGGTCGCCGCGGGCAAGCACGACGGCGAGTTCCCCGTCGACACGTACCAGACCGGATCCGGCACCTCCTCGAACATGAACATGAACGAGGTGCTCGCGACCCTCGCGACCCGGATCCTGGGCGCGACGGTGCACCCGAACGACCACGTCAACGCCTCGCAGTCCTCGAACGACGTGTTCCCGACCTCGGTGCACATCGCCGTCACGCAGGCGCTCATCGACACCCTCATCCCCTCACTCGACCACCTCGCGGTGGCCCTCGAGGCGAAGGCGGAGCTGTGGAAGGACGCGGTCAAGTCCGGCCGCACCCACCTCATGGACGCCACCCCGGTCACCCTCGGCCAGGAGTTCGGCGGCTACGCCCGCCAGATCCGCCTCGGCATCGAGCGCGTGCAGGCGGCCCTCCCCCGCGTCGCCGAGGTCCCGCTCGGCGGCACCGCGGTCGGCACCGGCATCAACACCCCGCTCGGCTTCCCGCAGAAGGTCATCGCCCTGCTCGCCGCCGAGACCGAGCTGCCGATCACCGAGGCCAAGGACCACTTCGAGGCCCAGGCCAACCGCGACGGCCTCGTCGAGGCGTCGGGTGCACTGCGCACGATCGCGGTCTCGCTGACCAAGATCAACAACGACCTGCGCTGGATGGGCTCGGGCCCCAACACCGGTCTCGGCGAACTGCACATCCCCGACCTGCAGCCGGGCTCCTCGATCATGCCGGGCAAGGTCAACCCGGTCATCCCCGAGGCGACCCTGATGGTCTGCGCGCGTGTGATCGGCAACGACGCGACGGTCGCGTGGGCCGGTGCGTCCGGCTCGTTCGAGCTCAACGTCGCGATCCCCGTCATGGGCACCGCGCTGCTCGAGTCGATCCGCCTGCTCTCGAACGCCGTACGCGTGCTCGCCGACAAGACCGTCGACGGCCTGCAGGCCAACGTCGAGCGCGCCGCCGCGTTCGCGGGCATGAGCCCCTCGATCGTCACGCCGCTGAACAAGGTCATCGGCTACGAGGCCGCGGCGAAGATCGCGAAGCACGCCGTCGCCCAGGGCATCACCGTCCGCGACGCCGTGATCGACCTCGGCTACGTGGAGCGCGGCGAGATCACCCTCGAGGAGCTCGACGCCAAGCTCGACCTGCTCTCGATGACGCACGCCGGCTGATCCCGGATCCCTCACGCGAATGCCGCGGTCCCCTCGGGGCCGCGGCATCCGTCGTCTCCGGCGGGCTGTGCGGGCCTCGGGCCGCCGACGCGAAGCGCGTCAGGCCGGCAGGACGCGGAAGCGGACGAGCACGGCGGGGGTGCCGTCGTCGACCGTGAAGGACGGATCGCCGATGGCCGAGCGGTACTCGGCACCGTGCCAGAAGCGCTCGTGACCGGAGCGCCACGCGGCGACCGTGTCGAAGCCCTCGCCCTCGGCGACCGCATGAGCGAGATCCACGTCGCCGACGCAGGCGACCCGCACGTCGGTGATCTCCTCGACCGCGATCCGTTCACCGGCGGAGTCCACGATCGCCGCACGATCGCCGACGGACGGCAGTGCCTCGCCCTCGAGCTCGTAGTCGGCCACGAGGCTCGTCGTCGCGGTCTTCTCCCCGCGCAGGATCGCCGCGATCAGCCTGTCGCGCAGAGGTCCGGGGAAGGCGTACTCGGAGACGGGGAGGTCATCGATCGAGGTCACGGCTCCAGCCTAGGTCGGCCCGGCGACAGGAGGATGACGGCATCGCCCCGTGCCGAAATCAGGTCGGATCCGCGCCGGAAGCCCGGATCCGACCTGATTCACGCCATCCGATGAGCTCTGGCCTGAGTTCGGCTCCCGAACCCGGCCCGCCCCGTTCTCAGCTGAGCTCGCCGACCTCCAGGAGCTCGGTGACGAGGGCCGCGATCGCCGACCGCTCGGAGCGCTGCAGCGTGACGTGCCCGAAGAGGTCGTGCCCCTTGAGGGACTCGATCACGCTCGCGATGCCGTCGTGCCGTCCGACGCGCAGGTTGTCGCGCTGCCCGACGTCGTGGGTGAGCACGACGCGCGAGTTCTGGCCCATCCGGCTCAGCACGGTGAGCAGCACGTTGCGCTCGAGCGACTGCGCCTCGTCGACGATCACGAACGCGTCGTGCAGCGAACGTCCGCGGATGTGCGTGAGCGGGAGCACCTCGAGCATCCCGCGCGCCACGATCTCCTCCACGACGTTGCCGGAGACGACGGATCCGAGCGTGTCGAACACCGCCTGCCCCCACGGGCTCATCTTCTCGTCCTTGTCGCCGGGCAGGTAGCCGAGCTCCTGACCGCCCACGGCGAACAGCGGGCGGAAGACGATGATCTTCTTCTGCTGCTGCCGCTCCAGCACCGCCTCGAGCCCGGCGCACAAGGCGAGGGCCGACTTGCCGGTGCCCGCGCGTCCGCCGAGCGAGACGATCCCGACCTCGGGGTCGAGGAGCAGGTCGATCGCGATGCGCTGCTCGGCCGAGCGCCCGTGCAGGCCGAACACCTCACGGTCGCCGCGGACGAGCGCGTACTCGCCGTCCCCCGTGACGCGACCGAGGGCGGAGCCCCGCTCGGAGTGGATGATGAGCCCGGTGTTCACGGGGAGTCCGAGCGCCTCCTCGCTCGTGCCGACCTCGCTCTCGTACAGGTCGCTCATCTCATCGCCGGAGAGCGAGATCGAGCTGATCCCGGTCCAGCCCGAGTCCACGGCCTGCTCGGCCAGGTACTCCTCGGCGTTGATGCCCAGCGACGCCGCCTTGACGCGCATCGGCAGGTCCTTCGAGACGACGGTGACGTCCTGCCCGTCGTCGGCGAGGTGCATCGCGACGGCGAGGATCCGGCTGTCGTTGTCTCCGAGGCGGATGCCGCTCGGCAGCACCGAGAGGTCGGTGTTGTTGAGCTCGACACGCAGGGTGCCGCCGTCGCCGATGGGCACCGGGAAGTCGAGCCGGCCGTGCTCGACGCGCAGCTCGTCGAGATGGCGGAGGGCCCGCCGGGCGAAGTATCCGAGCTCGGGATCGTGGCGCTTGCCCTCCAGCTCGCCGATCACGACGACCGGCAGGACGATGGAGTGCTCGGCGAAGCGGAAGAACGCCTGCGGATCCGACAGCAGCACGGACGTGTCGAGCACGTACGTCTTCAGATCCTGATCGGGCGCTGCCCCTCCTCGAGATCCCGCCGTCTCGTCGACGGCAGGTCCTGCCGCTTCGCCGGCGGCGTTCACGGCGCTGGTGCGAGTGCTGCTGTTCAGTGCGGTACGTGCGGCCACGACCCTCTCCCGACCCGGGGATTCCCGGAACTAGGCGAGTCGGCCAGGGCCACGAGTCGCGATCCTTGAGGCCGACTCGATCGGACGCCGTGTCCGATGCCATGACCGTACGACTTCCCCGCACCCCGGCGCATCCGCGACACGCCTGGTTGAAGGTTAAGAGCCGATGAACTCCTGAGCGCCGGCCAGCGCCGCGTCGAGCATCGCGAGGGTGTCCTCCGACGTGCCCGCGTGCGGAGAGACGCGCACCGTCCCGGCGCGCTGGGTCACATGGACGCCCGCGGCGGCCAACGCTGCGCCGAGCTCCTCCGGCCGGGCGACCTCGAGCACCACGATCCCCGCGCGTTCGGCCTCGCCGCGCGGCGAGCCCACCGGGATCCGGTGCCGGTCGGCGATGGCGATCACGGCGTCGACGCGGTCCGCGAGGGCGGCGGCGACAGCGGCGACGCCGGCGCCGCGGATCTCCGTCGCGGCCGTGGCGAGCCGGGCGGCCGCCAGGGGATCCGGCGCGCTCACGGCGAAGGCCTGCGCGGAGGCGGCGGGCGCGGGGAGCGCATCGGTGGGCAGGCCGTCCGCCGCGGTCGCGATCCGGCCGCTCAGCACCGGGCGGATCCGCTCCCGCGCGGCGTCGGCGAACCGTGCGAAACCGGTGCCGCGCCCCGCTCTCAGCCACTTGTACCCGTGCCCGACGACGACATCGGCCACGGACCAGTCCTCGTCCACCACGCCGAACGACTGCACGGCATCGACGATCAGCAGCCGATCGGGCCCGAGCACCTCGCGCAGCGCGGCGAGGTCGGCGCGATAGCCGGAGCGGAAGTCCACGTGGCTCACGACGAGGGCGGACACCGCCGGATCGAGCGCCTCGGCGACGGCGTCGGGGGTCACGCGGGTCCGGACCGGCGAGATCCAGCGCGGCAGAAGGCGCCCCTGGGCGGCCGCCGCGGCGCGGTCGAGGGTGATCGTCACGCTCGGGAACTCCGCGGCGGAGGCGATGACGGCGCCGTCCAGCCCGGCGAGCGCCTGCTGCAGCGCATGGGTCGACGAGGGATGCAGCGTGACCTCGTCGGACGCGGCGCCGAGCAGGTCGGCGACTCCGGTGCGCGCGGAGACGCCGGCCTCCGACGCCGCATCGACATCGGCTCTCCGTCCGGTCGCGAGCAGCGCGGCGGTGTCGCGCAGCGCGGTCGCCGCCCCGGGGGACATCGGCCCGAACGCGGCCCAGTCCAGGTATCCGGGCTGCTCGCCGAAGGTGTCCGTGTACTGGTCGATGGCACGCATCCGGCCAGTCTGACACGGCCGATCGACGTCAGCGCCCGAAGCGCCGGTCGCGGTCGGCGTAGTCCCGGATCGCGCGCAGGAAGTCGACCTGACGGAGATCCGGCCCCAGCGCCTCCACGAAGTAGAACTCGCTGTGCGCGCTCTGCCAGAGCAGGAAGTCGCTGAGACGCTGCTCACCGCTCGTGCGGATCACGAGATCCGGATCCGGCTGGCCCCCGGTGTACAGGTGCTCGCCGATCATCTCGGGCGTGAGATGCGCGGCGAGATCCTCCATCGTGCCGCCCGAGGCGTCGTGCTGGGCGAGGATCGATCGCACGGCGTCGACGATCTCGTTGCGCCCGCCATAGCCGACCGCGAGGTTGACGTGCAGGCCCGTGTGCGTGCGGGTGCGCTCCTCGGCGTCGGCCAGCACCCGCGCCAGTTCGGGCGGGAGGATCTCGGCGCGGCCCACATGCTTGACCCGCCAGTTGCCCTCGCGCGAGAGGGCGTCGGCGAGCTCTCCGATGATCTCGATGAGGTCGGCGAGCTCGGCGGAGTCGCGCTTGCGCAGGTTGTCCGCGGAGAGCAGATACAGCGACACCACGCCGATCCCGAGCTCGTCGCACCACCCCAGGAACTCGTGCATCTTCGCGGCCCCGGCCCGATGCCCGTGCGCCGGAGTCGCGTAGCCGAGCTGTCGCGCCCAGCGGCGGTTGCCGTCGATCATCATGGCGATGTGGTGCGGCACGGTCGACGGGTCGAGCCTCCGCCGCAGCCGTCGGGTGTACAGCCGATAGAGGGGGCCGCTCCCTGGCTGATCGGACCGTGCGCTCACGTGAATACGCTACCGCGCGCACGGCGCCCCGCGATGTGCGGGTGCCCATGTCGTGCTCGGGATATGTACGGCTCGCGGCATGCGCGGCGGCCTAGCATGCAAGCATGCGCAGAGCGACCCGAACCGCTGCCGAAGTGCCCGAGCTGCCTCTCATGGAGGCGGCCACCGTCGATGCGCAGGTCGAGCTCAAGCCGACCTGGCGCGGCTGGATCCACGCGGGCACCTTCCCCGTCGCGGTCGCCGCGGGCATCGTGCTCATCGTCCTGGCGCAGGGCGCGCCCGCCAAATGGGCCGCGGTCGTGTTCACCGCCACCTCGATGCTGCTGTTCGGCAACTCCGCGCTCTACCACCGCTTCAACTGGAAGCCGCGGACCAAGTCGATCCTCAAGCGGATCGACCACGCCAACATCCTCCTGCTCATCGCCGGCACGTACACCCCGCTCGCGGTCCTCGCGCTGCCGCCCGGCAAGGGCACGCTGCTCCTGATCGTGGTCTGGTCCGGAGCGCTGCTCGGGATCCTGTTCCGGGTGTTCTGGATCAACGCGCCGCGCTGGCTCTACGTCGCGCTGTACCTCCTGCTCGGCTGGGCCGCCGTGATGTACATGGTGGACCTGGTGCAGGCGAACGTCGCGATGATGGTCCTGGTCTGCGTCGGCGGACTGCTCTACACCGGCGGCGCGGTCGTCTACGCGCTGAAGAAGCCCAACCCGTGGCCCGGGCGGTTCGGCTTCCACGAGATCTTCCACGTGTGCACGGTGCTCGCCTTCCTCTGCCACTGGACCGCGTGCCTGCTCATCTCGCTGGCGCCGCTGCAGCCCTCGCTGGGGATTCCCGGCTGAGTCCGATCGCCTCGCCGAGGTCAGGCCTTCGGGTCGGCCTCTCCCGTGCCGTCGCCGCTCGTCGCCGCCTCCTCGGCGTCGAGCTCGGCCCGCACCTCTTCGCGGTAGCGCACGCGCCGGATGCGGCGCTGCATGTCCCAGATGAGGAGGGCGGCGAACACGACGACCACCGCGACGATCACGAAGCCCACCGGCCCCGGGGTGACCAGGTTCGGGTCGACCGTCGGGGTGGGGGTGGGGGTGGCCGCCGCAGCGAGGATCGCCTCGATCATCAGAACGCCTTTCGTCTTCACCCCTCCGGGCCGATCGGCCTGCGGACTCGAGCCCTTCGGGTACGGGGCTCTCGAGGTGGTCGGCCGCGTTCGGGCGGAGGCCCTGCGCGGGATAACCTGGAACCTCAAGCCTAACGATCGGATGCACCCCGCCGTGACGACCCCCGCCCAGCTCGACGAGCGCTACGGTCGCGGACCCCGTCGGCGCCTTCCGATGATCCTCGCCATCGCGGTCGCCGCGGTCGTCGTCGGAGTGTTCGGCTGGTGGACCTGGCAGGGATCGGCCGACACCGTCGACGTGACGGGAACGGGCTTCCACCTCGTCGACGATCACAGCGTCACGGTGTCCTTCCAGATCACCGCGCCCCCGAACCGGCCCGTGCACTGCATCGTGGAAGCGCAGGACGAGGAGTTCGGGATCGTGGGCTGGCGCCTCGTCACCTACCCCGGATCCGAGAAGCACTCCCGTGCCTTCACCGAGCACGTGCCGATCGTCTCGGCGGCGACGACCGGTTTGGTGAACTCCTGCTGGGTGTCCTAGGCTCATCGTGTTGATCGACGCCCCGGCAGGTGCCGGGGCGTCTTGGCATATCCGGGGCGCTCTGCATCCGGATCCGATTCGCAAGGAGTTCACCGTGTCGAACGACGCACAGGTCCCCTTCCTCACGCAGGAGGCCTACGACCGTCTTGTCGCGGAGCTGGAGAACCTCTCCACGGTCGGCCGCGAGGAGATCGCCAAGCGCATCGAGGTCGCGCGCGAGGAGGGCGATCTCAAGGAGAACGGCGGCTACCACGCCGCCAAGGACGAGCAGGGCAAGATCGAGGCGCGCATCCGCACCCTCGAGACCCTGCTGAAGACGGCCAAGGTCAGCGAGGCCCCGGCCAGCCGTGGCATCGTCGAGCCGGGGACCGTCGTCACGGCCACGGTCGCCGGCGGCGAGGAGGTCTTCCTCCTCGGCAGCCGCGAGATCGCGGGCGGCACCGACCTCGACGTCTACAGCGAGGCGAGCCCGCTCGGATCCGCGATCCAGGGCCTCAAGGTCGGCGACAAGACGTCCTACGAGGCGCCCAACGGCCGCTCGATCCAGGTCGAGATCCTGAAGGTCGAGACCTTCGCGGGCTGACCGCATCCGCAGACGACGAACCCGCCGCGCCATCGAGGGCCGGCGGGTTCGTCGTCTGCTCTGGTCTCCGCGGGGCCGTCAGTCCTGCACCACGATCGGCTCGAAGCCGGCCGCGCGCAGCGTGTCCAGGGTGAGCTCGGAGTGCTCCGGACCGCGGGTCTCCACGCTGAGCTCCAGGATGACGTCGTTGATCTGCAGGCCGTGCCCGTGGCGCGTGTGCATCGCCTCGATGACGTTCGCGCCGGCGTGCGCGATGAGCTCGGAGACCTGGGCCAGCTGGCCGGGGCGGTCCGGCAGCGGGATCCGCACGGTCATGTAGCGCCCCGAGGCCGCCAGACCGTGCGAGACCACGCGCTGCAGGAGCAGCGGGTCGATGTTGCCGCCGGACAGCACCGCGAGCGTCGTGCCGGTGCCGGCCACCTTGCCCGCGACGATCGCGGCCACGCCCACGGCTCCCGCGGGCTCCACCACGACCTTGGCCTGCTCGAGCAGGAGCAGCAGCGCTCGGGCGATGTCGTCGTCGCTCACCGTCACGACCTCGTCGACCAGCTCCCGGATCATCTCGAACGGCACGTCGCCGGGGCGCGCCACGAGGATGCCGTCGGCGATCGTGGGCTGCGTGACGATCTCGACCGGATGCCCCGCCTCGAGGGACGGCCCCATGGCCGCGGCGTTCTCCGCCTGCACGCCGACGATCCGCACCGTGCGCCCCTGCTCAGCCGCGCGGGCCTTCACGGCCGCCGCGACGCCGGCGATGAGACCGCCGCCGCCGATGCCGACGAGGATCGTGTCGACGTCCGGCACGTCCTCCATGAGCTCCAGGCCGAGGGTGGCCTGCCCGGTGACGATGTCGCGGTGGTCGAACGGCGGGATCAGCACCGCGCCGGTGCGCTCGGCGAACTCGGCCGCCAGGCGCAGCGAGGTCGCCACGGTCTCCCCCTCGAGCACGACCTCGGCGCCGTACCCGCGGGTCGCGAGCAGCTTCGGCACCGGCACGCCCATGGGCATGAAGATCGTCGCGGGGATGCCGAGCGCCTGGGCGGCGAGCGCCACGCCCTGGGCGTGGTTGCCGGCCGACGCGGCGACGACCCCGCGGCTGCGCTCCTCGGGCGTGAGCCGGGAGAGCCGGTGCACGGCGCCGCGGATCTTGAACGACCCGGTGCGCTGCAGGTTCTCCATCTTCAGCAGCACGGGCGCGCCCAGCACCTTGGTGAGCGCGACCGAGGGCAGCGTCGGGGTGCGCACGATGACGCCGTCCAGGCCGTCCGCCGCCTGCTGGATCTCCGCCAGGGTCGGGATCTCGGCGAGCGTGGGGGTCGCGTCGTTCGTCATCGCTTGCTCCTTCTCCGCGCCCGCGGCACGGTCTGCCAGATGTAGTCGCCGTCGGGATCGGCGCCGGTGCGCCACGCACCGGAGTTGATGGTCACGGCCGCCACGTTCACGAACGCCGCGAGCGGCACCGCGAACAGGGCGCCGGGGATGCCGGCGATCAGGGCGCCGCCGGCCACGACGAGCACCACCGCGAGCGGGTGCACCTTGACCGCGGATCCCATCAGGATCGGCTGCAGGATGTGCCCCTCGATCTGCTGCACCGCGAGCACGACGACGAGCATCCACAGGGCGATCCACGGCCCGTTGTAGACGAGGGCGAGGAAGACCGCCAGGGTTCCGGTGACGACCGCGCCGACGATGGGGATGAACGATCCGAGGAACACCAGCACGGCGACGGGGACGGCCAGCGGCACCCCCAGCAGGAACGCACCGAGGCCGATGCCGAGCGCGTCGATGAAGGCGACCAGCATCTGCGTGCGCGCGTAGTTGATCACGGTGGCCCAGCCGTTGCGCGCGGCGGCGTCGACCGCGGGGCGCGAGGCCTTCGGGAAGAGCTTGAGGGTCCAGTTCCAGATGCCGCCGCCGTCGGCGAGCAGGCAGAGCAGGATGAACAGGGTGAGCACGGCCCCGGTCGCGACGTGCCCGAACGTGGTGCCGACCGCGATCGCCCCGCTCTTGAGCAGCTCCCCCTGCTCGCTGAGGAAGGTCACGGCCTGGTCGAGCAGATCCTGGATCTGCTTCGCGGTCAGGTGCAGCGGGCCGTCGAGGAGGAACTGCTGGAACTGGCCCCAGGCGGCGACGGACCGTGCCTGCACCCCGTCCCACTGCTGGGTGATCTGCCAGATCGCGAGCCACAGCAGGCCGACCACGATCGCCAGGGTTCCGATGAGGGCCACCACGATCGCGAGCCAGCGCGGCCAGCGCGCCCGCAGCATGGTGCTGAACACGGGCCAGAGCAGGGCCGTGAGCAGGATCGCGACCATGAGCGGGATCACCAGGATCTTGAACAGCATGACCAGCCAGATGATCACGCCGAGAGCCGCCGCGATGACGAGCAGCCGCCAGGAGTACGCCGTGGCGATGCGCAGTCCCGACGGCAGCGTGCGCTGCACGTCGTCGCGCACGTCGATACGACCGGTGACCGAGCGCTGTCGGAGCAGATCGCGCAGCCGGGGTGTGCTTTCCTCGCTCATCGACCCAGTCTACGGGCGTGTCGGACCGCTCCCCGCGCTGTGTCCGCCCCGGGGGTACGGGGACCTCCGGGCGGTGTCGGCGGCGGTCGCTACGCTGGCGGACGTGACAGGATCCGCTGCCGTCCCCTCCCCCGTCGACACCCTGAGCGCGGCCGAGGCCCGGAGGATCGCGCTCGCGGCGCAGGGCTTCTCGCGCCGTCGCCCCGCCTCGCCGGGAGTGCGGCACCTGCGCACGGCGATGGAGCGCATGGGCGTGCTGCAGATCGACTCGGTGAACGTGTTCGCCCGGTCGCACTACCTTCCGCTGTTCTCGCGGCTGGGCGCATACGACCCCGCGGTGCTGGAGCGCGCGTTCCTGGCTCGGCCCGGCATCGGGCGGACGGGGCGCTACACGGAGTATCTGGCGCACGAGGCCACGTTCCTGCCCGTCGAGGACTGGCCCCTCTGGGGCTTCCGCCGGGATGCGTTCCGGGCCAAGCGCGGCGCGTTCTGGGGGCAGAGCTCCTCGGCGCGCACGCTGGACTGGGTGCGCGCCGAGCTGCGGGACCGCGGCCCGTCCCGCCCCGCCGAGATTCGCGGCGACGCGCCCGGCGGGCGCGGCGGCTGGTGGGAGTGGGACGAGGTCAAGCACGCGCTCGAGTACCTCTGGCGGATCGGGGATGTGGCGATCGCCGGGCGGGACGGCTTCGAGCGCCGGTATGCGCTGGCGGAGGACGTCGTGCCCGCCGAACTGCTCGGCCGGGACGCGGACCGCGCGACGGCCGTCGGCGAGCTCGTCCGGCGGGCGGCGAGATCGTCCGGGGTGGCGACCGCCGCCGACATCGCGGACTACTACCGCATCAAGGACCGGGCTCTGGTGCTGGCGTCGATCGCCGACCTGGTGGAGCAGGGCGAGCTGGTGCCGGTGCGCGTGCGCGGCTGGGAGCGCGACGGACGCCCCGTGCGGGCCTGGCGCCACGCCGAGGCGTCCCTCCCCCGGCGCATCGACACGACGGCCGTCCTCACCCCGTTCGACCCCGTGGTCTGGTTCCGCGATCGCGCCCTGCGGACGTTCGGTCTGGACTACCGGATCGAGATCTACACGCCGGCCGCGAAGCGGCGCTACGGCTACTACTCGCTCCCCGTGCTGGTCGGCGACCGCATCGCGGCGCGCGTGGACCTCAAGGCCGACCGGGCGACCGGGACGCTGCGCGTGCAGTCGGCATGGTGGGAGCCGTCGGCGCGGCCCGCCGAGGACGCGGAGCCCATCGCGGCGGAGCTCCGGGCAGCGGCGCGATGGCAGGGGCTGGAGCACGTCTCGGTCTCAGGGTGGGGCGACGCGTCGAGCGCCCTGGCCGGCGCTCTCGACGCGCATCCGGAGCGGGTGCAGCGGCATGACGCGGGGCGCGCGGATCAGGTGCCCCTGGGGGCGTGAACGCCTCCGCGGACGTCGAACGACGTCCCGTCAGAACTGGACGCGGGGCGGCTCGGCGATCGCCGTGCCGTCGGCCACCTCGAAGAACTCCCGCTCGGTGAAGCCCAGGTTGCGGGCGAACAGGTTGTTCGGGAACACCTTGATCTTGGTGTTCAGCTCCCGGACGCCGCCGTTGTAGAACCGGCGGGAGGCCTGGATCTTGTCCTCGGTGTCGACGAGGGCGGACTGCAGCTGCAGGAAGTTCTGGCTCGCCTGCAGCTGCGGGTAGGCCTCGGCGACCGCGAACAGGCTCTTCAGCGCCTGCTGCAGGTGGCCCTCCGCCGCCCCGGCCTCACCCGGAGTGGAGGCCGAGAGCGTCTCCGCCCGAGCGCGCGTGACGTTCTCGAAGACGGCCTTCTCGTGCGCGGCGTACCCCTTGACGGTGTCGATGAGGTTCGGGATCAGATCCGCTCGGCGCTTGAGCTGCACCGTGATGTCGCTCCACGCCTCGTCGACGCGGACCCCCAGCTGCACGAGCGAGTTGTACGTGGCCCACAGATAGATGCCGACGGCGACGATCAGAACGACGATCACTCCGACGACGACGAGCACTGGAACGAGAACATCCACGGACGACGACCCCCCTTTGCAGACGCGATTTCGCCCATCCTATCCCGGCACCCTTCGTGTTTGCCGGGCTGCCAGGCAACAGTCAGGCGCCGAGGACGCGCTCCAGATACCGGTTGCCGAAACGGCGTTCCGGGTCCAGCCGATCGCGCAGCGCGACGAAGTCGCCGAAGCGCGGATAGAGTTCGCGGAACCGTTCCGCGTCGAGCGAGTGCATCTTGCCCCAGTGCGGTCGCCCGCCGTGCTCGACGCAGATCGCCTCGACCGCGTCGAAGTACTCGCGCGGATCGTGCCGCCAGTAGCGGTGCACGGCGATGTAGGCGGAATCGCGTTCGTGCGCCGTGGACAGCCACCGGTCGTCGGCGGCGGCGAAGCGCACCTCGATCGGGAACTCCACGCGCCAGCCGCGCCTCGCGATCAGCGCCTGCACCGCACGGAACACGGGCACCACCTGGTCCCGGGGCAGCGCGTACTCCATCTCTCGGAAGCGCACCGTGCGGCTCTGCGTCAGCACCCGATGCGAGAGGTCGGTGTACTCCCGGTCGCCCGTGAGCTTCACCGCGAGCCGGCTGAACGGCGGCGTGATCGCCGGCACGGCGACCCCGGCGGCGCACACCGCCCGGTAGACGCCGTTGGAGAGGAGCGTCTCGTCGATCCACTTCCCCACCGCGGGCAGCGGATGCCGGACCGCGGACTCGGGCAGGCGTTCGGTGGTCTTCGTCAGCGCGACGTCGGTATGCGGGAACCAGTAGAACTCGAAGTGGTCGGCGGCGGCGACCCGGTCGTGCACGGTCTCCAGCACCTCGTCCAGGGGCGCCGGCGCGTCCACCGCGTGCATGACGAACGCGGGGACGCACTGCAGCGTGACCTCGACGAGGATCCCCAGCGCGCCGAGCCCGAGCGCGACCGCGGGCAGCAGCTCGGCGTTGTGCTCCTCGTCGACGCGCAGGAACTCGCCGGCGGCGGTGATGAGCGTGACGCCGACGACCTGCGCGGCGATGCCGCGGAAACCCGCGCCGGTGCCGTGCGTCCCGGTCGAGATCGCGCCGGAGATCGACTGCCGGTCGATGTCGCCGAGGTTCTCCATCGCCAGCCCGAACGGCGCGAGCAGCGCCGGTATCCGGTGCAGGCGGGTGCCGGCGAGAAGCGTGACGCGTCCTCGGGCCTCATCGACGGACACCCTCCCCTGCAGATCGTCGAGCTCGAGCAGGACGTCGGGAGCGACGGCCACGTCGGTGAAGCTGTGCCCGGCGCCGACCGCCTTGATGCGCAGGCCCTGCGCCGCCGCGGCCCGCACGGCGCGCTGCACGCCCTCCGGCGAGCGCGGACGCTCCACCCGGATCGGTCGGATCGAGGCCGAACGGCCCCAGTTCTGCCAGGTCCCGCCGGGTCGTGTCACAGGAACGCCTTTCCCTCGCCGCGATACGTGGGCAGCTCGCCGACGACACGGTCGCCGTCGACGAGGTGATAGCTCAGGATCCGCTCGGCGGGCTCGCCGCTCTTCGCATGCCGCAGCCAGACGCGGTCGCCGACCCGCAGCGTGCGGGCGGCGTCGCCGCGCAGCGGCGTCTGCACCTCGCCCGCGGCTTCCCGGGGCGCGGTGCGCAGCCCCTGCGGCCACACCGGCAGCGGTTGCCGCGACGCCACAGGCGGCCCGGAGGCGATCCAGCCGCCGCCCAGGATCGTGGCGATGTCGGCGGCGGGCCGGCGCACCACGTCGAAGGCGAAGGCGCTCGCCGGGGCGAGCTCGAAGGAGCGGTAGCCGTCGAACAGGTGCCCGGCGAGCAGGCCGCTGCCCGCGGTGATCTCGGTGAGGGCGGGATCGGATCCGGTGTACTCCAGAGATCCGGTGCCGCCGCCGGTGACGAACTCCAGCGGCACCAGCGCGCGCACGGCCTCGGCGATGCGGGCGCGGCGCTCGCGCAGCTCCTGACGGGACTGCGCCTGCACCGTGCGGATCACCGTGTCGCCGCTGCCGGTGTCGTCGCCCTGTCCCGCGATCTGGGCCTCGTACATCTGCAGCCCGACGAGGCGGAACCCGTCGCGCTCCGCCGCGCGCCGGGCGAAGCGCGCCACCTCGTCCGCGGAGTGCAGCGGCGAGCGGAACACCCCGATGTGCCCGAGGGCCGGCGCTCGCCAGGAGGCGTCCGCGTCGATCGCGATGCGCACGCGCGGGCGCTGCACGGGCGCGACGACCGCGTCGATGAGGTCGAGCTGCGATTCGTCGTCGACCATGAGGGTGATCCGCTGGCAGGCCTGCTCGTCGGCCAGCAGGCGCCGCAGCGCCGGGCGATCGGCCGTGGGATACGCCAGCACGATGTCGTCGTGGTCTTCGGCGAGCCACAGCGCCTCGTCGAGGGTGAAGGCCAGCAGGCCGCGGTATCCGGGTACCCGCAGGGCCGCGTCGATGACCTCGCGCACCCGGACCGACTTCGTCGCGACGCGGATCGGCAGCCCGCCCGCGCGCACGACCATGTCCATCGCGTTGTAGCGCAGCGCCTCGAGGTCGATCACGGCGACGGGCGCGGGCAGGTGCGCGGTGGCCGCGGTCAGCCGGGGCCACCATCGCGCGGGGTCCCGCCACGGGTGGGCGCGCAGGGGCGCTGACGCGGGGATGCTGCCCTGATCGGCGATGAGCTCGAGCACCCCTCCACCCTATTGGCTCGGAGTCAACATCGTGCCGGCCCTCCCCTCGCTAGGCTCGGGACGGGCCCCCGTAGCCCAACGGCAGAGGCAGGCGACTTAAAATCGCTTCAGTCCGGGTTCGAATCCCGGCGGGGGCACCAGGTCAGGCGCCGGGACGGCCGTCGAGCCAGATCGCGTTCCAGTCCAGGATCCGCGCCTCCGCGAGCCCCTCCGTCACGAACGGATCCCCGGCGATGAAGCGCTCGGCGGCGTCGCGCGTCGCGAAGACGCCCATCGATCCCGCGGCCGCATCGGCCGTCGCGAAGGGCCCGAGCGCGATCAGTTCTCCGCCGGCCTCATGGAAGGCACGGTAGTAGGCCTGATGGCGAGGGAACACCTGGCCCACCCGGGCGCGGTCCACGCCCTCGCGCAGGCGATACAGCACGACGAAGTCCACACACGGATCGTAGCCCGCGCCGCCGCCGGCGACGGGTCAGGCCGATACCCCGCACCCGACGACCCCTGCTAGCTTGTCGGTTGCAGAGCGCTCAGGACTCCGGGGAGGTCGTGCGATGCGTCTTCCACGTACTGCGGGCCCGTTCGTCGGGCGGGAGCAGGACCTGGCGAGCGTGGAGGCCCACCTGGCGGCCCACCGTCTCGTGACGCTTCGCGGTCCGGCGGGAGTCGGGAAGACCCGCCTGGCGATCGAGTTCGCCGCGGGGCTGATCGCCGGAGGGCGGGACCGGGTGTGGTTCGTCCCTCTCGGGACGCTGGGTTCGGGTGCGCTGCTCGCCGAGACCGTGATCGCCACGCTGGGCATCAAGTCGACCCTGGCCGAGCCCCTCGCCGCGCTGAGCTCCTACCTCGACGAGGAGCCGAGCCTCGTGATCCTGGACAACTGCGAGCACATCGCCGCGGCCGTGTCGGAGTTCGTGAGCGCTCTCCTGGCGGCGACCCGCAACGTGCGGGTGGTCGCGACCAGTCGGCAGCCGCTGGGCGTGGACGAGGAGGTCGCCGTCGCGCTCGGCGGCCTGGACACCTCTGCCCGGGGCGCCTCGGTGGAGCTGTTCGCGGCCGTGGCGCGGCGGTCGGATCCGGCCTTCCGCGGCACCGGCACGGGCGACGGCGAGGTCGCCGAGATCTGCCGCCTCGTGGACGGCCTGCCCTTGGCGATCGAACTGGCGGCCTGCCGCATCGGAGCCCTCTCGCCTCTCCAGATCCTGGAGCAGACGCGGACGTCGATCGGCCTGCTGCGGCGCGCGGGCCGCGAGCCGGGACACACGACGTCGCTGATCGCGTCGATCGCGGACAGCTACTCGCTCTGCAGTACGAGGGAGCGCCTGCTGTGGGATTCCCTGTCGGCCCTCGCGGGTCCGTTCGCGCTCGACGACGCGGTCCAGGTCAGCGGGCTGGAGGCCGCCGAGGTCCTGGATCTCACCGAGGCCCTCCTCGAGAAGTCGGTGCTGCTTCGCGCCGACGACGACCAGGATCGACGGGCGCGCTACCGCATGCTCTACGTGCTGCGCCGGTTCGGGCGGGAGCGGCTCGCCGAGGACCCGGAACGGGAGAACGCGGTGCTCGATGCGCACGCCCGGTGGTTCGCGACGGTGGCCGCCCGCGCTGAGGAGGAGTGGATCGGCCCGCAGCAGCAGCGCCTCGTCGCGGATCTCGAGGCTTCCCTGCCGGACATCCGGGCCGCGAGCGAGCACGCGATCGGCCGCGGCGACGCCGCGACCGCATACCGCGCCTGCGTGATCTGCACCCCGCAGCTGTGGTGGGCCTCCGGACGCATCGACGAGGGCCGCCACTGGGTCGAGCGGGCTCTCCGTCTCCTGAGCGAGCCTTCGGAAGAGCTGCTGATCGCGCTGCTCGATGCCGAGTCGCTCGCGCTGGCGAAGGGCGACCTGGCGTCCGCGGACGCTCATCTCCAGCGCGCGGCAGAGGTGGCGGCAGCCCCCGGCGTCGCCTCCGCGGACTCCCGTGCCCGGATGGCGTTCGGGCGTGCGTTCCGGCACCTGCTGCTCGGGCAGTTCGACGATGCGGCTGCCGTCGCCACGGCCGGCATCGAGCACTCCCGGACGATGGACCCCGCGGACGCGACACCGTACCGGCTCCGCCAGGTGCTGGTCTACGCCTGCAACGGACTCGGCGACGTCGAACGGGGAACCCGCTCCTGCAACGAGCTGATCGACCTGTCGGCCGCCGCGGACGAGACCTACTATCGGGCGTTCGCGCAGCACGTGCTGGCCCTCTACGCCTGGCGGCAGGGGGAACTGGGCGATGCGCGCCGTCTCTCCGACTCGGCGATGCGGTCCTCGGTGTGGGTGCCGAACCGCCCGGAGAACCCCGACGCGCTGCTGATCGCAGGCTTCATCGCCGCCGCGGACGATCAGACGGAGCGCGCGGCGACCCTGTTCGGCGCGTCCGTGGGGACGTCGACGACCCACATCGCATCCACGGCCCTCTTCTCCGAGACGATCGAGGAACGCGACCGCCTCGCGCAGCGGCACGCCCAGATCACCGAGGTCCTCCACCCCGCCGCCACCCTTCGCGGCTACCGGATGACTCCCGCGCAGGCCGTGGAGTACGCCCTGCAACGGCACCCCGCTGCGGACGCCGCGGTCCTCTCCCCCCGGGAGCTCGAGGTGGCGGCGTTGATCGCGGAAGGCCGCATCAACAAGGAGATCGCCGCAGCCCTGACCATCTCTGTGCGCACCGCGGAGGGCCATGTCGAGCGCATCCGCCGCAAGCTCGGAGTCCGCTCCCGGGTCGACATCAGCACGTGGTACGTGCGCCGCACCGTCGATGGCGCGAACCGCGCGGCGGGACCGGAGTAGCGGCTTCGCCGGCCGCTCCGCGCGCGGGGGCGAGCAGGTAGTCGAACAGGTAGTTCCACGGATCGCGGCCGACGGATCGTGCGCGACAGCATGGTTCTTGGCTGCGCGTCACGCGTCGTGCTCTCACCCAGGGGGGTTTGAGGGACGGCCAGCGGCATCCGGCGTCATCGCCGGCAAGCCATCTCGGAACAACCAAGGGGAGAACCATGCTCGAAACGCCACAGCCGAACGATCAGGCCACGGGGGCGACGACGACGTCGCGCGCGATCGACCGACGTGCGATCGTCAAGGGTGCGGCCTGGAGCGTGCCGGTCATCGCGGCAGCGGCCGCGGCGCCGCTGGCCGCGGCGAGCGTCTGCGAACCGGGAACGCTCACGATCCTCGGCACGGGCGCGACCCTGTCCATGACGACCCTGACCATTCCCGCCTGTGCGAAGAAGGTCACGTTCATCGTGGCCGGCGGGGACGGCGGCCGCTACAGCGGCACCGCGGCCGGCCGCGGTGCCGCGATCTCGGGCGATCTCGTCCTGACCCCGGGGACCCATGTGCTGACGCTCATCGCGGGTGGCGCCGGTGCCGGAGGCGGATCCACGAACCCGCGCCCGGGCGGAGCCGGATTCGGCAACGGCGGTGACGTCTGGGGAGCCGTGGGAGCCGGCGGCGCGGGCAGCGCGATCCTGGTCGACGGCACGCCCGTCGTCGTGGCCGGTGGCGGCGGAGGCGGAGCCAACGTCAACATCTCCATGAGCGGCACCGGAACCGAGGTCCTCACCGCACCGAAGTACGGTGTCGACGCCGGCCTCGGCTCATCGAGCGGCAGCGCCGTGGGCTACGGCTTCGGATTCAGCAACAGCGGCACGCTCGTGTTCGCTGCGGGCGGGGGCGGCGCAGCGATCGGTGCCGTCGGTGGCGCCGGCGCGGCACCCCTGGTCAACGGCAGCGGCACGGCGACCGAGTACCCCGGCGGCGCGGGCGGCGCCAACGGATCCGGCGCCAATGGCGGCGGGGACGGCGGCGACGGTCCGTTCATCAGCTCCCCCACCGGGCAGGGCCTGTCCAGCGGCGTCAACGGCGGGGGCGGCGGAGGCGGCTGGGCCGGCGGTGGTGGCGGTCGTGCGTTCTCGAAGACCTCGGGCCCCTCTGGCCTGCTCGAAGGAGGCTCCGCCGGCGGTGCGGGATCCAGCTTCGTGAACGCTTCCGGGGCCACCGCGACCACACCCGTGCCGCGCTCGGACGCACGAGGCGAGGGCCTCGTCACCATCACCTGGTCGTGATCCCGAGGCCGGCTCTGACTTCGCCGCACACCGGTTGACATGAAGACCCGCAGGCGCTGCTGCTGCCTGCGCCCTCCGCACAATGGGGATGTGCGGAGACCGCCCCTGCCTCTCGTTTCCCGCTTTGCGAGGGCAGGGGCCTCCATGCCCTTCACCGTCGGTCCCTCCCCGGTCGATGGTGAAGGGCGGAGGGAGGGGGGAAGCTCCCGTTCGCCGAGAGGCGGACGGGAGCTTTCGATTTCTCCAGGCTTCCGACGACGATCCGGCGCAGGGACCGGGTCAGTGCGTGAAGCCGGTTCCGGCCGTAGAACGATCCGGCAACGGCGAGGTCAGCGCATCCAGATAGGCGACCTCTTCGCGGATCGTGGCGAGCAGCGCCTCGGCCAGATCCATCGTCACGCCGTTGCGGATCACGATCCGCTGCACGGTGATCTGCTCCAGATCTGCGGGAAGCGGATACGCCGGCACCAGCCACCCCCGCATGCGCAGACGGTCCGACAGGTCGTAGAGCGTCCAGTTCGCGGTGTGACCGTCGAGCAGCCGCCAGGCGAACACCGGGATCGTCGAGCCGTCGCTGATCAGGGCGAACGGCTCGAGGCCGCCGATGCCGTCCGCGAGATAGCGCGCCACCGTCCGCGACGTGCCCTGCACCTCCGCGTAGCCCTCCCTGCCGAGCCGCAGGAAGAGATAGAACTGCAGCAGCACCTGGGCGCCGGGACGCGAGAAGTTCAGGGCGAGCGTCGGCATGTCCCCGCCGAGATAGCTGACCCGGAACACCATCGACTCCGGCAGCGCCTCGGCGTCACGCCACACGACCCAGCCCAGGCCGGGATACACGAGACCGTACTTGTGACCGGAGGTGTTGATCGACGCGACGCGCTCCACGCGGAAGTCCCAGGCCAGATCCGGATCCAGGAACGGCGCGACCATCCCGCCCGACGCGGCATCGACGTGGATCGGCACGTCGTGGCCGGCCGTGGCCGCGATGCGGTCGAGGGCCGCCGCGATCTCGGCGACCGGCTCGTAAGCGCCGGTGTAGGTGACGCCGAGGATCGCGACGACGCCGACCGTGTTCTCGTCGACGTACTGCGCGAGCAGATCGCCGTCCAGGGCCGGGTGCTCGGCGCTCACCGGCACGTACCGGGGCTCGACCTCGAAGTAGTTGCAGAACTTCTCCCAGCACACCTGCACCGCGCTCGACATCACGAGGTTGGGGCGAGTGGCATCCGCGCCCGCCTGGCGCCGCTTCTCCTGCCAGCGCCGCTTGAGCGCGATGCCGGCGAGCATGCACGCCTCGCTCGATCCGATCGTCGAGGTGGCCGGCGCCGCGGCGGGATCCGGCGCGTGCCAGAGTTCGGCGATCATGCGCTGGCAGTACGTCTCGATCGCTGCGGTCTGCGGATACTCGTCCTTGTCGATCATGTTCTTGTCGACGGCTTCCGCGTACAGCCGCTGCGCCTCCTCGTCCATCCACGTCGTGACGAAGGTGGCGAGGTTGAGGCGGGCGTTGCCGTCGAGCATGGTCTCGTCGCTGACCACGTGATAGGCGGTCAGCGGGTCCATGCCCCGATCGGGGATCCGGTGCTTGTCGACGGAGACGCCGGATCCCGCCCGGCGATGCAGCGGGTTGATGTGGATGCGTTCCTGCGACATGGGCCACTCCCGAATGCGTTCGCGATGTTCGGGCGTCACCCTAGCATCGCCGGCGATCGGTGCGGTGAACGAGGAACGCCCCCGCTCCGAGGAGGAGCAGGGGCGTTCCCGAGGGGTCTTACTTGGCTGCGGCCTCGGCCGGCTTCTTGGCCGCGGCAGCCTTCGGCGCGGCGACCGGCTTGCTGTCGGCCGGAGCGGGCGCGGCCACCGCGGCGGGCGCCGGAGCGGCGTCGACCGCAGGGCGCGGGCGGGCGGCGAACTCGTCGAACACCGCGCGCGGCGTCTGCACGGCCTCGAGGCCGACGATGTCGCGGCCGAGCCACAGGTTGTTCCACCAGCCCCACAGCACGCGCCACTTGCGCTCCCAGGACGGCATCGCGAGGCCGTGGTAACCGCGGTGCGCGAGCCAGGCGATGAAGCCCTTCAGCGCGAGGTTGCCGGACTGGAACACGCCGTTGTAGAGACCGAGGCCCGCGACGGCGCCGAGGTTCTTGTGCACGTAGTCCTTCGGCGTCTCTCCGCGCAGCACCGCGACGAGGTTCTTCGCGAGGAGCTTGGCCTGACGGACGGCGTGCTGCGCGTTGGGCACGCACATGCCGCCGACGCCGCCGCCGGACAGGTCGGGGACGGCCGAGACGTCGCCCGCGGCCCACGCGCCCTCGACGAACGCGTCGGGGGTGCCGACCCGCAGATCGGCACGCGTCTGGATGCGTCCGCGCTCCTCGACCGGCAGATCGCCGCCGCGCACGACGGTCGGGTTGGCCATGACGCCCGCGGTCCAGACGATGAGGTCGGTCGGGATGACCTCACCGGTGGAGAGCTCGACGTTGCCGTCGACGGCGCCCTTGACCTGGGTGTCCAGGTGCACGTTCGCACCGCGCTTGGCGAGGTCCTTGAGCACCCACTCGCTCGTCTTCAGGGAGACCTCGGGCATGATGCGGCCCATCGCCTCGATGAGGTGGAAGTGCGTGTCCTCGAACGACAGCTGCGGGTACTTGGAGATGAGCGCCGAGGCGAACGAGCGCAGTTCGGCGAACGCCTCGATGCCGGCGAAGCCGCCGCCCACGACGACGACCGTGAGCAGCCGGTCGCGCTCCGGCCCGGCGGGGATGGAGGCGGCCTTGTCGAAGTTCGAGAGCAGCTTGTCGCGCACGGCGACGGCCTCTTCGATCGTCTTGAGCCCGATCGCGTTGTCGGCGATGCCGGGGATCGGGAACGTGCGGGAGACGGCGCCGGCCGTGACCACGATCTGGTCGTACGCGAACTCGTAGGGCTCGCCCACCGACGGCGTGATCGTCGCGACCTTGTCGGCGTGGTTGATGCCGGTGACCTTCGCGGTGACCACGTGGGTGCGCTTGAGGTGGCGACGGTGTGCGACGACGGCATGCCGCGCCTCGATCGACCCGGCAGCGACCTCGGGCAGGAAGGGCTGGTAGGTCATGTAGGGCAGCGGGTCCACCATCGTGACCTCGGCCTCACCCTTGCGGAGGTGCTTCTCGAGCTTCCACGCGGTGTAGAAACCGGCGTAACCACCGCCCACGATCAGGATCTTGGGCGCAGCAGCGCTCTTTGCCACGGTGCTCTCAGTCACGGAGGCTAACTCCTCAGTCATCGGGATTTTGGCGTGCGGAAGCGCGCGCCGAACGGATGCGCCGGGCAGCAGCGGTGACGCCAAGCGCTATAAGGATACCAGGCACCGTGAGGGCCGCGAGCGGGAGGGTACCGTACAGCAGCGAATCCGGGCTGGGGATCAGCGGCGAGGTCGCCTTCGTCGGGGCATCGGCCTTCGGCAGAGGCGGGATGGCGAGCGGTGTCGAGGTGGACTGCGCGGGCGCCGGAGCCTCGGCGCGGCGGTGCAACCGGATCCAGTCCGACAGGTCGCCGAGCGGGTTCTCGTCGACGGGCGGCACGGCCGAGCTCACGGCGGCGGAGGCGTCGACCAGTCCGTAGCCGTACAGAGGATCCGGATGCGCCGTCGCCTGCGGCGCGGGCCGGGCGGTCTGGATGATCTGGTTGATCACGTTGTTCGCATCCATGTCCGGATGCGCGGCGCGCACCAGCGCCACCACGCCGGCGACGATCGGGGCCGCGCCGCTGGTCCCGTTCCAGGTCTCGACGGTGCCGTCGGCGTCGACGCCGAGCAGCGACTCGCTGGGTGCCGAGACCGCGATCGAGATGCCCTGCGTCGAGGCCGCACGGCTGGCGACCCCGCGCTGGTCGACGCCTCCGACCGCGAGCACGCCCGGGATGGTCGCGGGGGCCCCGACCATGGCGGTGCCGCTGCCACGGTTGCCGGCCGCGACGACGACCACGACATCGTGCTGGAACGCGTAGAGGAACGCGTCGTCCCAGCTGCGGTCCCACTCCAGGGTGTTCGTGGTGAAGGACAGGTTGATCACGTTCGCGCCGTGATCCACCGCCCACCGCATCGCGTCCGCGACCTGCTTCGTGAAGGGCACCGGGGCCGTCGTGCCGAACCCCAGCGAGATCGAGAGCAGCTTGGCCTCCGGCGCCACTCCGATCATGCCCGTCCCGTCCGCGTTCGGGCGTCCGGCGGCGAGCGAGGCGACCCGGGAGCCGTGGTCGCTGTCCAGGGGCCCGAGCGGCGTGCGACCGTCGTCGGATCCGATGCCCGACACGTCCGTGCCGTCGGTGACGGCGCCCTGGAACGCGCTCGGCCCGTTCGCGATGCCGGTGTCGATGATCGCGATCGTCACGCCCGCGCCGCGCGTGGTCTTCCAGGCGGTATCGATGTGCGCGCCCTCGAGCCAGTACTCCGCCGCGCGCTCGGGATCCGCCGTCGGCGTCGGGGTGGGCGTCGCCGCCATCGCCAGCGGCGTCGCGACGGCGAGCACGAGGAGCGCGACGACGGTGCGGAGCCGTCGGGCGCGGGGCGTGATGCGGGGCGCGGTCATCGGGCTCGGCTCACCGTCCCCGCGCGGCTCCCGGCTCGACGCACTCGCAGCGCTCCGGCGACCACCGGGCGCGGCGCAGCGCCTCGTCCCCGATGGGGTTGACGCCCTCCCCCGCGGCGAGCGCGTGGCCGGCCAGCGCGTGCAGGCACTTCACGCGGGTGGGCATGCCCCCCGCGGACACCCCGGCGATCTCGGGCACGTCGCCGTACTGCGACCGGTCGGCGAGGAAGGCCTGGTGCGCGCGCAGGTAGGCGGCGGCGACCTCCTCGTCGTCGAGCAGCTCGGCGAGCTCCGGCATCGCGTGCTCGGCCTCGAGGGTCGACATCGCGGCCGCCGCGACGGGGTGCGTGAGGTAGTAGAACGTGGGGAACGGCGAGCCGTCGGGCAGCCGCGGCAGCGTCGCCACGACCGTCGGGTTGCCGCACACGCAGCGGGCGGCGATGCCGACGACTCCGCGGGCCTCGCGGCCGAGCTGCGCGGAGACGACCGCGATCTCGGCGTCGGTGGGCGGGGCGAAGGGCGGCGTGGTCACCCCTCCAGGGTACGGGGTCGAACCGGGAGGGTCCTCAGCCGCCGGTCGAGCCGGTCGCGGTCTTGGCGAGCCCGGCCTCGGTCACGCTGCGCAGCAGCTGGCCCGCCCAGTCGGAGGACTTCTCCTGCACGGTGTCGCTGACCTTCGCCTGCTCGACGGGACGAGCCGCGGGGTCGATGTCGTTGTCGATGAGGTAGACGACCTCTCCCGGCTTGACGTAGAAGAGCCGCTGACGCGCCTGCGCGGTGATGTACGCGGGGTCGTTCCAGCGCGCCCGCTCGGCCTTGAGATCGTCGATCTGCTTCTGAGTGACCGTCACGGAGTGCTCGAGCGCCGCGATCCGCTGCCTCTGGTCGAGGTAGGTGCCCAGCGTCGGCACCAGGACCCAGGCTCCCAGCACGACGAGGGAGAGCATGATCACCATGAACCCGCTGAGCCGGATGCCGCCGACCCAGCCCCGCACGTCCACGGTGCGGGCGCCGGCCTGACGCGGCGCGGCGGTCGCTCTCGGAGACGACGAAGGAGGAGTCCGCCGTTCGGTCATGACTCCTCCTCCACCGTCAGCCGGTTGACAGAGCGTGTCAGCAGATGTGCTGATCAGCCCTTGAAACGCGGGAAGGCGGAACGCCCGGCGAACACCGCGGCGTCACCCAGCTCCTCCTCGATGCGCAGAAGCTGATTGTACTTCGCGACGCGCTCCGACCGAGCGGGCGCGCCGCTCTTGATCTGGCCCGAGTTCACGGCGACGACGAGGTCGGCGATCGTGGTGTCCTCGGTCTCCCCCGAGCGATGCGAGAGCATCGTGGTGTAGCCCGAGCGATGCGCGAGGCTGATCGCGTCGAGGGTCTCGGACAGCGTGCCGATCTGGTTGACCTTGACGAGCAGCGAGTTGGCGACGCCCAGGTCGATGCCCTTCTGCAGACGCTCCGGGTTGGTGACGAACAGGTCGTCGCCGACGAGCTGGATCTGCGAGCCGAGCTTCTCGGTGAGCGCCTTCCAGCCGTCCCAGTCGTCCTCGGCGAGAGCGTCCTCGATCGTGACGATCGGGAAGTCCTTCACCAGGCTCACGTAGTAGTCGGTGAGCGACGCCGCGTCCCAGTCCTTGTCATCGAGGCGGTACACGCCGTCGTTGAAGAACTCCGTGGCGGCGGCGTCGAGGCCCAGGGCGATGTCGGTGCCCGGCGTGAAGTCGGCCTTCTCGATCGCCTTGACCAGGAACTCGAGGCCCTCGCGGTTGCTGGGCAGGTCGGGGGCGAAGCCGCCCTCGTCGCCGAGGCCGGTGGCGAAGCCCGCCGCCTTCAGCTCTCCCTTGAGCACGTGGTAGACCTCGGTGCCCCAGCGCAGCGCCTCGGAGAAGCTGTCCGCACCGATCGGGGCGAGGAAGAACTCCTGCATGTCGATGCCGTTGTCGGCGTGCGAACCGCCGTTGATGACGTTGAACAGCGGAACGGGCAGCAGGTGCGCGTTCGGGCCGCCCAGGTAGCGGAACAGCGGCAGATCGGCGGAGTCCGCGGCGGCCTTGGCGACCGCGAGGCTGACGCCGAGGATCGCGTTCGCGCCGACCCGGCTCTTGTTGTCGGTGCCGTCGACCTCGATGAGGATCTCGTCGATGATGCGCTGCTCGCTGGCCTCGACGCCTTCGATCGCCGGGCCGAGCTCGTCGATGACCGCCTCGACGGCCTTGAGCACGCCCTTGCCGCCGTAGCGGCTCTTGTCGCCGTCGCGCAGCTCGTACGCCTCGAACGCACCGGTGGACGCACCGGAGGGGACGGCGGCGCGCTGCACGATGCCGTCGTCGAGGAGCACCTCCACCTCGACGGTCGGGTTGCCACGGGAGTCGAGAATCTCGCGTGCGCCTACAGCCTCGATCAGTGCCACAGGGTGCTCCTTGTTCAAGAGGTGAGTGGGTGGGTGGAGCGACGTCGATCCGCCGCCCAGTCTAGTCAGAGCTGCCCTCGCGGCGCTGATGATGAAGCACCGCCCGCGCGCACGACGCCGCTGCCCTGCGCCCGGTGCGGCTCGCTATCCTTTCGACATGGTCCTCGACTCCGCCGCGGCGCTGGTCGCCGCGCCGCCGCGGCGATCGCGCGACGGGAGCGGGAACGTGCGCTCGGTCGCCGAGGTCGCGGGAGCCGCACCGCTGTGGTTCTCGGTGCCGGAGGAGCACGCAGACCTGCTCGGCGATCGTGCGGACCACGTGGCCGTCGCCCTGCTGCTGCCCGCCATGCGCTACGGGCGCGCGCTGCACGTCGGAGGATCCGTCACGGATGTGCTCCTGCACCGGCTGAACCACGATCTGCAGGCGCTCGTGCGCGCGGTGCACGCGGAGTACCGTCGCATCCCCGTGACCGCCGACGGCACCGTCGCCTCGGGTGCGCCGGCACCCGGCGTCGTGACCGGCTTCTCCGGCGGCGTCGACAGCTTCGCGACGCTCGCGGAGTACGCGCTCGCCTCGGACATCCCGGCCGGCATGCGCATCACCCACCTGCTCAACAACAACGTCGGCGCCCACGGCGACCGCAACGACGCGCTCTGGGAGGCGCGCTGGCGGGCGCTGGCACCGCTGGCCGCGGAGCTCGGGCTGCCCTTCCTCCGCGTCGACAGCAATCTCGACGCGCACTATCCGCAGATGGGCTTCATGGAGACCGTGACCTTCCGCAACGCGGCCGCGGCGCATCTGCTCGGCGGCGGGATGGGGCGCTCCTACCATGCCTCGGAGGGCGCCTACCGGAACGTGCGGATGCCCCCTCCGCACGGCGACATCGGCCTCGCCGGCGCGATGACCTTCCCGATGCTGTCGACCCCTGCGCTGACGCTGGAGTCGACGAGCTCCGGCCTCTCCCGCATCGATCGGACCCTCGCCCTCGCCGGCACGCCGTACGCGAGGTATCTCGATGTCTGCGTGGACGCGGATCCGGGACGCACGACCAACTGCTCGCGCTGCTGGAAGTGCATGCGGACCATGCTGACGCTGGACATCGCCGGCCGGCTCGAGCCGTTCCTGCCGACGGTCTTCCGGCGCGAGCCGTATCTGGCGAGGCGCGCCGAGTACTCGGTCGCGCTCCTGGCCTCGGAGGAGCCGAACGACATCGAGCTCGTCGCGTTCGGCGACGCGCACGACTGGCGCTGGGGCGTCTCCGCCCGCCCGCGCGCGGCCGTGCTGCGCGCCGTGCGCACCGCGCGCAGCACGGCGGCCGCCGCACGACGGCGCCTGCGTGCGCAGGCCGTCGCCGACCGCCGCGGAACGGCCTGATCCTCCGCCCCTCGGGCCGGGTACGACGAAGGGCCGCGCGGTGCTGTCCGCGCGGCCCTTCGCGATGCGGGTGTTACTTGTACGACTTGACGATCTCGAGGAGGTTCGGGACGTTGGCGTACGCCTCCGCCGCGTTCTCCTTGGTCACGATGACCGGAGCGAGCAGGTAGGACGGGACGACCTTGACGCCGTTGTTGTACGACTTGGTGTCGTTGACGTCGACCTTCTCGCCCTTCTGCAGCTGCTCGGTCATCTTGATCGCCTGGGCGACGAGCAGCGTGGTGTCCTTGTTGATCGTGGAGTACTGCACGCCCTCCATGATCGACTTGACGGACTCGACCTCGGAGTCCTGGCCGGTGACGACCGGAACCGGCTTGCCGGCCTGCTGCACCGAGGTGATGATGGCGCGGGCCAGGGTGTCGTTCGGGCTCAGCACGCCGTCGATCGTGGCGGAG
Source organism: Microbacterium sp. MMO-35 (assembly GCF_037147555.1). Taxonomy (NCBI): domain Bacteria; kingdom Bacillati; phylum Actinomycetota; class Actinomycetes; order Micrococcales; family Microbacteriaceae; genus Microbacterium; species Microbacterium sp. MMO-35. Next base: position 106,990 of record NZ_JBBCVH010000003.1, read on the forward strand.
CTGTAGTTCGCCGTGAGCAGGGCGTCCATGCGGCGCTGCGCGTTCTCGGCCTTCCAGCCGTCGGTCGCCGTCTGGGTGATCTCGGTCTGGCCGGAGACCACCTTGAGCGTGCCGTCCTTGATCTTCGGCTCGAGCACGTCCATGGCGCCCTTGAAGAAGACCGCCGAGTTCGCGTCGTCCGCGGATCCGGAGAACAGCTCGATGTTGTACGGCGCCGGGTGGCCCGCGCGCTTGGCGAGACCGTCGAGCAGGGCCTGGCCCTGCAGCTGGCCGACCTTGAAGTTGTCGAACGCGACGTAGTAGTCGACCGCGTCGGTGTTCTCGATCAGGCGGTCGTAGGCGATGACGGTCGCACCGGCGTCGTGCGCCGCCTTGACCTGGGTGGACAGCTGCTTGCCGTCCTTGGCGCCGATGATGATGACCTTCGCACCACCGGTGACCATCGCCTGGATCTGGTTCTGCTGCTCGGCGACCGTGTTGCTGGCCGGCGCGTACTGCACGTCGGGCTTGAAGCCCGCCTTGGTCAGCCCGTCGGTGAACAGCTTGCCCGCCAGCACCCAGTTCTCACTGGTCTTGTCCGGCAGGGCGACACCGATCTTCGCGTCGGCTGCGAAGCCCTTGGCCGTGCTGTCGCCGCTCGCGGCGGGGGTTCCGCCACGCTCGGACGAGCAGCCGGTCAGGGCGAAGGCACCCGCGACGACGAGCGCTGTCGCCGAAAGGAGGATCTTCTTCATTGGGATCTCTTTCTCTCTTGGTGTTGCATCTCAGGTGAATGCAGGATCGCGCCGCGCGAGCGGCCCGGACCTCTTCTTACTTTCCGCTCGCAGTGCCGCCAGCGGTGGTGGGGAACGGCTCCTCCGCGCGGGAGAACCGTCGGGTGATGAATCCGGTGATGGACGGCCGGCCCTGCTGCTTGTTCCAGACGTCGACGGCGACGGCCCCGAGCAGCACGAGTCCCTTCACCATCGCGACCGTGTCGGCGCCCGCGCCGAGCAGCGCCATGCCGTTGTTGAGGAAGGCCATGACCAGACCACCGATGATCGAGCCGATCACGGTGCCGATGCCTCCGGAGACGGCCGCGCCGCCGATGAACACGGCCGCGATCGCGTCGAGCTCCCAGCCGTTGCCGTCCTGAGGACCGGAGGCCGTGGCGCGGGCGACGTAGATCATCGCCGCGACCGAGGCGAGCACCGACATGTTCATCATGACGAAGAAGTCGGTCCACCGGTCCTTCACGCCGCTGAGGCGAGCCGCCTGGCGGTTGCCGCCGACCGCGTAGATGTGGCGGCCGAAGACGGTGTTGTTGGTGACGAACGTGTAGACGATGACGAGCACCAGCAGGATGAGCCCCGAGATCGGGAAGCTCGTGCCCGGCCGTCCGTTGGCGAACAGCCAGCCGGCCGCGAGGATGAGCGCGGCGAGGACCACGATCTTCACCACGCTCACCCAGAGCGGGGCGCTCTCGGTGCCGGCCTTGCGCTGCGAGGCGCGCATGCGGAACTCGAAGAACACGACCCATGCCGCGGCCAGGACCGCGAGCAGCATCGTCAGCACGTTGAAGTTGAGCGGCACGGCGAGCTCGGGAAGGTAGCCCGCGCCGATGAACTGGAAGTCGGCCGGAACCGCCACCGACGTCGACTGCCCGACCGCCTGGTTGGCGCCTCGGAAGAAGAGCATGCCGGCGAGGGTGACGATGAACGCGGGCACCCGCACGAACGCGACCCAGAAGCCCTGCCAGGCGCCGACGAGCGCGCCGAGGGCGAGGCCGAGCAGGATCGCCGCCCACCACGGGAAGTGCCAGTTCGCCATGGACTGGGCCACGACGATGCCGACGAACGCCGCCACCGAGCCGACCGAGAGGTCGATGTGGCCCATGATGATGACCATCACCATGCCGATGGCCAGGATCAGGATGTAGGAGTACTGGCTGACGACGTTGATCAGGTTGCCCGACGACAGCGTCAGACCTCCGGTCCAGACCTGGAAGATCAGGATGATGACGATCAGTGATCCGAGGATGCCGAACTGACGTCCGGTGGACTGGCCGCCGCCCATCATCTTGCCGAGATCGCGGAAGCGGAAGCCCGGCTCGGGCGCGGGTACCTGCGGTGCGGGCGTGGTCGTGGTGCTCATGCGGACGCCTTCTGAGTAAGGGAGGTCATGCTGCGCATGAGCGCCTCCGGGGTTGCTTCGGATGCGGGGAGGCAGTCGGTGACGCGTCCCTCGAACACGGTGTAGATGCGGTCGGACATGCCGAGCAGCTCGGGCAGCTCGCTGGAGATCACGATGACGCCCTTGCCCTGCGCCGCGAGCTCGTTGATGATGCCGTAGATCTCGTACTTGGCGCCGACGTCGATGCCGCGGGTCGGCTCGTCCAGGATCAGCAGATCCGGATCCGTGAACATCCACTTGGCCAGCACGACCTTCTGCTGGTTCCCGCCCGAGAGCGTGCCCACGCCCTGGTCGACCGTCGGCGTCTTGATGCGCAGGGACTTCCGGTATCGCTCGGCCACCTGCGCCTCCTCGATGTCGTTGACGACGCCGTTGCGGGAGATCTTGGAGAGCTTCGCCGAGACGATCGAGCGCTTGATGGTGTCCAGCAGGTTGAGACCGAGCACCTTGCGGTCCTCGCTCACGTAGGCGAGGCCGTGCCGGATCGCGCTGCGCACGTCGGGCAGCGCGATCTCCTGGCCGTCCTTGACGATCGTGCCGGAGAGGAACTGCCCGTAGGAGCGGCCGAAGATGCTCATCGCGAACTCGGTGCGCCCTGCCCCCATGAGGCCGGCGATGCCGACGACCTCCCCGCGGCGCACCTCGATGCTGGATCCCTTCACGACCATGCGCTCGGAGACCGAGGGGTGGCGCACCCACCAGTCCTTGACCTCGAAGAACACGTCGCCGATCTCGGGGGTGCGGTCGGGGTAGCGGCTCTCCAGCGAGCGGCCGACCATGCCGCGGATGATGCGGTCCTCGTTGATCTCGCCGCGGCCGACGTCGAGCGTCTCGACCGTGCGGCCGTCGCGGATGATCGTGATCTCGTCGGCGATCTGCTCGATCTCGTTGAGCTTGTGGCTGATGATGATCGACGTGATCCCCTTGGCTTTGAGGCCGAGAATCAGGTCGAGCAGGTGCTGCGAGTCGTTCTCGTTGAGCGCCGCGGTGGGCTCGTCGAGGATCAGCAGCTTGACGTCCTTGTTGAGCGCCTTGGCGATCTCGATGAGCTGCTGCTTGCCGACGCCGAGGTGCTTGATCGCGACGTCGGGATCCTCCTTGAGGCCGACGCGGGCGAGGAGCTCGACCGTGCGCTGCTTCTGCGCGGTCCAGTCGATGCGGGCGCCGCGGCGGATCTCATTGCCGAGGAAGATGTTCTCGGTGATCGAGAGCTCGGGGATCAGCGCGAGCTCCTGGTGGATGATCACGATTCCGGCATGTTCGCTGGCGGCGATGTCCCGGAAGCGCTGCTCCTGCCCGTAGAGCAGGATCTCGCCGTCGTACGTGCCGTAGGGGTAGACCCCGGACAGCACCTTCATCAGGGTCGACTTGCCCGCGCCGTTCTCGCCGCAGATGGCGTGCACCTCGCCGGTGCGGACGGTGATGGACACATCGGAGAGGGCTTTCACGCCCGGGAACTCCTTCGTGATGCTGCGCATCTCGAGGATCGGTCCCGCCACGGTGGGCAACGCCGTCGTCTCGCTCACGGATCTCCTTCGATACCAGGTCCGATGATGTTCCGGTCAATGTTACCGTTCACATCGGGTTACATGGTGCCTTGCGCGCTTCGGCAGTGTCAAGTGCCGACGCCGATTTCGTGTCCTTACCGTGACGCGGCGGACTCGCGTCCGCACAGCACCGGCACGACCGGCCCGAACTCCGGCGCCGCGTCCCCCCGCAGCTGCGCCAGCAGGATCCGCACCGCCCGCCGGCCGAGCTCGGCGAAGTCCTGGTGCACGGTGGTCAGCGGCGGCGCGACATGCGCCGCCACCGGGATGTCGTCGAAGCCCACGACGCTCACATCGATCGGCACCCGCAGCCCCGCGTCGCGGAAGCCGTGCATCAGGCCGATCGCCATCAGGTCGTTGGCGGCGAACACGGCGGTGAAGTCACGGCGCCGCGCGAGCTCCTGACCGGCGAAGTAGCCGAAGTCGGCGGTCCAGTCGCCGCGGATGGGCGGGATGGTGGGCAGATCGGCGTCGCGCATCGCATCCAGGTACCCGCGCATGCGCGACTCGGCCTCGATCCAGTCCTGCGGGCCCGCCAGGTGCAGGATGTCGCTGTGCCCGAGCCGGATGAGGTACTCGGTGATCATGCGCGCGCCGGCGAGCTGATCCGCGGAATGGCTGAAGCCGTCCGAGCCGGAGGCGGTCTGCAGGCTGACGAACGGCACCGTCACCGCCATTCCCCGCAGCACGTTGAACACCCGCACCTGCGGCGCGAGCACCACGATGCCGTCGACGGACTCGCCGACGAGCTGCCGCACCGCGGCGCCGATCGCCTCCGGGGTGGTGTCGGGCAGGTTGAGCGTGCTGACCGAGTAGCCCTCGGCCCGCGCCGCGTCCTCGATCGCCGCGATCGAGGACGTCGGGCCGAACTCGCCGGTGGTCGCCGAGAGCACGCCCAGGATGTTCGACCGGCTCGTGGCGAGCGCGCGCGCCGCCACGTTCGGCCGGTAGTCCAGCACGCGGATCGCGTCGAGCACCCGCTCCTTCGTCTCGGGGCGGATGCTGGGGTGGTCGTTGAGCACCCGCGAGACGGTCTGGTGCGACACCCCGGCCAGGCGTGCCACGTCGCGGATGCTGGGCATCCGGGCACGCTCGGAGGAGGTCGACATGCAGAGCCTCCTCGATGTGCACGGTCACATGGATGAGTCCATTATGGAGGCCAAGCCGCCGACGCGCACGCACGGACCCGATCCGTCGGGCGCGAGACGGCGGATCGGCTCAGGACTCGATCGAGACGACGTGCGCGCCGCGCACCGGCCCGTGCGCCCGCAGCGCCGTGCGCCCCCAGCCGCGGAGCATCTCGGCGGTGGCGTCCGCCCCCTCGGCCGTCTCGCAGAGGAACGCGAGGGTCGGCCCGGACCCCGACACGATCCCGCCGACGACCGGCCCGCCGCCTCCGCCGATCACCCTGTCGATGGTCTCCTCCAATTGCGGACGCAGCCGGAAGGATCCCGCCTCCAGCTGGTTGCGCAGGCTCTGCCCGAGCTCGAACGCCTCCCCCGAGAGGAGCGACTCGAAGAAGGACGGAGGCACCTGCACGGGGTCCAGCCGGCGCCGCTCGGCGTGGCGCTCCGCATCGCTCTGCCGGTCCTCCGCCATCACCAGGTCGAAAGCCCGGTACACCGCGGGAGTGGACAGCCCCTCGTCGTCGAGAAGCAGCACCCACTCGTACCGGCCACGGGAGAGCGCGGGGGTCAGCACATCGCCGCGCCCTGAGCCGACGGCGGTGCCGCCCAGGAGCGAGAAGGGCACATCGGCGCCGAGCCTGGCTCCGAGCTCCTGCAGGCGACCGTGGTCGAGCCCCGTGCGCCACAGCTCGTTGCAGGCGACGAGGGCGGCCGCGGCATCGGCGGATCCGCCGCCCATCCCCCCGGCGACCGGCACGCTCTTGCGCACGTCCAGGTGCGCTCCCCCCGCGTACCCCGTGGCCGCGGCGAGGAGCTTCGCCGCGCGCATCGCGAGGTTGCGGTCGTCGAGCGGGACCGTGGACGGATCCGCGACGCCCGACACGCTGATCGTGAAGTCGTCGGCGGGCGTCGCGATGACGTCCTCGGAGAGGGACACCGCCTGGAAGACCGTGGACAGCTCGTGATAGCCGTCGTCGTCGAGGTCTCCCACGCCGAGGAAGAGGTTGACCTTCCCCGGAGCCCGCACGTGCACCCGGCGCACGGGCTGGTCGTCCGGCGCCTCCTCCGCGATGCTCATCGCCTCAGAGCTCCGAGGAGACCGACCACAGGTTCACATCGAGACCCGCGCCGGCCACCCGATCGATGCGCGCGAGCTCCTCGGCCGTGAGCTCGGGCGCGTCGAGCGCCCCGAGGTTCTCGTCGAGCTGCGCGGGCCGCGAGGCGCCGATGAGCGCCGAGGCCACGACGCCGTCGCGCAGCACCCACTGCAGGGCCAGCTGGGCGAGACTCTGACCGCGCTCCCGGGCGAGGTCGTTCAGCGCGCGCAGGACCCCGAGGCCCTCGTCGCTGAGCGGGCGGTCCGGCAGGGAGCCGCGCTTCTGGGCGCGCTCGGCGGTGCCGTCGTCGAGGTACTTGCCGGTGAGCAGCCCCTGCGCGAGCGGTGTGAACGCGATCGCCCCCATCCCCTCCTCGCGGAGCGTCTCGGTGAGACCGTCCTCCACCCAGCGGTTCAGGATCGAGTACGAGGGCTGATGGATCACGAGGGGCGTGCCGAGCTCGCGGGCGATGTCCGCCGCGGCCTCCGTGCGCTCCGCGCTGTAGGACGAGATGCCGACGTACAGCGCCTTGCCCTGCCGGACGAGAGTGTCCAGCGCGCCGATGGTCTCCTCGATGGGCGTCTCCGGATCCACCCGGTGCGAATAGAAGATGTCGACGTAGTCCAGCCCCATCCGGGTCAGCGACTGCTCGGCGCTGGCCAGGATGTACTTGCGGCTGCCGAGGTCTCCGTACGGCCCCGGCCACATGTCCCAGCCCGCCTTCGACGAGATGATCAGTTCGTCACGGTAGGGCCGCAGGTCCTCGGCGAAGATCCGCCCGAAGTTCTTCTCCGCGGAGCCGTACGGCGGGCCGTAGTTGTTCGCCAGGTCGAAGTGTGTGATCCCCCGGTCGAACGCGTGCCGCAGGAGGGCGCGCTGATCGTCCATCGGGATGTTGTCGCCGAAGTTCCACCACAGCCCGAGCGAGATCGCCGGCAGGAAGAGGCCGGACGACCCGACCTGCCGGAAATGGGCCCCCTCATAGCGGTCCGCGGCGGCGGTGTGGGGGCGATGGATGTCGAGGACGTCTGGGCGGAAGCGCGGCTCGGTCACCGTCCCAGGTTAGCGGCGCTGCGCCTCGTCGCACCCGATTCCCCGGCTCTCTTTCCACGGTTCGGGCGGGCCGGGGCCCCGGGCGGCGCTCGCCGATATCTCGCAGACTCGCTAGGATGATCGGCCAACCGCGGACCGAGCCCGATCCGCGTCCGATCACGCTCGCCCCCAGTGCGGATCTCCACCCGAAAAGTGCATTCGCCCGAGCGTGCGGCGACAGGATCCGTCATGCACTGGCCTCGGCGTACCCCCCTCGTGCTCCTGGCCGCGGGAGTGCTCTGCGTATGCATTCCCGCAGCCGCGCTGACCACCGCCGACCCCCGGTGGTGGCTCTCCTGCTTCAGCAGGCTCGGCGCGATGCAGGACGACTCCAGCGCGTACTTCAACCTCGGGATGGTGCTCGCGGGTGCGGTGATCGCCCTCGCCGCCGTGCCGGTCCGTCGCGGCCTCAAGAGCGGATCCCTCGCGGGAATCGGCGCGAATGCGGCTGTTTCGACGGTCGTGCCGCTGCTCATCGTCGGGCTCGGCCTCAGCCTCGCGCTCGTCGGCGTCCTGCCGCTCTCCTACAACGTGTTCGCGCATGAGCGCGCCGCCAACGGCGCCCTCGCCTCCTCCGCGGGGCTGCTCCTCATGCATCGCCTGCACCTGCGCGGGGCGTCCCGCACGCTCGACCGCCTCGCCGTCGGAGCGACGATCGTGCTCGCCGTCGGCATGACGGCCCTGGTCGCCGGGGTCATCACGCTCACGGTGTTCGAGGCGCTCGCCTTCGGCTCCGTGATCGCCTGGCTGCACACCCTCGAGACGCGGGTACGGCGCCCGCTCCCCGCCGCGCCGCGCCCATTCACGGCAAACTCTCAGCATTTGTCCTTGTCCCCCATTTGGGGGACAAGGTGATCCGGTGTTATTGTCGAGACCTCAGCTGAGGAAGTCGACCGGGATCTGGGGACTCGGTCGACGTGAAGGTACCTCCAAGTGAAGTGAATGTGCCCTCTCGGGAACCCGAAACCCGAGAGGGCACAACTTCGGGGGAAATGGATCCGGGCTCGATCCGCTCAGGCCTTCGGCGCGACCCGCGCGATGCGGTGATAGTCGTCCACGGTGAGATCCTCACCCCGCGCCGTCGGCGCGACGCCGGCCGATTCGAGCACGGCGGAGGCCTCGGCGGAACTGCCGAAGATCCCGGACAGCGCCTGACGCAGCATCTTGCGCCGCTGGTTGAACGCGGCGTCCACGATCGCGAACGTGCGCAGACGCTCCTGGTCGGATCCGCGCGGCTGCGGATCCCGATGGAACCCGACGAGCAGGCTGTCGACGTTCGGCACCGGCCAGAACACCTGTCGCGACACCGTGCCGCTGAGCTTCCACGGCCCGTACCAGGCGGCCTTGACGCTCGGGGCTCCGTAGATCTTTGAGCCGGGCTTCGCCGCCAGCCGCTCCGCGACCTCGGCCTGCACCATGACGACGCCGCGCTGGAGGTAGGGGAAGGTCTCGAGGAAGTGCAGCAGCACCGGCACCGAGACATTGTAGGGCAGGTTCGCGACGAGCACGGCCGGCTCGCCCGGCAGCTCCGTCACCCGCATCGCGTCGGCGTCCACGACGGTCAGCGCCCCCTCCGGCACGCCGCGGTCGAGCGCGGTCTGCGGCAGGCGCGCGGCGAGGCGGTGGTCGATCTCCACCGCGGTGACGCTCGCGCCCGTCTCGAGGATCGCCAGGGTCAGCGATCCGAGACCCGGGCCGATCTCCACGACCCGCTCCGACGGCTGCACGGCGGCGGCCTGGACGATCTTGCGCACGGTGTTCGCATCGACGACGAAGTTCTGGCCGAGCTTCTTGGTGGGCGTCACATCGAGTTCGGCGGCGAGCCGGCGGATATCGGCGGCGCCGAGCAGGGAGACGGTCATCTGACCATTGTCCCCTACCGTCGATAGTCTTCTCGGATGTCCTGGATCGGTGAAGTCGTCGCGCCGCGCCGCCTGGGCACCGACTTCCGCTGGCTGCTCGCCTCGAGCTGGACCAGCAACGTCGGCGACGGCGTGGCGCTGGCGGCCGCTCCCCTGTTGATCGCGTCGATGACCTCGTCGCCGATCCTCGTGGCGGCCGGCGCGATCCTGCAGTTCCTGCCGTGGCTGGTGTTCGGGCTGCACGCGGGCGCGATCGCCGACCGCTTCGACCGCCGCCGGCTGGTCATGGTGGCGAACGGTGCGCGCGCGCTCGTGCTGCTCGCGCTGTGCGCGTTCCTCGTGACCGGCGTGGCGAACATCTGGATCGTGCTGGCCTCCGCGTTCCTCTACGGCACCGCGGAGGTGTTCGTCGACACCGCGGGATCCACACTGCTGCCGATGCTCCTGAAGCCGGTGGACCTCGGGCTCGGCAACGCCCGCCTGCAGGCGGGGTTCCTCGTCGCGAACCAGTTCGCCGGTCCTCCGCTCGGCGCGTTCCTGTTCGCCGCGGGCCACGCGTGGCCGTTCCTGCTCGAGGCCGTGTGCGTCAGCCTGGCGGTCGTGCTGATCTCCCGGATCGCGCGGACTCCGGTGCCTCCGCGCGACGCGGGCGGCTCGACGACGGCCGCTGCGGATCCGCGCCCCGCGAAGGTGCACACCGACATCGCCGAGGGCCTGCGCTGGCTGTGGCGGAACCCTCCGGTGCGGATGCTCGTGGTGATCATCCTGCTGTTCAACGTGACCTGGGCGGCACCCTGGGGCGTGCTCGTGCTCTACGCGACCGAGCATCTGCGCATGGGGGCGATCGGCTACGGCATGCTCACGACCGCGTCGGCCGCCGGCGGACTGCTCGCGACGATGAGCTTCGGCTGGCTGGAGCGGCACGTGTCGTTCGCCACCATGATGCGCGTCTGCCTCTCGCTCGAGGTCGTCATGCACCTCGCGTTCGCCCTGACCACCCAGGGCTGGATCGCCCTGATCATCATGTTCGTGTTCGGCTTCTACGCGTTCGTCTGGGGCACGATCTCGACCACGGTGCGGCAGCGGCTCGTGCCGCATGAGCTGCAGGGCCGGGTGTCGTCGGTGAACTCCGTCGGGGTGTTCGGCGGGATGGTCATCGGCCAGGCGCTCGGCGGGGTGCTCGCGCAGGCGTGGGGGCTCACCGCGCCGTGGTGGTTCGCCTTCGCCGGAGCGGCGCTCACCCTGCTGTTCGTCTGGCGGCCGATCTCGCAGATCGTCTCCGCGCGTCCCGTGCTCGACGAGGTTCAGGCGAACGAGCCGTAGACCTCGAGCGTGTTCGCGGCGATCTGCGCGGCGAGCTCGTCGACGTCGACGCCGAGTTCGGCCGCCAGGAAGCGCAGCGTGATCGTGATCAGGTAAGGCGCGTTCGGGCGCCCCCGCAGCGGCACCGGCGTCAGGAACGGCGCATCGGTCTCGACGAGGATCCGCTCCCGCGGCGTGACGGCCAGCGCGTCGCGCAGGTTCTGCGCGTTCTTGAACGTCACGTTCCCGGCGAAGGAGAGGTAGTACCCGGCATCGGCGCAGACCCGCGCCATCGCCTCGTCGCCCGAGAAGCAGTGGAACACCGTGCGCTCCGGGGCGCCGACGCGGCCCAGGGTCTCCAGCACGTCGTCGTGGGCGTCGCGGTCGTGGATCTGCATCGCGATCCCGTGCTTCTTCGCGAGCGCGATGTGCGCCTCGAACGAGGCGTGCTGGGCGGCGCGCCCCGGCTCCTCGGTGCGGAAGTAGTCCAGCCCGGTCTCGCCGATCGCCCGGGTGCGCGGGCGGGCGGCGAGACCGTCGATCACCGCGAGCGCCTCGTCCAGGAGTCCGGCGTCGGCGTAGGCGGGAGCGTCGTTCGGGTGGATCGCGACGGCGGCGAGCACGCGCGGATCCGACTCGGCGGCATCGACGGCCCAGCGCGACGACTCGATGTCGCCGGAGGCCTGCACGACGCCGGCGATCCCGACGGCCTCAGCCCGGTCCAGCTGCTCGGTGAGCGACAGGCCCACGTCGCCGTCGGCGATCTCGAGGTGGCAGTGGTTGTCGTACACCGGCACCGCGAGCGGCTCGGGCGCCTCGGGGTAGCGCAGGTCCTTGCGCCCCTCGGTCGCCCGCTCGCGCACGTAGGTGTCCGGGGTCTCGCTCATGCGGTCAGGCCGTGGCCTCGATGCGCGGGAAGAGCGGTGCGAGCGCCTGCACGCGGATCCCCGCCGGCAGCTGCCCCCAGCGCCCGGCGTCGCGCAGCGGCTGCGCGGTGAGCGCGCCGAGGCCGCTCTCCGCACCCAGGGCGTCCCAGAGCTTCGCGGTCGACTGCGGCATCACCGGCGACAGCAGGACCGCGAGCGCACGCAGCCCCTCGGCGCAGGTGTACAGCACGGTCCCGAGGCGGTCGCGCTGCTCCTCGTCCTTGGCGAGCGCCCACGGCTCGTTCTCGGTGATGTAGCCGTTGAGCGCGTCGACGATCGTCCACACATCGGCGATCGCCTCGTCGATGCGGAACCGCTCGACGGCGGCGTCCGCGTCGACCGCGGCCTTCGCCACGAGCTCCTGCACCGCGAGATCCTGCGGGGTGTACTCCCCCGCCGCCGGCACGACGCCGTCGAAGTAGCGCTCGATCATCGCGATCGTGCGCGAGGCGAGGTTGCCGAACCCGTTCGCGAGCTCGGCCTGGTAGCGGGCCGAGAGGTCCTCCCAGGAGAAGGATCCGTCCTGCCCGAACGCGATCGCGGAGAGGAAGTAGAACCGGTAGGCGTCGGATCCGAAGACGTCGGTGATCTCGGTCGGCGCGATGCCGGTGAGCTTCGACTTCGACATCTTCTCGCCGCCCACGAGCAGCCAGCCGTGCGCGAACACGCCCTTGGGCACCTCGAGGCCCGCCGCCATGAGCATGGCCGGCCAGATCACCGCGTGGAAGCGCAGGATGTCCTTGCCCACCACGTGGTACGCCGGCCAGCGGCGCGCGAAGGTCTCCTCGTCGGAGCCGTAGCCGACGGCGGTCGCGTAGTTGAGGAGCGCGTCGACCCACACGTAGATGACGTGCGAGGTGTCCCACGGCAGCGGGATGCCCCAGTCGAACGTGGAACGCGAGATGGAGAGGTCCTTGAGTCCCTGCGAGACGAACGAGACGACCTCGTTGCGCGCCGAGTCGGGGCGCACGAAGTCGGGCTCGGTCTTGTAGAGCTCGAGCAGGCGGTCCTGGAACTCGCTGAGCTTGAAGAAGTAGTTCTTCTCCTGCAGCAGCTCGAGCGGCTTGGAGTGGATCGCGCAGACCTTGAGGCCCTCGAAGGGACCGGTGCCGTCGACGATCTCGGACTCGGGCTTGAACTCCTCGCAGCCCACGCAGTACAGCGCCTCGTACTCGCCCGCGTAGATGTAGCCCGCGTCGTAGAGCTTCTGGAAGAACACCTGCACGTTGGTCTCGTGCCGCTCCTGGGTGGTGCGGATGAAGTCGTCGTTGGCGACGTCGAGGGTCTTCAGCAGCGGGAACCAGCTCTCGCTGACGAGCTTGTCCACCCACTCCTGCGGGGTCACGCCGTTCGCGGCCGCCGCACGCAGCATCTTCTGGCCGTGCTCGTCGGTGCCGGTGAGCATCCAGGTGTCGTCACCCGACTGGCGGTGCCAGCGCGCGAGGGTGTCCACGGCGACGCTGGTGTAGCCGTGCCCGATGTGGGGCACGTCGGAGGGGTAGTAGATCGGCGTGGTGATGTAGAAGGACTCGCCTGCGGGCATGCGTTCGATTCTAGGCGGGATGCGGGGCGCGGTTCGGACGATGACGACGGCGGACGCTTCGCTCGGAGAAGGACGCGATCTTCGGACGGGATCCGCGGATCCCGTCCGAGCCCGGCGGGCGCCTCGCGCGGAGATGTGCGCTTCGATCGGACGGATTCACCCGTTTCGTCCGAAGCAATCGCACATCTCCGAGCGGCGCGCACGCCCCTCCGCGCGGCGGAACCCCCTGCCAGGGGCCCAGGCCCTGTCTCGACCCCGTCTTCAACGGCGTTCGGCGATCACGGCCCCGTGCGGTCGGACGCTGCCCGCGGCGCCCGGCTCTCGCTCCCGTCGTTCGGCGTGCACGACGTCGAGCCCCGCGTCGCCGAGCAGCGCGGCAAGGGCCTGCGCCGACCAGTAGCGGGCGGGTGCGACGGCGTGGGCGAACTCCTCGCCCGGTGCGCCGTCGAAGAAGCCGATGAGGATCCGGCCTCCGGGGGCCGTCACCCGCGCCAGTTCGGCGAGCATCCCCGGCAGCTCCTCGGGCTCCGCGTGGATCAGCGAGTACCAGGCGAGGATCCCTCCGAAGGCGCCGTCGAGGTACGGCAGGTCGCAGATCGACGCCGCCTCGAAACGCAGGCCGGGATGCGCGGCACGCGCCGCGGCGAGGAACTCGGCGGAGACGTCCGCCCCGATCACGTCCCGTCCGCTCTCCGCGAGGAACGCGGTCCACAGGCCCGGCCCGCAGCCGGCGTCGAGGAGCTGTCCGGGGGTCTCGTCCCGCCAGCGCGCGATGAGCGCCACATCGGCGTCCTCCAGCTGCTCGATGCTCCCGATCAGCGCGATGTACTCGGCCGCCCGCGCGTCGTAGGCCGCCGCCACCTGCTCGTCCCGCATCCTCCCAGCCTTCCCTTCGACCCGGATCCACGGCCCGCGGCGCGCCGTCGAGGACGCCGAGGAGGCCCCACCCGGAAGAATCGTGAACACGAACGACTCCTCCGAGGAATACAGGATGTGAACAACGACAACACGGTGATCGCGAGGTCGGTGACGGATCCGTCGGCCTTCGGCGAGATCTTCCACCGCTACGCAGGAGCAGTGCATCGCTATGCGGCCCGACGGGCCGGTGACGCCGTCGCCGACGACGTCACGAGCGAGACCTTCCTGATCGCGTTCCAGCGCCGCGCCCGGTTCGATCCCGCACGGGAGGATGCCCGACCCTGGCTGTTCGGCATCGCGACGAACCTCATCCACCGCCATCGCATCGCCACCGCGCGGGTGCTGAAGGCGATGGAACGCAGCGCGCCATCGCCGGTGACGACGCACCACCCCGACGAGGCGCTGGACGCGCAGCTCGCGGTCGGACGTCTCGCCGGGCGGATCCGCCGGCTCTCCGCCGGGGACCGCGACTGCCTGCTGCTGTTCGCCTGGGCCGAGCTCTCGTACGACGAGATCGCCGAGGCCCTGCACATCCCCGTCGGCACGGTGAAGTCGAGACTCAACCGCGCCCGGCGCCTGCTCCGCTCCACACCTGAGGAGGGTGAAAATGGACGACCTGACCTTGCTCCGCAGACTGCGTGACGACGTCGCCGAGCCCGACGCGGCCCGGCTCGCTCCTGCGTACCGGAAGCTCGAGACCGCGATGCGCGCGGCCGAGAAGACCTCCGCATCCCGCGCGCCGCGCCGCCGGCACCCGGTGCGCTGGGCCGCCGTCGGCCTCACCGCCGCGGCCGCCGTCGCCGCGGCCGTCGTCGTGGGCGGCGTGCTCGCCCCGCCGCATCCGCAATCGGCGAGCGCCGCGGCGATCGTGCTGCGCCAGGCCGCCGCCGAGGCGATCACCTACAGCGATCCCGAGGCGGGACCGGGGCAGTACCTGAAGTTCCACACCCGCGCCGACTGGGCCAGCTACCAGGGCACGTCCGACCAGACGGTCACGAGGCTGCCGTCGAACATCCAGAACGTCGACGTCTACATCCCCTCCGATCCGGGTGCCGAATGGGCGCTGTACCGGGACTGGGAGCACGGCCAGACCGGAGACGGCGCGTTCGTCGCGGAGACGATCCACGCCCCGGAGGGCCGGTTCTACGGCAGCCCCTGGGCCTCGCAGGACCTGAGCGCGATCCCGATCGGATCCGGCGCCGAGACCCTCGCCTACTTCGACGCGCAGTACCAGGGCGGCTCGGCGAGCCGGGACGAGGACGACTTCGTGCGGATCACGGATCTGCTGCGCACCTACCCGGTGCCGGCTCCCGTGCGCGCGCGTCTCTTCGAGGCGCTCGCGCTGATCCCGGGCACCACGTCGACCGACGGCGTGGCGAACCTCGACGGGCGGGTCGGCGTGGCGATCGGGCGTGACGAGCCGCAGCGCTCGGGCGAGCGCCAGGAGATCATCATCGACCCCGGCACGGGCCAGGTCATCGGAGAACGCCGGTTCTTCCCCGCGGGCGCGGTGGCGGCAGGCGAGGAGCAGACGGTCCTGACCGCGATGTCCGTCACGGTCGTCGACACCGCACCGCCGGCGACCACGCCCGCGCGCGACGAGAACGGGTGACGGCGATGCGACCCGCACTCACCCCCTCCGCGCTGACGCTGCCGCCGACGATCAGCGTGCCTGTGCCGCCGATCTTCCGACCGCCCGCCGATCCCGCCGTCCCCGACCCGCGGCAGTGACGCGACGACAGGATCCGGTGCTCCTCGAAGGCACCGGATCCTGTCGAGTGCACGGGAACTCCGCGCGGAAGACCCGTGCGCTCGACGGCACGGCGTGCGCTCGACAGCGCAGCGGGCGCGCGGCCGGCGCCGGAGGCACGGCGTCGGAGGGGTCAGGCGCTGCGGGCGGCGAGCGCCGCCTGGTACAGATCGCGGGATCCGAGTCCCGTGGCGGCGGCGACCTCGGCGCAGGCGTCCTTCAGCCGCACCCCCGAGGCCACCAGCGCCTGCACCTGGGACAGCGCGTCCTCCGGCGAGACGACGCGGGGCGCGGCGCCCTCCACGACGACGACGATCTCGCCCTTCACGCCCTCGGCCGCCCAGGCGGCCAGCTCGGCCGCACCGCCGCGACGCACCTCTTCGAACAGCTTCGTGAGCTCGCGGCACACGGCGGCGCGGCGGTCCGCACCGAAGGCCGTAGCCATGTCGTCCAGGGTCGCGGCCAGGCGCGACGGCGACTCGAAGAACACCATCGTGCGGGGCTCGGTCGCGAGCGCCGCGAGTGCGGAGCGGCGCTCCCCCGGCTTGCGCGGCAGGAACCCCTCGAACGTGAACCGGTCGGTGGGCAGCCCCGACACGGCGAGGGCCGTCACGACCGCGCTCGGCCCCGGGATCGCGGTGACGGTGACGCCCCGCGCGGCGGCCGCGGCGACCAGCCCGTACCCGGGGTCGCTCACGGTCGGCATGCCCGCATCGCTGAGCACCACGATGTCCTCGGAGGCGGCGAGCTCGGCGAGCTCCGCGGCCTTGGCCTTCTCGTTGTGGTCGTGCAGCGCGATGAGCCTCGGCCGGTTCGCGATGCCGAGGGCCTGCAGCAGCCGCTGCGTGGTGCGGGTGTCCTCCGCGGCGATGATCGTGGCGCCCTCCAGCACCTCGACCAGGCGCCGGGACGCGTCGCCGAGATTTCCGATCGGAGTGGCCGCGAGGATGATCACCCGCCCCAGCATAGGCTGAGCGGGTGACCGCGCCCCTGCTGCCGCCCCTCGAGGAACGGCACGACGACCGTCCCACCGGCTGGGAGCGCCTGCGCGACGCGTGGCTCGGGGATCCGGCGAGGCTGCGGCTGGTGAGCTGGCTCGCCCCGGCCCTCGTCACGCTGCTCGCCGCGGTGCTGCGGATCACGGGGATCGGGCATCCGCACGCGATCGTCTTCGACGAGACGTACTACGTCAAGGACGCCTGGTCGCTGTGGGTGCAGGGCTACGAGGGCACCTGGGGCGACAAGGCGAACGAGCTGTTCGCGTCCGGCGACACGAGCACCCTGCAGACCGCGGGCTCCTTCGTGGTGCACCCGCCGCTCGGCAAGTGGCTGATCGCGCTGGGCATCGCCGCCTTCGGCCCCGGATCCAGCTTCGGCTGGCGCATCTCCACGGCGATCATCGGCACGCTGACGGTGCTCGTCGTGTACCTGCTCGCCAAGGCGCTGACCCGCTCCGTCGTCGCGGCCACCCTGGCCGGACTCCTGCTGGCCGTCGACGGGCTCGGCATCGTGCTGAGCCGGATCGGCCTGCTGGACGGGATCCTGACGTTCTTCATCGTGCTCGGGATCCTCTTCCTCGTGTACGACCGGCAGCGGGTGATGCCCCGCCTGCAGGACCGGACCTCGCACGAGCGCGGCGACGCGCCGACGCTGTGGGGCCGGGTGTTCTGGGGCCGCCCCTGGGTCGTCCTGGCAGGACTCGCGCTCGGCGCCGCGACCAGCGTGAAGTGGTCGGGCGCCTACGTCCTCGCCGCCGCGGGGATCTATCTCGTCGTCACCGACGCGCTGGCGCGACGCCGCGCGGGCGTCGCCCTGTGGCCGACCGATGCCGTGCTGCGCCAGGGGCCGGTGAGCTTCCTGCTGCTCGTGCCGGTGGCCGCCGCCACCTACCTCGCGTCCTGGAGCGGATGGTTCCTGACCTCGGGCGGCTACGACCGCAACGCGGCGGACGGCGCGCTCGCCTCCTGGCTCAAGTACCACTCGGACATCCTGGCGTTCCATGTGGGGCTCACCTCCTCGCACCCGTACGCCAGCCCGGCGTGGCAGTGGCCGCTGCTCATCCGCCCCACCGCATTCTGGGTCGGCGGCCAGGACGCCCCCTGCTTCGGCACCGATCACTGCATCGGCACGATCACGTCGATCCCGAACCCGCTCATCTGGTACCTCGGCGTCGCCGCCGCGGTATACCTGCTGGTGCGCTTCGTGCGCGGCCTCGTGCTGCGCTCCCCGATGCCCTGGAGCTACGCGATCCCGCTGGTCGGGCTCGCCGCCACGTATCTGCCGTGGCTGGCGTTCCCCGAGCGCACGATCTTCCAGTTCTACACGGTGGTGATGGCGCCGTTCCTGATCCTCGCCCTGGTGCTCGCGCTGCGCGACATCGCCGGAAGACGCAGCGCTCCTCGCCATCGCCGCCAGGCCGGTCAGCGCACCGTCCTGGTGATCGTGGTGCTGATCGTGCTCGTCAGCGCCTTCTGGTATCCGCTGTGGATCGGGCTGCCGGTGCCGTGGTGGTTCTGGCAGGCCCACAACTGGATGATCACCTGGATCTGACATGCGCATCCTGGAGACGTTCGACGAGGAGCTCATCGCGCAGCTGCGCGCGCAGGACGAGTTCTTCTGGCTGGATCTGATCGCGCCCTCCGCCGAGGAGATCCAGCGGATCGGGACGGCGCTGGGCTGGCATCCCCTCTCCATCGAGGACACCCAGAGGATGGGGCAGCGGCCCAAGCTGGACGTGTACGGGGACGGGGCGCTGCTCGTGCTGCAGGCCGCGATCGCGGCGCACCCGGAGGACGAGAACGACCATCCGCTGGAAGAGGTGCACTGCCACCTCACCGGCGACTACGTCATCACGGTGCACGGCGGCCGGTTCACCGACCTGAGCCAGGTGCGGACCCTGCTGCAGAACTCGACCAGCCCGAAGACCGAGCGGTACTACGTCTACAAGATCATCGACGTGATCGTGGACAGCTACTTCCCCCTGCTCAGCGACCTGGACGAGGAGATCAACGCCCTCGAGGACGCGATCGTCGCGGGCGGCGGCCGCAAGGAGCTGCAGCAGACCTTCGGCCTCAAGCGCCTGCTGCTCACCCTGCGCCGCGCCGTGGTGCCGATGCGCGACCTGTTCGCCCGGCAGGTCGAGGTGATCACGGATCTCGCGGGTCTGGAGGCCGACAGCCACGACTACTTCCGCGACATCTACGACCACCTCATCCGCATCACCGATGAGCTCGACGGCTACCACGACATGGTCGCCGGCTGCACCGACCTCTACCTCTCGATGGTCGCGAACCGTCAGGGCGAGACCTCGAAGCAGCTCGCGATCATCGCATCGATCTTCCTGCCGCTGAGCTTCCTCACCGGCTTCTTCGGGATGAACTTCGATTGGTCGATCGCCCACGTGCTGTCCGGTCCGTGGTCCTTCTTCCTGCTCGGCATCGGATCCATGGTGATCTCGGGGGCGATCATGTGGTGGTGGTTCCGCCGCAAGGGCTGGACCGGGAACGACGAGTAGGACGATGCCGGCACCTTCGGGCTTCACCTACGTCGTGCGCGGCGAGGACGTCGTCATCACGCACCGCGGCGCGGTCGCGACCACGCTGCGCGGCCGTCGCGCCGCCGAGTTCCTCGACCAGGTGCAGACGCAGGATCCCCAGCTGCTCATGGCCCGGGTCACGGGGAACTACCGGCGCGGCAACGAGCGGGCCGCCCGGCGTCATCCGCGCAACAGCGGCTGAGCCGGATCCCGCCCCAGCGGCCCGCGCGGTGTCAGCCGCGGGCGGCGTGCTCCACGAGCGGCAGCACGCGTCCGCTGAGGTGCGTGCGCATCGCGATCGAGCTGGCGGTGCGGGCCACCCCGGGCACCAGCGCGATGCGGTCCAGCACCTCCTGCAGCTGCTCCGCGCTGTGCGCGACCAGGCGCAGCTGCATGTCGCTCGCCCCGGTGACGGTGTACATGTCCACGACCTCGGGGATCGCCGACGCCAGAGCCTCCGCGACGTCGTCGTGCCCGACCTTCTGGTCGATCTCGACCTGGCAGAACGCCGTCAGGGCGTATCCGAACCCGCGCGGGTCGATGCGCGGCACGATGCCCTCGATCACGCCGTTCTCGTGCAGCCGGGCGAGCCGGCTGGTGACGGTGCCGCGCGCCACGCCGAGCCGCCGCGCGCACTCCAGCACGGGCAGCTGCGGCGAGTCGGTGAGCAGCCGGATGAGGGCCGCGTCGAGGGCATCGATGCGCATCGTCAGCTCCGGAACACCTCGTCGGCGGAGTCCTTGAGCACTCCGGGACGGGACAGGCCGCGCGTGAGGCGCGCCACCACGAGCAGCACCACGGTGAGGCCGATCGTGAGCAGCAGCTGCGTGCGCGCGCCGGCGTCGAACATGGTGAGCACGATCACGGCGCCCAGCAGCACGATGGTGACGATCGAGAGCCACGGGAAACCCCACATGCGCATGGGCAGCGGGGTGCCCTCGGCGTCGGCGCGGCGGCGCAGGATCAGCTGCGTGACCGCCGTCGCCGTCCACATCACCAGCAGGGTGGATCCCACCACGTTCAGCAGGGTGGGAAGCACCTGCTCGGGCCAGATCCAGTTCAGGATCACCGTGACGAAGCTGAACGCGACCGAGGCCAGCACGGCGACGCGGGGCACCCCGGCGAGGCTCGTCCGGGTGAGCGCGAGCGGGGCGAGACCGCGCTCGCCCAGCGAGAACGCCATCCGGGAGGCGCCGTAGATGTTGGCGTTCATGGCCGACAGCAGCGCCACTATCACGATGAGGTCCATCACGAGACCGACGCCCGGGATCCTCAGGGTGTCCAGCACGGCGGAGAACGGACCGGCGAGCACCTCCTTCGAGTTCCACGGCAGCACCGCGACGATCACGAAGATGGATCCGACGTAGAACACCAGGATCCGCACCATCACCTGGCGCACGATGCGGCTGATGTTGCGCGCGGGGTCGTCCGACTCGGCTGCCGCGATCGCGACCACCTCGGTGCCGCCGAATGCGAAGACCACGATGAGCAGGGCGCCCGCGATCCCGGCGATGCCGGTGGGCGCGAAGCCGCCCTGGTCGACGAGGTTCCCCACGCCGGTCGCGGGGGTGCCGGGGATCAGTCCGACGATCGCGAGCACGCCGACGACGAGGAACGCGATGATCGCGGCGACCTTGATCGCCGCGAACCAGAACTCGAACCGGCCGTAGTTGCGCACCCCGAGCAGGTTCACGATCGTGAGCGCGAGGACGAAGAGCAGCACCCACGCCCACTCGGGCAGGCCGGGGAAGCGGTGCGCGACGATGCCGGCGGCCCCGGTCGCCTCCGCGGCGATCACGACGACGAGCTGGATCCAGTACAGCCAGCCGACCGCGCTGCCGACGCTGCGGCCCATCGCCTTCTGCGCGTAGGAGCTGAACGCGCCCGAGGACGGGTTGGCGGCGACCATCTCGGCGAGCATCGCCATCACGAGCACGACGATCGTGCCCGCGACGAGGTAGGAGACGATCACGGCGGGGCCGGCGATGCCGATCGCCTGGCCGGAGCCGACGAAGAGGCCGGCGCCGATCGCGCCGCCGAGGCCCATCATCGAGATCTGCCGACGGGTGAGCCCGGGATGCAGGCCCTTGGTCGTGGTCGTGGTCAGCGGGACTTCGGTGGTCATGCGGTCGCCTCCTCGCGAACGGCAGCGGTGGGGTGAACGGGGTCCGTCGAGGCGGCGAGGGCCGCCGCGACGCGGTCGACGTCCTGGGCGGATCCCGCCGAGATGCGCACTCCCTCACCCGGGAACGTGCGGGCGACGACGCCGCCGTCGTGCAGGAGGCCGTCGAGCTCGGCGGAGCGCTCCCCCGCCGGAACCCACACGAAGTTCGCCTCGGAGCGCACCGCGGGCCAGCCCGCGTCGACGAGCACGTCGTGCAGGCGGTCGCGCTCGGCGGTGACCTCGGCGATCCGCACCGCGAGCTCGTCCTGCGCGTCGAGCGAGGCGACGGCGGCGGCCTGCGCCAGGTCGGTGACGCCGAAGGGCACGGCGACCTTGCGCTGCGCGGCGGCGATCGCGGCGGGCGCGATCGCGTAGCCGATCCGCAGGCCTGCAAGCCCGTAGGCCTTGGAGAACGTGTGCAGCACGGCGACGTGCGGGTGGCGGCGGAACAGCTCGAGGCCCGCACCGCGCTCCGGATCCGTCGCCCCGGGGGCATCGGCGAAGTACGCCGAGCCGTCGAAGTGCACATAGGCCTCGTCGATCACGACGAGCACGTCGCGCGGCACCGCCGCCACGAAGCGCTCGAGCTCCTCGGGGCCCACGACCGTGCCGGTGGGGTTGTTCGGGTTGCAGATGAAGACGAGGCGGGTGCGGTCGGTGATCGCCGCGAGCATCGCGTCGAGGTCGTGCCGGTGCTCCGCGTCCAGCGGGACCATCACCGGGGTCGCACCCGCGATGCGGACGAGCGACGGATACGCCTCGAAGGAGCGCCAGGCGAACACGACCTCATCGCCCTCGCCCGCCACGGCGTGGATGAGCTGGGAGGCCAGCTCGACGGATCCGGCCCCGACCGTGACGAGAGCGGGGTCGACCCGGTAGCGCTCGGCGAGGCGGCCGATGATCTCGGGCGCCGCCATCTGCGGATAGCGGTGGAGGGCTCCGAGCCGGTCGGCGACCGCCGAGACCACGGAGGGCAGCGGCGGGTGCGGGGACTCGTTCGAGGAGAGCTTCGAGGCGCCGGCCGGGGCGGAGCGTCCCTGCTTGTAGGCCGGAACGGCGTCGAGCCGCGGATTGGTGGGCGGGGTCTCGGAGGGCGGGGTGACAGGGAGGGGCATCGTCGTGGCGTCCTTGCTGCGGTTCGTTCGGGCCGGAGGGCGGCGCGTCGGGCGGCAGGGCCGGAGCGGCGACGTCGCCGGGGTCCGGCCACTGTATCCAGGGCGACGATCGCTGGACAAACGGGACAGCTGAGCCTGCGCATGTCGCACAGCCTGTCGCCCTTCTACCGCTCAACCCTGGTCAGAATGTACAGCAATCGATCCGCGGCGCTCAGCGTGCCGCAGGAACGAGCGCCGGATCCGACACCGGCAGACGGCAGACGAAGCCGCGGCAGTCGTAGGCGACGCCGTCGACGCCGTCGCGCCCCTCGAATAGCGTGAAGCCGGCCTCGGCGAAGGCCCGCGCCTGCTGCGGGCTCAGCACCGCCGCGAGGTCGGCGTCCGCCGCGCGCACCGCCGCCGCGAGCGGTCCTCGCGGATCCGAGGTCACCGCGACGATCTGCCGCGGCGGGCGGGCCAGGCCCGCCGCCGCGCGCAGCAGCGCACCGGATCCGAACGGGTGGCGCAGCGCCTGCGCCGCGCCGGCGCGGACGAGGGCGGCCGCGCGCTCGCGATGCTGCTCCCCCGCGCCGAGCCGCCAGGCGGTGAGGTGCGCGGCCGCGCGGGCGGAGGCGCCCGAGGGGAGATCGCCGTCTCCGCCGTCGACGGACCCGGGAATCCCCTGCCCGGCGAGCACGGGGTCGGCGACCGCGTCGGCCGCCAGCACCTCCAGCCCTCGTGCCGCCCACCGCGGGTCGCCCGTGGCCAGCGCGAGAGCCAGCAGGCCGTCGGCGAGCAGCCCGAGGTCGGCATCGGTGGCGACGGCGGCCGAGGGAACGCCGTCGAGCGAGGTGCGCACGAGTCGCCCGCCGGCGTCGCGGTTCACCGTCAGCACGAGCTCCGCGGCGCGCACGGCGGCGTCGATCCACGAGGACTCGCCGAGATCGGCTCCGGCCCGGGCGAGCGCACCGATCGCGAGCCCGTTCCAGCCCGTGATGATCTTGCCGTCCACCGCGGGCGGCTCCAGCTGTGCCCGCGCGTGGAGCGGGACACGGTAGTAGCCGCCCTCGCTGCGCTGCCCCTCGATCCACGACTCCGAGTCCTGCGCGGCGCCGAAACCGCCTCCGGGGCGCTGCAGGACGGCGAGGAGGGAGTCCGCGATGCCCCGCGCGACATCGGCCCGTCCGGCATCGATCGCCACATCGAGCAGCTGGGCGTTGTCGATGAGCATCCGCTCGTAGTGCGGCACCGACCAGTCCTGCTGCGTAGCGTAGCGGAAGAACCCGCCGTCCTCGTCGCGGAGCTCCGAGGCCGCCATCGCGTCCAGGGCGCGCGCGACGACCTCGGTGCGGCCCTCGGCCTGCAGGAAGCGCAGGGTCGTGGCGACGGGGAACTTCGGCGCCGTGCCGAAGCCGCCGTACCGGCGATCCTCCCGGGCGACGATCTCGTCCGCGGCGGCGGCGAGCGCGCGTTCGTCCGGCAGCGGCGCGGCCTCGGATGCCGCCGAGGCCGCGAGGACCTCGGCGACCGCCCCGGCCTGCGCCTCCACCTCCCCGCGACGATCGGTCCACGCCTCGCGCACGGCCGCGAGCACCGTGCGGAATCCGGGCATCCGGCCGCGATCGACCGGCGGGAAGTACGTCCCCGCGTGGAAGGTCCGCCCGGACGGCGTGGCGAAGACCGTGAGCGGCCAGCCCAGATCGCGGGTGAACGCCGAGGCAGCCGCCAGGTATGCGGCATCGACCTCGGGGTGCTCCTCGCGATCGACCTTGATCGACACGAAGCCGCCGTTGAGCTGCGCAGCGGTGTCCGGATCCTCGAAGGACTCGCGCGCCATGACATGGCACCAGTGGCACGTGGAGTAGCCGATCGAGATGAGCACCGGGACGTCGCGGCGCCGCGCCTCGGCGAACGCCTCCTCGCCCCAGGGGTACCAGTCCACCGGGTTGTCGGCGTGCGCGCGCAGATAGGGGCTGCCGGTGCCGGCGAGGCGGTTGCTCATGGCCTCACGCTACGCCGGCCGCGGGCCGCGACCGTGCTCCCCCGCGATCCCGGGTGCGGAGGTCAGTTGACCTCGTCCGGGTGCGAGGCGACGCGACCGGATCCGTCTCCCGGGTCGAGCGCCGAGATCGCGGCGAACTCGGCATCGCTCAGCGCGAAGTCGAACACGTCGAGGTTCTCCCGCAGACGCTCGGCGCGCACCGACTTCGGGAAGACGATGTTGCCCTTCTGGAGGTGCCAGCGCAGCACGACCTGCGCCGGGGTCTTGCCGTGCGCGGCGGCCGCTTCGGCGACGGCCGGGATCCCGAACAGGTCGTACTTGCCCTGACCGAGCGGGCCCCAGGCCTCGATCTTGACGTCATGGTCGCGCGCCCAGGAGGCGACGTCGCGCTGCTGGTACGCCGGGTGCAGTTCGATCTGGTCGACCGCGGGGGTGACGCCCGTCTCGGCGACGATGCGCTCGAGGTGCGGCACGAGGAAGTTCGAGACACCGACGGAACGCGCGAGCCCCCGATCGCGGATCGCGACGACCTTCTCCCAGGCGTGCACGTAGTTGTCCTTCGCCGGGGTCGGCCAGTGCACGAGGTAGAGGTCGACGTGGTCGAGGCCGAGCTTCTCCAGGCTCTCCGCGATGGCGGCATCCGGCTCGTCGCCGTCGTGCCGGTCGTTCCACAGCTTGGTCGTGATGAACAGCTCGTCGCGCGGGATGCCGCTCTTGGCGATCGCCGCCCCGACGCCCGCCTCGTTGCCGTAGATGGCGGCGGTGTCGATGTGGCGGTATCCGATCTCGAGGGCTTCGCTGACCGCGCGCTCGGTGTCGGCCGGATCGACCTTGAACACCCCGTAGCCGAGCTGGGGGATCGTGTGGCCGTCGTTGAGCAGGATTCCGGGGATCGTCATGATTCCACCCTAGGTTCCCGCGCCGACCCGTGGGCCGACGCCCTCGTGCTCGTCCGTGCGGGGCAAGCGCTCAGCGCCCCGGCGCAAGGGCCGTGTAGGCGCGGGAGGCGAGCGCTGCCGGGGACCCGCTCCCGTGCACGCCGGCCTTCGAGCGCGACCACTCCTCCAGCCCGATCCGGATCGCCTCCGTCGCCGCTGCCGCGAGCACGCGCGCGGCGAACCGGTCGTGCTCTCCGCGCTCGACGATGAGGGCGACGAGGCGGTCCTCGGACTCGTGGTTCACCCGATGCCAGACGGCGCGCAGCTCTCGATCGTCGGCGAGGGCGCGCAGCAGCGGACGCATCCGGGCGAGGGCCTCGGCGTCCTCGGGCGTCTCCGGGGTCAGCTGCGCGGCGAGCACCGCCGGGATCGCGGCCGCAGGATCCTCCTCGGCCTCCTCGAGCGCGGCCTGCCAGCGCGCGGCGCCGATCTCGAGCACCGGCGCGACCGCGTCCTCCTTCGTCGGGAAGTAGCGGTAGAAGGTGCGCAACGAGACACCGGAGGCCTCGGCGATCTCGGCCGCGGTGACCTGCGCGACGCCCCGCTCCGCGAACAGACGCGCCGCCTCCTCCGCGATCTCGCCGGCGGTCGCCGCCTTGCGACGCGACATGAGTCCGGTACGGGTCTGCATGCTCCGAGGGTACGGGAATACCTTCCGTTTGACGGTGTTGTGTGTCAATATGACACGTTGTGCCACTTAGGCACGACAAGACTCAGAAAGAAGGATTCGACATGAACCGCTATGAAGGTCGCCGCGCTCTGGTCACCGGCGGCGGATCCGGCATCGGTCAGGCCACCGTGCTGCGCATGCTCGCCGAGGGCGGGCGCGTCGTGGCGGCGGATGTGAGCGCCGCCGGTCTCGCGGACACCGTCGCCAAGGCGGGGGACGCCGCCGGGCGCCTCACCGCGATCGAGGTCAACATCGGCGACGAGGCCTCGGTCGCCGCGGGCGTCGCCGCCGCGGTCGAGGCGCTGGGCGGCCTGGACGTGCTCGTGAACGCCGCGGGCATCCTGCGCTCCTCGCACACCGCCGAGACCACGCTCGACCAGTTCCAGCAGGTCATCCAGGTGAACCTCGTCGGCACCTTCCTCATGATCCGCGAGGCCATCCCCGCTCTGCTCGAGGGCCGCGACGCCGCCGTGGTGAACTTCAGCTCCACGTCCGCGATGTTCGCGCACCCGTACATGGCGGCCTACGCCGCGAGCAAGGGCGGCGTGCAGTCGATGACTCATGCGCTGGCGGCGGAGTACGCCAAGCAGGGCATCCGCTTCACCGCCGTGCAGCCCGGATCGATCTCGTCGGGGATGACCGACGGCTCCGGCCAGAGCGGGCAGAGCCGCGGCCCCGGCCTCCCGGAGGACGCCGACATGAGCCTGTTCACGAAGCTCGCCCCGGCCATCGGCCAGGGCTTCGCGGGCCCCGAGTCCGTGGCCGGCGTGGTCGCGATGCTCGCGAGCGCCGACGGTGCGTTCATCACGGGCACCGAGGTGCGCATCGACGGCGGCACCCACTTCTGAGCCGCGGGCTCCCGTCCAGGGAACCGCGCGAGGCGGCCGGCATCACTCAGGCGAGGGTGCCGACCGCCTCTTCGATGAGGGCCCAGAACCGGTCGACGTCGAGATCCATCGCGATCGTGGCGTTCGGCGCCGTGCCGAGCGCGCCGAGGAGGTCCACGCTCGTCGCACCGCGCGTGAACACGCCCTCGGTCTCGACGTCGAGCCGGGCGCGCACGGTCGTCGCCACGGAGGGGTCGATGAGCATCGCCACCGTGATCGGATCGTGCAGCGGCCCGTCGGGCATGTGCTCGGCGATCTCGTAGGTGGCGCAGAAGAACTCCAGCAGCTCCGCGCCGAACGCCGCGGTCCGCGTGCCGATGCGCCGGATCCGCTCCCGCACCTCTCGAGTGATGAGCGCCTGGTGCGAGATGTTCAGCCCGACCATCGTGAAGTCCACGCCGCTGTCCAGCACGAGCGCGATCGCCTCGGGATCGGTCCAGGCGTTGAACTCCGCGTACGGGGTCGCGTTGCCGCGGCCGGTCGATCCGCCCATCCAGACGACGCGGGCGACGCGGGGCAGCAGGTCGGCGTGGTCGCGCACGAGCAGGCCGATGTTCGTGAGCGGCCCGGTCGCGACGATCGTGACGGGCTCCTCGGCCTCCTCGAGCACCGCGCGCATGAGCGCCAGGGCGTCCCGCGGATCCTCCGGGACGGTCGGCTCCGGCAGCTCGGGACCGCCGAGCGCGTTCGCGCCGTGGATCTGCTCGGCGGGATGCAGCCGGCCGTGGAGCGGCCCGGCCGCACCCGCCGCGATCGGCACCCCCTCGATGCCCGCGACCGTGCACGCGATGCGGGCGTTGCGCGTCGTGAACTCCAGCAGTCCGTTGCCGCCGACGGTGGTGAGGGCGCGCAGGTCGATCGCGGGATGCGCGGCGGCGAGCCAGATCGCGAAGACGTCGTCGTGGCCGGGATCGCAGTCGAGGGTGACGGGTGTGCTCATGATGCCCCCAGTATCGCGGCTCATCGAGACGGCACGAAGACCCGATACGAGGGCTTCTCCCGCGATAGACTGGAGGGCTATGTCTGCGCCCGTGATCTCCTATCCGCCGGAACTCCCGGTCAGTGCCGCGCGCGACGAGATCGCCGCGGCGATCCGCGACCATCAGGTCGTCGTGGTCGCGGGCGCGACCGGATCCGGCAAGACGACGCAGCTGCCGAAGATCCTGCTCGAGCTCGGCCGCGAGCGCATCGCGCACACCCAGCCGCGTCGGCTCGCCGCCCGGACGATCGCGGAGCGCGTGGCGGAGGAGCTCCGCGTGCCGCTCGGCGGGCTCGTCGGCTACAAGGTGCGCTTCACCGACCAGGTCTCGGACGAGACCCGGATCGCGCTCATGACCGACGGCATCCTGCTCAACGAGATCCACCGCGATCGGCTCCTGCGCCGCTACGACGCGATCATCATCGACGAGGCGCACGAGCGCTCCCTCAACGTCGACTTCCTCCTCGGCTACCTGCACCGGATCCTCCCCGAGCGCCCCGACCTCAAGGTCGTCATCACCTCGGCGACGATCGATCCGCACAGCTTCGCGAAGCACTTCGCCGACGCGGAGGGCGAGCCCGCCCCGGTCATCGAGGTCTCCGGGCGCACCTATCCCGTCGAGATCCGCTACCGCCCCCTCGTCGAGGAGGGCGAGGACGCCGGCGCGCCCAAGTCAGCCCGCACCGCGAAGTCCGAGCCCGAGGACGAGGTCACCGCGATCGTGCGC
This sequence comes from Microbacterium sp. MMO-35, assembly GCF_037147555.1. Taxonomy (NCBI): domain Bacteria; kingdom Bacillati; phylum Actinomycetota; class Actinomycetes; order Micrococcales; family Microbacteriaceae; genus Microbacterium; species Microbacterium sp. MMO-35. The sequence continues at coordinate 135,322 of NZ_JBBCVH010000003.1, forward strand.
GCGCTGCGCGAGCTCGACCGCGAGGAGCGCGGCGACGTGCTCGTCTTCCTCCCGGGCGAGGCCGAGATCCGCGACGCCGCCGACGCGATCCGCGGCGCCTACCGTTCCCAGACCGCGCCGGTCGAGGTGCTGCCGCTGTACGGGCGGCTCTCCGCCGCCGAACAGCACCGGGTCTTCGAGCCGTCGACCGTGGCGGGACTGCGGCGGCGCGTGATCCTCGCCACGAACGTCGCCGAGACGAGCCTCACGGTCCCCGGCATCAAGTACGTGATCGACACGGGCACGGCCCGCATCTCGCGCTACAGCAGCCGGTCCAAGGTGCAGCAGCTGCCGATCGAGGCCGTGTCGCAGGCGTCCGCGAACCAGCGCTCCGGGCGCGCCGGACGCACGAGCGCCGGCATCGCGATCCGCCTCTACGGTGAGGACGACTTCGACAAGCGCCCGGAGTTCACCGAGCCCGAGATCCTGCGCACCTCGCTCGCCGCGGTGGTGCTGCAGATGCTGAGCCTCGGATTCGGCGACATCGCGGAGTTCCCGTTCCTCACGCCGCCGGAATCCCGCGACGTGCGGTCGGCCTTCGACCTGCTCGTCGAGCTCGGTGCGGTGCAGGTGCCCCCGAGAACCGCGGGGACCGGATCCGAGACCCCTCGGCTCACCCGGATCGGGCGTGACATCGCGCGCATGCCGATCGACCCGCGCTTCGCCCGCATGCTCGTGGAGGCCGTGCGCACCGGCGTCGTCGCTCCCGTGCTCGCGATCGTCGCCGGGCTGTCGATCCAGGACGTGCGCGAGCGCCCCTCCGCCGACGCCCCGCAGGGCGTGCGCGACGAGGCCGAGCGGATGCACGCGCGGTTCGCGGATCCGACGAGCGACTTCCTCTCGATCCTGAACCTCTGGAACCACCTGCGCGAGCAGCAGAAGGAACTCGGATCCAGTGCGTTCCGCCGGCTCTGCCGCGCAGAGCACCTGAACTACGTGCGGGTGCGCGAGTGGTTCGACGTGCATCGGCAGCTGCGCACGCTCGTCCCCGCGAAGGGTCTCCGCGAGACGAAACGCGGCGATCTCACGGGTGACCGCGTCTCGTCTCGGTCGGCTTCGCCGTCCTCGCTCAACGACCCCATCTCCGCCGATCCGGATGCGGTGCACCGCGCCCTGCTCGCGGGGCTCCTCAGCCACATCGGGATCCTCGACGAGCGCGCCCTCACGAAGGGGCCGCCGGCCAAGGGCGGGAAGAAGGATCCGAAGCGCCGCGCCGCCGAGTACCGCGGCGCGCGCGGGATCCGGTTCTCGCTGTTCCCCGGCTCCGCGCTGCGCAAGAAGGCGCCGCGCGCCGTCATGGCGGCGGAGATCGTGGAGACCTCGCGCACGTTCGCGCGCACGGCCGCCGCGATCGACCCGGCCTGGGCCGAGGCGCTCGCGGGCGATCTCGCCAAGCGGCAGATCTCCGAGCCGCACTGGTCCAAGGAGTCGGGGGCCGCGGTCGCGTTCGAGAAGGTGACGCTGTTCGGCGTCGAGATCGTGACGCGCCGTCGCGTGCAGTTCGCCCGCATCGACCGGCCGGCCGCGCGCGAGCTGTTCCTGCGGCATGCGCTCGTCGAGGGCGAGTGGGATCCGGGCCGGATCGACAAACGGGTGTCCGCCTTCTGGCGCAGCAACGCCGAGCTGCGCAAGCGCCTGGAGAAGCTCGAGGAGCGCGAGCGCCGCCGCGACATCCTCGTCGGCGACGAGGCCGTCTTCCGGTTCTACGATCAGCGCATCCCGAGCGACGTCTTCGACGTGCGCTCCTTCGAGGCGTGGTGGCGTGACGCCCTGGCGACGACGCCGAGGCTGCTCGTGATGCGCGAGGCGGACCTGATCGACGACGACGAGCGCGCCGACCAGCAGGACTTCCCCCCGCGCTGGGCGCAGGCGGATCAGGTGCTCGGCCTCGCGTACCGCTTCGAGCCGGGAGCAGCGGACGACGGCGTGAGCGTCGTGATCCCGCTGGCCCTGCTGCAGCAGGTGCAGGACGCCGGGTTCGACTGGCAGGTGCCGGGTCTCCGCGCCGAACTGGTGACGGCGCTGCTGCGGGCGCTGCCGAAGGCGATCCGCCGGCACGTGGTGCCCGCGGCGGACTGGGCCGAGAAGTTCGGCGCCGAGCTCTCCGCCGAGGGGCCCGAGGCCCATCAGGGCCTGCCCGGCCGGAGCCTGCGCGAGGCGCTCGCGCGACTCATCCAGCCCCTCGCGAACCAGCCCGTGTCGGCCGCGGAGTTCGACCTGGAGCGCGTGCCCGCGCACCTGCGGATGAACTTCCGGGCGGTCGACGAGCGCGGACGCGTGGTGGGCTCCGGCCGGGACCTCATGCTGCTCCAGCGCGAGCTCGCGGATCGCTCGCGCGCGAGCGTCGCCCGCTCGATCGAGCGCGGCCCTGAGGCCGCTCGTCCCGCACGAGGGCGCGGCGCCGCGGCGGTGGCCGCGGCCTCCCCCGCTCCGGCCCTCACCCAGCGCGACGGCATCACGACGTGGGACCTCGGCGACCTGCCGGAGGTGCTGGACACCCGCGTGGCCGGGGGCGTGGTGCGCGGCTATCCCGCCCTCGTCGACCAGCGCACCTCGGTCGCCCTGCGGGTGGAGGCGACGGCCGAGGCGGCGCTCTCCGCGACCCGCGAGGGCGTGCTGCGGCTGGTGCTGCTCGGGATCCCCTCCCCCGCGTCGTACGTGCAGCAGCATCTGACGAGCGCCGAGAAGCTCGCGCTCGCCGCCTCGCCCTACCCGAACGTCGCGACGCTCATCGAGGACGCCCGCGCCGCGGTCGCACGGACGGCGATCGATCGGCTGACCACCCCGGCGACGGGCACGGGGACCGCGGGGATCGTCCGCACCGAGGCCGACTTCGCCCGCGTGCGCGACGGCGTCTCCGCGGTCGTCGTGGACGAGCTGTTCGCGCTCGTCTCGCTGGTCGCCAAGATCCTCACGAAGGCGCGCGAGGTCGAGCGGGCCCTGAAGGGGCAGAACTCGCTCGCCCTGCTCGGGCCTCTGAACGACATCCGCGGCCAGCTCGCGGGCCTGCTCCCGAACGGCTTCATCTCGGGTGCCGGCGCCGAGCGCCTCGCCCAGTTCCCGCGGTACCTCGACGGCATCCTGGATCGGCTGCGCACCCTCGCGGACGCCCCGGGCAAGGACCGCACCCGGCAGAGCGAGTACGAGCGCATGGCGCAGGCCTACGCCGATGCCGGGGGCGCGATCCCGCTGCCCGCCGGATCCGCGCCCCGGCTCGTCGAGGTGCGCTGGCTGCTCGAGGAGTACCGCGTGAGCCTGTTCGCCCAGCGCCTGGGCACCGCGCAGCCGGTCTCGCCGCAGCGGATCATGAAGGCGCTCGCCGAGAAGTGAGCCCGGGCGGTCGGGTGGCCTCGATCCGCCTCCGCCCCGGCCTGCGGCACCCGCGGTCCGGCCCCTTCCCCGCGCCCCGCCGCTCCGCCGCGTCGTAGCCTGGAACCATGGCGCAGGCGATCGTGCAGACCGAGCTCGGCGGACCGGAGGTCCTCACCCTCGTGGAGGTGCCGGATCCGGTCCCCGCCGCCGGCGAGGTCGTGGTGCGCATCGAGGCGGCCGGGGTGAATCCGATCGACGTCAAGCAGCGCAGCGGCTTCCGCCCGCTGCCCCCGATCACCGAGCCCCGGCACCAGGGCTTCGACGGCGCGGGCGTCGTGACCGCGGTCGGTCCCGGCGTCGACGATCTCCGCGTCGGCGATCGCGTCGCCATCCGCGACACCCGGGGCACGTATGCGACCGCGCTCGCCGTGCCGGCGGCGCACGCCTCCGTGATGCCCGACGAGGTGACCTCCGCCGAGGGCGCCGCCCTCGGCATCCCCGCCGGCACCGCGTACCAGTCCCTGCGCTCGCTCGGCGTCGGCGAGGGCGATCTCCTGCTCCTGCACGCCGGTTCCGGCGCGGTCGGCCAGGCCGCGATCCAGTTCGCCGTCGCGTGGGGCGCCGACGTCATCGCCACCGGCGGCGCGACCTCGCAGGAACGGCTGCGCGAGCTCGGCGCGATCCCCGTCGTCTACGGCGAGGGCCTCGAGCAGCGGATCCGCGACGCGGCGGGCGATCGCGAGATCACGGTCGCGCTCGACGGCGCCGGCACGGATGAGGCGATCGCCGCCTCCCTCGCCCTCGTCGCCGACCCGGACCGGATCGCGACGATCGTGCGCGGACCCGATGCCGCGTCGTTCGGGATCCGCGCGTTCAGCGGCGGGAGCCCGGTCCCGCTCACTGCGCAGGAGCTCGCCTGGCGCGCCGAGGCCGTGCCGGTCGCACTGCGGCTCATCGCCGAGGGCCGCTTCTCGATCGAGTTCGGCCCGGAGCTGCCGCTCGCGGAGGCCGCCGAGGCGCACCGCCTCGTGGAGGCGCACGCCGCGCGGGGCAAGATCGTGCTGATCCCGTGACCGCCGGCACCGCGACCTCGATGCTCGCCGTGCCCGGGGGGCGGCTCGCGGTCGAGGAGAGCGGCGCGGCCGACGGGGCACCGGTGCTCCTCATCCATGCCGGGGTGACCGACCGGCGATCCTGGGCCGGCCTCGTCGACGTGCTCGGTCCGTCCGTGCGCAGCATCCGCTACGACGCGCGCGGTTTCGGTGAGACGACGACGGAACCGCACGACGGCTGGTCTGCGCTCGAAGACGCGCGCGCCGTGCTCGACGCCGCCGCCGCGGATGCCGCCATCATCGTCGCCTGTTCGATGGGCGGACGCACGGCGATCGACCTCGCCCTCGTCGCCCCCGGATGCGTGCGGGCCCTCGTGCTCATCGCGCCGGCCATCAGCGGTTCCCCCGCGCCCGAGCTCGACGACGTCACCGCCGAGCTCGACCGCCGAGGGGACGCGGCGATCGAGCAGGGCGACCTCGCAGAGCTCAACCGGATCGAGGCCGAGCTCTGGCTCGACGGCCCCGGCCGTGCCGGACGGGTCGGGAAGGAGGCGCGCGAGCTCTTCCTCGCGATGAACGGCGCCGCCCTCGCCGCCGACGATCCCGGCGCGCGGGCGCAGGACGCCGTGGCCTGGCCGCGCCTCGGCGAGATCCGCGTCCCGACGCTCGTGCTCGTGGGCGCGCTGGATCTCCCGCACGTCCGCGCGGCGGCACGCCACGCAGCCGCGACGATCCCCGGCGCCGCCCTCGTCGAGCTCGAGGACGCGGCGCACCTCCCCCACCTCGAGCGGCACGCCGTCGCGCTCTCCGAGATCGCCGCGTTCGTGCACCGTCTCGCGGAGGTCTGACCGCGGGGCTCGCCCGCCGGATCCGCAACAGTCGGAAACATCCCAGCGCGGCCGGCACGGCGCGCCGCAGGATGGGTCCGTGACCGATCCCGCCGCCTCCGCCCCCGCCACCCGTTTCGCGACGAGGCAGGTGCAGGCGGCGTACGTGCCCGGCGCGCCGCAGAACACCGCGGTGCCGCCGCTGTACCAGTCGGCGGCCTACCAGTTCGCGAACCTCGCGGAGGCGCGCGACCTCTTCGCGCTGCGCCGCGCCGGCAACATCTACAGCCGCAACACCAGCCCCACGCAGCAGCTGCTCGAGGAGCGCGTCACCGCGCTGGAGGGCGGCGTCTCCGCGGTCGCCGTCGCCAGCGGGCAGGCCGCGGTCGCGGTCACGATCCTCGCCCTCGCGGGCCGCGGCGGCCACGTCGTCGCGGCCGACCGGCTGTACGGCGGCACGGTCGACCTGCTGCAGGACACGCTCGACGACTTCGGCATCACGGTGACCTTCGTCGACCAGGACGACCCCGCGGCCTGGCGCGCGGCCGCGAACGAGCGCACCCGGCTGTTCTTCGCCGAGTCCGTCGCGAACCCGCTCGCCCAGGTGCTCGATCTCCGGACGGTCGCCGACATCGCCCATTCCGCGGGCGTCCCCCTCGTGATCGACAGCACGGTCGGCACGCCCTTCCTGATCCGCCCCGGAGAGCACGGCGCCGACTTCGTCGTGCACTCCGCCACGAAGTTCCTCAGCGGCCACGGCACCTCGCTCGGCGGCGTCGCCGTCGACCTCGGATCCTTCGACTTCGGTGCGGACCCGGCCCGCTGGCCGCAGTTCACCGCCGTGCACGCACGGTTCGGCCCGCAGTCGCTCTGGGAGCGGTTCGGGCAGGGCTTCGCGTTCGGCGCGCTCGTGAAGGCCAAGTACGTGCACGACCTCGGACCCTCGCTCTCGCCGTTCAACGCGCACCAGATCCTGCAGGGCATCGAGACGCTCGACCTGCGCGTCTCCCGTCAGAGCGCGTCGGCCCAGGCGATCGCCGAGTCCCTCGTCGTGCACCCCGCGGTCGCCGCCGTGCACCACCCCGGGCTCGCCGGCAACCCCTGGCACGAGCTCGCCGCGCGCTACCTCCCCCGCGGGATCCCCTCGGTCTTCTCGATCGACCTGGTCTCCACGGGCGACGAGGAGCGGGATCAGGAGCGCGTGGAGCGCTTCGTGGACGGCCTGAAGGTCGTGCGCCTCGTGGCGAACATCGGCGACGCGCGCTCGCTCGTCTCGCACCCCGCATCGATGACGCACTCGCACCTGAACGCCGCCCAGCGCGCCGCGGCCGGGATCGGCGCGACGACCGTGCGCCTGTCGATCGGGATCGAGGATCCGGCCGACATCCTCGCCGACCTCGAGCAGGCGCTCGCCCTCGCCGTCGTGGAGCCGGCGCTCGCCGCGGTCTGAGCCCTCCGGGGTCGTTGAGCGAGGACGAGCGCAGCGTGCTCAACGTCCCCACCACGGTGCTCGGTACTCTGGACCGGTGCCGATCCTGAACAAAGACATGACCCTGTGCATCTCGCTCTCCGCGCGACCCAGCAACAACGGCACCCGGTTCCACAACCACCTCTATGAGGCGCTGGGGCTGAACTGGATCTACAAGGCGTTCGCCCCGACCGACCTCGCCCAGGCGATCGCCGGCGTGCGCGGACTCGGGATCCGCGGCTGCGCGATCTCGATGCCCTACAAGGAGGACGTGATCGCCCTGGTGGACCGGATGGATCCCTCCGCCACCGCGATCGACTCCGTCAACACGATCGTCAACGACGACGGCGTGCTCACCGCCTACAACACGGACTACTCGGCGATCGCGCAGCTCATCGTCCGCAACGCCCTGGATCCGGCGTCCTCGGTGCTGCTGCGCGGGTCGGGCGGCATGGCGAAGGCGACGGCCGCGGCCTTCCGCGACGCGGGCTTCGCCGACGTCACGATCGTCGCGCGCAACGAGCAGGCGGGTCGCGCGCTCGCCGGCCTCTACGGCTTCGGGTGGGCCGCCGACGTCGACGACCGCACGGCCGACATCCTCGTCAACGTCACCCCGATCGGGATGGCGGGCGGCGCCGAGGCGGACGCCCTCTCGTTCCCGCCCTCCGCGATCGACGCCGCCGGGGCGGTGTTCGACGTCGTCGCCCTCCCCGCCGAGACCCCGCTCGTGCGCGCCGGCCTCGCCGCGGGCAAGACCGTCATCAACGGCGCCTCGGTCGCCACGCTGCAGGCGCTCGAGCAGTTCGTGCTGTACACCGGGATCCGTCCGACCGATGAGCAGGTGCGCGAGGCCGAGGAGTTCATGCGCGCCGGTTGATCCCTCCTCCGGGGGCGTTTCCCCGCGCGGGTGTTCCCCATTCAGGCTGGAGAGCGCCCGAGGGGCCAAGAAGCGGTGTCCGACGTCTCCGCCGAAAGATCCAGCCTGAATTGCGCGCACCGCTTCGTCTCGCTGCCCGGTCCCCGAGCGAGCCGAAGGCGAGACGAAGAGCCCGGTAGACTCGGACGGTCATGCCCTCCGTGTCGAACTACCCCGCTCCGCGCCTGGATTCCCGCCCCGTCGAGACCTTCCGCGCCACGCTCGGCGACCTCGCCGCACACCTCGGCGCGGAGGCGCCCGACGCCGCGGACACCGGCTTCACGGGTGTCGCGCTCGGCACCGACCACGTGCGGCCGGGCGACCTCTTCCTGGGGATCCCGGGAGCGAACGCGCACGGCGCCCGGTTCGCCGAGAAGGCCGTCGCCGCGGGTGCGACGGCGGTCCTCACCGACGCCGAGGGCGCCGCGCTCGTCCCCTCGGACGTGCCGACGCTCGTCGTGGACAGCGCGCGTCTGGCCGCCGGCCCCGCCTCCGCATTCCTCTACCGCGACCCCGCCGCGTCGATGACGTCGATCGGGATCACCGGCACGCAGGGCAAGACCACCACCGCGTTCTACGTGGCCGCCGCGGCCGGCATGGCGCAGTCCGGCACGATCGGATCCATCGGCACGACCGTCGGCGACGACTTCTTCCCGCCCGTGCTGACCACTCCGGAGGCACCGGAGCTGCAGGCTCTCTTCGCGGTCATGCGCGAGCAGCACCTCGGCACGGTCGCCGTCGAGGCGTCCAGCCACGCCCTCACCCTGGGACGCGTGGACGGCTTCGCGTTCGACGCGGGCATCTTCCTCAACCTCGGGCACGACCACCGCGACTACCACCCGACCCAGGCCGACTACTTCGCCGCGAAGGCGCTGCTGCTCACCCCCGAGCACTCCCGGATCGGCATCGTCGACATCGACTCGCACTGGGGGCGCATGATGGCGGCTCAGGCGACCGTCCCCGTGCGCACGACGTCGGCGAGCGGATCCGAATCCGCCGACTGGGTCGCCTCGGACGTCGAGCTGCGCGCGCACGGATCCTCGTTCACCGTCCGCTCCCCCGAGGGCGAGCGGGTGCGGTTCACCACGCAGCTCACCGGCGCGTTCAACGTGAACAACATCCTCGCCGCGGTCGCCGCCCTCGCCGAGACGGGACGCGACCTCGCGGGGCTCGCCCCCGGCATCGCCGCGCTGCCGAGCGTCGAGGGCCGCCTGCAGCGGTTCGACTTCGGGCAGCCGTTCACCGCGATCGTCGACTCCGCGCACAAGCCGGAGGCGATCAACGCGGCCCTGCGCGCGATCCGCACCACGACGCCGGAGGGCCGCCTGATCGCGGTGCTCGGCGCGAACGGCCATCGCGACGCCGCCAAGCGACGAATGATGGGCCGCTTCGCCGCGATGTTCGCCGACGTGCTGGTCATCACCGACGACAACCCCTACGACGACGACCCCGCCGAGATCCGCGCCTCCCTCATCGACGGCGCACGCTCCAGCGTCGTGGAGATCACCGAGATCGCCGATCGCCGCGAAGCCATGGCCGCCGCGGTGCGGATGGCCCGGCCCGAGGACACCGTGGTGATCCTCGGCAAGGGGCACGAGCGGTACCACGCCCTCGCCGACGGGGAGATCGCCTGGTACGACCCCGACGTGCTCCGCGAGGTCATCGAAGCGCTCTGACCCGCCCCGCGCGGTGCCGTCCCGCGGGGTCGGCTCAGCCCTCCAGCGGGTCCGCCTCGGCTCAGCCCTCCAGCGGGTCCGCCTCGGCTCAGTCCTCCAGCGGGTCTGCCTCGGCCGGCACGGGTCCGCGTTCGACCGGGCGCCCCGGCGTGTTCGACCAGGCGCTCCACGATCCCGGGTACACGGTCACCTCCCGGCCGATCAGGGCACCCGCGAGCGCGAGCTGCGCCGCCGTCACGCCGGATCCGCAATAGGCAGCGATCGGCACCTCCTCCCCCGCGCCGACGGCCTCGAACGCGGCCTCTATCTCGGCGGGGGCGCGGAACCGCCCCTCGGCGTCGAGCACCTCGGCGATCGGCAGGTTGCGGGCTCCGGGGATGTGCCCGGCGACCGGATCGATCGGCTCGGTCTCGCCGCGGAACCGCTCGGGTGCGCGGGCGTCCAGCAGCACCCCGGTCCACGCGGCGACCTGATCGGCATCCAGCACGTCGGCCGTTCCCGGGCGGGCGAGCACGACGTCTCCCGACGGTGCCACGACCTCGCCCTCCTCGACGGCTCCCCCGGCGGCCCGCCAGGCGCCGAGTCCGCCGTCGAGCACGCGCACGTCGGCCACGCCGGCGCGGCGCAGCGCCCACCACGCCCGAGAGGCGGGAAGCGAGCGCGCGTCGTCGTACACCACGACCGCCTGCCCCTGACGGATCCCCCAGCGGCGCGCGGCCTGCTCGAGCTCGTCGTCGGACGGCAGCGGGTGACGCCCGTCCGCGGGGGCGCCGTGAGCGGCAAGCTCGCCCTCCAGGTCGGCGAAAACCGCCCCGGGGAGGTGCCCGGCCCGGTAGTTCTCCCGCCCGTCGGTGAACCCGAGTCGGTAGCGCACGTCCAGGATCCGCAGATCCTCGCCCTCGTCGAGGAGGGAGCGGAGTTCGGCGGCGGTGATGAGATCGGCCATGCCCCCATCCTCCCAGCCCGGCGACGGGACCGCACGGGCCTCGGATGCCGCGCGCACGATTCCTCCCCCATATCGGAAGCCCGTACGCTTGTGCCCATGACCGCCCACTCCCCGCAACCAGCTCTGCGCTGGGGCATCCTCGCCACGGGCGGCATCGCCGCCGCCTTCGCCGCCGATCTGCGCACCGCGGGGCTCGACCTCGTCGCCGTCGGATCCCGATCGCAGGAGTCGGCCGACGCGTTCGCCGCCCGCTTCGACATCGCCCGCGCGCACGGCTCCTACGAGGCTCTCGCGGCGGATCCCGAGGTCGACATCATCTACGTCGCGACGCCGCACCCGATGCACCACGACGACGCCCGCCTCGCGCTCGAGCACGGCAAGCATGTGCTCGTCGAGAAGGCGTTCACCCTCAATCGCGCCGAGGCGCAGGATCTCGCCGACCTGGGTCGCGAGAAGGGCCTGCTGGTCATGGAGGCGATGTGGACGCGGTATCTGCCCCACATGGTCCGGATCAGGGAGATCATCGCGGCCGGCACGCTCGGCGAGATCCGCGCGGTCTCGGCCGACCACACGCAGTCGCTGCCCACGGATCCCGCCCACCGCCTGAACGCTCTGGAGCTCGGCGGCGGCGCGCTGCTCGATCTCGGCATCTATCCGATCTCGTTCGTCCACGACCTGCTCGGCGCACCCGAGACCGTCCAGGCGACGGGGCGGCTGATCTCCACCGGCGCCGACGCCGAGGTGGCGACGATCATGACGCACGCCGGCGGGGCGATCTCGACCACCCTGTCCTCCTCGCGCGCGGCCGGTCCCAACACCGCCGTGGTGCTCGGCACCCTCGCACGCATCGAGATCGACCGGGTCTGGTACTCGCCCACCACGTTCCGGGTCATGGCGACGGACGGCACGGTGTGGGAGGAGTTCGACGGCCGCACCACTTCGGACGGGCGCGGCGGCGGTCGAGGCATGCAGTACCAGGCCCTCGCCGCGGAGCGCCACGTCGCCGACGGATCCCTCGACAGCGACCTGCTGCCGGTCGCGGAGTCGGTCGCGATCATGGGTCTGCTCGACGAGATCCGCGCGCAGATCGGCGTCCGCTACCCCGGCGAGACCGCCTGACCGCCTGACCCTTCCGGAGGAGGATCCCATGGCCGAGCCCCAGGACACCCGCGTCGCCGTCTACCTGGACTTCGACAACATCGTCATCTCCTGGTACGACCGCGTGCACGGGCGCAACGCCTACAGCAAGGACCGCCAGCGCATCCAGGACGACCCCGCCGACGCCGAGGTCGCGGAGCGGCTCAAGTCCGCGACGATCGACGTCGGCGCGATCATCGACTACGCGTCGTCGTTCGGCACCCTCGTGCTCACCCGCGCGTACGCCGACTGGTCGTCGCCCGTGAACGCCGTGTACCGCTCGCAGCTGGTCGCCCGCGCCGTCGACCTCGTGCAGCTGTTCCCCGCCGCGGCCTACGCCAAGAACGGCGCGGACATCCGCCTCGCCGTCGATGCGGTGGAGGACATGTTCCGCCTCCCCGATCTCACCCACGTGGTGATCGTCGCCGGCGACAGCGACTACGTGCCGCTCGCCCAGCGCTGCAAGCGCCTCGGCCGCTACGTGGTCGGCGTCGGCGTCGCCGGTTCGACCGCGAAGTCGCTCGCCGCCGCGTGCGACGAGTTCGAGGCGTACGACTCCCTGCCGGGTGTCGAGCGCGCCGCCGCCCAGGCCGAGACCCCGCCGAAGAAGCCCGCCGCCAAGCAGTCCCAGGGCGCGCGCAAGGAGTCCAGGGCGTCCGCGGAGAAGGACGAGCCGACCACCGACGATCAGGAGCAGGCCACGGCGACGCTCGTGCGCGCGCTGCGCCTCGGCCACGACAAGAGCGACGGCGACGAGTGGCTGCACAGTTCGGCGGTGAAGACGCAGATGCGGCGCATGGATCCGTCCTTCAGCGAGAAGGCCCTGGGCTACCGCTCCTTCAACGCCTTCCTGAAGTCGCGCGCCGACATCGCCGAGCTCGAGGAGTCCGGGCACGAGCGCCTGGTGCGCCTGATCGGGAGCTGACCGGCGCCCGCCCCGCCGACGGCCCGCCACGGGGCGAGGGACACGTTCATTCGCCTTTTTTGAACATGTTCGATATCGTGACGGCATGACACCGGACCGGCTCTCCCCCTACGCCGCGGCCCTCGGCGCACGTGCGGAGCGGCTGCATCCTCGCATGCGCGCCTACGTCGCGGCGATCCCCTCGGGACGGGTCGGGGTCGGGCACGGCGTCTTCGAGCGCGTCGGCTGCCGCAGCCGCACGGTCCGGGTGCTGCTCGGCCCGCTGCTGCGCTTGCTCGAGCGCCGTGGCGCGGTCTACGCCGGGTGGGCCGAGGACGTTCCGTTCACGGTGCGCAATCGCGACGGCGGAGGCAGATCCGCCGAGCGCACGCTGCACCTCCCGCACGGCGACCTGACGCTGTGCGATCGCGTGCGATCTCTGCCGCGGGGGCGCATCGCGGACCGCCTCGGGCAGCACGGGGTGCTCGCCGCGGTCTTCCGGGCGACGGCTTCCGACGGCGCGCTGGAGCTGCGCAGCACGCGCGTCGGGCTGCTCCTGGGAGGCCTGCGGATCCGGATCCCGTCGTGCATCGCTCCGCGGATCCGGCTCATCGACGGCATCGAGCACGCCACCGGCCTGCAGCGGGTGGCCCTGACCGTGGACGTGCCACTGCTCGGGCGGATCCACGAGTACGCGGGGACGTTCCGCTACCGGATCGAGGAGGACGCATGAACGAGGAAGACGGCCGCACCCGAGGCAGGGTCGTGCTGGGCGGGTCGACGGGGTTCATCGGGCAGGACCTGCAGCGGCGCTGGCGTGCGGCGGGGCGCGAGGTCGTGACCGTCTCCCGGCACGGCGCCGACCTGACCTGGGACGACCAGGCGGGGATCGACGCCGCCGTGGACGGGGCGAGCCTGGTCGTCGGCCTGGCCGGGAAGAGCGTGAACTGCCGGTACACGGCGGCGAACCGGGCGGAGATCCTCCGCTCCCGCGAGCAGACGACGGCCGCCCTGCGGATCGCGGTGCGCAACGCCGTCACCCCGCCTCCGCTCTGGATCAACTCCTCCACGGCGACGATCTACCGGCACGCGGAGGACCGCCCGCAGACCGAGTCCACGGGCGAGCTCGGGACGGGATTCTCGGTCGAGGTGGCGAAGGCGTGGGAGCGTGAGCTGTTCGCCGGCGACCTCCCGCGCACGCGACGGGTCGCGCTGCGCACGGCGATCGTGCTCGGCGACGGCGGCGTCCTCGGCGCCCTCCGCCGACTCGCCCGGTGCGGCCTGGGCGGAACCCAGCACGACGGCCCGTGGCCGATCGGCCGCGCCCGGCGAGCGGCGGGAACGGCGCACCACTTCCGTGCACGCGGCGGGCTCCAGCGTTTCAGCTGGGTGCACCTGGACGACCTCGCCGGCATCATCGCCTTCCTCGAGGAGCACCCCGAGCTGGAGGGCCCCGTGAACGCCGTCGCGCCGCAGGCGAGCGACAACCGCACGCTCATGGCGACGATCCGGCGCGCCCTCGACATGCGGGTGGGCCTGCCGTCGGCTCGCTGGATGCTGGAACTGGGCGCGGTCGCGCTCCGCACCGAGACCGAGCTGATCCTGAAGAGCCGATGGGTCGCCCCGGAGAAGCTGCTCGACGCGGGCTACGCCTTCGGGCACCCCGCCCTCGACGAGGCCGTCCGCGCCTCCTTCGCCCTCGCCCCCGCGCCCTGACCCCGATCCCCTGACTAGGATCCGGACCCGGATCCGTCGCGCCCCTCCCGTCGCGGATCCGGATCCGCTCCGGTCGCAAAAACTGTCGCTCTGGACGCCGCTCAGCGACATCTTTTGCGACCGGAGCGACCGTTCTGCGACCGGAACGGCGGTTCTGCGGCGGGAGCGACGGTTCTGCGGCGGAAGCGATCGGGCCGGCCGTCAGCGCCCGACGATGGCCTGCACGGCGCCCGCGAGCTGCGGGTAGCGGAACGCGTACCCGGCGTCCTCGAGCACCTGCGGCAGCACCCAGCGGCTCTTGAGCACGAGCTCCGACTCGGTGCGCAGCACCGCCATGCCCGGCTCCAGCACGAAGCGCGGCGCCGGCAGGCCGAACGGCGCCCGGACCGCGCGGCGCAGCGTGCGCATGAGCTCGATGTTGGTCACCGCGTTCGGCGACGCCATGTTCACGGGACCCGCGATCTCGTCGTGGTCACGGAGGAACCGCACCGCCTGCACGAAATCCTGCTCGTGCATCCAGCTCAGCCGCTGCCGGCCCCGGGAGTGCTCGTAGTCGGGGCGGTCGGGCTCGGTGGGGTGGGCGCCGATCCCGCGATAGCGCCGGTGCGGGAACCACCAGCCGTCGTACTGCGGGCCGCCCAGTCCCAGCCGGGCCAGGCGCAGCAGCATGTCCATCACGGGCGCGCCCCGGCCGAGTACCAGCGAGGTCCGCAGGGCGATCCGCCGCGTCCCCGGAGTCTCGCCGTCGAACAGCGCCGCCTCCCACTCCCGGGTCACATCGGGCGAGAAGCCCTTCTCGTCGAGCGGATCCGCCTCGGTGCGCGGCGAGACCAGCGAGTAGCGATACGCCGTCGCCGAACTGCCGTTCATCCACACCGCCGGAGGTGCTGCCGCCGCGGTGACCGCACGGTGCAGCGCCTGCGTCGTCCGCACGCGGGAGCGCAGGATCTCGTCGCGGTTGCGGTCGGTGTACCGGCAGTCGATCCGGCGGCCGGCGAGCCCGATCACCAGGTCGGCGCCGTCGACGAGGCGGAGGACCCCCGCCGGATCGTCCCAGCGCGCGTCCGCGCCGGAGCGGCCGATCGTGCGCACCTCATAGCCGTCGACCCGCAGGGCTCGTGCCAGCGCGGTGCCGAGGTAGCCGCTGCCGCCGCCGATCACCGCGCGGCGCAGATGCGGAGTCGCGTTCATCCGGCGTCCGTCCCGTCCTGCTTCTTGCGCTTCTCGATCTCGGCGCGCAGCCGCCATTCCTCGATCTCGCGGTCGAGGTCGGCGATCTGCTGCTCGGTGCTGCGGGTGTCCGCAGGTCGCGACGGGCCGGAGGGCGCAGGCGGGGCCGGACGTCGCTCGCGCGGGCGCGGCAGCCGGATCCCCTCCCCGTCGTACTCGCGTCCGACGAGGAACCAGATGAGGGATCCGGCCAGCGGCACGATGATCACCAGGATGATCCAGAACACCTTGGGCAGGTGCTTCACCTGGTCGTCACGGCGGGTGATGATGTCGATGAGCGCGCCGACCATCAGCACCAGCACGAGGATCGAGAACACCAGGCCCATGACGACAGCCTGCCAGAGAAGCGGGGATCCTGCGTCCGCTGCGCGCCGGACGGCGGTCAGGGCAGCGTGTGCCCCGCGGCCCGGAACAGCTCGTACCACTCCGCGCGGCTGAGCTCGACGTCGGCTCCGTCCGCCGCCTCCTGCACGCGCGCGGGCGTCGTGGTGCCGAGCACGACCTGCATGCCGGCGGGGTGCCGGGTGATCCACGCGGTGGCGATGCCGGTCGGGGTCACGCCGTGCGCGGCGGCGATCCGGTCGATCGCGGCGTTCAGCTCGGGGTAGGCCGGGTTGTCCAGGAAGACACCGGTGAAGAAGCCCGCCTGATACGGCGACCAGGCCTGGATCGTGATGCCCTCGATGCGGCAGTACTCCACGATCCCGCCGCCGTCCCGCACCACGCTCTGGTCGAGCGCGGCCATGTTCGCCGCGATGGGCTGGGAGATGATCGGCGCGTGCGTGATCGACAGCTGCAGCTGGTTCGCGACGATCGGCTGCGTCACCGCGGTCTTCAGCAGGGCGATCTGCCCCGGGGTGTGGTTCGAGACGCCGAAGGAGCGCACCTTGCCGGAGGCGTGCAGCTCGTCGAACGCGCGGGCGACCTCCTCGGGCTCGACGAGCGCGTCCGGGCGGTGCAGGAGCAGCACGTCGATCCGGTCGGTGCGCAGGGCGGCGAGGGATCCCTCGACCTGCCGGACGATGTGCTCGTAGGAGAAGTCGAACATCCCCTGCGCGGGCACGATCCCGCACTTGGTCTGCAGCGTGATCTCGTCGCGCTCCGCGGCGGACAGCCCCAGGGCGGCGCCGAAGCGCTCCTCGCAGACGTGCATGGCCCCGCCGTAGATGTCGGCGTGATCGAAGAAGTCGATGCCGTTCGCGCGCGCGGTGTCGTAGAGCTCCCGGATCTGCTCGTCGGTGCGGCCGTCGATGCGCATCATCCCGGCGACGACGGCGGGGGCGGATCCGGATCCGAATCGCACCTGCTTCATGATCTGCTCTCCTTCTGCGCAGCATCCTGCGCCGTGCTCGGTGCGGCATCGGGCGCCGCGTCGGCGGCCCGCGCGGTGAACGCGCGGTAGTCCTCCGCGGCCAGGTCGGCGTAGGCGCCCGCCCAGCTCACCAGCGTATCGGCGAGCTGGGCCCCCTTGCCCGCGTACCCGGCGATCTGCGCCGCGGCCGGCGCCTGCGCATGGGCGCGGGCGAGCGTGATCGCGCAGGCGACCGCGTACTCGCGATACCCCTCGTCCTCGATGACGTCGGTGTCGATCGAGCCTTTCATGTCGTGGAACTGGCGCACGTAGTAGTCGTCGCGGGCGCCCTTGATGTGTCCGAGGAAGGGATCCGAGAACGCCTGCAGCACCCGCTGCATGCCGACCACCCGCGCCCCCTCGCCGCGCTCGTCGACGCGCCGCTGCAGCTCGTCGGGCTGCACGATCCCGCCGTACTCCACCAGCACGCTCCGCCCTGCCTCCTTCACCTGCAGCAGCAGCGGCTCGGCGTCCGCCGTGCCGAGCACCGCCAGGTAGCAGCGGGTTCCCACGCTGCCCACCCCGACCACGCGCCGCGCCACGTCGCGCACCCGGTACTGCCGCAGCAGCAGCTGGATGTCGACGTTGGCCGTCGCCGCGTACTGCACGAAGGCGGTGTCGCTGAGCTCACGGATCCAGGGGTCGGCGTGCGTCATGACCGGGGGCTGCTCGATGAAGCGCAGATGCCCGTCGTCCCCGCGCACGGTGAGCTTGCGCGCGGCGCGCTCCCCCGTCCTCTTCTCGGCCGAGGCAATCGCCTTCTGCAGGGCGCGCTTCGAGTCGACGTCGATCCCGTCCCTGGTCGCGGTCGCGTCGAAATGCGCGAAGTAGCGCTGCAGCGGATCCGCACGGACGCCCGCGCGCAGCGCCCTCGCATACGCGAGGACGCACTGGCGGGCCGCCTCGTCCGCGACAGACGGCCCCCTGGTCTCGCGGGCGCCGATCACGACGCTCGCCACGAGGCGCTTCAGATCCCATTCCCACGGAGCCCAGGCGGCCTCGTCGAAGTCGTTCAGGTCGAACATCAGGGTGCGCTGCGGCGATGCGAAGAACCCGAAGTTGCCGATGTGCGCATCCCCGCAGGACGGCACCAGGATCCCCGTGTGGGGCGTCCGGGCCAGATCCGCAGCCATGAGGGCCGCCGTCCCCCGGTAGAAGGCGAACGGGTTCGCGGCCATGCGCTCGGTGCGGAGGGCGATGAGATCCGGCTGCCGCGTGCTGTTCTGCCGGTCGAGGATCCCCAGCGGATCCCGCCCCGACGTCTCGATCTTCGCCAGTGCCGCGCGCGGCGTGCGCTCCCGGACCGCGCGGCCCGCGGCCAGCCCCTCCGCGCGCGTGAACATGCGGTCGCCGACGAGGTTGGTTTCGGTCATGCCTCATTGTCGCCCTCCGCCGGTTCGTTCGTTGCCCTGCGCATAGGATCCCGGGCAAGATCTCCGATGCACACAAGACCGGCTGTCGTCCCGGGGCGGCCCCAGGGAAAGGCACCGCATGAGCGACAAGAACCCCGGCTCGGCCATGGATCCCGAGGACGCCCTCGAGAACGAGCGCGAGCTGACCGGCGACCGCACGATGGCGGTCGAGGACTTCTCCCGGGAGGACGCCGGCTACCACAAGGCCCTCAAGCCCCGCCAGATCCAGATGATCGCGATCGGCGGCGCCATCGGCACCGGCCTGTTCATGGGCGCCGGCGGCCGGCTCGCGTCCAGCGGCCCCGCCCTCATCCTCGTCTACGCCGTCTGCGGCTTCTTCGCCTTCCTCATCCTCCGCGCCCTCGGCGAGCTCGTCCTGCACCGCCCCTCCTCCGGATCCTTCGTCTCCTACGCCCGCGAGTTCTACGGCGAGAAGATGGCCTTCGTCAGCGGCTGGCTGTACTTCCTGAACTGGGCCATGACCTCGATCGTCGACGTGACCGCGGCCGCCCTCTACGTGAAGTTCTGGGCGCAGTACTGGGAACCCCTCCGCGCCGTCCCGCAGTGGGCGATCGCGCTCATCGCACTCGTCGTCGTGCTCTCGCTCAACCTGGTCAGCGTCAAGCTCTTCGGCGAGATGGAGTTCTGGTTCGCGATGATCAAGGTCACCGCCCTCGTCGCCTTCCTCATCGTCGGCACCGTGATCCTCATCATGCAGGCGCCGACCGACGTCGGGCCGACGGGCTTCTCGATCCTGGCGGAGCACGGCGGCGTGTTCCCGATGGGCTTCTTCGCGCCGTTGATCGCGATCTCCGGCGTCGTGTTCGCCTACGCCTCGATCGAGCTCATCGGCACCGCGGCGGGCGAGACCGCGGAACCCGCGAAGGTCATGCCCCGGGCGATCAACACGGTCGTCATCCGGATCGCGATCTTCTACGTCGGATCCATCCTGCTGCTCTCGCTGCTGCTGCCGTTCAGCACCTACAAGGCCGGCGAATCGCCCTTCGTCACGTTCTTCTCCCACCTCGGGGGCGCCGACACCGGCGCCGTCGCCGGATCCGTGATGAACTTCGTCGTCCTCACGGCGGCCCTCTCCAGCCTCAACGCCGGCCTGTACTCCACCGGCCGCATCCTGCGCTCCATGTCCGTGAACGGATCCGCGCCGCGCTTCACCGCCCGGATGAGCCGCAACGGCGTGCCCTACGGCGGCATCCTGCTCACGTCGGTCATCACGCTCGCGGGCGTCCTGCTGAACGCGCTCGTGCCGTCCCAGGCGTTCGAGATCGTGCTCGAGGTGTCGGCGCTCGGCATCATCGGCGGCTGGGCCACCATCATCCTCTGCCAGCTGAGGCTGCACGCGCTCACGAAGAGGGGCGTGCTGCAGCGCGCGTCGTTCCGCATGTTCGGCGCGCCCTACACGGGATATCTCACGCTCGCGTTCCTGCTCTTCGTGCTCGTCACGATGGGGTTCACCGAGACCGGGCGCTGGGTGCTGCTCTCGCTCGTCGCCATCGTCCCCGCGCTCATCGTCGGGTGGTTCGCCGCACGGCGCCGGATCCTCACCGCCGCCGCCGAGCGCGGGGGCTACACCGGCATGCACTCCGTGCTCCCGCACCGGCAGGCGACCCAGGCTCTCCGCGACGACCGCTGAGCGCATGCACGACGACGGGCTGAGCGCGCGAAACGTCCGCGCGCCCGGCCCGTAACAGCGCCGTCATCCAGCTGCGCCAGAGTGGATCCGTCGTCGGAGGGAGGCGCTGATGATCGATCCGCTGGGCGTGGTCGTCCTCGTCGGGACGCTCGTGGTGGCCGGGAGCTGGGCCGCACCCTGGCTGCGCCTCCCCGCGCCGCTGCTGCACCTGTTCCTCGGGCTGCTCAGCGGCTTCGTGCCCGCGGTGCGCGAGATCCATCTGCCGGCCGAGGTCGTGCTGGTGCTCTTCCTGCCCGCGCTGCTGTTCTGGGAGGCGTTCACCACGCCGCTGCGCGAGGTGCGCCGGGACATGCGGGTCATCCTGCTGCTCAGCACGCTGCTCGTCGTCGCCACCGCGTACGGCGTCGCGGGCGCGGGCGTCGCGCTGGGCTGGAGCTGGATGGCCGCGCTCGTGCTCGGCGCGGCGCTCGCCCCGACGGACGCCACCGCCGTCGGCGGCCTCGCCCGTGCGCTGCCGCACCGCAACGCGATCCAGCTGCGCGCGGAGAGCCTCGTCAACGACGGCACCGCCCTGGTGATGTTCACCATCACGGCCGGCGTGGCGGTGAGCGGCGTCTCCCTCACGGGATGGCAGGTGACGGGCCTGATCGTGCTGGCATACCTCGGCGGCGGCGCCATCGGACTGGCCGCCGGGCTGCTGGGGACCCTCGTGCTGAAGAGGCTGCCGGACGCGATCACCGCGAACGCGGCGATGGTGCTCCTGCCGTTCGCCGCCTTCCTCGCCGCGGAGCAGGTGCACGCCTCGGGCGTCATCGCCGTGGTCGTGGCCGGGCTCGTGATCAGTCAGACCGTGCCCCGCACCGGCACCGCCCAGTCGCGTCAGCAGATGACCTCGTTCTGGACGCTCACGACGCGGAGCCTCAACGGCGCCCTCTTCGTGCTCATCGGGATCGAGGCCCAGTCGGCCGTGCGCGCCGTGCCGGCCGCGTCCCTCCCCGGCCTGCTGCTCTTCTGCGGGATCGCCTGGATCGTGCTGCTGCTGATCCGGTTCGTGTTCCAGGTCCTCACCGCGTGGCTGCTCCGCCTCGTCGACCGGCGGCCGTCGCAGCGCGGCCGCCGCATGTCGCACCGTGCGAGGGTGGTCTCGACGATCGCCGGCTTCCGCGGCGCGGTGTCGCTCGCGGTCGCCCTCGCGGTGCCGTCGGGGATCCCGGGCCACGACCAGATCGTCTTCGTGGCGACGGGGGTCGTCGTGCTCACCCTCACCGTGCAGGGCGTGCTGCTGCCCTGGGCGATCCGCTGGGGGCGCTTCGAGCCGGACACCGCGATGGCCGACGAGCTGTCCACCGCCCAGCGGCGCTCGACGCTGGCCGCGCTGGAGGCCGTGGACGACCTGGCTCTGCGGGTGGGCGCACCGGACCCGGTGCGCGACAGGCTCATGGGCGAGTACCGGGACCGCCTGCGGCGCATCGACGGCGCGGGCGACGGGTCGGACCCCTCGCTCTGGGCGGCCGACCCCGAGTACGCCGCCCTCGGTCTGGCCGTACTGGAGCACAAGAGGTCCGTCCTGATCGGAATGCGCGACGGGAAGGCCATCAGCGACACGACACTGCGGGTGCTGCAGACCCGGATCGATCGTGACGTGCTGCGGCTGGCCCCGCCGCCGCCCATCGAGTGAGCATCACGGGCGGCGAGCGATCCCCGGGAGGGCGCCGATGTCGGTGCCCCGGCGTAGCGTCGTGCCCGACGGCGGATCCGCCGAGGTTCTCCCCACCGAAGGAGTGTGCAGCATGGACTGGAAGATCGAGCTCATCTTCGTGCCGGTCACGGACGTCGACCGCGCGAAGGACTTCTACACCCGGATCGGGTTCACCCCCGACCACGACCAGACGCCGTTCGACGGCCTCCGCTTCGTGCAGATGACCCCTCCGGGCTCGGCGTGCTCGATCGCGTTCGGCACCAATCTCGGGATCGACCTCGAGCCGGGCAAGCAGAACACGATCCAGGTCGTCGTGCCCGACGCCGACGAGGCTCTGGCGCACCTGCGCGGCCTCGGCGTGGAGGCCGACGGCGTGGACGAGCTGTCCTGGGGCCGGTTCGTCACCTTCGCCGACCCCGACGGCAACCGCTGGACGCTGCAGCAGCTGCCCGACCGCAGCGCACAGGCCTGAGATCGCCGGGGCGGATCGGAGCCCGGCGGCTCCGGTCCGCCCCGTGCCCCGCGGCGCGCGGTCATTTCGCACGCGCGCCCTCGCGCGGCGCTAGCGTGGGGGCATGACCTCCCCGATCGACGCCACCGCGACCCCTGCCTGGACCGAGCTCACCGCGTTGCGGGAGTCCTTCTCCCCCGATCTGCGGGGCTGGTTCGCCGATGACCCGGAGCGTGTCGAGCGCCTGACCTTCGGCCTGGCCGACCTCCGTGTCGACCTGTCCAAGAACCTGGTCACCGCGGAGGTCCGCGAGGCCCTGGTGCGTCTCGCGGAGCAGACCGGGGTCGCCGAGCGTTTCGCGGCCATGCTCGCCGGGGAGCACATCAATACGACCGAGGACCGCGCGGTCCTGCACACGGCCCTCCGCCGTCCCGCGGATGCGTCCCCGGCTCTGGTCGTCGACGGGCAGGACGTGGACCGCGACGTGCACGAGGTGCTCGACGCGATGAGCGCGTTCGCCGACCGGGTGCGCTCGGGCGACTGGCGCGGTGTGACGGGCAAGGCCGTGACCCACGTCGTGAACATCGGCATCGGCGGATCCGACCTCGGCCCGGTCATGGTCTATGAGGCGCTGAAGCCCTACGGCGGCGGGATCCAGGCCCGTTTCGTGTCGAACATCGACCCCACCGACATCGCGGAGAAGACCGCGGACCTCGACCCGGAGACGACGCTGTTCATCGTCGCCTCGAAGACGTTCACCACGCTCGAGACGCTGACGAACGCACGGCTCGCCCGCGACTGGCTCTGGGAGGGCCTCGCCAAGGCCGGCGTCGACGTGTCCACGGACGAGGCGCGCAGCACTGCGGTCGCACACCACTTCGTCGCCGTCTCGACGGCGCTCGACCGGGTCGCGACGTTCGGGATCGACCCGACGAACGCCTTCGGCTTCTGGGACTGGGTCGGCGGACGCTACTCGGTCGACAGCGCGATCGGCCTGTCCCTGGCGATCGCCTTCGGTCCCGCCGTGTTCCGTGAGCTGCTCGCGGGCTTCCACGCCGTCGACGAGCACGTGCGCACCACCCCCCTCGATCGCAACGTGCCGGTTCTCATGGGGCTGCTGAACGTCTGGTACGTGAACTTCTTCGACGCCCAGTCGCATGCGGTGCTTCCTTACGCGCAGCAGCTCAGCCGCTTCCCCGCGTACCTGCAGCAGCTGACGATGGAGTCCAACGGCAAGTCGGTGCGCTGGGACGGCTCTCCGGTCACCACCGACACCGGCGAGGTGTTCTGGGGCGAGCCGGGCACGAATGGCCAGCACGCGTTCTATCAGCTGATCCACCAGGGCACGCGGCTGATCCCGGCCGACTTCATCGCGTTCGTCAACCCGGCGTATCCGCTCACCGACGACGGACGCGACGTGCATGCCCTGTTCCTGGCGAACTTCCTCGCCCAGACCAAGGCGCTCGCGTTCGGCAAGACCGCGGCGGAGGTCGAGGCCGAGGGCACCACGGGCGCGCTCGTCGCCGCCCGCACCTTCGCCGGCAACCGTCCCACGACCTCCATCTTCGCGCCCGCGCTCACCCCGGCCGTGCTCGGACAGCTCATCGCGCTGTACGAGCACATCACCTTCACCCAGGGCGCGATCTGGGGCATCAACTCGTTCGACCAGTGGGGCGTCGAGCTCGGCAAGCAGCTCGCCCTGCAGATCGCCCCGGCCATCGAGGGCGACCAGGATGCGATCGCGGCGCAGGATCCGTCCACCCGCGCGCTCCTCGCCTACTACCACGAGCGCCGGAACGCCTGAGCGGCGCTCATGGACGACGGCATCGAGATCGGAGCGCTCGCACTGAACGTGTCGATCCCTCTTGCGCTTCGGTGGGAGGACGAGCGCCGAGGCGAGCGGTTCGAACTGCAGTCGCTGACGGTGCGCCTGCTTGCCGACGGGACGCTCGCGGCGAAGGCGTACGGACGCCCGGTCGCCGGCGGACGCGGCGCCTACGTGTCGTTCCCCGTGCGGCACTCCCCCGAGATCGACGCGCTGATCCTGGATGCCGCGACGAGCGCCGGCACTCGCTGGGCCGATCACCGGGGGCTGTGAGCGGCGCTCCTCAGAGCAGATCCTCTTCGTTCGCCGGAGGGGTGCGGCGGCTGCGCCGCGTGATGAGCAGGATCAGGCTGAGCAGGAACACGACCGCTCCGGCGATCATCAGGATGTAGCCGACGAGATGCAGGTCGATCCACGAGACCTGGACGTTGAGCGCGAACTCGAGGATCGCGCCGATGACGAAGAGGACGATGCCGGTTCCGATGCCCATGAGGAGTGTCTCCGTTCGTAGCGGGATGCCGTAGAGACCGACCGTAGGCCGGATCCCGCGGACTTCCACGGGGCTTGACAACCGGCCGCGGAGGCGTCGCGCCGGGTCCGCCCGACCGCCGTGGGTCCGGGGCCGCGGCACCCCGCCGCGGCCCCGGCTCGCTCTCCGCGCCCCGCGGAGAGCCTTCGTCGCTCAGCCTGCGACGGAGACCAGCGCGCCGTCGCGGGCCGCGACCGCGCCGTTCTTCAGGACCAGGGAGCGCGGCGCCGGCTGCACCACGACCTCCGCGACGGCCTCACCGGGAAGCACGACGAGGTCGGCGACCTCGCCGACCTCGACGCGCCGCGCGGCCGAGCCCAGCGCCTGGTGCCCGAGCGAGGTCGCCAGGCGTGCCGCGAGCTCGAGGTCGTCGTCCGTGCGCCAGTAGCTCTTGTACGACATCATCATCGCGCGCGACAGGATGTCGCCGTCGCCCCAGGGCGACCACAGGCTGCGCGAGGAGTCCGAGCCGAGGCACATCGCCACTCCGGCGTCGTGCAGGCCCTTGACGTCCGGCACCGGGAGCAGTCCGTGCACTCCGATCGAGAACGCGATGCCCGCATCCGCGAACGCGTGGCTGAGCCGCCCGAACTGCTCCGGGCTGGGCTCGGCGAGCGCGAACACATCGCACATGCTGACCCTGCCCCCCATTCCGAGCGCCCTGGTCCGCTCCGCGACCCGCTCGACGAGCCAGACTCCCAGCTCCCCGATCTCGTGCGCGTGGAAGTCGGCGGCCACCTGATACTTGTCGGCGAGCCCGAAGACGATGTCGAGCACCTGAGTGGCGTCGCGCTCGACCGCCGCGGGGTCGAGTCCGCCGATGCCGTCCGCTCCGTCCTTCAGGGCCTGCTCGAGCAGGTCCTCCGTTCCGGGCATGCGCAGGATCCCGAGCTGCGGGAACGCGACCACGCGGATGTCCGCGAAGGGCGCGAGCTCCTCCTTCAGCTCGAGCAGGGCGTGGACGCCCTGGAGGTCGAGGCCCGGGAAGACGTCGGCGTAGGCGCGGATGGTCGTGGATCCGGCGGCGATGCTCTTATGGAGGAACCGGCGCGCCCGCTCCTTGATGGACGACTGGGGCAGCTTCCACTGCTCCAGCGTGTCCTCGAACATCTGGTCCATCGTGATGTCCACCGAGTTCCGGCGGACCCAGGGCTCGCCCCACATGCTCTTGTCGCCGTGGGAGTGCCCGTCGACGAAGCCGGGGAGGACGAGCTGACCTCCGAGATCGATCACGTCATCGTCCGGCTCGACGGCAGCGGATCCGGACGGGACGATATCCGTGATCGCTCCGTCGGCGATCACGATATCGGTGGCGTCGGCCCCGTCGATGCGGCCGTTCTTGAGGATTGTGGGCACAGCGATACCTGCTTTCTTCGTTCGGAGGAGGTGAGGTCGGTCAAGCCAGGCGCGCGGCGATCCTGCGCTCCGCGTATCCGGCGAGCTGGTAGAGGAAGAGCGAGATGAGCAGGACCGCGGCGACGCCGCCCCACACGAAGTCGTAGTCCGACATGGTCGCCGCGACCGTCATCGAAGCGCCGAGCCCGGTACCGGTGGCCAGCCACTCGGCGACCATGGCGGCACCGACGGAGAGCGGGAGCGCGACCTTGATGGACGCGAACAGCGCCGGCAAGGCGTACGGGATGAGCAGCTTGCGGATCCGCTGCCCCCGGGTGGCCCCCGCGACCGAGAACAGGTCGACGGCGCCGCTCGGCGCACTGCGCATCGCGAGCAGAAGGTTCACCAGAGTCGGGAAGAACGTCATCATCGTGATGAGCACGGTGACGGCGAGGATCCCGCGACCGAAGATGAGCGCCAGTAGCGGCATGGCCGCCACGATGGGCACCGAGCGGAGGACGATCGAGACGGGCATGATGAGCGCCTCCACCGTCCGGAACTCGTGCACGACGACGGCCATCAGGATCGACAGCGCGGTGCCGACGAGGAAGCCGACGCCGGCGTCCATCGCGGTCTGCCCGAGTGAGGCGAGGAGGGCGTCGAAAGAGCTCTGCGGAGTGCCGCTCTGGCTGACGATCGTCGAGGCCGGATCCGTGAAGTACCGGAAGACGGACAGCGGACCCCGGGCCACCAACTCCCCACCGGGCACGGCCGCCGAGAGTCCCCACCAGAGCAGGATCACGACGGCGAGGGTTCCGACGACCGAGAGGACGACGCGGCCGAGCGCGAGCGGCCAGGGAGCACGCGCGACGCGGCGGACGACTGCGCGGGCGCTGATCGTCGAGCTCGCGTGACCGACCCACGGCATCGTGACCTTCACGATCCACGGGATCGCGAGGAAGGCGATGGCGGCGAGCGCCGAGGTCACCAGTGCGATCGCCCAGGCCCGCGGCACGTCGAACGCGCCCTGAGCCTGGATCATGGCGACGCCGAGCCCCTTGCTTCCGCCCATGTACTCGCCGATGATCGCGCCGAGGATGGCGCTCGGGGCGGCGATCTGCAGGCCGACGACGAGGCTCGGGATCGCGGCGGGGAGGCGGACCTTCCGGATCGCGGTCCAGCTCGAGCCACCGCTCGCGTGCACCAGGTCGAGCGCACTCTGGTCGACGTTCCCGAGCCCGAGGATCATCGAGACCAGGGTCGTGAACACGACGGCCTGCGCGGACAGGATGATTCCGGGGATGTTGTCCGAGAAGACGATCACGAGGATCGGCGCCACGGCGATGAGCGGGAGCGCGATCGCGCTGACGGCCACCCGCTCCAGGACGGCCTGCACGCGCGGAAACGGCAGCGTGAGCAGGGCGAGGACGATCGCGATGCCGTTGCCCCACAGGTAGCCGAGGCCTGCGGTCGACATCGTCTGGGCGATGTTCGCAGGATACGAGGCCGCATCCGCGCCGATCTGCCGCAGCACGGCGAGAGGGGCGGGCACGAGGGGCGTCACCAGGGACCCCAGCTGCCAGATCGCCACCAGGACGAGCACCGACAGCAGCGGGGCCATCGACTGCACGGTGACGTTCCTGCGCCGGCGGACTCCGAGATCGATCGCCCGGGTCGCGGTCGTCATCTTCCTGCCCCCTCGGCGTGGAAGAGCTTGCGCGACAGCCGGTCGCAGAGCGCATGGAACTCCGGATCCTCCAGGATCGCCGCCGTGCGGGGTCGCGGCAGGTCGATCGTCACGACGTCGACGATCGCGCCCGGCCGCGGAGACATCAGGATCACGGTGTCCGACAGCAGCACGGCTTCCCCGATCCCATGCGTGACGAGCACGGTCGTCGTCCCGCGCTCGGACCAGATCCGCTGCAGCTCGAAGTTCAGGTTCTGCCGCGTCAGGTCGTCCAGAGCGCCGAACGGCTCATCCAGCAGGAGCAGATCGGGATCGGTGACGAGGCTGCGCGCCAGCGACACCCGCTGCCGCATCCCGCCGGAGAGCTGCGCCGGGCGCGCCGTGCGGAATGACGAGAGCCCGACGAGGTCGATGAGCTCCTGCACCGTCCCCTCGTCCTTGATGCCGGCGATCTCCAACGGCAATCGGACGTTGGCCTCGACCGTGCGCCAGGGCAGAAGCCCCGCGTCCTGGAAGCCGACGCCGATGCGGTGCCGACGACGCAGCTCGCGCGGGCTCGTGCCGTGCACCTCGACCGTGCCGGAGGTCGGCGCCTCGAGATCGGCGAGCACGCGGAGCACCGTCGATTTGCCGCAGCCGGACGGGCCCAGCAGTCCGATGAACTCGCCCTTGCGCGCCGTGTAAGTGAAGTCCTCGAGCGCGGGGACGGTCGTGCCGTTCGTCTCGAACGTCTTGCTCAGGGCATCGATGCGCAGGCCGGGCTCGGCGATGTCGCTCTGCATGGGGATCTCCGTGGATCTCGGGGGGAGCTGAGGTTCAGGACTCGAGCAGCTCGTTGGTGAACAGGGACTTGTCGGCCTTCACACCGATCAGCGAGAGACTGTCGATGGTCTGCTCGATGAGCTTGTCCGACATGAGGAACAGTTCGGAGGTCTCGTCCCCTGCGACGAAAGGAGCGAGTGCGTCGAGGTTGGCGGTCTGGTCCTTGACGTTCAGGCCGACCTCCTTCCCGTACAGCCTGACGGTGAGCTCCGCCGCCGCCTTGTGGTCGTCCAGCATCTTCTGCGTGCCCTCGCGTGCGGCGAGCAGGAACGCCTTCGCCCTGGCGCGCTTCTCCTTGTCATCCAGGGTGGCCTGGGTGACGAAGAACACCTGCTGCATGCGGTTGAGACCGAAGTCGGCCGTCGGCATGACGTAGGTGTCGATGCCCTTGTTCTTCAGTGCCACCGGCTGGTTGGACACGAAGCCGAGCAGGGCGTCGACCTCCCCCGCCGCGAGCGGCGCCGGGTCGAACTGCGTCGGCACGAAGGTGACGGTGCTCGTGTCCACGCCGTTGCGCTTCATGAACTCGATCATCAGGTTCTGCCCGCTCAGGGTCGAGCCCAGCTTCTTCCCCTCGATGTCCTTCGGGGTCTTGATGGGATTGTCGGCGCGCGAGATCCAGCATTCCGGGCTCTTGCGCAGCCCCGCCCCGACGATGCGGAGCTTCACCCCGTTCTTGATGGCCGAGGCGACGTTCTCCGGAATGGACTCGATTCCGACATCGAGCTTGCCGGTCGTGACCAGGGGCACCACCGGCGAGTTCGGGCCTCCGGGCTGGATCGTGACGTCGAGACCCGCCTTCGTGAACAGATCCTCGTCCTTCGCGATGAACAGGCCCGCGTAGGCGACGTCGGGGATCCAGCCGAGCTTCGTGGTGAAGGGCGTGAGGGACCCGCTCCCGCCGGCCGCGCCGGTCGGTGCGCAGCCGGTGAGCGCGAGAGCCGAGGATCCGAGCGCGATCGCTCCGGCGCCGAGCGCGCCGAGGCGGAGGAAGGCTCGGCGGTCCACAGCGGTCCGGAAATCAGTGTGATGCGACATTGCATTCTCCTTGGGAGGTAGGGCGGGTGGAGTTCGGGTCGGGTCGTGCGGGCATGCCGAGTGAGCACCGGGTCGACGAGGACCCGATACCGGCGATGCGGTGGAGGCGTGGGGTCAGGTGGGCGGAAGGAGCGGCGCGGCGGAGCGATCCGCGTCTTTTCGCAGCTGCTGCAGGAGCACGTCGCCCCATCCGCTGCGCGCGAAGGCCTCGGTCTCCCGGATGGTGGCGTCGAGGTGCGCGAACATCGTCTGTTCGGCGCCGTCGGCATCGCGCTCCGCGATCCGTGCCGCGATGACGCGATGGTCGTTCTCCCACTCGGAGAGCACTCCCTGGCGGAGTCCGACCGTGAGCGTGACGCTCTCGAGCGGGTCGAGGCGCTCCACGAAGAGGGTGTTCGCGATCGCCTGGATCTGCTTGTTGTGCGAGGCATCGCCGACCGCACGGTGAAAGCCGAGGCGGTCGTGGAGCGCAGGCCCCGACGGCTCTGCGAGTTGGCCGAGGAGGACGATCTCCTCGGGAGTCGCGCGCAGCGCCGCCGCGCGGGCGGCTTCGCGCTCGATCCCGCGTCGGGCGATCAGATGATCGATGAGGTCCTCGATGCTGTGCATCTGCAGGGCGCGCTCGAAGTAGGCGCTGCGGTGCCGGTCGAGCTGCAGCACATCGCTCACACGCCGTCCCTCCCCCGTCAGGATTCGGCCCTTGCGTCCGAGCGACTCCGTGAATCCGCGCGAATCGAGTCCGGTGAGCAGCCGGTTGACGGTCGACTCGCTCGTGTCGAAGCCCTCGTCTGCGAGCTCCCGGCAGATCAGGCGAGAACCCGCGGGGGCGACCTGGGCGCGCAGCACCGAGAGGATGACTTCCTCGATCGTGGAGAGATCCCTCATCTCAGCTCCTTCGCGTGGTGATGGGTTCGAGCTTAGAAGCCCGAATTGCGTCTGTCAATACTGACAGACGCAATTCACATCTGAACCTCTTACCCCGGATGTGCTCCATGCTGGACGCCCGCCGGGTCACGGCGCATACTCGACGTGACACGTTCAGGGAGCGCGAGATGACACAGGCAGATCACGTCGCGACCGCCGAGGTCGCGGTCACCGCACGGGCCGAACAGGTCTGGGAGGTGCTCGCTGATCCCGATCGGCTGCCGGAATTGTGGTTCGGCGCCACCGTGCGGACCACCTGGCAGCCGGGATCCCCCATCACCTGGGACGGCGTCTGGAAGGGCACCCCCTACCAGGACAGGGGCGAGATCCTCGTCTTCGATCCGCCGCGCCAGCTGCGGCTCACGCATTTCAGCCCTCTGAGCGGACAGCCGGATGAACCCGAGAACCACCACATCCTGGAGTTCGCGCTCTCTGGCGACGGCTCGACGACGCGCGTGGTGCTGTCGCAGAGCAACAACTCCTCGGCAGAGGCCGCTCGGCATGCCCAGGAGATGTGGGAGCAGCTGCTGCAGACGCTGAAGGAGACCGTCGAGTCATCCTGAGGCGCGTGCCCCCGGCGGGCGCGCCCGCCCTGAGGCGCGAGCCCGATCCCGAGTCCGCCGCCGCGCGCCTCCCGCCTAGGCGGCGGAGAGCAGGCGCCCCTCCTGGTCCGCGGTATCGAGCGCGGACTCCGCGGCGCGGCGGCCTTCGGCGATGAGGCGCGGCACGTCCTTCATCACCCACTGCGCCATGCGCTCCATCTCGGGCTGGATCAGGAGCACCGTGGGGTCCGCGACGAGATCCGCGGTGGCCGTGACGGTGCGCATCATGCGCACGTTCTCCCACTTGGCGTGCAGCCGCACCACGATCGTGCGCTCCGCGCCGAGCGCGCGCGTCACGGCATCGGGAACGTTGTCGATCATCCCGCCGTCAGCGAGCAGGGCGCCATCACGGCGCACCGGCGGCAGCACGCCCGGCACGGCGATGGTCGAGCGCAGGGCGGTGCTGAGCGGCCCCCGGTCGAGGATCACGCCGCGGCGGGTGCGCAGATCCGTCGCATAGGCGCCGAAGCGTCGCGGCAGCTCCTCGATCAGAGGATCGCGGCCGAGGACCCCGTGCACCGCGTCGGTCACCGCATGCGTGTCCAGCAGACCCCAGCGCGGCCGGAACGACCAGCGCGCGATCTCGCTCCAGCGGAACCGGCGCACAGCCTGCTCGATGGTGTCCGCATCCATCCCGGCCGCATAGGCGGCGCCGATGAGCGCACCGGCGCTCGTCCCCGCGACGATCCCGGGACGGATCCCCCGCTCGGCGAGCACCTGCAGTACGCCGGCCTGCGCGGCACCGTAGGCGCCGCCGCCGCTGAGGGTCAGGCCGAGGGTCGGGTCGTCGGTCACGGGGCTCCTGTCGTGGGCGTTCCCGCGACGCTACCAGGGGCCGCCTGCGCAACGGCTGACACGCCCGGCCGCTCTTCGCTCAACGCCGCTCTCGCGACTGACCTCCGCACACGCGTTGCATCCACAACCTGGTTGGTGTTATAAAAGTTATGCCACTCACTGAACTATCTAGCGAGTGTTTCTTATCGAAACGGAGAAGACATGAGCGCTGAAGACAAGCTGTCCGCCGGAGTCGACAAGGTGAAGGGCAAGGTCGAGGAGGTCATCGGGAAGGTGACCGGCGACGACGCCAAGGTGGCCGAGGGCAAGGCGACCCAGGCGAAGGGCGATGTCAAGCAGGCCGCGGAGAAGGCCAAGGACGCAGTCAAGGACGCCCTGGGCAACTGATCGGCATTCGATTCACGACTCAGATCGACGATTGAAGGAGTAGGACGATGGGATTTCTCGGGTTTCTTCTGTTGGGCCTGATCGCCGGAGCGATCGCGAAGGCGATCCTCCCCGGTAAGCAGGGAGGCGGCTGGATCGCCACGCTGCTCCTCGGAGTGGTGGGAGCGCTGCTCGGCGGCTGGCTCGGAAGCGCTCTGTTCAACGCGCCGCTCCAGGACTTCTTCTCGCTGCAGACCTGGCTGCTGGCGATCGTGGGATCGATCGTGGTCCTGCTCGTCTACGGCCTCATCGTCGGGCGAGGCAAGCGGGCGTAGTCGAAGGGGACGACGCCCCGCCAGCACTGCCGCGGCGGCCCCTCCCGTTCTCGGGGCGGGCCGCCGCGGAGCAGGATCGCACAGCCGCTGCACCTCGCAGCAACTGTGTAGACGAGCAACTGTGTAGACAACTGAGTCAGATAGTTCTGCGGGTTTATCATGAGGAGTGATCATGACGATGGCCGTCACGGTTCCCGTCCGGACGAATCCGGCCCACGAGGCCGTCTGGGTCCAGGTGGAGAGCGGCTTCTGGGCAGGCAACCGCACGGGCGAGTTCCTCGGGACGATCGAGGCTCGGGGATCGGGATTCGTCGCCATGGACTCCGCACATCGCCTTCTCGGCTCCTATGCGGAGTTCGAAGCGGCCCGCGACGCGATCACCGGTGAGCAGTGAGCCGGGTGGAGACCTCAGGAGGAGAAGATGCCGCAGACGATCATCCGACATGAGCAGGAGCATCTCTACGCCGAGCAGGCCGGCACGGCCGCGGGCCGCGAGCTGACGCTCGCGCTGCTGCGCCTGCGCCGCGCGGAGCACATCCAGGAGACCCGCGCCCTGAGCGCCTCGGGACTGTCGAACCTGGATCTCCGGGCGCTGCGCTATCTCGTCCAGGCGCAGCGGGACGGCAGGGATCTGGGTCCGAAGGATCTCCTCACCATGCTCGACACCTCCAGCGCGAACATCACGAACGTCGTCGACCGGCTCGTGCGGAAGGGCTACGTCGAACGGGTCGACCACCCCACGGACCGGCGCGCCCGCTACCTGCGCGCCACCGCCGCGGCCGTCCAGCATGTCGATTCCGCCGTCGGCGCCCATCATGCCGAGCTGGTCGCCGCGATCAATGAGATCGACGAGAAGCAGGCGCAGGTGGCCGCATCCGTGATCAGCCGGATCGTCGCCGCTCTCGACCAGCTCTCCGAACGCCAGCTGAACACCTGAGCGGACCGGGCTCCGCCGGTCCTTCCGACCGCCCTCGATTTGTGCAAGACACGAAAGAGGCCTGGACCTGCAGAAATCCGCAGGTCCAAGCCTCTCATCAGCCCTTTCGGGCCCCGGGTGAGTCAGCGACTCAGAAGTCCCAGTCCTCGTCCTCGGTGGCCTCGGCCTTGCCGATGACGTAGGAGGATCCGGATCCCGAGAAGAAGTCGTGGTTCTCGTCCGCGTTGGGCGAGAGCGCCGACAGGATCGCCGGGTTCACGTTCGTCACGGTCGCCGGGAACATCGCCTCGTAGCCGAGGTTCATGAGCGCCTTGTTCGCGTTGTAGTGCAGGAAGCGCTTGACGTCCTCGGTGAGGCCGACCTCGTCGTACAGGTCCTGCGTGTACTGCACCTCGTTGTCGTAGAGCTCGTACAGCAGCGAGAACGTGTAGTCCTTGAGCTCGTCCTTCTTCGCCTGGTCGAGCGTCTCGAGACCGCGCTGGTACTTGTAGCCGATGTAGTAGCCGTGCACGGCCTCGTCGCGGATGATGAGGCGGATGAGGTCGGCCGTGTTGGTGAGCTTCGCCCGCGACGACCAGTGCATCGGCAGGTAGAAGCCCGAGTAGAACAGGAAGCTCTCCAGCAGGGTCGACGCGACCTTGCGCTTGAGCGGCTCGTCTCCGCGGTAGTAGTCCATGACGATCTGAGCCTTCTTCTGAAGGTTCGGGTTCTCCACGGACCAGCGGAACGCCTCGTCGATCTCCTTCGTCGAGCACAGCGTCGAGAAGATCGAGGAGTAGCTCTTCGCGTGCACCGACTCCATGAACGCGATGTTCGTGTAGACGGCCTCCTCGTGCGGGGTGATCGCATCGGGGATGAGCGACACGGCGCCGACGGTGCCCTGGATCGTGTCGAGTAGCGTCAGACCGGTGAACACGCGCATGGTGAGGGTCTGCTCCTCGGCGGTGAGCGTGTTCCACGACTGGATGTCGTTCGACAGCGGCACCTTCTCGGGCAGCCAGAAGTTGTTCACCAGACGGTTCCAGACCTCGAGGTCCTTATCGTCCTGGATGCGGTTCCAGTTGATCGCCTGCACGCGGTCGACCAGCTTGAGCGGTTCGGGAGTCATGTCAATCCTTCAGAAGAGTGGCTGATCAGAGCGTCACAGCATGCAGCTGACGCACTCGGCCATGTCCGTGCCCTCGAGCGCCATCTGACGCAGGCGGATGTAGTAGATCGTCTTGATGCCCTTGCGCCAGGCGTAGATCTGCGCCTTGTTGATGTCGCGCGTGGTCGCCGTGTCCTTGAAGAACAGCGTGAGCGACAGGCCCTGGTCGACGTGCTGCGTGGCCGCGGCGTACGTGTCGATGACCTTCTCGTAGCCGATCTCGTACGCGTCTTCGTAGTACTCCAGGTTGTCGTTCGTCATGAACGCCGCCGGGTAGTAGACGCGGCCGAGCTTGCCCTCCTTGCGGATCTCGATCTTCGACGCGATCGGGTGGATCGAGCTCGTCGAGTTGTTGATGTACGAGATGGATCCGGTCGGCGGCACGGCCTGCAGGTTCTGGTTGTAGATGCCGTGCTTCTGGATGGACTCCTTCAGCTCGGCCCAGTCGGCCTGCGTCGGGATGTGGTGGCCGGCGAACAGCTCGACGACCTTCTCCGTCGCGGGCGCCCATTCCTGGTCGATGTACTTGTCGAAGAACGCGCCGGACGCGTAGGTCGAGTCCTCGAAGCCGTCGAAGGCCGTCCCTCGCTCGATCGCGAGCTTGTTCGACGCACGCAGCGCGTGGAACAGCACCGTGTAGAAGTAGATGTTCGTGAAGTCGATGCCCTCTTCGGACCCGTAGAAGACGTGCTCGCGGGCGAGGTAGCCGTGCAGGTTCATCTGACCGAGGCCGATCGCGTGGGAACGGTCGTTGCCGTCCTCGATCGAGCGCACCGAGGCGATGTGGCTCTGGTTGCTCACCGCGGTGAGGCCGCGGATCGCGGTCTCCACGGTCGCGCCCAGGTCGCCGCCGTCCATCGCGAGCGCGATGTTCATCGAGCCGAGGTTGCAGGAGATGTCCTTGCCGATCTGCGCGTACGAGAGGTCCTCGTTGTACGTCGTCGGGGTGTTGACCTGCAGGATCTCGCTGCACAGGTTGGACATGTTGATCCGGCCCTTGACCGGGTTGGCTTTGTTCACCGTGTCCTCGAACATGATGTACGGGTAGCCCGACTCAAACTGGATCTCGGCGATCGTCTGGAAGAACTCGCGCGCGTTGATCTTCGTCTTCTTGATGCGCGGGTCGTCGACCATCTCGCGGTACTTCTCGGTGACTGAGATGTCGCCGAACGGCACGCCGTAGACGCGCTCCACGTCGTACGGCGAGAAGAGGTACATATCCTCGCCGTTCTTGGCGAGCTCGAACGTGATGTCCGGCACGACGACGCCGAGCGAGAGCGTCTTGATTCGGATCTTCTCGTCGGCGTTCTCGCGCTTGGTGTCGAGGAACCGCATGATGTCGGGGTGGTGCGCGTTCAGGTACACCGCGCCGGCGCCCTGGCGCGCGCCGAGCTGGTTGGCGTAGGAGAAGCTGTCTTCGAGCAGCTTCATG
This sequence comes from Microbacterium sp. MMO-35, assembly GCF_037147555.1. Taxonomy (NCBI): domain Bacteria; kingdom Bacillati; phylum Actinomycetota; class Actinomycetes; order Micrococcales; family Microbacteriaceae; genus Microbacterium; species Microbacterium sp. MMO-35. The sequence goes on from NZ_JBBCVH010000003.1 coordinate 170,883, forward strand.
ACGGGGATGATGCCCGAGGACTGGTTCTCGATCTGCTTGATCGGCGCGCCGGACTCACGGATGTTGCTCAGCAGCAGCGCCACGCCGCCGCCGCGCTTGGAGAGCTGCAGGGCGGAGTTGATGCCGCGGGCGATCGACTCCATGTTGTCCTCGATGCGCAGCAGGAAGCAGCTGACGAGCTCGCCGCGCTGCGCCTTGCCGGCGTTGAGGAACGTCGGAGTGGCCGGCTGGAAGCGGCCGGAGATGATCTCCTCGACGAGGTTCTTCGCCACGCCCTCGTCGCCGTCGGCGAGCGCGAGAGCGGTCATCACGACGCGGTCCTCGAAGCGCTCCAGGTAGCGCTTGCCGTCGAAGGTCTTGAGCGTGTAGCTCGTGTAGTACTTGAACGCACCGAGGAAGGTCTCGAAGCGGAACTTCTTCGAGTAGGCGAACTCGTTGAGCTCCTTGATGAAGTCGAACGAGTACTTGTCCAGGACGGCGCCCTCGTAGTACTCCTTCTCGACGAGGTAGTCGAGGCGCTCCTTGAGCGAGTGGAAGAACACCGTGTTCTGGTTGACGTGCTGCAGGAAGTACTCGCGGGCCGCGCGCTTGTCGGCGCCGAACTGGATCTGCCCGTTCGCGTCGTACAGGTTCAGCATCGCGTTCAGGGCGTGGTAGTCGAGCCCCTCGTACGCCTGGTTCGCCTTGTAGTCGGCCTCGGCCTTCACTGCTGCTGCTGCTTCCACCATCGTTCCAATCCGTCGCTCACGCGATCGACGTCGTCCTGTGTGCCGTAGATCTCGAGCCGATACAAGTGGGGCACCTGGCACTTGCGGCTGATGATGTCACCGGCGGCGCAGAACGCGTCGCCGAAGTTGGTGTTGCCTGCGGAGATCACTCCGCGGATGTGTCGCCGGTTGCGCTCGTCGTTGAGGAACCGGATGACCTGCTTGGGCACGGCGCCCTTCTCGACGCCGCGCCCCTGTCCCCCGCCGTAGGTCGGAGTGACCAGCACGAACGGCTCATCGACGACGAGCGGCTCCTCCGTGCTGTGCAGCGGGATCCGTCGCGCCTCGAGGCCCAGCTTCTCGATGAACCGGGCGGTGTTGCCCGAGATGCTCGAGAAGTAGACCAGCAGCGGCGCGGCGGTCGCGGTGGCGGCGTTCATGAGATCGCCTCCTCCGTGGTTACGCCAGGCGAGCGGCGAGTTCGTCGATCTTGTCGGGACGGAACCCCGACCAGTGGTCCTCGTCGGTGACCACGACGGGCGCCTGCAGGTAGCCGAGCGACTTCACGTGCTCGAGCGCCGCGGCGTCCTCGGAGACGTCGTGCACCTCGTACTCGATGCCCTTCGCGTCGAGTGCGCGGTAGGTCGCGTTGCACTGCACGCAGGAGGGCTTGGTGTAGACCGTGATGGACATGTGTTGCGCCTCTTCTTCCCCTCAGAACCCGGCTTTCGAGCAGGTGGCCCTGCCGGGAGTTCAATACTACATATAGGTGCGGACATTCGGGTCGACCACAAGGGCTAGTAGTTACAACTGTGTAGTTTTCCACCGTATTCCACCGCTTCGACACAGGTTCTCCACGACTTTGTCCACAGTCGGAGGCGTCGTCCCGGGGCCTTCGATCCGCGATTTCCCGCGGCTCCGGAAGCCCCGGATCGGATCCCTCCACAGATCCGACGCTAGGCGGGGCTTCGGACATTCCCCAGCCTGTGGAATTCGCCCCTCGGCGTGTCGTCGGCGTGTCGCACGGAGGGGTCCGCCGGGGGGGGTGGGGGGGGGGGGGGGGGGGGGGGGGGGCGCCCCCCCCCCCCCCCCCCCGCGGCCGCCTCCGCATAGCGTGAACCCGGGCCTCCAGCCGAGGGCCCGCGTCACGATCGAGAGGGGGCGGGATGTCGATCAAACCGGTGATCCGCGAACTGCGGCAGGCCGTCCTGCACGGGATGGGTCACGCACAGCTCAGGCTGCACCACCTCGCCGACAACATGGTCGACCATCTCGACACCGTCGCGCGCGAGGTGGCCGATCTCGATCAGGTGGACGACGCGGTCGCCCGCGGCTGGTGGAAGGACCGCAAGCTGCGCAAGGGCGAGAAGACGGAGGGCGGCTGGCACTTCCTGCCGGAGGACGACCGGCCGTTCGCCGGCGACGTCCCCCGCTACCCCGGCGAGTACGTGCTGGACCTGCACGGTTCGCCGAGCGCCGTGCAGGGCGCCGACGGGTCCATGCTGACCGCCGAGGACTTCGCCGCGCACGTCAGGAAGCACACCGATTGGGACGGCACGACGCCGATACGCTTGTTCTCGTGCAGCACCGGTGCCGACTCCGACGGCTTCGCACAGCAGCTGTCGAACCATCTGAACGTCGAGGTGACCGCACCGACGAAGCCCGTGTGGTCGTCGTCCCACGGAACGCCGTTCGTGACGGACGTCGATCCCGTGACCGGTAAGCCGGTCAAGCCGCACAACGGCTCGTGGACGAGCTTCCAGCCGAACGGAGAGTGAGAACGCATGATGAAGCAGGTTTCGGTCTTCGCTGAAGCCGGGAGCCTCCCGCCCGGGCAGCGCCCCTCCTTGAACGACGAGCGCCTGAGCCCCGAGGAGGCGTCGCGCGTCGCGACGTACCTCGAGGCCGGAGCGGTGGTCGCGCACACGACCATGCGCGGCGTGGACGTGCTGGCAGACGATGCTCCGGTCGTCCCGCTCACGGCCAGGACCGACGGCGAGTTCCTCTGGACCGGACCGGTCACGTACTACGTGAGGACGTACGGCGTCGCGCCGGACGCCGAATTCCTCGCCCACGTCCGCGCCCGCGACTACGCGCCGCGAGTGCCCAGCGACTCCGAGGTCGAGGCGGCCGCGAAGGAGTTCGCCGAGGCGGACTGATCCGGTCCCCGCCCTGTACCGTTGATCCGTGGCCGGATCGGGATACAAGGAGCTTCTGCGCGTACCGGGAGTCGGACGCATCATCGCCGCACAGCTGACCGCGCGGTTCCCGAACGGAATGGCGAGCCTCGCGATCCTGCTGCACGTGCAGCACGCCACCGGCTCCTACGGCGCGGCCGGCCTCGTGCTCGCCGCGTCGTCGATCGGCCAGGCCGTGTCGGGGCCCGTCACGAGCCGCTGGATGGGCCGCTGGGGCATGCGCCCCGTGCTCACGCTGACGCTGTCGGTCTGCGTGCTCGCGTTCCTCGGACTGGCGTTCTTCACCGCCCTCCCCCTGGCCGGCCTCGTGGTGCTCGGCATGGTCGCAGGGCTGTCCACGCCGCCGATCCAGTCCGCGGCGCGCACGATCTACCCCAAGCTGGTGAACTCGTCGCAGCTGACGCCGCTGTTCTCGCTGGACGCCTCGCTGCAGGAGATCATCTGGATCGTCGCGCCGGTGGTCATCACGATCGTGTCCACCCAGGTCGGGACCGTGCAGGGGCTGCTGCTCGTGGCCGCCGTGCTCGTCGGCGGCGGAGCGTGGTTCATCCTGTCCCCCGAGGTCGGGCGGGTGCGCATCCCGCGCAGCCGTCGCGGGTTCGGCGCCGTCGTGCTGAAGCCCCCCGTGCTGCTGGCGACCGTCACCGGGTTCCTCCTCATCGGGGCGTGCGCGGCGGTCGAGGCCGGCGTCGTGAAGACCTTCGACCACGGGGGTCTGGAGGCGGGACTCGTGCTCGCCGTGTTCTCGGTGGGAAGCCTCGTCGGCGGCCTGGCCTCGGGTCGCGTGCCGATGGGGCCGTGGGCGATGGCCCGGCGCCTCACGATCGTCACCGTGGGTCTCGCGCTCACGATGATCTCCCTCAACGTGTTCTGGCTCGGCGGCACGCTGCTCGCCGCCGGGATCGGCATCGCCCCGGCGCTCGCGGTGCTGTTCGCGATCACCTCGGCGAGCGTGAAGTTCTCCGAGACGGCGGAGGCGTTCGGCTGGGCCGGCACCGGGCAGCTGATCGGCGCCGCCGCCGGATCCGCGATCGCCGGCTTCCTCATCGACAGCCTGCACAGCCCCGCCGGCGCCTATCTGGCCGCCACCTGCTTCGCCGCCGTGGCCCTGATCGTCTCCGTGGTGTTCGTGCGGTACTTCCCGGATCTGCGCGGTCGCGACGCCGCGCCGATGCCGGACACCGAGGTCGTCCCGCTCCCCTGAGCGGGTCAGGCCACGGTCACCCCGAGAAGGGATTGATCACGGCCAGCCCCGGAACATCGAAGTCCTTCTCGTTCCGGGTGACCACCGTCAGACCATGATGGAGCGCCGTCGCGGCGATCAGCGAGTCCGCCCAGGGACGCCGGTCCGGCACGTTGATGCCGGCGCAGATCCGAGCGATCTCCGGCGTGACAGGGAGTATCCGCGCTCCGAGTTCGAGACGGATGCCGTCGATCCATCCGCGCAACGCGTGTGCTTGACGAGGATCTCTCCGCTCCAGCGTCAACGCGCCGAGCTCCAGCTCGTAGTCCGAGACCACGCTGATGAACAGCGACCCCGGTGCGACGGAGCTCATCCAGCGACGCGAACGCTCACCCAAGGATCCTGTCCGCCGCGCCTCCGAGAGCGCATTGGTGTCGACGAGGTACATCCTTCACAACTCCAGCGGTGGACGACCGATGTCCTTCTTCCGGTCTGCGACGATCTCGTCGATGATGCGATCGAACTCTCCGTCATCCCCTTCACCCTCCGGCGCCATCGCGAGCAGGTCGAGCATCGACGCCGGAGCGGATGGTCGCAGCCGCTCGTACTCCTCGATGCTCAGCAGCACGTAGGCCGGCTGCGAGTGCTTGGTGACGAGCACCGGCTCCTTGTCCGCGATGCGCTGCGCCCGGGCGACGGATTGGTTGAACTCGCGCGCGGTCATGCTGAACATCATGCACCTCGGTTCCCTGGAGTAGTGATAGTACTACACAGGATCGGCTCCCTGAGCGCGGTCGACGCGCGACCTCTCCCCCCCACCCTTCGCACGCAACCTCGGAATCCGCAGAATCCAGGCATCCGCACCTTCGATTTCTGTTGTCATTTTTGATTTCGAGTGACAAGATCGGAGCATGAGCGCCGATCTGCAACAGAAAGCACACGATCACCTCTGGATGCACTTCACCCGGCAGTCCACGATGGACCGCACCGGCGTGCCGATCATCGTCCGAGGCGAGGGACACCACATCTGGGACGACACCGGCAAGCAGTACATCGACGGGCTCGCCGGCCTCTTCGTCGTCAACGCCGGCCACGGCCGCAAGCGGCTGGCCGAGGCCGCCGCGAAGCAGGCCGAGCAGCTCGCCTTCTTCCCGCTGTGGTCGTACGCGCACCCGGCGGCGATCGAGCTCGCCGACCGCCTCGCCGGCTACGCGCCGGGCGACCTGAACCGCGTCTTCTTCACGTCGGGCGGCGGCGAGGCCGTGGAGACCGCCTTCAAGCTCGCCAAGCACTACTGGAAGCTGCGGGGCAAGCCGACCAAGCACAAGGTCATCTCGCGCTCGATCGCCTACCACGGCACGACGCAGGGCGCCCTCGCGATCACCGGCATCCCCGCGATGAAGGCGATGTTCGAGCCCGTCACGCCGGGCGGGTTCCGCGTCCCGAACACGAACATCTACCGTGCGGCCGAGATGGGCGCCCCGACGGATCCCGAGGCCTTCGGAGTCTGGGCCGCCGACCGGATCGAGGAGATGATCCAGTTCGAGGGTCCGGACACGGTCGCGGCCGTCTTCCTCGAGCCGGTGCAGAACTCCGGCGGCTGCTTCCCGCCCCCTCCCGGCTACTTCCAGCGGGTGCGCGAGATCTGCGACCGCTACGACGTGCTGCTCGTCTCCGACGAGGTGATCTGCGCCTTCGGCCGGATCGGGCAGATGTTCGCGTGCGACGCCTACGGCTACGTGCCCGACATCATCACCTGCGCCAAGGGCATCACGAGCGGCTACTCCCCTCTGGGAGCCGCGATCGTGAGCGACCGGATCTACGAGCCCTTCGCGCACGGCGATCTGTCGTTCCCGCACGGCTACACGTTCGGCGGGCACCCGGTCTCCGCCGCCGTCGCCCTGGAGAACCTCAACATCTTCGAGGAGGAGAAGCTCAACGAGCGCGTGCGCGAGAACTCTCCGCTGTTCCGCGCGGAGCTCGAGACGCTGCTCGACCTTCCGCTCGTCGGCGACGTGCGCGGCGACGGCTACTTCTTCGGGATCGAGCTCGTCAAGGACAAGACGACCCGGGAGACCTTCGACGACGACGAGTCCGAGCGCCTGCTGCGCGGGTTCCTCTCCGGCGCCCTCTACGAGGCGGGGCTGTACTGCCGCGCGGACGACCGCGGCGACCCCGTGATCCAGCTCGCCCCGCCGCTCACGATCGGCCCGGCGGAGTTCCGCGAGATCACCGGGATCCTGCGCGGAGTGCTCACGGAGGCCGAGAACGTTCTCTGACCCCCGGGGTGGTCGAGCGAGGACGGCGAAGCCGACCGAGACGAAACGCGGTGTCCTGCGAGGGCGCCGCGTTTCGTCTCGCTCGGCCTGCGGCCGTGCTCGCTCAACGACCCCGGACGGACGGGGTCGCGATCACGAGGCTCGTGGGTCCGACCTGCTCGACGCTGACGAGATCGAGTGCCGCGCCGTCGGGGAACAGCCGACGGCCCGCGCCCGTCGCGGTCGGGAACACGCGCAGCCGATACTCGTCGACCACGCCGGCCTCGACGAAGCGCTCGACGAGAGATCCGCTGCCGATCAGGACGACATCGCGCTCGGCGGCGGTCTCGCGGGCCCAGCCGATCGGATCCGCCGCGACCCTCCGGGAGTTCCGCCACCGGCTCAGGTCGACGTCCCCTGCGGTCACGACCGCCTTGTCGGCGGCGTTCAGCGCCCGGGCGAACGCATCGGTATCCTCCCGCGCCGGCCACATCGCCGCGAACGCCTCCCAGGTGCGGCGACCGAAGAGGAAGATCCCGGTCTGCAGGATCGATCCGTAGTGGAACTTGTCCCCCGAGATCGCCGCGGGCCCGTGCCGGAAGCACCACCCGCCGAACGGCGTGCCGCCGGAACCGTCCGGGTCCTCCACGACCCCGTCGAGGGTGATGAACTGCGCCACGATGATGCGTGCCATGTCGTGCTCCTTGTCCCGCCCCGCGCATGGGCCGCGGAGGGCGTCACCAGGGTCTACGCGCGAGCGGGGTCGAACTCATCGGTGCCGGGCGGATCCGATCCCCCGGCGGCGTCGGTGACGGCTCCGTCCCGCTCGAACAGCGCGAACAGCGCGTCGTCGCGGTACACCAGCACGTGCCCGATCCGCTCCCCCGAGGCATCGGCCTCGAACAGCTGCACCGTGTGCGGGCGGGCGCCCTCCTCATCGACGCGCAGCAGCAGGATCCCGTGCTGCCCGTTGGCGGAGATCGGCCGGGTCGCCCAGCGCGACCCCTGCCATGCGAACAGGTGCGCCATGAAGGCGGCATACGTCTCGCGCCCGATCGACCAGTGCGGCACGGGCGGCATCTCGAACAGGACGTCATCGGCGACGAGAGCGGCGAGGGCCGCGACGTCGGCGTGCTCGATCGCTCGCGCGTACCCCTCGACCGTCTCCCGCCGCAACGGCGCAGGACGCGCCGCGCGCTCGGCGACCGCGGCCTTGGCGCGCTGCAGCCCGGAGTTCACCGCCGGCACGGTCGTCTGTCTCGAGGATCTCCGCGGTCTCCGCCGCCGAGTGCCCCAGCACCTCGCGCAGGATGAACACGCCGCGCTGCTTCGGCGGCAGCGCCTGCAGCACGAGGGTCACCGCGAGCCGCACCCCGGATGCCTCGGCGACCGCGCGCTCGGGCTCGGAGTCCGCCCACCAGCCGGTCGGCGCGGGCATCAGCCACGGGACGTCGAGCGCCGGGACCAGCGGCGCCCTGACGTCGATCCCCGCGGCGGTGAGGTCGCGGGGCAGCGGGCGCCGCGGGCTCTCCCGGAGCCGGTCGACGCACACGTTGCGCGCGATCCGGTACACCCAGGTGGACAGGGCGGCGCGGTCGGGCCGGTACGAGGCCCGGCTGCGCCAGGCCCGCTCGAGCGCGTCCTGCACCGCGTCCTCGGCGTCGAACGGCGAGCCCAGCATCTGATAGCAGAAGGCGAGCAGGCCGCCGCGGAGGGCGGCGAGGTCGGGGGGCGTCCACGCAGCCGAGCGTATTGCCTCCCGGTTCGTCCCTCCAGGCCCGGTCGCGGGGACCGGATCCGTTCCCGTCGCAGAAGGTCCGTTCCCGTCGCAGAAGATGCCGCTCCGGGGGTCTCAGAGCGGCATCTTCTGCGACAGGAGCTTCGGATCCGCCTCAGCCGCCGGCCATCGTCCGGGCGATGTCGGCCGCCGAGTCGCCGGCGCGCTTGAGCACCAGGGCGACGAGCGCGAGCGCGCCGAGCGTCAGCACGAGCATGATCGTCGACACCGCGGCGATCTCCGGACGCAGGCCGCTGCGCAGCGCGCTCAGCACGTACACCGGCCACGGCGTCGTGCCGGAGACCTGGACGAACGCGGAGACGATGGTGTTGTCCAGGCCCAGCGTGAACGAGAGCAGGAAGCCGGCGAGCACGGCCGGCATCGCCAGCGGCAGGGTCACCTTGAAGAAGGTGGTGAGCGGCCTGGCGTAGAGATCCGCCGACGCCTCCTCGAGCTTCGCGTCCAGTCCGACCAGGCGCGCCCGCACGATGTACGACACGATCGCGATCGAGAACAGGGACTGGCCGATCACGAGGCGCACCGTTCCGTCGTTGAAGATCGACATCCCCAGATCCTGGCCGAGGAACACGACCCACGGCAGCAGCGCGACCGCGTCCACGATCTCGGGGGTGACCGAGATGAGCAGCAGCAGCGCGAGGAACCAGGGCACCCACTTGCCTGGGGTGCGCGCCATCGCGATGCCGGCGAGCGTGCCGAGGGCGGTCGCGAGCACGGCCGCGATGAGACCGGTGCGCAGCGACACGAGCACCGCGTCGCGCACCGCGGGCTTGGTGACGATCGCCGCGAACGAGTCGAACCCGAAGTGGTCCCACGAGATGAGCAGGCGGCCGACGTTGAACGAGTACACGATCACGACGGCGATCGGCAGGAAGAGGAAGACGAACACGAGCGTCGCCCACAGCGGCAGCAGCCAGCGGCTGACGTTGCGCGGCGCCCGGGTGCGCGCGCCGGCCGCTGCACGTGCGGACGGCGAGGGGTCCGCCTGCTCGGCGGGTCGTTCTGCGACGACGGTCATCGTGCCTCCTCGAGCGTCAGGCGGTAGCTGCGGCGGATCGGGATCGTCACGAGCCAGCCGATCGCGGCCGCGACCCCGATCGACAGCGCGATGGTGAGGATGAGCAGCACCGCCATCGCGGAGCCGAGCGCCCAGTTCTGCGCGGTCTGGAACTGGCTGGCCACGATCTGACCCACCATGTTGCCCTTCGCTCCGCCCAGCACCGTGGCCGTGATGTAGTCGCCCATGAGCGGGATGTAGACCAGCAGCACTCCGGCGATGATGCCGGGCTGCGCGAGCGGGACGGTGACCCGGAGGAACGTCTTCCAGCTGCCGGCGCCGAGATCCTTGCTGGCCTCGCGGAGCGGTCCGCTCACACGGTCGAACGCGACGAACAGCGGCAGGATCATCAGCGGCAGGTAGTTGTAGACCACGCCGAGGAGCACCGCCCCGCGGGTGTTCAGCACTCCGAGTGGACCGGGGATCACCCCCAGGAACTGCAGGGCGTGCGAGAGCCACCCCTCCGGGGCGAGGATGATCTGCCAGCCGATCGTGCGCACCAGGAAGTTGGTCCAGAACGGCACCATCACCAGCGCGAGGAACATGCCCCGGCGGCTCGGCGCGCACTTCACGGCGATCCAGTACGCGACGGGGGCGCCGATCAGCAGGCACAGGACCGTGCCCGCGACGCCCACCCAGAGCGTGTTCTGGAAGGTCGCGAAGAACGTGGGCGAGAGCGCCTCGATGTAGCGGTCGAAGGACAGCTTGTCGTTCGCGTTGGTCGCGAAGATGCTCGGCTTGTAGCCGAAGCTGTACCAGACGACGACCCCGATCGGCACGACGAAGAAGACGAGCAGCCACACCCAGGCGGGCAGGGCCAGACCGAAGCGGATCCTGAGCTTATGCACCGGCGGCCGCCTTCGTCGCGTTCCAGATCGCCACGATCCGCTCCTGGGCGCTCGTGAACTTCTGCTCGTGCATCGTCTGCACCTGCGCGTCGTCGAAGTACACCATGTCGAGCCGCTCCAATCCGGCCTCCTCGGCCTTCTGCTGCGTGCCCTGCACGCCCGTGTCGTAGCCGATGTAGTCGACCTGGGCGAGCTGCACATCCGGCGCGATGATGAAGTCGATGAAGGCGTGCGCCGCCTCGGGGTGCGGAGCACCCTTCGCGATCGCCCAGTTGTCCATCCACAGCTCCGTCGCCGGACCGCCGAGCACCCACTGCCAGCGGTCGGGGTTCTTCGACTGGGAGATCCCGGTGCGCGCATCGCCGCTGTACGACTGCACGAGCGCGGCCGAGGCCTGCGGGATGATCTGCCCGCCGGGCGCCGAGTCGAAGGTGGTGATGTGCGGCGCGAGTTCCTTCGTCATGAACGTCTCGCAGGCGTCGAGGTGCTTCTTCTCGGTGGTGTTCCAGTCGATGTCGTGCGACCAGAAGTAGATGCCGCACAGGGGCGCCGGATCGTCCAGCACCGCGGTCCGGCCCGAGGCCTCCTTCTGCGCGGCGTCGATGAAGTCGGCCCAGCTCGTGAGCTCGCGCTTGATCACGGTCCTGTCGTAGACGAAGCCCGTCGTCCCCCAGGCCTTGCAGATCGAGTACTCGTTCTTCGGGTCGAAGGAACGATGGATGAAGCTCGGGTTCATCGTCGCGAAGTTCGGGATGAGATCGAGGTTGAGCTTCTCCAGCAGTCCGTTCTCCGCCATCGGCAGGATGAACAGACCGCTCGGCACGACGATGTCGTAGCCCGAGGTGCCGCGCGCCGCGACGAGCTTGGCGATCAGCTCCTCGTTGGAGTTGAAGGCGTCGACGACGACCTTCGGCCCCTTCTTCTTCGTGAAGGCGGTGAGCACCTCCGGGGCGTCGTAGTCGCTCCACGTGTAGATCGAGAGCTTGTCCTCGAGCGGCCCGCCGTGCGCGCTCGAGGCGGCGGAGGCCTTGCCGGGGGCGCACGCCGTGAAGAGCACCGCGCCCGAGGCGGCGATCGCGGTGGCGAGGAACCCCCGCCGGGTCAGCTCGGTGCGGATCTTCCGCGCCGAGGCCGTGTTCGCGAGCACCCGGACCGGCGGGCGGTCGGGGATCCCGCCGTACGCCATCAGGCGGCCTCCTTCGGGAGCGCGATCACGTGCGTCGCGGTCTCGGGGATGCCGTCGCCGATGAAGATGCGCACGTCGGCAGGACTCCAGGTGCAGCGCACCGCATCGCCGACGGCGACCGAGGGCGCCCCCGGCGCCGGGATCCGCACGAGGAACGCCTGCTCGCGGCCCACGTCGACCGCGACCTGCAGGGTCTCGCCGAGGTGGGAGACCCCGAGCACCGTGCCGTCGACACCGGGCCCGTCGGCGGTGCCGGCCGGCGCGAGCCGCAGGAACTCGGGACGGATCGCGGCGACCGCGGTGGATCCGGGCTGCCCCTGCTCCCCGCCCCAGCGGCCGTGCACGGCCCCGGCGAAGGTGTCGACCGCGTCGCCGCCGCCGAGGACGGTGCCGTGCAGGAAGTTCTGCTGGCCGATGAACGACGCCACATAGGCGGAGGCCGGCTCGGCGTAGATGTCGGCGGGGGCGGCCAGCTGCTCGATGCGGCCGGCGCGCATCACCGCGATCCGGTCGCTCATCGACAGGGCCTCGGCCTGGTCGTGCGTGACGAAGACGAACGTGGTGCCGAGCCGCGACTGCAGCAGCTTCAGCTCGAGCTGCATCTCCTCGCGGAGCTGGCGGTCCAGTGCCGCGAGCGGCTCGTCCAGCAGCAGCACGGACGGGCGGTTGATCAGGGCGCGGGAGAGCGCGATGCGCTGCTGCTGCCCGCCGCTGAGCTGGGTGGGCTTGCGGTCGGCGAAGCGGCGCAGCTGCACCATGTCGAGCGCCTCGGCCACGCGCTCGCGCTGCTCGGCCTTGGGCACCTTGCGCTGCTGCAACCCGTAGGCGACGTTCTCCGCGACGGTCATGTGCGGGAACAGAGCATAGGCCTGGAAGACCGTGTTGACCTCCCGCTTGTGCGGGGGAAGGCCGAGGACGCTGCGGCCGCTCAGGCGGATGTCGCCCTCGTCCGGGTGCTCGAAGCCGGCGATCATGCGCAGCGTCGTGGTCTTGCCGCACCCCGACGGGCCCAGCAGGGAGAGGAACTCCCCGGGACGGATGGACAGCGACAGCCGGTCGACGGCGGTCGCATCGCCGTAGTACTTGGTGACACCAGAGATCTCGACCCCGCCGGTCGGCGCGTCGGTCGTGCTCTGAGCAGGTACGGGCACAGGACTGCTCATGGAACCTCCACATCGAGTAATTCGCTGCAGAGAGTCTGTCACAGGATCTGAGGTCGGTACAGAGGAAAACGAAGGAATCTCAGATATTTGCGACGATATTCGTTGTCAGTGAGGTCATCTCCAACGAAAATGCGTGTTTCGAGTGTGTTTCGGGCGAGCTACTTCCCCTGGAAGTCGAACGCCTTCAACAGCTCGTCGATCGCCTGCTCGCGCTGGGCGCCGCCCTCGTCGAACATGTGGGCGACGTGCGTGCGCAGGTGGTTCTCGATGAGGAGCCGGTTCAGCGATTCCAGGGAGCGCTGGATCGCACGGGACTGCGTGATGATGTCCATGCAGTAGTCCTCGTTCTCGATCATCTTCGCGACGCCGCGGAGCTGACCCTCGAGAATGCTGGTGCGGTGCAGAGCGCGCTTCTTGATGTCTTCGATCACGAAGACGAGGCTACCGTCCGTCCGGCGGACCGTCGCGGAGCAGAATGGCGCCGATCGCCGCCCGGGAGGCGATGTCCCAGCGCTGCAGGATCGCCCCGACGTGCTTCTCGACCGTGAACTCGCCGATCCCGAGCAGGGTCGCGATCTCGCGGTTGGAGGCGCCCGAGGCGACGAGCTCCGCGACCTGGCGCTGCCGCGGGGTGAGCGCCGCCGTGCCGGACGGCGGCGCTGCGCCGGCCGGATCCCCCGTCCCGGCGAGCGCGCTCGCGACGCCGGCGCGGGTGGGCGTTCCGAAGGCGAACAGGATCCGCGAGACATGACCGCGCACCGTGTGCGGTGAGATGAACAGCGCCGCGGCGATGTCCGCGTTGGAGTCGCCGCGCGCGAGCAGCACCGCGACCTCCCGCTCCCGGTCGCTGAGCCCGTTCCAGGCGCGGCGCCGATCCGGCGGCAGGCGGCGCCCGGTGCGCCGCAGCTCGCGGGCGGCCATCGCCCGCACCACGTCGCGACCGGCGCCCTCGCTCGCCTCGACCACCGCGGTCAGCCGGCGCACCGACTCGGCCACCTCCCCCGCGGCGATGCGGGCACGGGCGGCGAGGATCTCCCCCTCGGTGGCCTCCACGACGCGGCGCCGGTCGATCGCACGCGCCACGCTGCGCTCGGCGAGCGCGGCCGCCCGCGCATCGTCGCCCTCGGCGTGGGCGATGCGGCTCGCGATGCGATCCATCACCGTGTCGGCGATCGGGTGGTCCACGAGCACCGACAGCTCCTCGTGCCACGCCCGGGCCGCGTCGAGGTCCCGATCGTCCAGCGCCGCGCGCACGAGGATCTCCCCGCAGAGCGCGCGATCGACGACACGGAGGTTGGAGAGCCGGGCGTCGACGCCGGCGCGCAGCACGAAACGCGCCGCGGTGCGCACGTCGTTCTGCGCATTCGCGGCGTACGCGCCGATCACATGGATGCCGCTGACCAGCAGGTGCGTCGGCGGTGCATCGACCGTCGCGAGCTCGCGCAGCGCCTCGCGCATCGCCGCGCGCTGATCGGCATTGCTGTCGACGAGCGCGACGCAGGCCGCCGCGAACGCGTGCATCAGCGGAGGCAGACCCGGCGTCCTCTCGGCGGCGCGCGCGAAGGCCTCAGCCGCGACCACGTCCCCGCCGAACAGTCGCACGCGCGCCAGGATGCAGCGGAGCAGCGCGCGCACCGGATCGTCCGGCCCGTCGAAGCCGACGGGGTCATCCGGGTCGCAGTGCGCCGCGAACTCCGCCGCCAGATCGAGGCGCGAGCAGCCCAGCGCCGCCTCGATCAGCAGCAGCTCCAGCGGGCGCCGCATCCGCCGGCCGAGCGGTCGCGGATCCGCCGCGGCGTCCTGCAGCGGATCACGATGCACGCGCGCCACGGCGGGCCACGCCGCCCGCGCCCAGCCCGCCACCGCCCTGGCGAGGGCGAGGGCGTCGACGTCGGAGGGATCCACGGCATCCAGCGCCACGGCAGCCGCCTCGCCGTCCGTGCCCTGGCCCGCGCAGAGATCGACGAAGGCGCGCAGCGCCGCGACGAACGCCTCGTCGCCGGGGACGGCGTCGGCGAGGGCGCGCCGGAGGAGCGGGTCCTCGGACGGGCGCACCGTCACGACCGCCCTCAGGACCACCTCGAGGCGCTGTTCACGAAGCACGCCTCCACCGTATCGGCCGCCGGATCCGCTGACCCCGGCGCAGGAATACGCCGGATCCACCACGCGCACGAGGCCGGAATGCGGGATCCTTGAGCCGACGACACGTACATCCGCCGGCCGTTCGTGATACCCGCACGAAACGGCCGCCTCCCGGGTCGCCGGCGCGGGACGCCGTGCGCCGGGAGCGCCGTGCGGTGGTCGCCGGATGCGGGCGTCGGACCTCCGACGCCGCAGCCGATCGCGCTGGGGCGCTTGCGAGAGGGATCCGTTTGGGGACGGATCCCTCTTCCCCCGCCGTCACCTGTCGCCGCGCCCGCCGGCTGTCGTCCCTCTCCCGTCTCCTGTCGCCGTACCCGCCGGCCGTCGTCCCTCTCCCGCCTGCATGCCCGCCGGCTTCACGCGCCACAGGCGCCGTCTGCATCGATCGCACACTCGGCCCGTCGTGCACGCTACGGCCGCTCCGGCCCCCGGGATGGAAGGATGGCCCCATGGCGCACGCCCGTGAAGCACTGCTGTCCCCCGCCGATCAGGAGCGCCTCCGCGCCCTGCGCCGGATGAAGGCCGTCGCCCTCGCCGCGCTCGGGATCATGGCCGTCGCCTTCGTGCTGGCGTTCTGGCTGCAGGCCCGCTATCCGTGGCTCGAGTACGTGCGCGCCGCCGCGGAGGGCGGCATGGTGGGCGCCCTCGCCGACTGGTTCGCCGTGACGGCGCTGTTCCGCCGTCCGCTCGGGCTGCCGATCCCGCACACCGCGATCATCCCCAACCGCAAGGACGAGATCGGACGCACGCTCGGCGAGTTCGTCGAGACCAATTTCCTCTCCGCCGAGGTCGTGCGCACGAAGCTCTCCGAGACCTCGATCGCCGCGCGGCTCGGATCCTGGCTGGGAGATCCCGCCCACGCCGAGCGGGTCTCCAGCGAGGGATCCACGATCGCCTCCGCCGTCCTGCGCGCCCTGAGCGACGACGATGTGCAGAGCGTGATCGCCGAGCTCGCGCGCGAGCACCTCGTGGAACCGGAGTGGGGCACGCCGGCGGGCGCCTGGCTGCAGCGGATCGTCGAGGCGGACGCCCATCGCGGGGCGGTCGACCTCGCCGTCGACAGCATCGCGACCTGGCTGGACGGCAACGCGGCGGCGTTCCAGGGGCTGCTCTCGCGCCGGCTGCCGGGGTGGGTGCCGCGACTCGCGCACCGGTTCGTGGACGAGGCCGCCTACAACGAAGCCGTGCGGTTCGTGCGGGCCGTGCAGGCGGATCCGCGCCACCCGGCCCGGCTCGCGCTGGACGGCTACCTCGCCCGCCTCGCGGACAACCTGCAGCACGACGCCGGCACTCGGGCGCGCCTCGAGAACGCCAAGGCCGCCGTGTTCGACAGCCCCCGCGTCGGGGCGCTGGCGGCAGAGGCTTGGAACGCGGCGAAGACCGGACTGCTGTCGGCACTCGCGGATCCGGAGAGCGGCCTGCGCCGTCGGGCCGCGGCGGCGCTCGCCGAGCTCGGGGGCCGCCTCGCCACCGAGGAGCCCTTGCAGCGGCGGGTGGACGGCTGGGTCACCGACGCCGCCGTGTTCCTCGTCGACCGCTACCGGCACGACATCGCCTCGATCATCACCGACACCGTGGAGCGGTGGGATCCCGCCGAGACCACGGAGAAGATCGAGCTCATGGTCGGCCGAGACCTGCAGTACATCCGGCTGAACGGCACGGTCGTCGGAGCGCTCGCCGGACTCGCGATCTTCGCCGTCGCGCACGCGGTCATCCCGGTGTAGCGGGGCCGGCGCTCGGGGCGCGTGGGGCGCGCGGGCCGCGGGGGCCGCGGCGTGGGACGGGCGGGGCGTGGGCGTGCGGGGCGTGGGCGTGCGGGGCCTGGGCGGGCGGGGTGCGCGCGGGGGCGTGGATCCCGCCAAGCCGTCACGATCAGCACACCCTGTCACGATCAGCGCACGGATCTGGCGCTTTCGTGTGCCGATCGTCGCATCATGTGCTGATCGTGTCAGTCGAGGTGCCCGCCGATCGTCCTCCACAGCCGACGGTCATCGAGGGTTGTGCACAGATCCTGTGACCACCGCCCCGGGGACGACGGAGTTCGCCACCCTCGTAGCATGCTTTCTCTGATCGATACGATCCGCCGCCGGGGCGGCATCGCCCCTGGTCCGGAACTGCAGCGCCTCGGCTTCACGCGGACGACGCTCTCCCGAGCCGTGCGCGCCGGAACGGTCGACCGCCTGAGGGACGGCGTGTTCGCCGTCGGTCCGATCGCTCCCGATGTCCGTGCCGCGGTCGCGCACGGTGGCGCGCTCACCTGCGCGAGCGTGCTGACGGAGCGAGGGATCTGGGTGCTGCCCGAGGTCACCGGACCGCACGTCTGGCTCGGCGCGGGGCGGCATGGCCGCACGCACCCGGACTGCGCCTGCGTTCCGCACTACTACCGCGGCTCGCCACCGCTCGGTCAGACCAGCATCGAGACCGCCCTGCTGCACCTGCGCCTCTGCGCCGGGGACGAGGCGTTCTTCGCCGCTTTCGAGTCGGCGTGGCGGAAACGGCTTCTGCCGGCGGCGGCGCGGAGGCGGATCCGCGATGCGCTGCCGGCCTCGGCACGCTGGCTCACGGAACTGGCGCGACCCGATGCCGACAGCGGACTCGAATCGCTGCTGCGGCTGAGGCTGCATGCGATCGGTCTGCGCCTCGCCTGCCAGGTGCAGATCGACGAGGTCGGCAGAGTCGACTTCATGGTCGGCCGGCTCATCATCGAAGTGGACGGCAAGGAGAACCACGACGGACCGGTGAAGCGGCACCGGGATCTCGTGCGCGACGCGGCCGCCGCGCGTCTCGGATACCGCACCCTCCGGTTCGACTACGCGCAGGTCGTGCACGACTGGCCTTCGGTGCAGGCCGCGATCCTCGCCGCGCTCCGTGGTCTGTGACGATCGGGGTGTGACGATCGGCACACCCTGTCACGATCAGCACAGGAGTCCGGGGGTGTCGTGTGCTGATCGTGACGGCCTGTGCCGATCGTGACATCCTGTGCGATCGTGACGGACGGTCCAGGACCGGCGTGGAGGGGCCGACCCCAAAGCCGGGCACCAGCCCAGGGTGGGGCCGGCGCCAGGAGCCTGGCGTGGCGGAGGGGCCGACCCCAAAGCCGGGCACCAGGCCAGGGTAGGGCCGACCCCAAGGCCAGGGGCCGGGCCAAGGCGAGGGCTGGCGTGGGCTCCGCACCACACGCCGCACGAAGCCGGGTGTCTCGTGGGCCAGACAGCGCTCGGCGGCACGCCACCGCCGAGGGCCGGCGCCGTGGCACGCTTTCTATCGGATGCGGTCCGCGCCTCCGAGAAGGGACTCCCATGGCACTGTCGCACGATCCCCTCTGGCCCCGCGGGGGCGACTGGCCCGCGTTCGGCACCCCCGCCGACGCGGTCGTGCTCGGAGTTCCGACCTGGCGCACGTCGCTCTCCCCCACGGGCGCGCATGCGACGCCGGCCGCGATCCGCGAAGCGCTCCGCCGCTACAGCCCGACCCTGATGGGCCCGCCCATCGTGGATCTGAACGCCGTGCTGCAGATCTCCGACGCCGGCGACGTGCACGAGCCCGACGGCGACGAGGGTGTCGCGCGCACGATCGCCCGCGTGTCCCAGCTCGCCGCGGCCTCCCGGCTGGTGATCGCCCTCGGCGGCGACAACTCCCTCACCTACCCCGTCGCCCTCGGATCCGGATCCACGGGTCTCATCACGATCGACGCGCACTTCGATCTGCGCGACGGCGTCTCGAACGGTTCGCCGGTGCGCCGCCTCGTCGAGGACGCCCCCGAGGGATCCGCGATCGATCCGCACCGGATCGTGCAGATCGGCATCGCGGACTTCGCGAACTCCGCGGCCTACGCCCAGCGCGCCGCCGACTGGGGCATCCGGGTCATCACGCTGGACGAGGTGCGCCGCCGCGGCATCGACGACGTCGTGGCCGAGGCCGTCGAGATCGCCGGCGCCGGAGACGCCTCCCGCGTGCACCTCGACATCGATGTGGACGCCTGCGACCGCGCCGCG
Organism: Microbacterium sp. MMO-35; assembly: GCF_037147555.1. Classification (NCBI taxonomy): domain Bacteria; kingdom Bacillati; phylum Actinomycetota; class Actinomycetes; order Micrococcales; family Microbacteriaceae; genus Microbacterium; species Microbacterium sp. MMO-35. The sequence continues at coordinate 189,415 of NZ_JBBCVH010000003.1, forward strand.
ACGCCGGGGTGCCCGGCCAGTGTGCCGGGCGGGTTCGCCGCCTGGGAGCTGCGCGCGCTGGTGCGCGGCATCGCCGGCGACCCCCGCGTCGTTAGCGCCGACATCGCCGAGGTGGACGCCACCGCCGACGACGAGGATGCGCGCACCGTCCGCCTCGCCGCGCTCTGCGTGCTGGAGCTGCTCGCAGCGCTCGCCGGCCGGGCCTGATCCGCCGATGAGCGGGAGCCGCGCGCGCGATCCGTTCCTCGGGGGCGGCCCCGCCGTGCGCGTCGCGCTGGGGCTGCGGTTCGTGATCGAGCTCGCGCTGCTGGCCGGCGCGGCGACCGCTGCGGTACGGCTCCTGCCGGGCTGGCCGGGGTGGATCGGCGCCGTCGTCGCGGTCGCGGTGCCGGCTGTGATCTGGGGGCTCCTGCTCTCGCCCCAGGCGCGCTTCGACATCCGCCCCGGGGGACGCGTGCTCCTGGAGACTGTGCTCTTCGGCGCGGTCGGAGCGGCGCTGTGGGCGAGTGGACTCGGCCTCGCCGGGGTCGCGCTCTTCGCCGTATGGGGTCTGGACCGGATCGCGCTGGCGGCGCTCGACCGCCGCTGACCGCCCGCGCCGCCCGGCTCGACGGCTCCACAGCCGCCCGCTGGCTCGGCTGCTGGTCGACCGATGCTCGGTGCTCAGCCGGCGCGCAGAGCCTCGTCGACGGGCACCTCTCCGGCGTTGAACCGGATCGTGCGCCCGATGGTCGCCGGCTCGAGGAGCGTCTGTGCGATGACCTGCGCGACGTCGGCGCGGGACACGCTGCCCGAGGTCTCCGCCGTGGCGTCGATCCGTCCCGTCGCCTCGTCCAGGGTCAGCCGACTGGGGGCGAGCACCGTCCAGTCCAGGCCGGATGCCCGCAGTGCCTCATCGGCCTGCGCCTTCGCCTCGGCATAGGCGAAGAAGGAGTCGGTCGCGGGGATCCCGTGCTCGAGCGAGGATCCGAAGTATGACACCATCACGTACCGCGCGACGCCCGCGTCGGCCGCCGCCGCCATCGACCGGACCGCGGCATCGAGGTCGACGGCACGCGTGCGTTCCGCCGATCCGCCGCCGGCGCCTGCCGACCACACGACCGCGTCGTGCCCGGCGATCAGTGCGGCCATCGCCTCCCGCGACGCCGATTCGACGTCGAAGACGACCGGGTCCGCGCCGGTCGCGCGCACGTCGTCGCTCTGGCCGGCGTCGCGGATCACCGCCGTCACCTGGTCGCCGCGCGCCGTGAGGAGGGGTTCGAGGAGCAGGGCCACCTTGCCGTGGCCGCCGAAGATCAGGATCCGTGCCATGCCTCCACGCTATGCCCGATCCGGCGGACGCGGGCGGGCGGATCCGGATCCGCTCCTCACGCGACGAGACCCGGGACGACTCGCCCGGCCGGGCCGCAGACGACGCGAGCGCCGGCACCAGCCCGAGCGCCGGCACCAGCCCGGCACCAGCCCGGCACCAGCCCGGCACCGCCGCCGTACCATCGCCGCCGCTTCGGCTAGCGCACCACCAGGCGGGGCTCGATGAGCGCGTGCGCCGTGCCGGCCCGCACGTCCCGCGGGGTGACCGTCTCGCCGGTCGGCCCCATGAGCAGCTCCAGGGTCGCCGCCGCGACGTCCTCGGGGCGCTGCTCCACGCTCGAGAAGCCGAGCGCCTCCGCGGTCGGCGTGTTGTCGAACCCGATCACGGGCACCCGTGCGGATCCCTCCGTCTGCGCGAGGAGGGCGCCGATCGCGAGGGAGTCGCTCGCGCACACCACCGCGTCCACGTCCGCCTCCGCGCCTGCGACGACGGCCCGCGCCCGCGCGACGTCCTCCTGGGTCGTCCACCGCGGACCCGTCGCGCCGGCCGCGGCCATCGCCTCCCGCCAGCCGCGTTCGCGATCGTCTCCGGTGCCCGATCCCGTCGGCCAGCCGAGGAACGCGACGCGGGAGCCGAAGTCGAGCGCGTGCTCGGTGGCGGCCCGGGTGCCGGCGGCCCCGTCGACGTCGACCCAGAGGTGCTCGGGGGCGGCCAGGTCGTCCTCGCCCCAGGGGCGCCCGAAGGCGACGAAGGGCAGCTGCGCGTCGCCCAGCCACCGGGTGCGCGGGTCGCCGTGGAACGTGCCGGTGATGATCGCCGCGTCGATCTCCGACCCCTCCCAGAGCTCCGCGAGCCGGGCGATCTCGTCGTCGGCCGTGCGGGCGGCATAGACGAGCATGCGCATGCCGCGCTCGCTCGCGCGCTCGGTGAGGGCGTGCACGAAGCGGTCCAGCACGACCCCGGAGACCCCGCCGACATAGGGATCCAGGTGGATGCCGATCGTGGAGCTGCGGCGGGTGCGCAGCTGACGGGCGGCGGCGTGCCGCCGGTAGCCCAGCTCGACGATCGCCTGCTGCACGCGCTCTCGGGTGGCCGGCTTCACGATCGCCGGGGTGTTCAGCACGTTCGACACGGTCTGCCGCGACACACCGGCGCGCTGCGCCACGTCCTCGACGGTCGGCGTCCTGACCATGTCTCTCCCCTTCCGGATCCGGCTCGGGATCCGGGACCACCTTCCCACCTTGACACCCCGGGCTCCTGCCGCCTAGCGTATTCGACACGGAGTTTGATCGTTCAAATTCTTGCGACGGCGTCCCGTCGCCACCGAGAAGCACACATCATCACGGATGCTCATCAAGGGAGAAGAGACATGACACGGCACAGCATGTGCGCCGCGATCGGGGCCGGAGCCCTCGTCCTCGCCGGCGCGATCGCACTCACCGGCTGCGGTTCGGGGTTCTCCGGCGGCGACGCCGGCAGCACCGGATCCTCGACGCTCACCTCGTCCGACAAGCCGCTGAACATCCTCATCGGCTCATCCGGCGACGCGGAGACCAAGGCGGTCAACGACGCCGTGGCCGCCTGGTCGAAGACGTCGGGCGTCAAGGCGACGGTGACCGCGGCGAGCGACCTGAACCAGCAGCTCTCGCAGGGCTTCGCCTCCGGCTCCCCCGCCGACGTGTTCTACCAGTCCACCGACGCCCTGGCCGGCTACGCCTCGAACGGGTCGCTCCTCGCGTACGGCGACCAGCTCAAGAACAAGGACGACTTCTACCCGAGCCTGCTCACCTCGTTCACCTACGACGGCAAGCTGTACTGCGCCCCGAAGGACTTCTCCACGCTGCAGCTGGTGATCAACACCGATCTGTGGGCGAAGGCCGGGCTCACCGATGCCGACATCCCGAAGACCTGGGACGAGCTCGCCACCGTCTCGAAGAAGCTCACCGCGGACGGCCACGTGGGCCTGTCCATGAGCGGCGAGTACGCCCGCGTCGGCGCCTTCATGGTCGCCGCCGGCGGCGGCCTGATGAACGCCGACTCGACCAAGGCCACGGCCGACGCCGAGGGCAACGTCAAGGCGCTCGACTACCTCAAGGGGCTGCTGAACGACGGCTCGATGAAGTTCGCGGCCGATCTCGGATCCGGCTGGGGCGGCGAGGCCTTCGGCACCCAGAAGGCGGCGATGGTCGTCGAGGGCAACTGGATCACCGGCGCCATGACCAACGACTACCCGACCGTGAAGTACAAGGCGGTGGAGCTGCCCGCCGGCCCCGACGGCAAGAAGGGCACGCTGCAGTTCACCAACTGCTGGGGCATCGCCGCCGACAGCAAGAACCAGAAGGCCGCCCTCGACCTCGTCGAGCACCTCACCAGCGCCGACAGCCAGCTGGCGTTCTCGAAGGCGTTCGGCCCGATGCCGTCCATCAAGTCGGCCGCGGACCAGTGGAAGAAGGACAACGCCGCTCTCGTGCCGTTCCTCAACGGCGCCGAGTACGCCCAGGGCGTGCCGACCCTCAAGGGCGCGAGCGATGTCGTGACCGACTTCAACGGCAAGCCCGGCTCGCTCGCGACCGGCGACCCGAAGGCGATCCTCGATGCCGCGCAGAAGAACCTGGAAGCCCTGACCAAGTAATCATGGCCTCCTCCACCGTGCGGTCTCCCCGTTCCGCGGCCCATCAGGGCCTGCGGCGCGGTGAGACCGCATCGGGGTGGCTCTTCACCGCCCCGATGCTGATCCTGCTCGGCCTGTTCCTGGTCGTCCCCGTCCTCATGGCGCTCTGGGTGAGCGTGAGCGACTGGGGCGGCCGGGGCTCGCCCTTCTCCGGCGGCGTCTCGTTCGTCGGCCTGAAGAACTACGCCGCCCTGCTGCTCGGCGGCGGACTCGCCGAGGCCGACTTCGGCATGAGCCTCAAGAACAACGCGTGGTACGTGATCCTCGTGGTCCCCTGCCAGACCGCGCTGAGCCTGTTCCTCGCGGTGCTCGTGAACCGGCAGATCCTCAAGGGACGCGGGTTCTTCCGCACCGCCTTCTACTTCCCCTCGGTGACCAGCTCCGTCGCGATCACCGTCCTGTTCCTGTTCCTGTTCTCCACGACCGGCGCGGTGAACGCGGCGCTCGGCTGGCTCGGCATCAACGGGCCGAACTGGCTCAACGACCCGTCCGGGATCCTGCATTTCGGCGCGACCGGCGGACCCGCGGCGCTCATGCAGAACAGCTTCCTCGGCGTCTCGTTCTGGGACTGGATCGGCGGTCCCAGCGTCGCGATGTGCGTCTACATCATCATGGCGATCTTCACGACGAGCGGAACCTTCATGCTGCTCTTCCTCGCCGCGCTGCAGAACATCTCCGGCGAGGTGCAGGAGGCCGCGATGATGGACGGCGCGAACGGCTGGCAGCGCTTCTGGCGGATCACCCTGCCGCAGCTGCGACCGACCCTGTTCACGGTGCTCACGCTCGGCCTGATCGGCTGCTGGCAGATCTTCGACCAGATCTACACCGGCACCCGCGGCCAGCCCGCCAAGACCACCATCACCCCGGCGTATCAGTCGTACCAGTCGTCGTTCCTCAACCAGGAGTGGGGACAGGGCGCCGCGATCGCGTTCATCCTGTTCGTGATCATCATCGCCTTCACGCTGATCCAGCGCTGGGTGCTGCGCGAGCGCCCGGTCTCGCGGCGCCGCAACCGTCTGTATCTGGAGGCCGCCGAGCGCGCCGCCCGTGCGGTGGCCGCCGACCGGACTCCTGCGACGAGCGAAGGAGCTCCGCGATGACCGCCCCCGCCTCCCCGGTCCCCCGCCGCACGCGGCGCGGCACCGTGCGGATCGCGTCCACCTCGCTGCTGTACGCGCTGCTGATCGCCCTCGCCCTGGTCTACATCTACCCGTTCCTCATCCAGGTCGCCACGAGCTTCAAGACGGATCCGGATGCGGCGGCGAACCCGCTCGCGCTGGTGCCGCAGACGTTCACCACCGAGGCGTACACGCAGCTGTTCCTGCGCAGCGACTTCCCCACCTGGTTCAAGAACTCCGTGGTCGTGACGATCGTGGTCACCGCGGGCCGGGTGTTCTTCAACTCGCTCGCGGGCTACGCGCTGGCGCGCCTCCGCTTCCGCGGGCGCACCGTGGTGTTCGCCGGGCTCATCGCCGTCATGAGCGTTCCGGCCGTGGTGCTGCTGATCCCGAAGTTCCTGGTGATCAACACCCTCGGCATGTACGACTCGTACGCGGGCATGATCCTGCCGCTCCTCGTCGATGCCGCCGGGGTGTTCATCATGAAGAACTTCTTCGAGTCAATCCCCGTCTCCGTCGAGGAGCAGGCGCGGATCGACGGCGCCGGCACCTTCCGGGTGTTCTGGTCGGTCGTGCTGCCGATGGCGCGCCCCGCCCTCATCACGATCGTGATCCTGTCGTTCCAGGGATCCTGGAACGAGCTGGCGCACTTCATCGTCTCCACCCAGTCGCCCGAGCTGACCACGCTCACGAAGGGCGTGGCGCAGCTCGCGAACGGACAGCTCAGCCAGGGCCGCCAGTATCCGCTCAAGCTCGCCGCGGCCATCATCATGACGATCCCGGTGGCGGTGATGTTCTTCCTGTTCCAGAAGCGCATCATGAACTCGAGCGACGGGGCGGTGAAGGAGTGACCGCCGACGCACCGACGATCCTCGCCACCTGCGGAGGGATGGTCGACGGCGGCTGGCACGACGCCGCCTACGGGCCCCTGGTGCACCTCGCGATCGAGCTCGCCGGCGTGACCGGGCGCGCTCCCCGCGTCGCCCACGTGAACACCGCCGGCGGCGATCCACGGTCCGCCGAGGGTGCGGAGCTCGAGGCCGCCCGCGCGTCCGGAGTCGAGGGCAGCCACATCCGGCTGTTCCCGCATCCGAACCACGAGCGCCTCGCGGAGCACGTGCTGAGCCGCGATGTGATCTGGGTGAGCGGAGGCAGCGTGGTGAACCTGCTCGCCGTGTGGCGGGCGCACGGCCTGGACGACCTGCTGCGGCAGGCCTGGGAGGCCGGCGTCGTCCTCGCGGGCGGATCCGCCGGCGGGCTGTGCTGGCACAGCGGCGGGACCACCACCTCGTTCGGCCCGCAGGCGACGGCGGTGGCCGACGGCCTCCGCTTCCTTCCCGGATCCTTCAGCCCGCACCACGACTCGCAGCCCGCCCGGCGGCCGGCTTTCCGCGACGCCATCGCGGAGGGCCGGATCCCGCCCGGATACGGCGTCGAGGAGGGCGTCGGCCTGCTCTACCGCGGCACGGAACTCGCCGAGGTCGTGACGGAGCGACCGGACGCGCACGCCTGGGCCGTCTCCGCCGATGGCGCCGAGGAGCGCCTGCCCGCCCGGATCCTCCCCTCCCGCCCTCTGTCCTGATCCCCGTCCTCTCCCCCGCCCGGCGGGCACCCCGCCCGCGCACCGCCCCTCACGAAGGAGCCCCATGACCGACACCCCACTGCAGCCCCTCCTGAACGACGCCGTCATCGTCCTCCAGGCGCCGACCCAGGTGTGGTCGGATCAGACCGGAGACATGGGATCCGCGCCGATCCACGGGGTCTACCACGGCGACCTGCGTCACGTGCGCGCGCTGAGCGTCGCCATCGAGGACACCGAGATCGAGACGATCGCGTGCTCCGCCCCGACCCCGCAGCAGGCGGTGTTCGCGGCGGTGCTGCGCGGCGTCGACGACGACCAGCCCGACCCCAAGGTGCGGCTCGACCGGACGCGGACCGTGGGCGCCGGCCGGGTCGAGGAGCGGATCCGGGTCTCCTCGCACCGCGAGGTGCCCGTCCCCATCGCTCTGACCGTGACGCTCGCGCCCGACTTCGAGCCGCTGCAGCGCGTCAAGGCCGGACTCCCCGACCCCGGAGCCTGGGCCTGGGACGGCGAGCACGCGTCCTCGGGGCCGGCGTCGTTCGCGCTGACGGCTCCGGGAGCGGCGATCGCGGTCGAAGGGGTGACCCTCGCGGTCCGCTGGACGACCGTGCTGGAGCCGCGCTCGACGGCGGAGTTCTCGTTCGCGCTCGCCCTCGAGGATGCGACGCTGGTCGTGACGGCTCCCGCGGACGCCGCGCACGCGGCCGTGCCCGCTACGGGCGACCCGCGCCTGCGCCACTGGCTCGACCGCGCCGCCGGCGACCTCGCCGCCCTGCGCCTCGCGCTTCCCGCGCACCCGGACGACGCGTTCTACGCCGCCGGCGCACCCTGGTTCTTCACCCTGTTCGGCCGCGACTCGATCTGGGCCGCGCGCCTGGCGCTGCGCCAGGACCCGGAGATCGCCGCCTCGACCCTACGGGTGCTCGCGCGCCTGCAGGGCACGAAGAAGGATCCGGCCACCGCCGAGGCTCCGGGCAAGATCCCGCACGAGCTGCGCAGCGGCGCGCTGTCGCTGCCGAACGAGGGCGTGCACCTCCCCCCGCTGTACTACGGCACGGTGGACGCGACCCCGCTCTGGGTCTGCCTGCTCGCCGACGCCCGCGACGCGGGCATGCCCGAGGCCGAGGTACGGGAGCTCCTGCCGAGCCTCCGGGCGGCGCTGGGCTGGATGACCGAGCACGGCGACGCGAGCGGATCCGGCTTCATCGACTACGTCGACGAGACCGGGCACGGACTCGCCAACCAGGGCTGGAAGGACTCCGGCGACTCGATCCAGTGGCGCAGCGGCCGGCTGGCGGAGGGCCCGATCGCGCTCAGCGAGGTGCAGGCCTACGCCTACGAGGCCGCCGTGCGCGGCGCGGACCTCCTCGATGCCCTGGGCGAGGACGGCGCTGAGGGGCTGCGCGCCTGGGCCGCGGATCTGCGCGCCCGCTTCCGCGCCGCCTACTGGGTGACCACGCCCGAGGGACGCTACCCGGCGATCGCGCTGGACGCGCACGGCGCGGCGGTCGACACCCTCACGAGCAACATCGGTCACCTGATCGGCACCGGCCTGCTGGATCCGGACGAGGAGCGCGCCTGCGCGGCGCTGCTGCTCGGCGACTCGATGTCGAGCGGCTTCGGGATCCGCACGATGTCCTCCGGGGCCACCGGTTTCTGGCCGCTCAGCTATCACGGCGGCAGCGTCTGGGCGCACGACACCGCGGTGGCCGTGCACGGCATGCTCCGCGCGGGGCTCCGCGACGAGGCGGCCGCCGTCGCGGGTCAGCTCGTGGACGCCGCCGAGGGCTTCGACTACCGGATGCCGGAGCTGCACGCCGGCGACACCCGCACCCCGGGCGTCGCACCCGTGCCGTACCCCGCCTCGTGCCGCCCGCAGGCGTGGTCGGCCGCCGCGGCCGTGGTCTGCGCGGAAGCGCTGGGCTGAGTCCCGCCCTCGCCGAACGGGTGGTCCGCCAGGCTCGGGCCGTCACGATCAGCACACGGTGCGACGATCGGCACAGGATTCAGACCAGATCCTGTGCCGATCGTCACAACCTGTGCTGATCGTGACGTCGCCGGTCGGCGCGCGCCGGCCGGCGAACCCGTCTCAGACCGCGCGCACGCCGTCCTTCCAGACGGCGTCGACGAGCGGCACGCCGGGACGGTAGGCCAGGTGCACACGGCTGGGGCTCTTCAGCAGCACGAGGTCGGCGCGCATCCCCGGAGCGATGCGGCCGATGTCGGTGCGGCGCAGGGCCGCCGCTCCCCCGGCCGTCGCCGCGTGGATCGCCTCGGCGACGGTCATCCGCATGTCGCGCACCGCGACGGCGATGCAGAAGGGCATCGACGAGGTGAAGCTCGATCCGGGGTTCGTGTCGCAGGCGATCGCCACGGTCACGCCGGCGTCGATGAGCCGGCGGGCGTCGGGATAGGGCTGGCGGGTGGAGAACTCCACGCCGGGCAGGAGCGTGAGGACGGTGTCGGATCCGGCGAGCGCCGTCACGTCGTCGTCGGTGAGGTAGGTGCCGTGGTCGATCGAGGCGGCGCCGAGGTCGACCGCCAACTGCACGCCCTCGCCGGGGCCGAGCTGGCTCGCATGCACGCGCGGCTGCAGGCCGCGCGCGATGCCGGCCTCGAGCACGCGCCGCGACTGGGGCACGGTGAACGCACCCGTCTCGCAGAACACGTCGATCCACTTCGCATGCGGAGCGCAGGCGTCGAGCATCTCCCCCGTGACGAGGTCGACGTAGTCGTCGCCGCGATCGGCGTACTCGGCGGGCACGACGTGCGCGCCGAGGAAGGTGACCTCGGGGGTGACCTCGGCGGCGAGGCGCACCAGGCGCTCCTCGGTCGCGACGTCGAGTCCGTAGCCGCTCTTGATCTCGACCGTCGTGGTGCCCTGGGCGAGCATCTCGTCGAGGAAGCCGCGCAGGCGCGCCCGCAGCTCGTCGTCGCTCGCCGCCCGGGTGGCGGCCACCGTCGAACGGATGCCGCCGGCGGCATACTTCTGGCCCTGCATGCGGGCCTCGAACTCCGCGGCCCGATCGCCGCCGAAGACGAGGTGGCTGTGGCTGTCCACGAAGCCCGGGATCACCGCGCGCCCCGCCGCGTCGACGACGGTGAGCTCGTCGGCGTGCGACGGCTCGTCTCGCTTCGCTCGCTCAACGACTCCGTCGGCGTCCGCCGCCGCTCCGACCCACGCGATCCGGTCGCCCTCGATGAGCACGGCGGCATCGTGCCGCGTGCCGCAGGGGTCTCCGGTAGCTCCGACCGATCGATCCGGCTCTCCGACCGCGGGGGCCGGGTCGTTCGTCGTCAGCTCGCCGATGTTCGTGATGAGGATCCGCATGTCCCGCCGCCTTTCCAGAAATGGTCGCGTCCCGCCCTGCGCTCCCCCATCCCCCGACGAGGTGCGCAGAGCGGGACGCCGTCTGTGTCCGAGCTCGGCTCAGAGTCCCATCGGGACCTTGAGGCCGCGCTCGCGCGCGATGTCCTTCGCGTGGTCGTAGCCCGCGTCGACGTGCCGCATGACGCCGGTGCCCGGGTCGTTGGTGAGCACGCGCTCGAGCTTCTCGGCGGCCAGGGCGGATCCGTCCGCGACGGTCACCTGACCGGCGTGGATGGAGCGGCCGATGCCGACGCCGCCGCCGTGGTGCAGCGACACCCAGCTCGCCCCCGACGCCGTGTTCAGCAGGGCGTTGAGGAGCGGCCAGTCGGCGATCGCGTCGGATCCGTCCTTCATGGCCTCGGTCTCGCGGTACGGGCTGGCGACCGAGCCGGAGTCGAGGTGGTCGCGGCCGATGACGATCGGCGCGGACAGCTCGCCCGAGGCGACCATCTCATTGAACTTCAGGCCCGCCAGGTGGCGCTCCTTGTAGCCCAGCCAGCAGATGCGGGCCGGCAGACCCTCGAAGTGCACCTTCTCGCCGGCCTTCTCCAGCCAGCGGTGCAGCGCGGCGTCCTCCGGGAAGAGCTCCGCGATGGCGCGGTCGGTCTTGTAGATGTCCTCCGGGTCGCCCGAGAGCGCCGCCCAGCGGAACGGGCCGCGGCCCTCTTCGAACTGCGGGCGGATGTACGCCGGCACGAAGCCGGGGAACTCGAACGCGCGGTCGAAGCCTCCGAGCACCGCTTCGGCGCGGATCGAGTTGCCGTAGTCGAACACCGCGGCGCCCGCGTCCTGGAACGCGACCATCGCGCGGACGTGCGCGGCCATGGCCTCGCGCGAACGGCGGGTGAACTCCTCGGGGTCGCGCTCGGCCTCGGCCTTCCAGTCCTCGACCGAGATGCCGATCGGCAGGTACGCGAGCGGGTCGTGCGCGCTGGTCTGGTCGGTCACGATGTCGATCGGCACGCCCCGGCGGAACAGCTCGGGGAAGATCTCCGCCGCGTTGCCGACGATGCCGACGGAGAGGGCCTCGCCCGCCTCCTTTGCGGCGACCGCACGGGCGATCGCCTCGTCGAGGTCGGTGTAGTAGACGTCGAGGTAGCCGTGGTCGACACGGCGCGCGAGACGCGACTCGTCGACGTCGACGATCAGGCAGGCGCCGTCGTTCAGGGTGACGGCGAGCGGCTGCGCACCGCCCATGCCGCCGGCGCCGCCGGTGAGCGAGAGCGTGCCCTTGAGGGAGTCCTTGCCGAGCGAGCGGGCCACGGCCGCGAACGTCTCGTAGGTGCCCTGCAGGATGCCCTGGGATCCGATGTAGATCCAGGATCCGGCCGTCATCTGGCCGTACATCATCAGGCCCTCGGCCTCGAGCTTGCGGAACTCGGGCCAGGTGGCCCAGTCGCCGACGAGGTTGGAGTTGGCGATGAGCACGCGCGGCGCCCACTCGTGCGTGCGGAACACGCCGACCGGCTTGCCGGACTGCACGAGCAGGGTCTCGTCGGGCTCGAGCTCGTCGAGCGTGCGCACGATCGCGTCGTACGCCTCCCAGCTGCGCGCGGCGCGGCCGGTGCCGCCGTAGACCACGAGGTCCTCGGGGTGCTCGGCGACCTCGGGGTCGAGGTTGTTCATGAGCATCCGCTTCGCGGCCTCGGCGCCCCAGCTCTTCGCGGTGCGCTCGTTGCCGCGGGTGGCGCGGATGGAGCGGGTCGGGTCCGACAGGGTCGGGCCCGCCGTGGTGGTGGTGGTGTCAGTCATTCGCGTGCTCCTTCGCAATCGCAGCGATCTGGCCGGACTGCACGAGCGCAGCGACGGCCTCCATGTCAGGGCTGAGGAATCGGTCGGGGCCGGGGCCGCCGGCCACGGTGCGGACGAGGTCGCGGACCGCACCGGTGGCGGGTCCGGCCTCGAGGGGCGCGCGCAGGTCGAGTGCGCGGGCGCCGGTGAGGATCTCGATCGCGAGGACGCGGCCGAGGCCGTCGATCGCGCGGCGGAGCTTGCGGGCCGCGGCCCAGCCCATCGAGACGTGGTCCTCCTGCATCGCGGAGGACGGGATCGAGTCGACCGAGGCCGGCACGGCGAGGCGCTTGAGCTCGGAGACGATGCCGGCCGCGGCGTACTGAGCGATCATCAGACCGGAGTCGACGCCGACCTCGTCGGCGAGGAACGGCGGCAGGCCGTGACTGCGGGCCGGGTCCAGAGCGCGGTCGGTGCGGCGCTCCGCGACCGAGGCGACGTCGGCGACCGAGATCGCGAGGAAGTCGAGCACGGCGGCGACGGGCGCGCCGTGGAAGTTGCCGTTGGACTCGATCCGTCCGTCGCTGGTGACGACGGGGTTGTCGACGACGCTCGCGAGCTCGCGCTCCGCGATGGTGGCGGCGTAGGATGCGGTGTCGCGGGCGGCGCCGTGCACCTGCGGCGAGCAGCGCAGCGAGTAGGCGTCCTGCACGCGCCCGTCCTCCGGGCCCTTGTGGCTGTGCACCATCGGCGAGGATCCGAGGAACGCGCGCAGGTGCGCCGCGGACACGGCCTGGCCGAGCTGCGGGCGCAGTGCCATGAGGTCGGCCGCGAAGACCGCGTCGGTGCCGAGCTGCGACTCGATCGACATGGCCGCCGAGATGTCGGCCGTGAGGAAGAGGTCCTCGAGGTCGTGGAGGGCGAGGACGAGCATGCCGAGCATGCCGTCGGTGCCGTTGATGAGGGCGAGGCCCTCCTTCTCGACGAGCTGCAGCGGGGCGATGCCGGCCGCGGCCAGCGCGTCGGCGGCCGGCACCTTCTCACCGGAGGCGTCGCGGACGTCGCCCTCGCCCATCGAGGCGAGCGCGATGTGCGCGAGCGGGGCGAGGTCGCCCGAGCAGCCGAGGGAGCCGTACTCGCGCACGATCGGGGTGATGCCCGCGTTGAGCATCGCGGCGTAGGTCTCGACGACCTGCGGGCGGACGCCGGTGTGGCCGGAGGCGAGGGTCTGCAGGCGCAGCAGCTGGAGGGCGCGGATGACCTCGGTCTCGACCTCGGGTCCGGTGCCGGCGGCGTGCGAGCGGATGAGGCTCTGCTGCAGCTGGCGGCGGCGCTCGGGCGCGATGAAGGTGGTGGCCAGCGCCCCGAAGCCGGTGGAGACGCCGTAGTGCGGGTTCGGGTCGGCGGCCATGCCGTCGATCACGCCGCGCGCGGCGGCGACCCGGTCGAGGGCGCCCGCATCGATGACGATCGGGGCGTGGTGGCGGGCGACGGCGACGACATCCTCGGGGCGCAGCGGCGCCGCACCGACGGTGACAGGGGAAGTGTGGGGCATGAGACGATTCCACACCCTCGCCTGCCGCTCGAACAGGGCGCAGGACGACGTCTTGTCTGTGATCACAGACAGTCGTGGCGAGCACGCACATCGCTTGAATCGGGTGTCGAGACCCCGTGCACCCGGCGGGAGCGATGACCACGATCCGCGGCCCCAGCACACCGCGAGCGGGACGGCGGATGTGCGACCTGTCGATCAGCAGACGACATCAGTGCAGATCGCACATGGTGGGGCGCGCGGCACGTCACTAGCGTGAGCGGCACCATCCTCTTCCGCCCGAAGGAAACCACCATGGCCCGCATCGCGCCGCACGACGACTTCGCCCTCTCCCGCGTGACACCCGAAGCACGAAAGCCCTGGTTCGGCATCGCCGTGCAGCGCTTCGGCCAGGTCTCCGCCCTGTCGCAGTTCCTCCTCGGCGCCACCCTGGGCTACGGGATGAGCTTCGGGGAGGCGGCGCTCGCGTTCCTCCTCGGATCCGTGATCCTCGAGGTCATCATGTGCATCGTCGGATTCATCGGGCAGCGCGAGGGCCTGAACACGGCGCTCCTCGCCCGCTGGACCGGCTTCGGCGAGATCGGCGCGGCGCTCGTCGGGCTCGCGATCGGCATCAGCCTCATCGGCTGGTTCGGCATCCAGTCCGCGATCTCGGCGCAGTCGCTCGACGCGCTCATGCCCGGCGTGCTGCCGACCTGGCTGTGGAGCCTGCTGTTCGGCCTCGCCGTCACCGCGATCGTCGCGTTCGGCTTCCTCGGCATGCAGTGGCTCGCGAACATCACCGTGCCGCTGTTCCTCATCCTCGTGGGCTGGTCGGTGATCTCCGAGCTCAGCCGCCACGACCTCGGCACGCTGCTCACGAGCCCCGCGCCGGGACCGCACATCAGCGTCTGGGCCGGCACCGGCATCGTCGCCGGCGGTCTCATCGTGGGCGCGATCATCACCGGCGACATGACCCGCTTCAACCGCTCCCGCGCCGACGTCGTCAAGCAGACGGTCGTGGGCGTCACCCTGGGCGAGTTCGTGATCGGCCTGGCCGGGGTGCTCCTCGCGCACGCCGCGAAGTCGGGTGACATCGTCGCGATCGTGACGAGCTCAGTCGGCCTGGTCGGTCTCATCATCGTCATCACGGGAACGCTCAAGATCAACGACTGGAACCTCTACTCCTCGGCCCTGGGCCTGGTGAACTTCGTGTCCACGACGTTCGGCAAGAACCTGCACCGCGTGACGACGACGATCGTGCTCGGCGTGGTCGGATCCGTCCTCGCCGCCGCCGGGATCCTCGGGCAGTTCACCCAGTTCCTCATCGTGCTGAGCGTCGCGTTCCCGCCGATCGCCGGCATCATGGTCGCCGAGTACTTCGTCGTGCGGCGCTGGCGCGGGGAGCTCGACGCCAGCCGCGAGGAGGGGGTGCTCCCCGCTTCCGCCCCGCGCATCGTCCCCGCCACGATCGTGGTCTGGCTGGTCTCGTCCCTCGTCGGCTACTTCGTGACCTGGGGGATCCCGTCCCTCATCAGCCTGTTCCTCTCGATGGTCCTGTACATCGCGGCGGGCAAGCTGGGCCTCGTCCGCGGCGTCGGCGCGGTCCCCACCCGTCAGGCCGACCCCGCGGAGACCGCGGCGGTCTGACCCCCAGACTCCGTCGCGGGGCACGGCGCCTTCCGATTCCCCGCGACGGGACCATCCGTCTCAGAAACACCGAGAAAGCGAGAACCATGCACATCGGCATCGACGTCGGCGGCACCAACACGGATGCCGTCCTCATGGACGGCGCCCACACCCTCGCCGGGGTGAAGCACTCCACCACCCCCGACGTGACCGACGGGATCGTGCAGGCGATCGAGGATCTGCGCGCGCACCACCCGTTCGAGGGATCCGACATCGAGGCCGTGATGATCGGCACGACGCACTTCATCAACGCGCTCGTGCAGGCCAGCCGCCTCGCGCCCACCGCCGCCCTCCGGCTCGGTCTGCCCGCGACCCGCGCCCTGCCGCCGCTCGTCGACTGGCCCGGCGAGCTGCTCGAGGCCGCCCAGGCGCGCAGCTACCTCGCGCACGGCGGCTACGAGTTCGACGGCCGCCCGATCTCCCCGCTCGATCCCGAGGAGCTGCGCGGGATCGCCGCGGACATGAAGGAGCACGGGATCCGCTCGGTCGCGATCTCGGCCGTCTTCAGCCCGGTCAACCACGACCTCGAGGTGCGCGCCGCCGAGATCCTCGGCGAGGTCCTCGGCGACGACGTCGCGATCTCCCTCTCGCACGAGATCGGCCGGATCGGCATCCTCGAGCGCGAGAACGCCACGATCATCAACGCCGCCCTGCGCGAGCTCGCCTCCGAGATCGTCGACGGCCTCACCGCCGCCGTCCGCGCGCACGGCATCGAGGCGCCGATCTTCCTCAGCCAGAACGACGGCACGCTCATGGACGACGAGTACGTGCGCCGCTACCCCGTCGCCACCTTCGCCTCCGGCCCGACGAACTCGATGCGCGGAGCCGCGGCCACGAGCGGCCTGCAGGACTGCGCGGTGATCGACGTGGGCGGCACCACCGCGGACATCGGCCTGCTCGTCAACGGCTTCCCCCGCGAGACCGCGAACGAGGTCAAGGTCGCCGGCATCCGCACGAACTTCCGCATGCCCGACGTGCTCTCGCTCGGGATCGGCGGCGGCAGCATCGTCGACACCTCCACGGCCGAGGTCGGCCCGGCCTCGGTCGGCTACCGCCTCGGCACCGAGGCGCTCGTCTTCGGCGGCTCGACGCTGACGGCGACCGACATCGCGGTCGCCGCGGGCCGCGCCCAGGTCGGCGACCCCGCGAAGGTCGCGCACCTCGACCCGGAGTTCGTGCAGCGCGTGCTCACGCGCATCGCCGAGCGGGTCTCGGAGGCGGTCGACCGCATGCGCACCTCCCCCGACCCCATCGCGGTGGTCGCCGTCGGCGGCGGATCCATCCTGCTGCCCGACGTGCTGGAGCCGTTCGGCCCCGTGCACCGCCCGGAGAACTACGCGGTCGCGAACGCGATCGGCGCCTCGATCGCCCAGGTCGGCGGTGAGATCGACAAGGTCTACGCGATCGCCCCCGGCGCGCGCGACGAGACCATCGCCGCGGTGCGCGCGGAGGCCGTCGACAAGGCGATCGCCGCCGGCGCGAAGCCGTCCACGGTCGCGATCATCGACTTCGACGAGGTCCCGATCCCGTACCTGCCCGGCAACGCCACGCGCATCCGCGCCAAAGCCGTCGGCGACCTGGACATGGGGGCATGAGATGGGCTGGCAGATCGACGCCGCGCAGATCGAGGATCTCGCCCGCGGCGCCGCCGTGTTCGGCACCGGCGGCGGCGGCGACCCGTACATCGGGTCCCTCCTCGCCCGTCAGGCGCTGTCCGGCGGACCCGTCCCGGTCCTCGACCTCGCCGAGGTCCCCGACGACGCGCACGTGCTGTTCGTCGCGATGATGGGCGCGCCGACCGTCATGGTGGAGAAGCTCCCGAGCCTGGACGAGGTCGTCGAGCCCGTGCGCGCCCTCGGCGCGCACCTGGGCCGCCCCGTCACGCACATCGCGTGCGCCGAGGTGGGCGGCGTGAACTCGACGATCCCCGTCGCGGCCGCCGCGGCGCTCGGACTGCCGCTCGTGGACGCCGACGGCATGGGCCGCGCGTTCCCCGAGCTGCAGATGGTCCTGCCCACGCTCATCGGCGTCACCGCCTCGCCGCTCGCCCTCAGCGACGAGAAGGGCAACATCGCGGTGCTGCAGACGGTCGACAACACTTGGACGGAGCGGATCGCGCGCGTCGCGACCGTCGAGATGGGCTGCTCCACGATGATCGCCGGGTTCTCGATGACCGGCGCGCAGGCCAGAGCGGGACTCGTCGGCGGCTCGCTGTCCCGGTGCATCACGGTGGGGCGGGCGATCGCCGACGCCCGTGCCGCGAAGACGGACCCGGTCGAGGCCGCGGTCCGCGAGCTGTCCGGGCGCGAGCTCTTCGACGGCAAGGTCGTCGACGTGCAGCGCGCCACGACGACCGGATTCGCCCGAGGCCGCGCCCGCATCGAGGGCGACGGCGGCACCGCGCTCACCCTGCAGTTCCAGAACGAGCACCTCGTCGCCGAAGCCGACGGGCGGATCCTCGCCACCACGCCGGACCTCATCATGGTCGTCGAGGGCGAGTCCGGAGAGCCGATCACGACCGAGGCCCTCCGCTACGGGCAGCGTGTGCGCGTGCTCGCGGCCCCCGCCGACGAGCGCTGGCACGCCGCCGAGGCGCTCGCGATGGTCGGCCCCGGCTACTTCGGCTACGACATGCCGGCCCACCGCTTCGACGGGACCGTCTCGCACGGTGCGGGAGCGGACGGACCGGAGCAGGCGCCCGAGGCGTCGCGCGAGCGGATCGAGGCGCGATGAGCTGGCTGCTCACCGCGGCCGACCTCCCCGATCTCGCCCGCGGCGCGACGCTGCTGGGCACGGGCGGCGGCGGAGACCCCTACATCGGCAGCAAGCTCGTCGAGCGCGTCCTCGGCGACGGGGCGATCACGATCCTGGATCCGGAGGACCTTCCCGACGACCTCTTCGTGATCCCGACCGCGCAGATGGGCGCGCCGACCGTGATGGTCGAGAAGATCCCGGCGGGCACCGAACCCACGCTCGCGCTGCGCGCGCTCGAGGCGCACCTCGGGCGGACGGCCGACGCCACGATGCCGATCGAGTGCGGCGGGATCAACTCGATGATCCCGCTCGTCGTCGCCGCCGAGACCGGGCTGCCCGTGGTCGATGCGGACGGGATGGGGCGTGCCTTCCCCGAGCTGTCCATGGAGACGTTCGCGGTGTACGGCGTGCACGGCTCCCCCCTCGCCCTCGCCGGCGAGCGCGGCGAGACCGTGATCATCGACACCGGTGACGACGACCGCCAGATGGAGTGGCTCGCCCGGGCGATCACGATCCGCCTCGGCGGTGTCGGGCACATCGCCGAGTACGCGATGTCCGGCGCGGACGTGCGCCGCACCGCCGTGCCCCGCACGCTCTCGATGGCGCTCGCCCTCGGCCGCGCGATCCGCGAGGCCCGCGAGCAGCACCGCTCCCCCTTCGAGGCGATCGCCGAGACGCTCTCGCCCACGCTGTACAGCCACGTCCGCGAGCTCGCCGTGGGCAAGGTCGTCGACGTCGAGCGCCGCACCACCGAGGGGTTCGCGAAGGGACGCGCCGTGATCGCGCCGCTCGAGGGCGACGGGGTCTTCGAGATCCTGTTCCAGAACGAGAACCTCATCGCGCGGCGCGACGGAGAGGTCGTCGCGATCGTGCCGGATCTCATCTGCGTCGTGGATCACGAGACGGCCGAGCCGATCACGACCGAGGGGCTGCGCTACGGCCAGCGCGTGCGCGTGCTGGGCATCTCGACGCCGGACATGATGCGCACCGAGGGCGCCCTCGCCGCGTTCGGCCCCTCCGCCTTCGGCCTCGCCGAGCCGTTCCTCCCGGTCGAGCGGCTCGGCGCCTGAGCCGGCTCTCTCCGCCGTCCGCACGCCGACGCCCCCTCCGCGCATCCGAACCCCTCCGCAGGGACGTAACTGACGGGGGGCGCGGGTCGCGTGAGGGGGCCTCGGCGAACAGGCCCGGAAAGCTAGTCTGGGACGATGGCGTGGCGACTGCGACCCGAGGACGTGACCGCGCTCGCACGGGGCTGCGCACTGCTCGGCTCCGGCGGCGGCGGCACGACGACCATGCTCGAGCTGATGCTCGCCGGTGACGACCGCGGACCCCGCGCTCTCGCGGATGTGGACGAGCTGGATCCGGAGACCCCCTGCTTCGGCGCCGCCTTCGTGGGCTCCACGATCCTGCTCGGCGAGCGCCTGCCGTCGCTGCAGCCGTTCGGCCATCTCGTGGCCGCGGCGGAGCGCTGGCTGGGCACGCGGATCCCCGCCGTCTGCTCGATCGAGGGCGGCGGCCTGAACGCCCTCGCCCCGTTCCTCTTCTCCGGGGAGCGCACGATCGTGGACGCCGACTGCACCGGGCGCGCCGTGCCGGAGCTCGACCAGATGTCGCTCTTCGTCGACCGGGTGCCGGGGCTCGTGTTCACCTGCGACAGCGGCGCCGGCGGCGTCGCGCTCGTCGAGACGGACCGCGCCGTGGACGCCGAGCGCATCGTGCGCTCGGCCATCATCCAGGCGGGAGGGACCGGCGCGGCCGTGCTCGCCGGGTTCACGGTCGGGGATCTCCGCGAGCACGCGATCCCCGGACATCAGCGCCGCGCCCTCGAGCTGGGTCGAGCCTTCCTCGCCGCCCGCTTCGCGCCCCCGGCGGAGCTCGCCGCACGGCTCGGCGCGAGGCTCCTGACCGAGGGGCGGATCGATCGCGTCTCCCCGCACCACGCCGACCCGCACGTGCAGTCCGTCGAGATCGCGGGTCCCGGCGGCGCGGTCGACCGCGTCGTGACTCGCTCGGAGTCCCTGGCGGTGCTCAGCGACGGAGAGCTGCTCGCCTCCGCGCCGGCGATCATCGTCGTGCTCGACGCCGCGTCGCGCGAGATCCTGCAGGTCACCGACCTCGGCCCGGGGCGGCGCGTGGTCGTCCTCTCCCTGCCCGCGCCGGACTGGTGGCTCGCACGTCCGGAGCGCCTGCGCCGCGTGCTGCCCTCGACGTACGGACTCGCCGAGCTGGACGCCGCATGAGCGCGCGGCTGTCGCTCGCGGGCCTCCGCGCGCATCCCGAGAACGGCGGCCTGCGCCGGATCGCCGGGCCCGAGGACGCCGAATGGGACGCGGTCGCCGTGGAGACGGCGGAGGCCGACCTGCCCGCGCTCCTCGACGGCGGCCTCGCGGTGCTGCTCGACGCGGCCCCGGAGACGCCCTGGCAGCAGGACGCGATGCTGCGCCGGATCCGCGAGCGCGGGTTCCGCGGCGTCGCGATGCCGGACGCCGGCGCGTTCGACCCCGGCGCGCAGCGGCTCGCGGAGCGGCTGGGGATCTGCCTGCTCGACGTGCAGCGGCCCATCGTGCTCGCCCAGGCGTGCTGGATGCTCGTGCAGGCGCAGGACGCCCTCACCCTCTCGCACGTGCGCAAGGTCGCGCGCTCCTTCGAGTACCCGGCCCGCGACCTGTCGGACCTGCTGCGCCAGGTGTCCGCCAACCTCGGTCATCCCCTCGCCCTCGTCGACGGCACCGAGGTGCTGCATTCCTCGGGCGGCGTGCTCGATCCGGCGCTGCACGCGGCGATCGACTTCCGCCCCTGGGTCGACCTCGCCCGCGCCGGCGACGCCGCGGCCGCCTCGGTGCGCGTGGACAGCCCGAGCCGGCCGGGTCTGCGCCTGGTCGTCTTCGGCACGGGACTGAGCGAGAGCCAGCTCGCCGCACTCTCGGTGGCGGCGGAGATCGCGATGCCGGCCGTCGCGGCGCGGATCCTCATCGACGAGGTCGCGGAGGTCAACGACGTCTCGGCCTCGTCCGCCCTGCTCCGCGACTTCGTCGACGCACGCGGCCTCGCCGACGACGACATCGAGCGCCGCATGGGCGAGCGCGGCTGGCGCACGGCCGGACATCATCTCGGCTTCCGGATGGTCGGGCGCGGCCGGCTGGACCCGCTGCCGCTGCTGCGCGCGGTGCGCGCGGCGCTCGGCGGCATCGCCGCGGAGGCGCACGTGACGACCGCGGGCCGCGGGCTGAGCGGGTGGCTCGCGTTCTCCGAGGCGCCGGATCCGGTGACGGTCGAACGGCTCGCGCGGGGGCTGCGCTCCCTGCACCGCGAGGTGGGGCGCTCGTTCGCGATCGCGACGGGCGTGGGATCGCTCCAGCGCGGCTCCGCGGGGCTCGCCGTGACCCTGGACGAGGCCGCGGACGCCGCCCGGATCGCGGCGTCGCGCTCGGCGACGGGGTGGTTCGTCCGCGTCGACAGCCTCGGGCTCGAGCAACTGCTGCTCGCCTGGACCGGCAACGACACCTTCGTACCCGCGGCGGCGTCGCTGCTCGCGCCGCTGCAGGGCGCGAGCGGAGACCTGCTGCGCACGCTCTCGGTGTATCTCGACCAGGAGTCGAGCCTGGTCGCGACCGCTGCGGCGCTGAACCTGCATCGCAACACGGTCGCGGTGCGGATCCGGCGGGTGCAGGAGCTCCTCGGCGTCGACCTCACGGATCCCGAGACCCGCCTCGCCGTGCACCTCGCCTGCCGCGCCGTGCTCGCCCCCGCCGCGGGCGACGGCCCGGCGCGTCGCGAGCATGGCATCCTGGGAGCGTGAACGCCGATCGCACCGACCACGGCGCCGGGACGGGCTCGCCGATGAGCGCCCGCGACGACCGGCCCCAGGTGCCGGCGGCCGAGCACACGCTGCGGATCCTGCGGTTCCTGGCGCGACGGGCGGGACCGGTGGCGGCCTCCGCCCTGGCGCGCGAGCTCGACATCCCCCGCTCCACCGTCTACCACCTGCTCGCGACGCTCGAGGCGCACGGTTTCGTCGTGCACCTGCCGCAGGAGCGCCGCTGGGGCCTCGGCACGAGCGCCTTCGAGCTGGCCGGCGGCTACGCGCGGCAGGAGCCGCTGGCGCGGCTCGGCCGTCCGCTCCTGGCGGGCCTCGCCGACCGCCTCGGTGAGAGCGCGCACCTCGCCGTGATGACCGGGCGCGACGTGCTCTACATCGTCGAGGAGCGCGCGCTCCGGCGCCCCGCCCTCATCACCGACGTGGGCGTGCGGCTCCCGGCGCACCTCACCGCGACGGGCCGCGCCATGCTCGCCGCCCTCCCCCGCGAGCAGGTGCGCGCGCTGTACCCCGATGCCGCATCGTTCGCGCAGCGCACCGGCGGCGGACCCGCACGCCCGCGCGAGCTGAACGAGCTGCTGCGGGAGATCCGCCGCGACGGCATCGCCCACGAGGACGGTGAGGTGACCCCGGGCTTCCGCTCGGTCGGCGCCGCCGTGCGCGACCACGTGGACTGGCCGGTCGCGGCCGTCGCCGTGACCTGGGCAGAGGAGGCGCCGGTGGACGAGACGGCGATCCAGACGGCCGTCGCCGAGACCGCCCGGCAGCTGCAGCGCCGCCTCGGCTACGGCCCGCGCCCGGCCTGACCCCGGATCCGTCCCGGGAGGCCGGATCGGTCCCGGGAAGCCGGATCGGTCCCGGGAAGCCGGATCGGTCCCGAGTAGCCGGATCAGTCCCGGGACGCCGCATCGGTCCCGGGGAGCTCGGATCGGATCCGGTGCGGAGGGGGATCCGATCAGCCCGGATGTCGCAGGATCGCGACAGCCCGGCGACGGGGCGGAGACACGGGCTCGATAGCCTCGTGTCATGAGCACCACGCAGCAGCGCGCGCCTCACCGGATCCGGCGCGGCGCCCTCACCACCGCCACCACGACCGCACTCGCCGTCCTCGTCCTCACCGGCTGCTCGCCCGCCGCGCCGAGCGACGGGGCGAAGAAGACCCCGTCGTCGACCGCTCCCTCCGCGGCGGCCGCGGCGAAGCCCGCGGTGGCGACCGTGCCCGGCTACGACGTCGGCCAGTTCCCGCCGGTTCCGCTGTTCCGGCTGCCGGACCTGGGGCTCCTCTCCGGCTCGGCCGACGCCTTCGCGATCGAGGTGGACAAGAGCTTCGCCGACGTCCCCGGCGTCACCGTCTCCCCCGCGCGCTGCGACGACGGCGGGAAGGTCGTCTCCGGCGCCGGATCCGCGATGCTCTACGGCGACGGCTCCGGCAACTACACCGGCCCGGACGGCACCGTGCAGAACTTCGGCGACGGCTCCGGCGTCTCCACGATCAACGGCGTCACGATCGAGAACTTCGGCGACGGATCCGGGAACTACACCTCGGGATCGGTCCGGATCCAGAACTTCGGCGACGGCTCGGGCAACTACGCCGACGGCCGGATCTCCGTCGAGGTCTTCGGCGACGGATCCGGCAACTACACCGCCCCCGGGATCCGGATCCAGAACTTCGGCGACGGATCCGGCAACTACGCGGCGGGCTCGGTGAGGATCGAGAACTTCGGCGACGGCTCCGGCAACTATGCGGCACCGGGACTCTCGATCCAGAACTACGGCGACGGCACCGCCAAGGTGAACGGCACCACGGTGAAGGCCGCGAAGCTGCCGGCCGTCGCGAGGCTCGGCAGCTTCCCGCCGATCGCCGCGCTCGCCCCCGTCGCCTCGTGCGGCACCACGATCACCTTCCAGGACGGCGTGCTGTTCGACTTCGACCGCGCCGACATCCGCGCCGACGCGGAGAAGACGATCGCCGCGGTCGCCCAGGTGCTCATCGCCCAGAAGGTCGCGAACGCCGAGATCTCGGGTCACACCGACGCGATCGGCGACGACGCGGACAACCAGGACCTCAGCGAGCGCCGCGCCCGTTCCGTGGTCGCGGCCCTCCAGCACGCCGGGGCGAAGACGGCGATGGATCCGGTCGGCTACGGCGAGACGCGCCCGGTGGCGCCCAACGAGATCGACGGACAGGACGACCCGGCCGGTCGCCAGCTGAACCGTCGCGTCGAGATCTTCATCCCCGCCGCGGTCTGACCCGCCCGACCTGACGACGACCGGAGAAACCATGCCCAACCTCCGCCGGATCCCGGCCCTCCTCTGCGGACTCGCCGCAGCCCTCGCCCTCGCCGGCTGCTCGGTCGGCCTCGTCGACGGGGCGAAGCCCACGTCATCCCCGCGGCCCGACAGCACCAGCCGCGCCGAGGTGCAGGGCGGCGCGGCCTCTCAGCCGCCGAGCCCCGCGCCCGTGACGGATCCCCCCGTGACGATGCCCGGAGGGCCGGACCGCGCCGCCGTGATCGCCGCCGCCACCCGCACCGTGCGATGCGACGGCGAGTACTCCCTCATGGACGATGCGATGGTCGTGCGCGTCGAGGGCGCCTGCGACCGGATCATCGTCAACGCCTCCGGCTCGCAGCTGGTCGCCGACGACGTCGGGATCGTGGAGGTCATCGGCAACAGCAACGTCGTGCTCACCGGCGCCGTGCAGAAGGTGCTCGTGAACGGCGAGGCGAATGTCGTGCACTGGAGGGGCGCGACGCCGACCGTGAGCGACATCGGATCCACGAACACCCTGACGGCGGGCTGACATGGCCGAGGCCCGCCCCCGCATCCTGCTCGTCGACGACGACGAGGCCATCACCGGCGCCCTCGGGCCGTTCCTGGAGCGCAGCGGCTTCGACGTCGAGATCGCCGCGGACGGCGCACAGGGTCTCGCCGCGGTCGAGCGGCGCGCCCCCGATCTCGTCGTCTGCGACGTGCTCATGCCCCACCTCGACGGCCGCGAGTTCGTGCGGCGCATGCGCGGACGCCGGCTCTGGCTGCCGATCATCCTGCTCACCCAGGTGGGCGAATCCTGGGAGCGCAGCGCGGCCCTCGACGAGGGCGCGGACGACTATCTCAACAAGCCCTTCGACCCGCACGAGCTCATCTCCCGCATCCGCGCGGTGCTGCGCCGCACCGCGGCCGGCGGCCCCTCGCTCGCGGCGGCCGCACGGCTGCGCGCGCACGGCCTCGTGCTGGATCGCACCGCGCGGCGGGCGTGGCTCGACGACGCCGAGCTCACGCTCACCCCGAAGGCGATGACCCTGCTGGAGTACCTGATGCTGCACCCCGACGAGGTGCACACCCGCGACCGCCTGCTGGAGACGCTCTGGGGCTTCGACTTCGCGACGTCCAGCCGGGCGGTCGACCACCGCGTCTCGGAGCTGCGCCGCGTGCTCGGCGACGACGCCGCCGCGCCCCGGTTCGTGGAGACCGTGCAGAGCTTCGGCTACCGCTTCGCGGCGCCCGTGGGTGCGGCATGAGCGGGCGGACCGACGCGACGGGGGCGACCGGGATCCCCGAGCCCGGCGGACCGGCGGACCGGCGGACCCTGCCGGCGCCGACCGGGACGGCGGCGACTGGGATCCTCGGGCCGACCGGGATCCCCGGACCGACCGGGACGGCGGCGACCGGGATCCCCGGGCCGACCGCGGCCGGGAGCCCCGGACCGACCGCGACCGGGATCCCCGGACCGACCGGACCGGCGCGTCCGCCCCGGGGGCGCCGGTCCCGCGGCCTCTGGTGGATCCTCGGCGCCGTGCCCGCCGTGCTCGGCACGGCGATCGCGGCGCTGCTGCTCGCGACCGGGGAGACGCGTCAGGTGCAGGTGAGGATCGCGCTGCCCGCCGTGGCGGCCGGCGCAGGGATCCTGCTCAGCGTGATCGCGCTGGGAGTCCTGGCCGCTCTCGCCGCGCAGGCCCGGGGTCGTGCCAGGGCGCAGGCCGCGCACGCCGAGGCCGCGGCGCGCGGCGCCCAGCAGGAGCGGGAGAACCATGCGCGCTTCCTCGCCCGGCTCGACCACGAGCTGAAGAACCCCCTCACCGCCATCCTGGCGACCTCCGCGGCGGCCCAGAACGACGCGGGCAGCACCGCATCCTGGCCGCTCGTGGACGCGCAGGCCGCGAAGCTCGGCGGCCTGGTGCGCGAT
This sequence comes from Microbacterium sp. MMO-35, assembly GCF_037147555.1. Taxonomy (NCBI): domain Bacteria; kingdom Bacillati; phylum Actinomycetota; class Actinomycetes; order Micrococcales; family Microbacteriaceae; genus Microbacterium; species Microbacterium sp. MMO-35. The sequence continues at coordinate 215,176 of NZ_JBBCVH010000003.1, forward strand.
CTGCGCAAGCTCGCCGACCTCGAGTCGCGGCCGCTGGAGCGCGAAACCCTCGATCTGGAGCAGCTCCTGGTCGAGGCGATCTCCGCGCTCGCGCAGCAGGATCCCGCCGCCGGCGCGCGCATGGCCCTGACCGTCACCCGCGTGCCCTGGCCGGTGCCGCCGATCTCTGCCGATCCGGATCTGCTGGCCCTCGCCGTCGACAACGTGCTCGGCAACGCGGCGAAGTACGCGGATGCCGGCCCGATCGAGGTGCGCCTGCGCGAAGAGGCCGGTCAGGCCGTGATCGAGGTGGCCGACACCGGCCGCGGCATCCCCGGCGCCGATCTGCCGCACGTGTTCGACGAGCTCGCCCGGGCGCAGAACGCCCGCGATGTCGCCGGCTCGGGCATCGGGCTGAGTCTCGTCTCGGCGATCCTGCGCCGGCATGGCGGGACTGTGGCGCTGCGCTCCGCCGAGGGCTCCGGCACCGTGGTGACGCTGCGATTGCCGCTGGTCTGACGCTGCCACTGCCGCTGGTCTGACGCCGTGCCGAAGACTCCGCATCGGGGGGCCGTGCGCAACTCAGGCTGTCTTCAGGCCAGGGCAGCAGGTCGTCGCGGAAACTTGCGGCGATGATCGGCACCGACGGTCGTCCAGCCTGAAATGTGCGCACGGCGCCGACCAGCCGCCGCCTGCACGGCGCCGACCCCTCTCCGTCCGCACGGCCGGTGCACAGGCCCAGGCGGAAGGATCGGGCTGTGCGGACGTGGACCGACCGTGCGCGGTCGCGCCGCGCCGCCCTGATCGCCGGCCTGATCGGTGCGTGCGCCGGAGTCCTCGGATCCTGGATCCCGTCGTTCTGGGGCGATGAGGCGGCCAGCGTCATGTCGGCCTCGCGCACCTGGCCCGAGCTCTGGCGGATGCTGCAGCACGTCGACGGCGTGCACGGGGTCTACTACGCGTTCCTGCACGGATGGATCGGCCTGTTCGGCGCGGGCGAGTTCTCGGTGCGGCTGCCGAGCGCGCTCGCGGCCGGGCTGCTCGCCGCCGGCACCGCGGTGCTCGCCGGCCGGTGGTGCGGTCCCCGGCTCGCCCTCGCCGCGGGCCTGCTCGCCGCGCTCCTGCCGCGGACGGCGGTGATGGCGGCCGAGGCCCGCTCCTACGCGATCGGATCCGCGATCGCGGTGTGGCTGACGGTGCTGCTGGTGACCCTGCTGGAGACCCACGGCCGGCGATGGGCGTGGGCGGGCTACGCCGTGGCGGCGGCCGCCGCGGTCTACGTCTTCCTCTATCTGGCGCTGCTGCTGCTCGTGCACGGGGTGTTCGTGCTTCTCGCCCACCGCGGGCGGATCCGGGTGTGGGCCGGCTGGGCCGTCGCGGCGGTCGCGCTGGCGACGCCGATCGTGCTCCTCGCCGTGTCGGAGCGCAACCAGATCGGCTTCCTCGCGCATCGCGACTACGCGACGGCCGAGAACGTCCTCGCCCTGCAGTGGTTCGATCCGGTGACCGTCTGGCCGTGCGCGGCGCTCATCGCGATCGGTGCGGCGGCGGTGCTCCGAGCCCGCCGGCGCGACCCCGGGGCCGCGCGGCTGGCGCTGCTCGCCGGGATCTGGCTCGTGCTGCCGACCGCCGTGATCCTGCTCGCGAGCGCGACGGTCGCCCCGATGTACACGGTGCGGTATCTGTCGTTCTGCACGCCGGCCGCGGCGGTGCTGGTCGCCCTCGGCGTGCGGGCGGTCGCGCATGCGGTGCGGAGGATGGCGCCCGCCGGGGCGACCGCGGTCGGCGCCGGCCTGCTGGCGGTGATGCTCGCCGCCTTCGTGCCGAATCTCGTCGTGCTGCGCGGTCCGTATGCGAAGGACGGCAGCGACTGGCGCGAGGCGGCCACGTATCTGCACGGCGCCGCCCGCCCCGGCGACAGCGTCGTGTACGACGACCGGCCGAAGGACTCCGAGCAGCCGCGCCTCATCGCCGCCGTCTACCCGGCCGACGTCGCCCGACTGCGGGATCCCGCTCGGATCGCGTCGTTCCGCACGCAACCGGGCCTGTGGGACCGCACCCGGCCGAACGACGCCCTCACGGCCACAGACCTCACCCCGGACGTGTGGGCGGTCGAGCGGGGCTCGGATCCGGAGCGATCCCCCGATGTGCGGCACCTGGAGTCGCTCGGCTATCGGATCTCCTCGCTGCATCGGATCCATGTCACGACCGTGCTGCGGCTGCAGCGCTGAGCGGAACCGCCGTTCCCGCGGGCACCGCGTTTCGTCTCGGTCGGCTACGCCGTCCTCGCTCAACGCCCCCGAAGGGTGTCCGGGTCTGCTCCCGTCGCGATCGTCGTCGCTGCCGAGCCCGCGGATCAGACGGGCACGTACATGACGACCGAGAGGCCGGGCGCGTCGGAGGGCACCAGGCTGTGGTGCTCGAAGACGCGCCGGCCGTCCTTCGGGTGCTGGAACACGCGCTGCCGCGAGGTGAAGCGCTCGACCGCGTGCTCGGCCCACTGGATCCGGAAGTCCTCGCTCCCCTCGAGCAGCCGCTCGATGAGCGCCCGATGCCGATCCGAGCTCAGCCGCACTCCGGACTCCGCGCGGAACTCGGCGAGGAACCGCCGGCTCTCCTGGTCCCACTCGGGCAGCATCCGACGCAGCCGCGGGTCGGTGTAGATGAGCCAGAGCAGGTTGCGATCATCGGGATCCACGACGGCGATCGGCTCGTACAGGCGCGCATACGGGGCGTTCCACCCCAGGATCGCCCAGTCGCTCGCGACGACGAAGGCCGGGAAGTCGAGCGCGTCGACGAGCCGCTGCAGGTGCTCCGGGATCCGCTCCGCCTCCTCGGCCGCGCCGTCTTCCTCGGGGCCGGCGAGCCGCACCACATAGTCGATCTCGGCCGGGCTCAGCTGCAGCACGCGCGCGACCGCGCCGAGCACCTGGCGGGAGACGCCGATGTCGCGCCCCTGCTCGAGCCAGGTGAACCAGCTCGCGCTCACTCCGGCGAGCGCCGCCACCTCCTCCCGGCTGAGACCCGTGTCCCCGCGGCGGGCGGCCTGCGGCAGGCCCAGGGCGGAGCGGCTCGCCGCGCGGCGCCGCGAGGCGAGGAACTCCCCCAGCTGCTCGCGCCGAGGCGTGCGCGGGCGGATCATGAGCGCCGCCGCCGTCCGAGGGCAGCCGACCGGTCGGATCCCCTCGGTTCCGGATCCCCTGCGCTCTTCGCGTGATGGCTCATGCGAAAACAGTACTCCGAGTACTAGTACAAGCCCTCCTCGCCCGAGGGCTCGGCAGATCCGTGCGGCGGGTCCACAATGGTCACCATGGTCGCTTATCGCTCTCGCACGGTCACCCACGGACGCAACATGGCCGGCGCCCGCGCCCTCTTCCGCGCCGCCGGCGTGAACGGCGCGGACCTCGGTCGCAAGCCCATCATCGCCGTCGCGAACTCCTTCACCGAGTTCGTCCCCGGCCACACGCACCTCGCACCGGTCGGGCGCATCGTCTCCGAGGCCATCTCCGAAGCCGGCGGGATCCCGCGCGAGTTCAACACGATCGCCGTCGACGACGGCATCGCGATGGGCCACGGCGGCATGCTCTACTCGCTCCCGTCGCGCGACCTCATCGCCGACTCGGTCGAGTACATGGTCAACGCGCACTGCGCCGACGCCCTCGTCTGCATCTCGAACTGCGACAAGATCACCCCGGGCATGCTGCTCGCGGCCCTCCGCCTGAACATCCCGACGGTCTTCGTCTCCGGGGGCCCGATGGAGGCCGGCCGCGCGACGCTCGTCGACGGCACTGTCCGCTCCCTCGACCTCGTCGACGCGATCAGCGACGCGGTGAACGAGAAGATCTCGGACGCCGACATCCTGCGCATCGAGGAGTCGGCCTGCCCGACCTGCGGATCCTGCTCCGGCATGTTCACCGCGAACTCGATGAACTGCCTCACCGAGGCGATCGGGCTCTCCCTGCCCGGCAACGGCTCGGTGCTCGCCACGCACACGGCCCGCCGTGCGCTGTACGAGAAGGCCGGCTCGCTCGTGGTCGACATCGCCAAGCGCTACTACGACGGCGACGACGAGAGCGTCCTGCCGAAGAGCATCGCCACGCACGCCGCGTTCGGCAACGCGATGGCGCTCGACATCGCGATGGGCGGATCGACCAACACGATCCTGCACCTGCTCGCCGCCGCGCATGAGGCGGGCGTCGACTTCGGCCTCGCCGAGATCGACGCGATCTCGCGCCGCGTGCCCTGCCTCGCGAAGGTCGCCCCGAACTCCGCCGGCAGCCGCACCTATTACATGGAGGACGTGCACCGCGCCGGAGGCATCCCCGCCCTCCTCGGCGAGCTGCGCCGCGGCGGACTCCTCGACGACCAGGTGCACACGGTGCACGCCGCGACGCTCGGCGAGTGGCTGGACGAATGGGACATCCGCGGCGGCTCGGCCTCGGCCGAGTCGCAGGACCTGTGGCACGCCGCACCGGGCGGCCGACGCTCGTCGACCGCGTTCTCGCAGTCCGAGCGCTGGGCCTCGCTCGACACCGACGCCGAGGGCGGCTGCATCCGCGACGTCGCGCACGCCTACTCCAAGGACGGCGGCCTCGGCGTGCTGCACGGCAACATCGCCGAGAACGGCGCGGTCGTGAAGACCGCGGGCGTGGACGAGTCGATCTGGACCTTCTCCGGCCCCGCCGTCGTCTGCGAGTCGCAGGACGAGGCGGTCGAGAAGATCCTCAACAAGCAGGTGAAGGAGGGCGACGTCGTCGTCATCCGCTACGAGGGCCCCAAGGGCGGCCCCGGCATGCAGGAGATGCTCTACCCGACGTCGTTCCTCAAGGGCCGCGGACTCGGCAAGGCCTGCGCGCTGATCACCGACGGGCGCTTCTCCGGCGGCACCTCGGGCCTGTCCATCGGGCACGTCTCGCCCGAGGCCGCCGCGGGCGGCATGATCGCGCTCGTCGAGGACGGCGACATCATCTCGATCGACATCCCCACCCGAAAGCTCGAGCTCGACGTGCCGTGGGAGGTGCTGGAGCGCCGCCGCGAGCAGCTCGAGGCGAACGGCGGCTACCGCCCCAAGAACCGCGTCCGCGAGGTGAGCCCCGCGCTGCGCGCCTACGCGCACTTCGCCCAGTCGGCGGACAAGGGCGCGATCCGCATCGTCCCCGAGCTCTGAGCCGGCCCCGGTCTCTCCGAGTCGTCCCCGCCAGCGGCGCCCAGAGGGTGCGCTGACGGGGACGACGCGGTTTCCGCGCCAGGGCAGGTCAGGCGGGGACCGCCGCCCCTCGGGAGCGGCGGGTCCTCGCCGACCAGCGCGCGCCGGTCCGGGTGACCTCGATCGGATGCGCGAACGCGCGGGAGATCGTCTCGGTCGTGACCGCGCTCTCGACCAGCCCCTGCGCGGCGATCTCGCCCCGGGAGATCACGAGCGCGTGCGAGGTGGTCTCCGGCAGATCCTCCAGGTGGTGCGTGACGAGGATCGACGCGAGCTGCGGATCCCGGTGCGCGAGCGCGTCGATCGTCTCCAGCAGCTGCTCCCGGGCAGCCACGTCGAGTCCGGTCATCGGCTCGTCGAGCAGGAGCAGCCGCGGCCGGCACGCGAGCGCCCGTGCGATGAGCGCCCGGCCGCGCTCCCCCTGCGAGAGCGTCGGCCACAGCGCCTCGCGCCGGTGCGAGAGCCCGACGTCGGCGATGAGCTCGTGGGCGAGGGCGGTCTGCGCAGGCTCCGGCGACCAGCGCATCGGGGTCTCGATCGTGCCGGTGAGCCCGGTCAGCACGACCTCGGTCACGGTCAGCGGCGAGCGCAGCGGGTGCCGCGGATCGACGTGCCCGATCAGCCGGCGCAGCTCTTGCAGGTCGACGCGGCCGATCCGGTGGCCGAGGACCTCGGCGGTGCCGCTCGACGGATGCGTCCGAGCCCCGCAGATCCCGAGGATCGTGCTCTTGCCCGCGCCGTTCGGCCCCAGCAGCGCCCAGTGCTCCCCCGCGCGCACGGTGAGGCCGATCTCGTGCAGGATGTCCTTCCCCTCGCGGCGGAGCGTCACGGCGTCCAGGCGCACGACCTCGGCGCTCACCGCAGGCCGTCCTTGAGCGAGGCGAGGTGCTCCCGGCTGAGCCCCGCGGCGAGCGCGGCGTCCCCGGCGCGGATCGCGTCGGCGAGGCGCTCGTGGGCCGCATGGTCCTCGGCGCCGCCGAAGATCGTGCGGATCCGCAGCATCGCGACCATCGTCTGCCGCAGCCGCGGGGTGAACCCGTCGAACAGCTCGATGAGGATCGGGTTCGCCGCCGCGACGACGATCGCCCGGTGGAAGGCGAGGTCGGCGTCGACGTGCTCCTCGAGATCCGCGCGGCGCTGCTCTCTGACCTTCAGGGCGCGCCGGATCGCCCGCAGATCGGTCGCGGTGCGCCGCTCCGCGGCGAGGGCGGCCGCCTCGCTCTCGATCGCGGTCCGCGCCTCGATCACGCTCACGATGTCGGCGCGCTGCAGCACCGCATCCCAGTCGTCGCGTGCGTCGAGCGCCGCGACGAAGACTCCGGCGCCCTGCCGTGCGGCGAGAACCCCTCGTCCGGAGAGCTGCCGGATCGCCTCGCGCACGGTCGAGCGTCCCACGCCGAGCTGCGCCGCGAGCGTCGTCTCCCCCGGCAGTCGCGCCCCGAGAGCCCACTCCTCGGCGCGGATCCGGCCGAGGAGCACCTCTGCCGCCTGATCGGCCATCGATGTGCGCTGCACGGCACCACTCCCCGGCGCATGGGCTCCCGACATCTCAACTCCTCAACTTGTCTGAGGAGTTAACGCTACACTGCCTGCATGCTCCTGCGCACAGCGCTTCTTCTTCTCCGCCACGACGGGGTCTGACCGGACCGGCGCCCCCGTCGTGGCTGATGCGCCGCGCCGGTCGCCGAAACCGCAGTCGAAGGAACCGACAACCATGAGCAGCACCGCCTTCCCCGGCATCTCCACGCCGGCCGGCCCCCTCCCCGCCGACGCCCCCGCGTGGAATCGTCAGCGGCATTCGCAGATGCCCTCCCACCGCTACACCGACCCCTACTACCGCGTCGAGGTCCCGCTCGCCGACGCCGAGCGCCGATGGCCGTCACGACGTCTCACCGCCGCACCGCTCTGGGTCCCCGTCGACCTCCGCGACGGCAATCAGGCGCTCGCGGAGCCGATGGATCCGGCCCGTAAACGACGTCTCTTCGACCTCATGGTCGCGATGGGCTACAAGGAGATCGAGGTCGGCTACCCCTCCGCCTCGCAGACCGACTTCGACTTCGTCCGCCTCATCGCCGAGCACGACGTCGCCCCGGACGACGTCACGATCGTCGTGTTCACCGCCGCCCGGCGCGACCTCATCGCCCGCACGGTCGAGGCGATCCGCGGCATCCGCAACCCGGTCGTGATCCACCTCTACACCGCGACGGCCCCGATCTGGCGGGAGACGGTGCTCGGACGGGACCGGGATGCGCTGCGGGCCCTGATCCTCGAAGCCGGGCGCGACGCGCTCGATCTCGCCGGGGACCTGCCGCACGTGCGCTTCGAGTTCTCCCCCGAGGTGTTCATGCTCACCGAGCCCGACTATGCGCTCGAGATCTGCGACGCCATGACGGCCCTCTGGGATGCGACGCCGGAGCGGCCGGTGATCCTGAACCTGCCGGCGACGGTCGAGATCGCGACCCCCAACGTCTACGCGGATCAGATCGAGTACATGCACCGCCACCTCGCCCGTCGCGACGGCGTCATCCTGTCGGTGCATCCGCACAACGACCGCGGCACCGGCGTCGCGTGCGCGGAGCTCGCGGTGCTCGCCGGGGCGCAGCGCGTCGAGGGCTGCCTGTTCGGCAACGGCGAGCGCACGGGCAATGTCGACCTCGTCACCCTCGCGCTGAACCTGCACGCCCAGGGCATCGACCCGATGATCGACTTCTCCGACATCGACGAGATCCGGCGCACGGTCGAGCACAGCAACCGCATCGAGGTGCACCCCCGCCATCCCTACGTCGGCGACCTCGTGCACACGGCGTTCAGCGGCACGCATCAGGACGCCATCCGCAAGGGGTTCGCGGAGCACCGGGCGCGCGCTGCGCGGGAGGGACGCTCCGAGCGCGAGATCGCCTGGCGCGTCCCCTACCTCCCCGTCGACCCGGCCGACCTCGGCCGTTCCTACGACGCGGTGATCCGCGTCAACTCGCAGTCGGGCAAGGGCGGCATCGCCTACCTGCTCGAGACGGAGTTCGGGATCCGGCTCCCGCGCCGGCTGCAGCTCGACCTGGCGGGCCACGTGCAGCGCCGCGCCGACGAGAGCGGCCTGGAACTCGGCGCCGAGGAGCTCCGGAGAATCTTCGAGGACGCCTACCTCTCGCCCCGGGATGACGCGCGGGTCGTGCTGGCTGCGGCGCAGATCGAGGCGGCGGAGCCGCAGCCGCGCACCGCGCTCCGGCTGCGGGTGGACGGGGTGGAGCACGCGGCCGTGCATCCGGGCGTCGGCCCCGTCGAGGCGCTGACCGCGGAGCTCGCGGCGCACGGCATGCCCATCGAGGTCCTCGACCTGCAGCAGACGAGCCTGGGCGCGGGGACCGACGCCGAGGCGCTGACGCTCATCGAGTACCGCGGCGCGCGGGGAACGGGCTGGACCGCCGGCAGGGATCGCTCCGTGCTGACCGCGACCCTCAGAGCCGTCGTGGCCGCGGCGAACGTCGCGGCCGGCTGAGCGCGGCGCCGCGGATCCGTCTCACCGGGGACGGACGGGATCCGCGGCGCTCCCGCTCGCGGCGCCGAGCCCGTCACGGAGCGCCGCGAACGCGCGAACACGCACCTCGGCGCGGCCCGCGCGGATCGCCGGAGAGGTCGCCCCGCGAGCGACCTGCCCATAGGGCCACCAGTCCACGAGGTGCACCGCCTCGGCGAGCATCCACGCGACGACGGCGCACTCCGCTTCGGGGAGCGTTTCCGGCAGCGCCGCGTCGATCGCGTCCCTGACGTCGAGGTACTGCGCGTGGAACCGCAGGGTGAGGGCCCTGCTGCCGAGCACGAGGGCGGCGAAGCCCCGCCACGCATCGGGATCGGCCGTCGCGAGTGCGCGCGCGGTGCCTCCGGTCCGCTCGCGCTCGACGCAGTACCCCTCGATCGCGTCCACCGCCTCCAGGACCGACGAGACCCCGGCGATGACCCCGGCGACTCGACGCACATCGCCGTCGAACTCGTCGAAGACCAGGTCCTCCTTGAGCGGGAAGTGATTGGTCACCGTCATCTTCGAGACTCCTGCGGCGTCCGCGATCTCGGCGATCGACACCCCGTCGAAGCCGCGCTCGGCGAAGAGCATCATCGCGGCGCCGGAGATGCGCTCGCGGCGACGCTGCTTGGCGCTCATTCCGCCCTCGTCCGCAGCGCGGCGCGGATCCGGCACTTCCGGGCTTGACGTCATGCGGCCAGTCTAGCAATATTGGGTTCGACCTAGTTTTATGTTCAACCTAATCAAGAGGAGCGGGACCATGTGGATGGACGGAATGAACGACGCGATCATCGTCGGAGGCGGACCGGTGGGCCTGATGCTCGCCCTCGAGCTCTCCCTCGCCGGCGCGGATCCGCTGGTGCTGGAGCGCTTCGAGACGGTCGATCCCACCATCAAGGCCGGGTCTCTCAACGCCCGGGCGGCCGACGCGCTGCGCCGTCGCGGCGTCGCCTTCGCCGGGGACGACCCCCGGGCGACGGCCCCCCTCGGCCCGCGCAGCCCGAGCCTTCCGGGCGCGCCGCAGCCGGAGCCCGCGCCGTTCACCCCGCCGCGCTTCGCGGGGCATGTGGCCGGGATGACCCTGCGGCCCGACCTGGTGCGCTGGGACGAGCTCGGCCGCAGCTCCGACTCGGCCCTCGTGGCCCAGCAGCAGGTGCAGGCCGTGCTGCGCGAGCGGCTCGTGGAACGCGGCGTGGAGGTGCGCCAGGGCGTGACCGTGACGGGGGTGACCCCGCACGCCGACCACGTCGTCGTGCACAGCGACGCCGGCGAGCTCGAGGCGCTGTGGGTCGTCGGCGCCGACGGGGGCCGCAGCACGGTGCGCAAGAGCGCGGGCTTCGGCTTCCCGGGGCTGGACGGCGTCATGACCGGGTATCAGGCCCTGGTCGCCGGCGACGGCCTCGATGACGTCCCGCTCGGCTGGCACATCACGCCGACAGGGGTGTTCCGGCGCATGCCGAACAACCTGATCCTCACGGCGGAGTTCGACGGGGCGCCGGCCGATCGCACGGCGGAGATCACCGCCGCGGAGCTCACGCGGGCGATCCGCGCCGTCACCGGCGTCGACGCCACGGTCACCGCCGTGCTCAGCGCGACCCGGTTCACGGACAACACGCGCGCGGCCGACCACTACCGCCGGGGGCGCGTCCTGCTCGCCGGCGACGCCGCCCACGTGCACCCGCCGTTCGGCGGCCAGGGCCTCTCCCTGGGCATGCTCGACGCCACGGCGCTGGGGTGGCGTCTGGGCGGGGTGATCGCCGGCCGCCTGCCGGAGCGCGTGCTCGAGGACTACGAGCAAGAGCGCCGCCCGGAGGCCGAGCGCATCCTGGACTGGAGCCGCGCGCAGGTCGCCGTGATGCGCACGGACGAGCGCTCCCGCGCCGCGGGCCGGCTGGTGCGCCGCCTGATCGACACCCCCGACGGCGCGACCGAGATGGTGCGCGTGCTCTCCGGCGAGGTGGTCGGATACGGCGTCCCGGGCGAGCTCGCCGGCTCGTTCGCGGCCGACTGGGCGGGCGCACCCGGGGAGACCGGCTCGTACTTCGACGCCGCGGCCGACGGCGCCTTCGTGCTCGCGCATCGACCCGATGCCGCCGCGCCCGCATCCGCGGCTCGGGACGGGGTGCGGGTTTTCACGACCGCCGACGCACCGGCCTCGCTCGCGCTGGTGCGCCCGGACGGGGTCATCGCGTGGGCGGGCGACGACGCCGCGGGACTCGCCGACGCCCTCACGGGCTTCCTCCCGGAACGGTAGCCCCGGGCGCGGGCTCTCAGACCCGGCTCGACCTCCGCTCGACCAGGGTCCCGTGCTCGGGCTCCGGCACCTCCAGCGCGAGCCCCGGCTCGAGCTGCCGCAGCAGCTCCGCCGCGGCCTGCCGGCCGAGGGCCTGCGGCTGCAGATCGACGGCGGTGATCTCGGGCACGGAGTTGCGCAGACTGTCGGCGTCGGATCCGCAGACGACGCGCACGTCCTCCGGGACGCGCACCCCCCGCGCGACGAGCCGGTCCACGAGCGCGCGCGCATGGTCGCTCGTCATGCAGTACACGCCGTCGGGCGGCTCGGGCAGGGCGAGCAGCTCGTCGGCCGCGGCCGCGCCCTCCGACGGGTCGGAGCGCTCCGGCACGTGACGCACCAGCTGGTCCGCGGGCGGGGTGCGCTCGCGGTAGCGCCGTTCGGTCGCCGCGTTCCACTCGATCGGATCCGTGCCCAGGACCAGCGCGATGCGCGTCGCGCCGGCGGCGGCCAGGTGATCCAGCACCCGATCCGTGATGGGCCCGGTCGCGATGTCGATGACGTGCGGATCGTCCGGATCCTCGGGGTCAGCCCCGACCAGCGTGTACGGCATGCCCCCGGCCCGCAGCGCCGCCACGAGCGGGTCGTCGACGACGGGGTCGGTCACGATGATGCCGTCGCACGCCCAGGCCGTGGTCGGCGCGTGCGGCACGGTCGGGTCGGCGACGAGCATGAGCGCATAGCCCTGTCCGAGCGAGGCCAGCGCGGCCGCTCCCGCGAACCGCGGGAAGTAGTCGACGTCCTGGATCTGCTGCGGCTCCGCGCCCACCGCGGGGCGCAGCACGAGGCCGATCACGCCGAGCCGGCTGCGGCGCAGGCCGCTCGCCACGACGTCGGGGTGGTAGCCGAGCTCGGTCGCGGCCGCGCGGACGCGGGCCTGCGTCGCCTCGTTCACGACGCCGTTGCCGGAGAACGTGTGCGACACCGTGGTGACCGAGACGCCCGCCTTGCGGGCCACATCGCGGATCGTCGATCGCTGTCTGCGCATGCCGCGATGATAGATCCCGGAATCTCCTTGCCCAAATCGTTTTGGCTATTTAGCGTTGCGTGTCGAGCGCGAACAAGGACGTCGCGCACCCGACCTTTCGCCCTGGAGGATCCATGTCGCAGACGACACCCCCCGAGACCGCGGCCCCGTCCCCCGCCCTCACGCACCCCGTCCCCACCGACAGCGCCACGCGCGTGGAGACGCACGGCATCGACTACATCCCGAACGCCGAACGGCACGGACGCGCCCGCGACCTCTTCGCGGTGTGGGCGGCCCCCAACGTCAACTTCCTCGCGGTCGTGATCGGCGTGACCCTCGTGCTGCTCGGCCTGAACCTTTGGCAGGCGCTGCTGGTGATCGTGATCGGCAACCTGTTCTCCGTCATCACCGGCATCGTCGCCGGATCCGGGCCCGCCGCCGGAACCCCGAGCGAGATCATCACGCGGGCGATGTACGGCATCACCGGCAACCGGTTCAACGTCGCGATCGCCGGCTGGCTGATCAGCGTGTGCTACCTCGCGATCAACTGGGCCGCCGCCACGACCGTCGCGGTCGGCCTGCTCGGCCGGCTCGGCGTCGCATCGAACGGGTGGACCATCGCGATCAGCGCCATCGTGATCGCCGCGGCGACCATGGTGATCAGCGTGTACGGCCACGGCCTGATCATGCGCCTGTACCAGCCGCTCGCGATCCTGCTCGCGGTGATCTTCGCCGGCATGGCCGTGTTCGTCGTCGGCGGCGCGCAGTGGAACTACGCCCCCGCGCACCCGCTGCACGGGCTCGACCTGGTCGCGATGATGGCCGCCGGGATCGCACTGGTCGCGTCCGGGCCGCTGTCCTACACGAACAGCGCCGACTTCGCCCGCTACCTGCCCGCCGCCACCCGCGTGCGCGACGTCGCACTGTGGACGACGCTGGGCATGGTGATCCCCGGAGTCCTCGCGACCTTCGTCGGCGTGCTCGCGGCGAGCTCGGTGGACATGTCGGATCCGGAGGCGGGACTGGAGAAGTTCCTGCCCGGCTGGTTCGCTCCGATCTTCCTCATCTCGGTGATCGTCGGCACCATCGCCAACAACGCGATGACCGCCTACAGCTCGGGCCTCGCCCTGCAAGCGGTCGGCATCCGCCTGCCGCGCTCGCGCACGGTGCTGCTGGACGGCACGGTCGGCGTGCTGATGACCCTGTTCGCCCTGCTGGTGTGGAACTTCCTCGACAGCGTCTCGAGCGTCCTGCAGCTCGCGGTGACCGTACTCGCCCCGGTGATGGGGGTCTACCTCGCCGACATGCTGTGGCGGCGCAACCGCTACGACGGGGCGGCCCTCGCCGACGACAGCCGGGGCAGCCGGTTCTGGTTCACCGGCGGCGTGCACATCCCGGGCGCGGTCGCGGTGCTCGTCGGCATCGGCGCCTCGCTGATGTGCAGCGCGACCCTGGTCTTCACCGGCCCGATCGCCGCGGCGCTCGGCGGCATCGACCTCTCGGTGCCGGTCGGACTGCTCGTGCCGTTCGTCCTCTACCTGCTGCTGGTGCGCCGGTCGCCCCGCTCCCAGGCCTCGCTCTGACCACCCGCACGACAAAGGATCCGCACTGATGACTTCGCACGAGACCCGCACCACCCACTACCGGGGTGGGTCGATCTTCACCTCCGACACCCGGCCGTGGGCGCAGTCGCTCATCGTCGAGGACGGCCGGATCCTCTTCGTCGGGGACACCGCCGCCGCCGACGCCTTCGCCGCGGACGACGTCGTCGACCTCGACGGGGCGCTCGTGATCCCCGGCATCGTCGATGCGCACACGCACCTCATCGGGCTGGGCGAGTCTCTCGAGCAGGTGGACCTGCACGACGCCCCCGACCTCGCCGAGATCCAGGCGCGCATCGCCGCTGCGGCGGCCACCGACCCGGATGCGCCGCGGCTCCTCGGCCGCAGCTGGCTGTTCTCCAGCCTGGGCGGACGCGCACCGCACCGCGACATGATCGACGCCGTGGTCGCCGACCGCCCCGTCTACCTGAACGCGAACGACAACCACTCCGCCTGGCTGAACTCCGCGGCGCTGGCGGAGCTGGGCATCGACGACACGACCCCGGATCCGCTCGGCGGCACGATCCAGCGCGACGCGGACGGCCGGGCCACCGGGATGCTGCTGGAGAACGCGGTGTTCGCCTTCCTGCGCGTGCGGCTGGACGCCCTCACGCGCGATGCCGACCGGGAGGCGCAGTTCGAGGCCGCCCTGCGCACCTACCTCGACGCCGGCGTCACCGCCGCGGTCGACATGGCGCTGAGCGAGCCGGACCTGCGCGCGATGCTCGCCGTGCAGGAGCGGCACCGCGGCGTGCTGCCGATGCACGTCGCGGCGCACTGGGCCGTGTACCGCACGGCGACCGCCGAGGGCGACGCCGCCGCGGTCGACCGGGCGATCGCGCTGCACCGGGAGCACTCCGGCCCCGGCCTCCGCATCGCCGGCATCAAGCTGTTCGTCGACGGCGTGATCGACAGCTGCACGGCGGCCATGCGTGCGCCGTTCGCCGACGGTTCCCAGCCCGACGCGCTCTGGGACCTCCCGTCGCTGACCGCCGTGGTCACGCGCGCCGATGCGGCCGGCCTCCAGATCGCGATGCACGCCATCGGCGATGCCGCCTCGGCCCTCGCGCTCGACGCCCTCGAGGCCGCGGTCGCGACGAACGGCCCCCGCGCCGGCCGCCGGCACCGGATCGAGCACCTGGAGACCGTGGACCACGCGACCCCGCTGCGCCTGGCCCGCCTCGGCGTCATCGCCTCGATGCAGCCCGTGCACTGCGATCCGGCGATCCAGGACAACTGGCGCGCGATGCTCGGCGACGACCGCGTCGAGCGCGGCTACCCGTGGGCCGAGTTCGCCGAGGCGGGCGCGACGCTCGCGCTCGGCACCGACGCCCCGACGGCGCCGTTCGACCCGCTGCCGAACCTGTTCATCGCGACCACGCGGCGCTCGGCGTTCGACCCGGACCTTCCGGCGAACGTCCCCGGCAATGCGATGGCGATCGCCGACGCGGTGCGCCGCGCCACCCGCGACGCCGCCTACGCCTCGCACTGGGAGGACGAGCTGGGCGTGCTCCGCACGGGGGCGTCCGCCGACTTCGTGGTGCTCGACGCGGATCCGTTCCGCGAGGGCCCCGAGGTCTTCCTCACCGCGCGGGTGCGCACCACGATCGTCCGCGGTCGCGAGCACGCCGCCGTCCTCGCCGCAGGCCCGGGAGCTCGCTGAGTATCCCCACCCCTCGGGTTCGTTGAGCAGGCACGGCACAGCGACCACTCCCCTCGGGGACGTTGAGCGAGGACGGCGCAGCCGACCGAGACGAAACGCGGTGCTCCCGCAAGGGCACCACGTCTCGTCTCGCGCTGCCTCCGCCCGTGATCGCTCGACGACCCCTGTCGCGGATCCGATCCTCAGCGCTCGTAGAGCAGGATCACGCTCCCGGCGCCGTCGTGGCGCGCGGTCTCGCGGTAGCCGAGCTCGCGCAGGTCGCTGAGCCCCCAGGAGTCCACGACGCCGTCGAAGCGCAGTTCGACCACCCACACCCGCTCGACCCCGTCGAAGCGACCCATGCCCGCCGCGCGGGGGATCCCGTAGGTCTGGTCGTACCAGGTGTACGACTTCTGATACGGCGTCTTCAGCAGCAGATCGGCGGTGTTGCGGAACGCGGCGGGATCCGTCGCCTTCGCCAGGCGGGTGCGCTGCGACGGCCGGGCCCCGTCGTCGAACACGATCCCGTCGCCCGGCTCGGCGTTCGCGCTGATGAAGGCGGAGATGTCGTTCCAGTCCGACTGGTTCTTCGCATAGGGGCCGCGCTGCAGCACCGCGACCGGCACGGCGGCGATCACGACCGCCGCGATCGCGAACCACGCGAACCACGCCCCGCGCCGCGAGCCGGCCCACCCCCGCGCGTCCGTTCCGCCGCCGGATCGATCGCCGATCCGGGCCAGTGCGCGCACCCCGAGCGCCATCACGATCGCCACCCCGGGCGCCGAGAACGTTCCGTAGCGGGCGGTGTAGACCGCCATGAACGGGGTGACCGCGAGCAGCAGCCCCATCGGCACGATCATCCAGCTCAGCGCCACCACCTCGAGGCGCACCCCGGGGGTGCGCCACAGCCGGCCGCCACCGCGCCGGATGAGCACGACCTCGCGGACGAACACGACCACGGCGACGAGGATGAGGGCCCAGGCGATCGCGGTGAACCACCACTCCTGGAACCACATGTTCTTCAGCACCACCTCGGGGGTGACCGACTCACGCACCGCGAGGAAGGCGATCTGCCGGCGCTGCAGGAAGCCGAACCACGCCAGGGGCGTGCACAGCAGGAGGGCGATCCCGGTGCTCAGAGCCCATGCTCGCCAGCGTCGTCGCAGTTTGGGCGACAGCAGCACGACCGCGAGGGCGGCGAACACCATGAGCGCGAAATAGAGGAAGGTCCAGACCGCGACCGTGAGCACCGCCGCGTAGCCGACCCACCACCGGATCGCCCGGCCGGGCCGCCGCGCGATCTCGACGAGGAGCACGAGCAGGACGGCCGCGAACGCCGCCCCGATCGCGTACGAGCGCGCTTCCTCCCCCGCGAAGATCAGGCGGGGCTCGAGCGCGGTGAACACCCCGGCGACGACGGCGAACCAGGTCCGCTCGAACCGCCCGCACAGCCACACCACGGCCGCGGTGCACACGCCGATCGCGAGCGCCGACGGGAAGCGGATCGAGAACGCGCTCGGTCCGAACACGTCGATCCACGCGTGCAGTCCGACGTAGTACAGCCCGTGCACGGCGTCGACGTAGCTCAGCATGTGCCAGAGCGAGGACAGCGGACGCGTCGCCGACATGAGGCTCGCCGCCTCGTCGCCCCAGAGCGAGGGGATCCAGGATCCGGCGGCGCTGGCCGCGACCCCGAACAGCCCCAGGAGCCCGGCCCACAGTCCGAGCCGCCGCGGATCGGCCGTCACCCGCGCCGGGGCGGGGAGGGACCGCTCCGAGGCGGTGCCGACAGCGGAGGAGGTCACGCCCCGAGGGTAGCGGCCTCTGCTGGGCCGCTGCTCCGAGGTCCCTGTCAACGGGCCGCCCCGTCACCGTCCGTCCACCCGACGTTCTCCGAGCGTTCGCTCGGCGTGCGCCCAATATCCTTGTTCCGTGTCCCTCTCCTCCTCCGCGCGGCGCCTGAAGTCCACTGCCCGACGCCTGAAGCGGGCGGTCGAGGCCGAGCGCATCGCGTTCTGGCGCTCCCGTCCGGTGCGCCCCGATCAGGTGCTGTACGAGTCGTTCGCCGGCAACGGCATGCTGTGCAACCCCGAGGCGATCTTCCGCCACCTGCTCGCCGACCCCGCCTATGCGCACCTCACCCACGTCTGGGCGATCGCCGACGACGACGCGATCGAGCGCTTCCGCGCCGAGTTCGGCTCCGACCGACGCGTCTCGTTCGTGCGCCGCGGATCCGCGTCCTACCGTCAGGCGCTGGCCGTCAGCGGCTGGCTGATCAACAACGCGACGTTCCCCACCTGGTTCGGGAAGCGGGAGGGTCAGGTCTATCTGAACACCTGGCACGGCACCCCGCTCAAGCTGATGGGCTTCGACATGCCCGCGGGCGCCGTGCAGTCGGCGAACACGCTGCGCAACTTCCTGATGTCGGACTACCTGCTGGCCGCGAACCCGTTCATGGCCGAGACCATGTACGAGGGCGCCTACCGGCTCACCAACGTGTACCCCGGCACGCTCATCGAGGAGGGGTATCCGCGCATCGACCGTCAGCGGCTCGACGCCGCCGACGAGGCATCGGTGCGGGCCGAGCTCGAGCGCAGCGGCGTCGCGCTCGACGGCAAGCCGATCGTGCTGTTCGCGCCCACCTGGCGCGGCAGCTCCTTCGACGACCCCGAGGACAACATCGACGAGCTGGCCGCCCAGCTGGCGGATCTGCAGGCGGGAGTCGGCGACGAGTACGTCGTCGTGTTGAAGACGCACCAGATCGTGCATGCCCGCGCCGCGTCGCGGCCGGCGCTCGCCCGCTCGCTCGCCCCGAACACGATCCCCACCAACGTGCTGCTCGGAGCTTCGGCGGGTCTGGTCACCGACTACTCGTCGATCTTCTTCGACTATCTCGCGACCGGCCGGCCGATCGCGTTCTTCACGCCCGACGCCGACCTCTACTCCTCGGGCCGCGGCACCTACATGCCGCTGGACACGCTGCCCGGCCCGGTCGACGCCGACGCCGCCGGAACCGGCCGCGCCCTCGCCGCGCTGCTGCAGGGCGCGGAGCCGCACCCGCAGTACGCCTCATGGGCCGAGCGGTTCACCCCCTTCGACGACGGCGGGGCGACCGCCCGCGTGGTCGACATCGTGTTCGGCGGCGCCCGCGAGGGCTATCGCGCCCGCCCCGCCGCACAGGACGGCCGCAAGCGCCTTCTCGTCTACCTCGGCGGCATGAAGCCGAACGGCATCACCACCAGCGCGCTGAACCTGCTCGGCGCGATCGACCACAGCCGCTACGACGTGACCGCCCTGCTGCCGAAGCGCCGGCTCAGCACCGACCCGCTGACGCAGGCGCGCATCCCCGCCGAGGTGCGCCAGGTGTTCCGCATCGGGGGGATGAACGGATCCAAGGCCGTGCATCTGCGCCGCCGCATCGACGATTGGCGCGGATCCCCGCGCACCCCCGGCACCGAGCCGTGGCACGAGAACCTGTGGAACGACGAGTGGATGCGCGTGTTCGGCGATGCGCGCTTCGACTGGGTCGCCGACTTCAGCGGCTACGGCCCGCTGTGGACCACCCTGCTGCTGCACGCCCCCGCGCCGCGCGAGGACGGCCCGGGTCCGGTGCGCGCCATCTGGATGCACAACGAGATGGCCTCCGACCGCGAGCGCACCGTGAACGGGCGCGCCAGCATGAAGCGGGGTCTCGGGGCCGTGTTCGCGATGTACTCGGAGTACGACCAGCTCGTGTCGGTGTCGCACCAGCTCACCCGGCTGAACCGTGCGGAACTCGCCCAGTACGCCCCCGCGGACCGCTTCCGCACGGTGCGCAACTTCCCCGACGTCGAGCACGTCACCCGCGGCGCACGCCGCCCCCTCAGCGACTTCTTCGCCGAGTCGGACGCGCAGTTCGAGGCCGCAGACCAGGAGATCCCGCCGCGGCCCGACTGGTACGAGGCGCTCCAGGCCGACGAGGGCGAGCTGCGCTGGTTCGTGACCGTCGGCCGGCTGAGCCCGGAGAAGAACCACGCCCGCCTGATCCGCTCCTTCGAGAAGGTGCACGCCGCCCACCCCGAATCGCGTCTGCTCATCGTCGGCGCGGGGCCGCTGCGCGTCGACCTGCAGCAGCAGATCGACGACGCCGGTCTCGGCGAGGCCGTCTTCCTCACCGGCGCGCAGCGCAACCCGTACGCGCTGCTCGCGGCGTCGGACTGCTTCGTCCTGTCCAGCCTGTACGAGGGGCAGCCGATGGTGCTGCTCGAGGCCGCGATCTGCGAGCTGCCGATCGTCTCGACGGCGTTCGGATCCGTCTACGGAGCACTCCCCGACGGTGCCATCCGCATTGTCGAGCAGGACGACGACGCGCTGGCGGCCGGCATGACGGCGTTCCTCGACGGCGACGTCCCGGCCGCGACCCTGGACGTCGACGCGTACCGCGCCGACGTCAAGGCCGAGTTCGAGGCGCTGCTCGACGGCTGAACGCCCCGCAGATCGGGACCCGCGCCTCTCGCGCCGCGACGGGCGGTGATGGCAGACTCGAAGTCCGCTGGGATGCGCGATGAGGCGCGCCCAGGAACGATCGAACGGGGAGCAGCATGACCTCACCTCACCCCCTGAACTCGCTCACCGGGGCCGAGTTCTCCGCCACCGCCGCCGCGCTCGCGAGGGAGCACGGCGTCGACGCCGGCTGGCGGTACGCGTCGATCATCCTCAAGGAGCCGCCCAAGGCCGAGGTGAAGGCCTGGCGCGAGGGGGATCCGGTCGTGCGCCGGTCGCTCTCGGTGCTCTGGCGCAAGCAGACCAACGAGGTGTACGAAGCCGTGGTCAACCTCACCGACGACGCCGTCGAGTCGTGGACGCACGTGCCCGGCGTGACGCCGAACTTCACGATCGACGAGTACCACGACTGCGACCACGCGATGAAGGAGAACCCCGAGGTGCGCGCCGCCCTGGAGGCCCGCGGCGTCGACGTCGACCTCGTGCTCTTCGACGTGTGGACCTACGGGGGCGCGGTGATCCCCGACAAATGGCGGGATCGGCGGCTCGGCTGGGTCGACCTGTGGATGCGGGCGACGCCGGACGGCAACCCGTACGCGCACCCGGTGAGCGGCCTGAAGATCATCGTCGACATGAACACCCTCGAGGTGCTCGAGATCGAGGATCACCACGATTTCGGCTTCCCCGAGGTGCACGGCGAGTACGTGCCCGAGCTCGCCGGCATCACGCCGCGCACCGACCTGAAGCCGCTGCAGATCGTGCAGCCCGAGGGCGTCTCGTTCACGGTGGACGGATCCCGGATCCAGTGGCAGAACTGGGACTTCCGTCTCGGCTTCAACTACCGCGAGGGGCCGGTGATCTACCAGGTCGGCTTCGACGATCAGGGCACCCGCCGTGAGGTCGCCTACCGGCTCTCGTTCGCCGAGATGATCGTGCCGTACCGCGACTCCAGCTTCGACCACTACCGCCGCACGGCGTTCGACGTCGGCGAGTGGGGCCTCGGCTACATGTGCACCTCGCTGGAGCTCGGCTGCGACTGCCTCGGCGAGATCACCTACCTCGACGCGGTGCTGCCCGACACGGCCGGCCAGCCCTGGACGATCACGAACGCGATCTGCCTGCACGAGGAGGACAACGCCGTGCTGTGGAAGCACGTCGACCCCGATGCGGGCACGGAGGTGCGCCGGCAGCGGCGGTTCGTCGTCTCGGTGCACGCGACCGTCGCCAACTACGAGTACCTCGTGTACTGGCGGTTCTACCAGGACGGCAACATCGAGTGCGAGGTGCGCGCCACCGGCATCATGGTGACGACCCCCATGGCCGAGGGCGAGACCGCCAAGGCCACGGGAACCACGATCGACACCCGCACCTACGCGCCGTTCCACCAGCACTTCCTCATCGCCCGGCTCGACCTGGACGTCGACGGCGGCGGCAACACGGTCATCGAGTCCGACTCGATGCCCGCGCCGATCTCGGAGTCGAACCCGTTCGGCCTCGACCTCAACACCCGGGCGACGGTCATCCGTTCGGAGTCCGAGGCGGGCCGCAGCTTCGACTGGGAGCGCCAGCGCGGCTGGAAGGTGCAGAACCCGAGCAAGCTCAACGCCTGGGGCGCGCCCGTCGCCTACAAGCTCGTGCCCTCGGCATCGTTCCCGGCGATGTTCGACGAGGCGTCGCCGATCCTGAAGCGCAACCCCGTCATCGGCAAGACCCTCTGGGTGACCCGCCATCACGACGACCAGTTCTGGCCGGCCGGCGACTACCCCACCCAGTCGGTCGACGACCTCCACAACGGCATGTCGGCGTGGATCGCGGACGACGAGAACCTCGTCGACGAGGACGTGGTGCTCTGGTACAACTTCGGGATCCACCACATCACCCGCGCCGAGGACTGGCCGATCATGCCGGCGGACACGATCTCGTTCTGGCTCAAGCCGTTCGGGTTCTTCGACCGCAATCCCTCGCTGGACGCCCCCCGCACGATCAAGGGCGCGGCCTGCGCCTGCGGCGACGGCGAGTGCCGGTGCGGGCACGATCACGGCGCGGGCCACGGCTCCGACGGAGGCCACGCGCACGGTCACGACGAGGGCCATCAGCACGACCACCACGGCTGAGGCCGCTCAGGGTCGGCGCGACCCGGCGAACGAGATGGCGAATGCCCCCGCCCGAGGTCGTTGAGCGAGCACGGCCGAAGGCGGGGCGAGACGAAACGCGGTGCTCTTTCGAGGGCACCGCGTTTCGTCCCGCTCCCCTCGCTCGACGACCCCGGAAACCCCGCCCGCCCCGCGACCCCGGGCTTACGGCTCCCGCTCACGGCCTTTCCGGATCCGGCGCCGTGCGCTGCCGACGGGGTTACGATCGCGGTATGCGAGAGACCAGGGCGACGCACGGCTGAACGTCCTGGAGCAGCGCCCGTGCCGCCCGGCCTCCGCGAAGGAGGCCCGATCATGAACACGCAGGAGCAGCGCGGCACCACCACGCACGCCGACTGGGGTGCGGGACACCCGCATCTGCTGATCACATCCGACGACGCCCGGTTCGTGCACGAGATCGTCGACGACGAGACGCGCATCGGATCCGGTACGGACTGCCAGATCCGTCTCGCCGGGCTCGCGGCGGTGCACGCGGTCATCCGGCACGACGGATACGACGACTACGACCTGGAGATGATCGGGCAGGGGCAGACCAGCGCGAACATCGCGAAGGCCGCCGAGGAGGAGGGACGACCGGTCGAGACGCTGCACACGGGCGCGCGGTTCACCGCGGGCGAGTGGCGCTTCGTCTTCGTCCGGGACGAGTTCGCCGACCACGGCCGTCCGTACGGCGGGCGTCTGGGCGGCGAGGGGGCGCACCAGCGTCGCCAGCCGCCGCGGCCCGACTACGCGAGTGAGGGGCACACCGGAGCGATCCCCGCGGTGCCGGTCCCTCCCGCGGACGACCACGGCGACGACACGCACGACGCGGACTGACCGGCGCCTCCCCACGGCGCCCCGCTCTGCGGAATACTGGGGGCGTCGGAAGGAGGCCGCGTGTTCCAGGTCGATGTGCAGGGTGTTCCGCAGGTCTGCTCCGCGGCCGGAGCCTGTCCCCCGCGCGCGAGAACCGCGCGGACAAGGTCCGACGCATGACCGCACCGTCGCCTGCCGGATCGCCCGCGACCGAACCGCGGGCGACCCCGGACACCGACCCGGCGACCGGTCTCGACGACGCCGCAGTCGCCGCACGCCTCGCGGACGGGCGCGACAACGCCTTCCAGGCCGACACCAGCCGCAGCGCCTGGAACATCGTGCGGGCGAACGTCTTCACGCTCTTCAACGGCATCGTGTTCGCGTGCTTCTTCGTGCTGTTCCTCGTGGGGCGGTGGCAGGACGCGCTGTTCGGATTCGCCGCCTTCGGCAACGCCATCATCGGCTGCATCCAGGAGTTCCGCGCCAAGGCCGCGCTCGACAAGCTCGCCCTGCTGAACGCCCCGCACGCCACCGTGCTGCGCGAGGGCGAGGAACGCGACATCGCCTCCGGAGAGGTGGTGCTCGACGACGTGCTGATCCTCCGCGCGGGCGACCAGATCGCCGCCGATGCGCGGGTGCTCACGACGCGCGCGCTGCAGGTCGACGAGTCGATGCTCACCGGCGAGTCGGACCCGGTCGACAAGCACCCGGGCGACGAGCTGCTGTCGGCCTCGATCGTGGTCGCGGGGTCCGCCCGGGCACAGGTGATCCGGGTCGGCGCCGATTCCTATGCCAATCGCTTCGCCGGCGAGGCCAAGCGCTTCTCCCTCGTCTCGAGCGAGCTGCGCACCTCCGTGGACCGGGTGCTGCGCTGGATGAGCTGGCTCATCGGGCCGATCGGGCTGCTCGTGTTCAACGCGCAGGTCATGGTCGCCGGCGGCTACGAGAAGGCGTTCCGCACCGGCGCGTGGGTGCAGGCCGTGGTGAACACGATCGCCTCGCTCACCGCGATGATCCCGCTCGGCCTCGTGCTGATGACGAGCATCGCGTTCGCCGTGGGCGCCGCCCGCCTGGCTGCGCAGAAGGTGCTCGTGAACGAGCTGCCCGCCGTGGAGGGCCTCGCGCGGGTCGACGTCGTGTGCCTGGACAAGACCGGCACCCTCACGGTGGGCGAGATCGCGTTCGACGAGGCCCACCCCGTCGCCGCCGACCCCGGAGAGACGACCGATTCCGCCGGCTGGCGGCCCGTGCTGGGCTGGTACGCCGCCGCCCCAGACGCCAACGCCACGGCCCGCGCCCTGCGCGACGCCTTCCCCGTCGCCGAACCCGGAAGCGCAGAGCCGGCGACCATCCCGTTCTCCTCGGCCCGCAAGTGGAGCGCGGTGTCGTTCCCCGGCACCGGGGAGTCCTGGGTGTTCGGCGCGCCCGAGATGGTGTTCGGCGACGCCGCCGCCGACCCGGCCGACCCGCTCGGGGCGGTCGTGTCGCGGCTCGCGGACACGGGCCGCCGCACGCTCGTGCTCGCCCGAGCAGGGACGGCGCTGACCGAGAAGCAGATCGCGGCGGAGACCCTGCCGGAGCGCCTCGCGGCCGTGGTGGTGCTCACCTTCCGCGAGCAGGTGCGCCAGGATGCCGCGGACACGCTCTCGTACTTCCGCGAGCAGGGCGTCGGGATCCGGATCATCTCCGGTGACAACCCGCGCACGGTCGCGGCGATCGCCCGCGAGGTCGGGCTCGACGCCGCGGACGGCTTCGATGCGCGCAGTCTCCCCGACGACGACGCCGCACTCGCGTCGGTGCTCGACGAGCATCGGGTGTTCGGCCGCGTCACGCCGGAGCAGAAGAAGCGCATGGTGGTGGCGCTGCAGTCGCACGGCCACGTCGTGGCGATGACCGGCGACGGCGTGAACGACGCCCTCGCGATCAAGACGGCCGACATCGGCATCGCGATGAACTCCGGCTCGCCCGCGACGAAGGCGGTCGCGCGCCTGGTGCTGCTGGACGGGCAGTTCTCGCACCTGCCGGACGTCGTCGCCCAGGGCAGGCAGGTGATCGCGAACATCGAGCGCGTCTCGATGCTGTTCCTGACCAAGACCGCCTACGCGACCGGGCTCGCGATGCTCTTCGGCGTTCTCGTGATGGAGTTCCCGTTCCTGCCCCGGCAGCTCTCCATCACCGATGGCCTGACGATCGGGATCCCCGCGTTCTTCCTGGCGCTGATGCCCAACAGCCGGCGCTACCTGCCCGGGTTCCTGCGCCGTTCGCTGAGCTTCGCGATCCCGGCCGGTGTGCTCATCGCGCTCGCCCTGACCGTGTACGCGCGCCTCGCGACCGATCTCGGCGTGCCGGCGGACCGGCTGAGGACGGGCGCGACACTGATCCTCGCCGTGGTCGGGATCTGGGTGCTCACGGTGCTGTCCCGCCCGGTCACGCGCCTCAAGGTGCTGGTGATCGGGGCGATGTTCCTCGCCCTCGTCGTGGTGTTCACCGTTCCCCTCGCGACGACGTTCTTCGCGCTCGTGGATCCCGGGCGCGACGCCGCCTACCTCGTCGCGACGATCACGATCCTGACGATCTGCGGCATCGAGATCGTGCGGTTCGTGCACACCCGCTTCGTGCTGCGTGCGCTCAGCCCGGATCAGCAGCCCGCGCCGGACGCGCGAAATAGCGCGCCCCGGGAGGAAGCCACAGCGCCAGGAGCGTGAGCAGGTCGAGGGCGATCCCGACCACGCCCCACCAGTCCCAGTCGGTGAGGGTGAAGGTCAGCACGCCGAGCAGCAGCTGGGCGCCGAGATAGAGCGACGCCAGCAGCCGGGCGAGGCGGCTGCCGCGCCCGATGCCGCCGGCGATGGCGAGGGTCAGCAACCCGAACAGGATCACGGCCGCGCCGATCAGCGACACCGCGAGCACGTCGTCCGCGGGGACGTCGTACCGGCTCAGCAGGATCAGCGTTCCGACGAGTGCGCTGCCGATGCCGTTCAGCGCGGCGAGCACGACCACGAGCGTGATGAGCAACGGGCGCCGGGACGCCGGTGGGGCGGTCATGCGCTCACTGTAGCGGGCGGCGTCGGGCCCTGAATCCTTCTCCTCCGA
Organism: Microbacterium sp. MMO-35; assembly: GCF_037147555.1. NCBI lineage: Bacteria > Bacillati > Actinomycetota > Actinomycetes > Micrococcales > Microbacteriaceae > Microbacterium > Microbacterium sp. MMO-35. The sequence continues at coordinate 240,901 of NZ_JBBCVH010000003.1, forward strand.
GTCGTCCCCCTGAGCACGAGCCATAGGCCGTGCTCAGGGGGACGACTCAATTGAGGGGGCGGGAGGCCGCCGCCCGGGAGATGTGCAGAGCGGCGGCCACCTCGGCGAACATGGACCGCTCCGCGCTCTCGAACCCGACGGCGCCCGGAGGCACCTCGTCGAGCAGCAGCTGGACGCGTTACCCGAGCAGCGCGGACCTCTCCGCCTCGAGCGCCGCGATCCGACGGTCGAGCTCACGACACCGATCGACGATCTCGCCGCTGCGGACGAGGTACGGATCGGCGGTTCTGGTCATGCCTCCAGACGAGAACGCACGTGCGGCGGTCAGGGGGCGAGAACGAGATCTGTGGACAACCAGCGTCGAATCCCTCTCTCAGGACTCGGACGGCGCCAGCGGCAGCTGCGGCCCGTGGTTCCAGGCCAGGATCGCCGGCTGCTCCCGGGTGAAGCCGAGCACCGAGACGGATCCGGCGTCGAGCGTGATCGCGGCGCCGAAGCGCGGCGCCTGACGCAGGAACACCGCCGTCAGGATCCGCAGATAGTGACCGTGGGCGATCAGCGCGACGTCGCCGTCGACCATCGCGGGCAGCACCCGGGTGAGCACCCGGGAGGCCCGCGCGGCGACCTCCTCGACGGTCTCCCCCGGGGTCTCGCCGCGGATCACGCCGTGCGTGAACGCGCTCCAGTTGTAGCCGAGCTCGGCACGGATGTCCTTGGTGGTGCGCCCCTCGTAGCCGCCGTAGTCCCATTCCACGAGCAGCGGGTCGACGTCGGCGTGCAAGCCCGCGAGCTCGGCCGTGCGGCGGGCGCGCTGCAGGGGCGAGGACAGCACGAGCCGGAAGTCGTAGCCCGTCACGAGCGCTCCCGCGAGCCGGGCCAGCTCCTCTCCGCGCGGGGTGAGCGGGATGTCGGTGCGCCCCGTGTGCCGCCCGCTGCGCGACCATTCGGTCTCGCCGTGGCGCAGCAGCACGAGCTTGCCCTGCGGGTTGTCGGGCGCGGGATGGTCGGGCAGGGGGTCGAGAGTCTCCACATCGCCACCGTACGCCCCGGACCTCTGCGCCGTCGCCGAGGCCGGCTCTTGACGCACCCATGACTCTTGTGTCATCCTCGGTCTGTCATCGCGAGGATGACACAAGAGTCATAGGTTGGATCAATGAAGCTCGAGCACCTCCTCCTCGGCCTGATCGGCGAGAAGCCGTCCACCGGCTACGAGATCAAGCGCTACCTCGACACGCACGGCCGCTTCCTGCGCTCGAACACGACGATGAGCCAGGTGTACCGCTCGCTCGCCGGCATGGTCGAGCGCGGATGGGTCGTCTTCACCGTCGACGACCGGCCCGGCGCCCAGGACGCCAAGATCTACCGCGTCACCCCCGAGGGCATGACCGTCCTGCTCGACTGGCTGACCGGCCGCTACAGCCCGCCGAGCCGCTTCCAGGATCCCGAGTTCGGCGCACGCCTCAGCTTCGCGGGGTTCATGACCCGGGAGCAGCTCATCGGCCTCATCGAGACCGAGCTCGCCGCCCGCGAGGACCAGGTCGCGCGCTTCCGCCTCCGCGACCGCACCCTGCAGGTCGCCCCCGACGTCGAGTTCGACTACGAGTTCGCCGCCGCCTTCAACGAGCGCCTGCACGTCTATGGCATGGCGGCGATCGACCGCTACATGGACATGCTGCGCGAGCTGCGCCGCGACCTGCTCGACGGCGTGATCGGATCCGCCCAGGCCGCCTCCGACCGGCGCGCCGCGAACCCGGCGCCCTCGGACCCTGTCGCCACCGGGACGCCCGCGAGCGGAGCGACCCGCTGATGCGCGCGATCATGGTCATGTTCGACAGCCTGAACCGGCACATGCTGCCGCCCTACGGCTCGGACGAGATCCACGCCCCGAGCTTCCGCCGCCTCGCCGAACGCACCGTGACGTTCGATCGCTTCTACGCCGGATCCATGCCGTGCATGCCCGCGCGGCGCGAGCTGCACACCGGACGGCACAACTTCCTGCACCGCTCGTGGGGCCCGCTCGAACCCTGGGACGACTCGATGCCCGAGATGCTCGGAAAGGCGGGCGTGCACACCCACCTCGCGAGCGATCATCCGCACTACTGGGAGGACGGCGGCGCGACCTACCACACCCGCTATACGACCTGGGAGTTCTTCCGCGGTCAGGAGGGCGACACGTGGAAGGCCGATGTCGCGGCGATGGGGCCCACGACCGGATTCAAGGACCGCCTGCACCGCCAGGACGCCATCAACCGCGGGTACCTCGCCCGCGAGACGGACCATCCGCAGACCCGCACGTTCGATGCCGGGCTGGAGTTCCTTGCCACCAACGCGGACACGGACAAGTGGTTCCTGCAGATCGAGTGCTTCGACCCGCACGAGCCGTTCTTCACCTACGAGGAGTACCGCCGGCTCTACCCGCATCGCTACGAGGGCCCCGAGTTCGACTGGCCGCCGTATGCGAAGGTCACCGAGCCCGAGGATCAGGTCGAGCACGCCCGCTCCGAATACAAGGCCCTCGTCTCGATGTGCGACCGATCGCTGGGCCGGGTGCTGGACTTCATGGACGAGCACGACATGTGGGACGACACCCTGCTGCTCGTGAACACCGACCACGGGTTCCTCCTCGGAGAGCACGGCTGGTGGGCGAAGAGCGTGCAGCCCTGGTTCGAGGAGCTCGTGCATCTTCCCGCCTTCCTCTGGGATCCCCGCACGGGCCAGGCCGGCACGCGCAACGACGACCTGGTGCAGACCATCGACATCGCCCCGACGCTGCTGGACCTCTTCGGCGTCGCCCCCACGGACGACATGCTCGGGATCGCGCTCCGCACCGGTGGTTCCGAGACCCGTGAGGACACGGGCGCCTCCGCCGCGCAGGCCCACGAGGGCGCGCTCTTCGGCATCCACGGAGGACACGTCAACGTCACGGACGGCCGCTATGTCTACCTGCGCGCGTGCGCGACGCCGGAGAACGCGCCGCTGGAGGAGTACACCCTCATGCCGACGCACATGCGCGGACGGTTCACACCCGCGGAGTTCGCCGGCGCGGAGCTCGCCGAGCCGTTCCCGTTCATGAAAGGCATCCGCCCGCTGCGGCTGCACGGCACGGCGATGGTGAGCCCGTTCCTGCACGGAACGCTGCTCTTCGATCTGCAGGAGGATCCGCAGCAGCAGCATCCCCTGGACGATCCCGCACTGGAACTGCGGATGCTCCGCCTGCTCGCGCGGCTCCTGCACGAGAACGACGCCCCGGAGAGCCAGTACGCGCGGCTCGGGATCCCCTCGGACGCGGAGCCCGGCGAGGAGCACCTGCTCGTCGCCGCACAGGCCGCGCTCGCGACCGCTGCGGCCCAGCCGCTCCCGCCGCTGGACGCGTTCCCGGCCGGACGGTTCGGGCTCGGCACGCCGCTGCCCGAGCTGCTCTCGCACCCGCTCGCCGTCGAGGTCCTGCGGTGCGCGGTGCCGCAGCTCGTGCACACCGAGACCCTCGGCATGCTCGGCAGCACGTCGCTCTATCAGCTCGCGGCGACGATCGCCCTGCCTCCGGCGCTGCTGCACGGCGTCGCCCGAGAGCTCGCGACCCTCTGACGCCCTCCCCTTCGCGTTCCCTTCCTTCCCCCTTCCGCATCCACCCGCTCGACGATCGACGATGATCCAGGAGACCCCTATGTCCGCTCCCGATTCCGCCCCGCCCCTCGCGCCCGCCGCGACGACTCCCACGTCCGTGGTCCGCGCCGAGAAGGCGGCGCACGTGCCGCACCGCTGGCGCAATCTCTTCACGCTCACCGGCATGCTCGTGGTCGACGGCACCGAGGGCGGCCTGACCACGACGCTGTTCCCGACGATCGCCAAGGCCCTCGGCCTCGACAACGGCCACCTGGGCCTCCTCGCCGCCGCCGGGAAGATCATCTCGGTGCCGTTCGGACCCGCCTGGGTCTGGATCTCGAGCCGGACGTCGCGCCGCACCGCGCTCGCGCTCAGCACCGCACTGGCCGGGGTCTTCGGCATCGCCGCGGGCTTCTCGAACGACTTCCTGGCCCTCCTGATCTTCAACACCCTGATGGCGGCCGCGCTCATCGGCGCCCAGCCGATCGCGAACGCCGTGGTCTCGGACCTCTTCGACGACAAGAACCGCGCCCGCGCCGTCGGCATCTTCTACGGCGCCGCCGCGGGCATCGGCGCGGTCCTCAGCCCGCTCATCGCGCAGCTCTCGCACTTCGCCGACGGCTGGCGCTGGGGCATGTGGGCGCTCGGCGGCGTCTGCATCCTCGCGGGTGCGGCGATCCTGGCGCTCTTCAAGGATCCGGGCGTCGGGGCCGCGGAGAAGCAGCTCGCCGGCCTGGACGCCGAGAAGCGCGCCGAGGTCAAGCCCACCTTCCGCAGCGTGATGTCGCTGTTCCGCGTCCCCTCCTACGTGGTGATGATGATCTCCCGGCTGCTCTCCGGGCACCTGCTGATCGGCGTGTTCGGGATCCAGTTCCTCGTCACGGTGCGCGGGTTCGACAACGCCACCGCCGCGATCGCGGCGCTCCCCTTCGGCATCGGCTACTTCCTCGGCACGCTCGGCGGGGGCTTCCTCGTCGGCGTGCTCGACCGTCGGGCGCCGCAGCGCGGCCGTGTCGCCTACATCCAGGCCGCGCAGGTGCTGTTCGCGGTCGTCGCGTTCTTCGGCACCCAGTTCGCCTACACCGGCATCGGCGTCTACGCGCTGATCTGGGGACTCATGGGGATCGCGCAGGGCATGAACCCGGGGGTCAACCGGCCGATCATCATGGCGATCACGCTGCCCGAGCTGCGCGGCCAGGCGTTCGCGATCATGATCACGATCTTCGAGGCGATCGGCTGGGCCGTCTTCTCGATCGGCGCGGGCTTCCTCGCGAACGCGCTCGGCCTGCAGGCCGTGTTCCTCTGGGTGCTCGTGATCCTCATGCTCGTCAACGCGGCCGTGCTGGGGATCCTGTACCGCACCTACCCGCGCGACGTGAGGAAGGTCGCCGACGAGCTCGAGGCCCGCCGGCTCGCGCTCACCTCCTGACCCGGCCCGCATGACGAAGCGGCCCGCCCCGAGAGGGACGGGCCGCTTCGTCATGATGCGAGCCCCGCGGCGTTCAGCCCCGGCCGAGCACGAACAGCAGGCAGAGCACGCCGACGAGGAGCGTCGCGCCGGTCAGCGCGGCGACCGGCCAGCCCGAGCGCAGCACGACGGGCTCGGTCGAGGTGAGCGCCCGGTGCTGGCGCCGGTAGCGCCGATGCGAGCCGACCAGCACCACCACGGCGAGGGCGAGCCCTGCGAAGCCGAGCACGAGCGCCGCCCCGCCGATCACGGACGGGAGGATCCGCATGATCACGACGGATCCCCCGGCGAGCGCGAGCGCCGTGCGCCGCCACGCCAGGGCGGTGCGCTCGGGCTGCAGGCCGGGGTCGAAGACCCGTTCGGGATCCCCGCTCACGCCAGCAGCACCCCGAGCAGCACCAGCACGCCGGTCGCGACGACGACGATCACCAGCGGGATCGCGATCCACGGCGGGCCCAGGGGCGTCGACTCCCGCAGCGACCGCTCGGTGCGCATCCATCCCAGCCACGCCTGCACCGGGGTCAACAGCCCCGCCACGATCAGCAGGATCGACGCCGCGTGCCGGAATCCGGGGTGCATCCCCAGCCCCAGGGCCTCGAGCGCGACACCGCCCGCGAGCAGCGCGAGGGAGGTGCGGATCCAGGCGAGGAAGGTGCGCTCGTTCGCGAGCGTGAACCGGGCGTCCGGCTCCTCGCCGCGGTCGTAGACGCGCCGGGGGAAGCGGCTGGTGCTCATGCGTTCTCCGTTCGGAGCGAGACGGTGCGGAATCCGGCGTTGCCCATCGACGAATCGGGGGTGTTCGAGCTGCGCGCGGAGTTGCGGTAGCGGTTGCAGTAGGAGATGTGGCAGAGGTAGCTGCCGCCGCGCAGCACCCGCGCCGCACCGAGCGAGGGGCCACGCGGATCCGCTTCGGCCGACCGCTCGTAGGCTCGCGGATCGAACCAGTCCGCACACCACTCCCAGACGTTGCCGACCGGCTGGAAGAGGCCGTAGCCGTTCGGGGAGAAGGCCCGCACGGGAGCGGTGGTCAGCCAGCCGTCGTCGAGGGTGTTCTCCCTCGGGAACGCGCCCTGCCAGATGTTCGTGCGCCAGCCGCCGTCGTCCGGCTCCGCGTCGCCCCAGGGATACTTCGCCCCGTCGATCCCTCCGCGGGCGGCGTATTCCCACTCCGCCTCGGTGGGCAGCCGCCGGCCGGCCCAGGCGCAATACGCCACCGCGTCGTTCCAGCTCACATGCACGACCGGGTGGTCGGCGAGCCCGTCCAGATCCGAGCGGGATCCACCCGGGTGCGCCCAGTCCGCGCCGCGCACGCCGTACCACCACGGGGTGCCGGCGGCGGGGCCCATCACGTCGGCGTCGGGAGCGCTCACGGCCAGGTGGAACACGGCCGAGAACCCGAAGACCTCGGCCTCGGTGCGATACCCGGTGGCCTCGACGAAGCGGGCGAAGTCGGCGTTCGCGACCGTGGTCGCGTCGATCTCGAACCCCTCCAGCGCGACCCGGTGCCGGGGAGTCTCGCCGTCGCCGCGGTTCTCGTCGCCCGAGGAGTCGCCCATGACGAAGGATCCGGCCGGGACCCGCGCCTGAGCGATCAGGTGCCGCCCGGCGGCCCTCTCCTCGTCCGCGCTCGGCGCGCCGAGCAGGGGCAGCACGGCACGGTGGCCTGTGAGAACGGAGCGCGGCGGAGCGCCGCAGGCGCAGTCGGGACCGCAGGAGGGGGAATCGGCCATGGATCCATCATCCCCGCTTCGGTCCGGGCGGAGCGAACCCGACTCGCCTCGCTCCGGGAGTGCCCGTGACGGGGTCCGCGAGTCCGACCGCGGAGCCGTCGAACGCCCATGACATAATCTGCGTGTGCACGTAGATAAGCAGATTTGCGGACTGGGACCCGAGTCGGAGTTCGTCGAGCTCGCGGTGGAGGTGTTCGCGATGCTCGCGGATGCCACGCGGGTGCGGATCATCCTCGCGCTGCGCGGCGGTGCGGAACTCTCGGTGAATGCGCTCGCGGACGCCGTGGGCAAACCCGCGGCCGCGGTGTCGCAGCACCTTGCGAAGCTGCGTCTGGCGCGGATGGTGCTCACCCGTCGCGACGGCACGACGGTGTTCTACCGTCTCGCCGATGAGCACGCCTCCGAGCTCGTCAACGACGCCGTGCGGCAGGCCGAGCACACCGTGTCGGACGGCGGGGTCCCCCACCACCACCGGGCGACGGGCACCGGCTCATGAGTACGAGCGCCGATCCGGAGCACGCCCGGGTCCACCGGCACGACCCTGCCCCCGGACTCGACCACGCACACGGACACCAGCACGACGGCCACGAACACGACGGCCACGAACACGAACACGAACACGGCCACGACCACGACCACGACCACGACCATCCCCACGGCGGGGTCCGCGGATTCCTGTACGACCTGTTCGTCCCCCACTCGCACGATGCGGCGGACTCGATCGACGACGCCCTCGAAGCGAGCCGCGCGGGCGTCCGCGCGCTGAAGATCTCCCTGTTCGTGCTGCTCGGCACGACGATCCTGCAGGCCGCTCTCGTCGTCGTCACGGGATCGGTCGCCCTCCTCGCCGACACCATCCACAACTTCGCCGACGCCCTCACCGCGGTGCCGCTGTGGATCGCCTTCGTGCTCGGACGCCGTGCGGCGACCCGCCGGCACACCTACGGGTACGGGCGCGCGGAGGATCTCGCCGGCCTGTTCATCGTCTTCGTCGTCGCGCTTTCCGCCGTGATCGCCGGAGCCGAGGCGATCGACCGCTTCATCCATCCCCGCCACGTCGAGGCGCCCTGGCTGCTCGTCGCCGCTGGACTGATCGGCTTCGCGGGGAACGAGGCCGTCGCGATCTACCGGATCCGCGTCGGCCGGAGGATCGGATCCGCCGCGCTGGTCGCCGACGGAGTCCACGCCCGTCTCGACGGCTTCACCTCGTTGTCCGTCGTGCTCGGCGCGATCGGCGTCCTCCTCGGCTTCCCGCTCGCCGACCCGATCATCGGGCTCATCATCGCGATCTCGATCCTCGTCCTGCTCTGGAGCACCCTCCGATCGATCGGCGCCCGGCTCATGGACGCGATCGATCCCGCCCTCGTCGACCGGGCCGAACGCGCCCTCCGGCAGACCCCGGACATCGTCGACGTGGACCGCGTGCAGCTGCGCTGGATGGGACACCGGCTCACGGGATCCGCGACGATCCACGTCGAGGAGACCACCCTCGCCGGCGCCGCCCGGATCTCCGAGCACGCTGCCGCGCACGTCCGCGAGGAACTCCGCAATCTCGACGACTTCACGGTCGTCGCGAGATGATCCCCTTCCTCGTGCACCCGGCCGTGCCGGAATCCCCGGAGGACGCGTCATGACCGCCCCGCCCCCGCCGACCGGGACCGTTGCCGCCCGCCTGCGCCCGTGGCACTTCATCCTCGCGTTCGGGATCGTGAGCCTCCTCGCGGACATGGTGTACGAAGGGGCGCGGAGCATCATCGGCCCTTACCTCGCCACTCTCGGTGCGTCGGCGACCCTCGTCGGGGTCGTCGCCGGCGCCGGCGAGTTCATCGGCTACGGGCTGCGCGTGGTCACCGGCTATGCGACGGTGCGCACGCGCCATTACTGGACCTGGACCATCGTCGGCTATGCCCTGACGGTGCTCAGCGTCCCCCTGATCGGCGTGACAGGAATGCTCGCTCCCGCGCTGCTCCTCTACGGCACCGAGCGCCTCGGCAAGGCCGTGCGGTCGCCCGCGAAGGACACGCTCCTGTCCTACGCCTCGGCGAGCACCGGTCGCGGGAGCGCCTTCGGCGTCCACCAGGCGCTGGACCAGACCGGGGCCGTGCTCGGGCCGCTGCTGCTCGCCGCCGTCCTGGGCTGGCGCGACGGCGACTACGCGCTCGCGTTCGGCGTGCTCATCGTGCCCGGTGCGCTCGTGCTGGCCCTGCTGCTCTGGCTGCGCCACCGCGTGCCCGACCCGCTCGTCTACGAGCAGCCCGAGCGCGCGAGCACCGCACCCGCGGAGCGCGCCGACGCTGCCGGAGCCCCCGGCGACGTGGTCACGCGCACTCCCTCCGGACGCCGTCCCCTGCCGGGCCGGTTCTGGTTCTACGTCGCCGTGATCGCCGTGCTGTCGATCGGGACGGCCTCCTTCCCGCTCCTCGCCTTCCACGCTCAGTCGCACGGACTGCTCCCGGACGCACTGGTACCGATCCTCTTCGCGGTCGCGATGCTCGTCGACGGCGCGAGCGGCCTGGTCGTGGGCCGCGCCTACGACCGCTTCGGCGCCCGCGTGCTCCTGCTCATCCCGGTCGCGGCCCTCGCCTCCGCGATCGCCTTCACCGATGAGGTCGCGCTGCTCTGGATCGGCGTCGCGGTCTGGGGCCTCGTGAGCGGGGTCCTCGACTCCACCGTCAAGGCCGTCGTCACCGAACTCGTCTCCTCGGGCTCACGCGCGATCGCGTTCGGCTGGCTCGCCTTCGCCCGTGGCTTCGGCCTGCTGCTCGCCGGCGCCGCGCTCGGCTTCGCCTACGACCGCGGCGCGGTCTGGGTGGTCATCGCCATGGTCGCCGCCAACGTCCTCGGCTTCGCCGGGCTGCTCGTCGTGCTCCGCCGGATGGCGTCTCCCGCCGCTGCAGCCCGGGGCCGATGACGCAGGACTGCTGCACGCCTCCACGCCTCCACGCCTCGCTCGGAGATGTGCGCCTCACTCGGAGATGTGCGCCTCACTCGGAGATGTGCGCTTCGCTCGGACCGATTCACGCATTCCGTCCGAAGCACCCGTACAGTTCCGAGCGAGACGCACGCCCAGCCCGCGCGACCGCGCACACCTGAGCACGACCGCGCACACCTCCGCATGACCGCGCACACCTCCGCATGACCGCGGATCTCCGCATGACCGCGGATCCGATCATCGCGACCGCGGAACAGGGAGCCGCACTCCTCAGGCGCGAGCCCGCCGCGCGGCGCCCCAGAGCTGGTGCATCCCGGTGAGCAGGGAATCGAGGCCGATCTCGAACAGCAGGTCGCCCGGGCTCAGCGCGCGCTCCTCGGCGACCCTCGCGAAGGCAGCGGAGGCGCGCGCGAGCAGCGGCGAGCGCTCCGGATCCCGGGGCTCGTACACGCCCGCCGGCGTCGGGGTGTCCAGCGCGGCGCCGAAGATGAAGGTCTCGAGCACGCTCAGGGACGCGACGATGCTCTCCTCGGGCCAGTGCGCATCGGAGAATCCCGCGGCCACCCGCTGGTACACGAGTGACGTGTACGGGGTGTGCGCGAGCGGCACGGCGACGATGAGCGGCACGAGCTCGGGACGCTCGCGCAGCCGGTTCAGATAGCTCCACGCCCATCGTGAGAGGGCCTCGCGGAGCGGCTCGACCCCGAAGCCGGACGTATCGATCCCCGCGGCGAAGCGCTCCTGCAGCAGGGCGAGGACCGCGGCGCGCGAGGGGACGTGGTTGTAGAGCGCCCCCGGGGACACCCGCAGCCGCCGCGCGAGCGCGCGCATCGTCATCCCGCCGAGGCCCGCGGAGCGGATCTCGGCGAAGGCGGCGTCCGCGATCCGGTCCCGGTCCAGGATCCGCTCCCGCGGCCTTCCGCGCCCGCGCGCCGCGGCGGCGCGCCCCGTCGTCCGCGCGAGCCGTGCGGGCTCATCGGGCATGGCTTCTCCCGGCCTCGTAAATGAACATGGATCCGGATCGGTTGTCTGATATTACAAGTGTCAACGGATCAGAAATAAACGACACGCCTCCCTGCTCGTCCGGTGCGCGCCGGGGACCCTAGCATCGTGACGTCATCCGCCGCACCGCGCAGCGACGCGCGGAAGCCCGAGCGGATCGACGGGAAAGGACCGCCATGAGCACGCCCGTGATCGACCTCGCCGACGAGGCCCCCGCCCCCGGTGAGAGGCCCGCCGCGCACGCCACGACCCGGATCGACCGCGACGTCGTCGTGATCGGAGCCGGGATCACCGGGCTCGTGGCCGCGCGCCGGCTGGTCGAGGCCGGCCGTACGGTCGCGGTGCTCGAGGCCCGCGACCGGGTGGGCGGGCGCACCTGGTCGCAGACGATCGACGGCTCCTTCCTCGAACTCGGCGGGCAGTGGATCTCCGTGGAGCAGACGGCGCTCAAGGCGCTCCTAGCCGAACTCGGCAAGGAGACCTTCTCGCGCTACCGCGACGGGAACTCGGTGTACCTCGGCCCGGACGGTGAGCGCCGCGCCTTCACCGGATCCTTCCCCGTCGGCGACGAGACCCTCGCCGAGATCGACCGGCTCGTCGCGGCGCTCGACGCCCTCGCCGCCGAGCTCGACGTCGACGCACCCTGGGACCACCCGCGCGCCGGCGAGCTCGACCGCATGCCGTTCGGCAGTTGGCTCGCGTCGCTCTCCGACGACGAGGAGGCGATCCGGATCGTGGACCATTACATCGCGGCGGGCATGCTCACCAAGCCCTCGCACGCGTTCTCGGTGCTGCAGGCCATGCTCATGGTCGCCTCCGCGGAGTCGTTCGAGAACCTCATCGACGAGGGACTGCTGCTCGACGAGCGGGTGGTCGGCGGGATGCAGTCGGTCTCGGAGCAGATCGCGGCGGAACTGGGCGACGAGGTCGTGCACCTGTCGACGCCGGTGCGTCGCATCCAGTGGAGTGCGACAGCCGACGGGGCTCCGGGGGAGGTCGTGGCGATCGGCGACGGGCTCCGGGTGCACGCGCGCTCCGCGGTGATCGCACTACCGCCGAACCTCTACTCCACGATCGACTACGTCCCCGCGCTGCCCCGGCTGCAGCAGGTCGCGCACCAGCACCAGTCGATGGGGCTCGTGATCAAGGCGCAGGCCGCGTACGAGCGCCCGTTCTGGCGCGAAGAGGGCCTGAGCGGCACGGGCTTCGGATCCCGGGAGCTGGTCTGCGAGGTCTACGACAACACCTCGCCGCACGAGGAGCGGGGCACGCTCGTCGGATTCATCGCGGGAGCGCGCGCGGAGGAGGCCTGGGCGCTGCCCGAGGCCGAGCGCCGCCGGGCCGTTCTCGACTCGTTCGCGGCGTACTTCGGCGACGAGGCGCGGCATCCCCTCGCCTTCTTCCTCTCGGACTGGGGCAGCGAGCGCTACACGCGCGGCGCCTACGCCTCGAGCTACGACCTCGGCGGGCTCAGCCGCTGGGGGCACCTGCAAAACCGGCCGGTCGGCCCGCTGTACTTCGCGAGCTCCGACATCCAGGGCGCCGGCTACATGCACGTCGACGGAGGGGTGCGGATCGGATCCGACACCGCGCGCCGCATCGACGCGGGCCTCGCCTCGTCCGGCGCGATGTCGCCCGAAGCCGCGCTCGTCGGCGTCGCGGCCGAGTGAGGCGGCACGCATGAGGGAGCAGAGGAACGAACCGCGCGGGCCGCTCGACGGCGTGCGCGTCGCGGACTTCTCCCGTGTGCTCGCCGGGCCCTACGCGACCATGACGCTCGCCGACTTCGGCGCCGACGTGATCAAGGTCGAGCCGCCGACGGGCGACGATACCCGGCACTGGCGCCCTCCGGTCGACGCCGAGGGCACCGCGACCTACTTCGGCAGCGTGAACCGCAACAAGCGCTCGGTCGCACTCGACCTCGCCACCGAGGCGGGACGCACGGAGGCGATCCGCCTCGCCGCGTCCGCCGACGTCGTCGTGGAGAACTTCCGCCCGGGCGTCATGGCGCGCTTCGGGCTGGACCACGCCGCCGTGCGGGCGCGCAACCCCGCGGTCGTGTACTGCTCGATCACCGGCTTCGGTGCGGGCGCCGGGGCCGAGCTCGCCGGCTACGACCTGCTCGTGCAGGCGGTCGGCGGCCTCATGTCGATCACCGGGGATCCGGACGGCCCGGCGACGAAGGCGGGCGTCGCGCTCGTCGACGTCCTCTGCGGGCAGAACGCGGTGAACGGGATCCTGCTCGCCCTGCGCGAGCGCGACCGCACCGGCGAGGGGCAGCGGGTCGAGGTGAACCTGCTGCACAGCCTGCTCTCGGCGCTGACCAATCAGGCCGCATCGACGCTCGCGACCGGCCGGTCCCCGCAGCGGCTCGGCAACGCGCACCCCTCGATCGCGCCCTATGCACTGTTCCGTGCGGCCGACCGCGACCTCGTGATCGCGGTCGGGAACGACCGCCAGTTCGCCGCGCTCGCGACGACGCTCGGACGGCCCGGGCTCGCCGAGGATCCGCGCTTCGCGACCAACACCGACCGCGTCGCCCACCGCGAGCCCCTGACCGCCGAGATCGAGGCCGCGCTGGCCGCCGCTCCCGCCGGGGCCTGGATCGAGCGGTTCCGCACGGCTCGGATCCCTGCGGGCCTCGTGAACGACGTCGCCGAGGCGATCGCTTTCGCCGAGGCGCTGGGCCTCGATACCGTGGTCGGACTCGGCCCCTCCCGCACGATCGCCAGCCCCATCGGGCTGAGCGCCACCCCCGCCCGCTACCGCACCGCACCGCCGGCCCTCGATGCCGCCGCCGGCGCCGACTGGCACCCCCGGAAGGACCCCTCATGACCACCCCACCCCTCCCCCGCGCACCGAGGATCGACGCGGTCTTCGATTTCGACGCCCTGCTCAGCGAGGAGGAGCGCGACTGGCAGCAGAAGGCGCGCGCCTTCGCGCAGGAACGGATCCTTCCGATCATCGAGGACGACTTCGAGAAGGCGCACTTCCGGCGCGAGCTGATCCCCGAGCTCGGTGCGGCAGGCTTCCTCGGCATGCACCTCAGCGGCTACGGCTGCGCGGGCGCCGGCGCCGTCTCGTACGGGCTGGTCTGCCTCGAGCTGGAAGCGGCCGACAGCGGGTGGCGCACGTTCGTGTCCGTGCAGGGATCCCTCGCCATGAGCGCCATCGCGAAGTACGGATCCGAGGAGCAGAAGCAGCGGTGGCTGCCCGGCATGGCCGCGGGCGAGCTCGTCGGGTGCTTCGCGCTGACCGAGCCGCAGGGCGGCAGCGATCCCGCGGCGATGACGACGACCGCTCGCCGCGACGGCGACGCATGGGTCATCGACGGCGCCAAGCGCTGGATCGGCCTCGCCTCCCTCGCCGACGTCGCCGTGGTCTGGGCGCGTGTCGACGATCCGTCGTTCGGCGAGGGCGGCCAGGCCGTGCGCGGCTTCCTGGTGCCGACCGCCACCCCCGGCTTCACCGCGACACCGATCGCCGGCAAGCTCTCCATGCGCGCCTCGGTGCAGTGCGACATCGCACTCGAGGGTGTGCGCCTCCCGGCCGACGCGCTCCTGCCCGGCGCCCGCGGGCTGTCCGGCCCGTTCGGGTGTCTCAACGAGGCCCGCTACGGCATCGTCTGGGGCGCGATGGGCGCGGCGCGCAGCTGCCTCGAGGCGGCGCTCGAGCGCTCGACGACCCGTGAGGTGTTCGGCAAGCCGATCGGCGCCAACCAGCTCACCCAGGCCAAGCTCGCCGACATGCTGCTCGAGGTCGAGAAGGGGATCCTGCTGGCCCTGCACCTCGGGCGCCTCAAGGAGCGCGGCGCGCTCACGCCCGCGCAGATCTCGGTCGGCAAGCTCAACAGCGTCCGAGAGGCGCTGGAGATCGCGCACCAGGCGCGCACGATCCTCGGCGGCGACGGCATCACCGGCGCGTTCCCGGTCATGCGCCACGCCGCGAACCTCGAGTCGGTGCGCACCTACGAGGGCACCGATGAGATCCATCAGCTGGTGCTCGGGCGGGCGCTGACCGGACTGAACGCGTTCTGAGATGGACGGGCTTCTGATGCATGAGCCGGATCCGGCCGCCGCGATCGCGACCGATCCGGTGGATCGAGCCGTGCGCGCGGCCGCCGGCTCCGGCCTCGAACGCTCCTCCCGCGAAGCACGGGCGCGCTGGCTGCGCGCTCTCGCCGACGCTCTGAGCGCGCACACCGAGGAGCTCGTCGGGATCGCGCACCGCGAGACCCACCTGAGCGCCGCGCGGCTGAGCGGCGAGGTCGTCCGCACGGCGACCCAGCTGCGGTTCTTCGCCGACGTCATCGAGGAGGGCTCCTACCTCGAGGCCACGGTGGACGGACCGGATCCGGCACTCCTCCCGCCCCGGCCCGACCTGCGCCGGATCCTGCGCCCGCTCGGGGTGGTCGCGGTGTTCGCCGCGTCGAACTTCCCGTTCGCGTTCTCCGTGCTGGGCAACGACACGGCCTCGGCCCTGGCCGCGGGCTGCCCGGTCGTGGTGAAGGCGCACCCCGGGCACCCCGCACTGTCGCGCCGGGTCGCGGACATCGCCCGCGCCGCCCTCGTCGAGGCGGACGGCCCCGCCGACGCCCTCGTGCTGGTGGAGGGCTTGGACGCCGGGCGTGCGCTGGTGCGCCACCCGCTCGTGCGGGCCGTCGGGTTCACCGGATCCACCCGGGGCGGACGCGCGCTGTTCGATCTGGCGTGCGAGCGGCCCGACCCGATCCCGTTCTACGGCGAGCTCGGATCCGTCAACCCGGTCGTCGTGACACCCGCGGCGCTCGCCGAGCACGGCGCCGAACTCGCCGCCGGCCTCGCCGCCTCCTTCACGCGCGACGGCGGGCAGTACTGCACGAAGCCCGGGCTGGTGTTCGTGCCGGGCGACGGCGCCGAGGCCTTCGAGCAGGCGCTCACCACCGCGGTCGCCTCCACCCCCGGACAGCGCCTGCTCACGGCGGGCATCGCCGACGCCTTCGCCGCGAGCGGCTCGGTGCTCACCGCGCGGGACGACGTCGCAGTGCCGGCCGTCGCCGACCGCTCGGAGGACGGGACGACGCCGATCGTCGCCGCGACGACGGCGTCGGCCTTCGCGAAGGATCCCGGGGCGTTCCAGGAGGAGCACTTCGGCCCCCTGACCCTGCTGGTCCGCTACCGCGACGTCCCGGAGCTCGAGCGCGCCCTCAGCCTGCTCGAGGGGAGCCTCACCGGCACCCTGTGGCATGGAGCAGAGGAGGATCCCGCACTGCTGGACGGGATGACCGCCGCCCTCGCCCGCGTCGCCGGACGGGTGCTCTACAACGGCTGGCCCACCGGAGTCGCGATCGCATGGGCGCAGCACCACGGCGGCCCCTGGCCCGCGTCGACGGCATCGGTGCACACCTCGGTGGGCGCCACGGCGATCCGCCGTTTCCTCACGCCGCTGACCTACCAGGACGCCCCCGCGTCGGTCCTGCCGGCCGAACTGCGCGACGGGAACCCGCTCGGCATTCCGCGTCGAGAGGACGGCGTGCTCGTCGGGGTGTGAGCCGGCGCCGGCTCGCCGCGTCCTGCGCTCCGGGGTTCAGACGGTCACGGCTGTCGGAGGACCCGGGTCACTGTGTCCCCCAGCACGACCGCGGGATCCGCTTCCCACCCGTCGTACATCCACCCGACGATCGACCCCAGAGCGAGCGCCACGAGCCCATCCGCCACCGGCCGCGCGACGTCATCCGCGACGCCCGATCCTTCGAGCGATGCCCTCGCGACCTCGCGTCCGGCCGCCAGGCGGGCACGCAGAGCGTCGTGCGCAGGGTGCGACGGCACCGTCGCCTCGCACAGGAGGACCACCTGCGCCGCGTTCAGCCATCGCGGACGGTCGCCGATGGAGGACATCCACGACATCATCCAGTCCAGGCTGTCCTCGAGGTTCTCCGCGAAGAGCTCGCTGACGACCAGGTGCAGCAGCGCCTCCTTCGTGGGGGCGATGTGGATCAGGGCGGCCAGGCTGACGCCCGCCTCTTCCGCCACGGATCGCATCGACGCTCCGTAGTAGCCGCTGAGTGCGTAGCGGCGCGCGGCCGCCTCGATGACGACTCGACGACGGGATCGCGCCGCCCCGCCCTCAGCGGGACCCTCGTCGGCAGATCGAGCGGTGGGGAGGCGAGAGCGCGGCACACCGTGCGCTTCGATCTCTTCGGCGTACGCGTCAAGATGCCCGGGGAGATCGATCTCGCCCGGGAAGTACAGCGAGAGGATCTGCAGACCGTCCCACAGGGCGGCCAATCTCAGCGCCTCGACCCGCGCGCTGTCGTCATCGGGGCTGAACGGCGCGAGCAGCCGCTGGACCAGCGCGAGCCCGGCATGCCGGCGACCGAGCATCAGCTCATGACCGGGGTGCTCGGGGCTGGTCGCCTCGCCGAGAAGCGCCGTGAACAGCTCCACCCAGCCCGGCGTGGCCTGACTGCGGCGGGCGATGTCCCCGGGACCCGGGACAGTCGAATCCGAGTCCCCCGACCCGTCCAGCCAGGCGCTCGCCTGGACGTCGAGCTTGCGCACGAGCGCCGTGAGGACGTCTCCCTTGGTCGAAAAGTACCTCAGGAGGGCCGGATGGGAGATCCCGACCGCGGCGGCGATCCCCCGCAACGAGGTCGCACCGTAGCCTTCGGCGATGAACAGCTCCTGCGCCGCCGCGAGGATCTCCTCGGCACGCGCTCGGCCCGTTCGATACGAGCCGCGGATCCTGGTCACCGCACCATTATCGCCGCCCGCGGTGATCGGAACACGCGAGAAGGGCTGCACGTGCGCCGGGACAGCCGGGCTCGCCCGCCGTGCCGGAACTCGGGGGGAATTCCTCAGGCGGGCGAGACCGGCCTCCCACTCGATGCAGTTTCGACGGCCCCTCGACGATGCGGGTTGCCGGGAGCACCGCTGCTGCTGCACCGCCCGCAGGCCGCCACGCGGGCGTCCTGCAAGCTCTCTTGCGGGGTCGGGAACCCCGCGTGCCGATCAGGTGATCCAGAGGTAGGAGACCTGCGCGCCATCTGCCGGGCTGAGCACCGTCCTGCCCCGCGTGCAGACGTAGCCTTCGGCCGACGGCTTGTCACCGGCCAGATCGGAAAGATCGGGCTGATCGACGATGGATTTCGTCGATTGCCACTCGATCGTGACGACCGTGCCCGAGACGATCGGCCCGGCCAGGCGGAAGGCGCCAGAGAGGTTGAAGCTCGGGACGAGGGGGTCGGTCGGGGTGAACCCGATGGCACTCACTCCCGGTGGCGAGATCACCGTGAGCGAGCCGGCGACGACCTTCCAGTCCCCGTAGTAGATCCCCATGCTCGGCTCCCGCTTGCCGAAGGATCCGATGGCGAAGGTGCTCGTGTCCAGGGGAACCGCGCCCATGTAGGTGAACGTGAGGCGCATACCGACCCGGATCGTCGGATAGACCGCCGGATCGTAGTAGTACTCCGTCGTCGAGCCCGGGATGGTCGCCGTCGGCCGGTCGAGAGGCCGGGTCGTCAGCACTCTGTTCGTGAACCAGCCGGGTCTGACGCTCTGACAGAACGAAGCGACCGACGCCGTCGAGACGGGGGCCGCGACAGCAGCGGCGATCACCGGCAACGACCATGCAGCGCTCTTCACGACGGCCCTCCTGCCGTGGAGCCTCTGCGCCACCGACTCCGTCTCTTCGATCCGGTTGTTCTCATCGAGCATGCTGCGTCCCCTTGTTTGCTCTGAGCCTCACTGTCACACCGCCCCGCCCCGTGCCGCTCCCCCAGGAGCCGCGGCAGGTCGTCCTGTGCGTGACACCAAATGTTACCATCATGATGGTAACTTATTCGGCGCGCGATCGGAACCCGAAGTCCCGATCCATACGCTCCGCCGTCGCGTCATTCTGGAGGCGAGAGCCTCCTCCGCGTGGGACTGCCCACGGGGGCGCCGGAATCGGCTGATCGACACAGCCGAGCGGATGGCGGGAGTCCTCCGACCGGATCCGCATACGACGAAGGCCCCGAGCGTGATGCTCGGGGCCTTCTGTTCCGGTGGACCCAAGGGGATTTGAACCCCTGACCTCCTCGATGCGAACGAGGCGCGCTACCAACTGCGCCATGGGCCCGTGAACCAGACAAGCCTAACACGGGCTCACCGGCGCGCGTGCCCTCAGCGCGTCTGCGGCGCCCGCCGGGCGTGTCGGAGAGACTCAGCCTGCTGCGCGCTGGGCGAGGAGCCGGCGCACGTGCGCCTCGATCTCGGCGTCGTCGACGTAGCCCATCCGGGCGTACGGCGACGCCTCCGCCGTCCGCTCCCCGGCATCGGCCGACGCGGCAGCAGGCGACGGCAGCTCGACGGGAGCCGGCGGCGCCAGCTCGTCCGCCCTGCGCTGCAGCTCCGCGGCACGGGCCGCCTCACGCGCGAGCGTCTGCGCGTCGATCGTGGCGCGGGCGGCATGAGCGCGCGACCCCGTGACGGAGACGAGCGGCTCGGGCAGCGTGCGCGGCGTCCAGGTGCGCGGTCCCTGATCGTGCAGCTCGGCCTCGCGCACGGGCACCGAGACGGCCGGAGCGCCGGCGACGCGCGCGGCGCGTCGAGCGGCACGGCGCGCGACCGCCGCCATCCGCTGCAGCAGGCCGAGCGCCAGCACGACGACGGCTCCTGCGATCCACAGCAACAGCGAGGATCCGCCCGCGAGGAACTGCCACACGCCGAGACCCGCCGCGGCGAGCGCCACGACGAGGAGCACGGTGGCGACCAGGCGCGTGCGGCGGCGCGCGCGGGCACGGCGGAACGCGGGATCCGCGCGCGTCGCGGCGAGCTCCTCGCGCAGTCGCTGCAGATCCGCCTGCTCGCGGTCGGACTGCAGTCGCCGTGCGAGCCGCTGCTGCGCCAGCGCTGTGCGCGCGTTCAGCTCCAGCTGCACCTCGCGCGGCGCCTCGCTGGTCTCGGCCAGCACCCGCAGTGCGCGATTGAGCCGCAGCGCATTGCGCTCGGCGGCGTCGTACTGGTGCTGCCCCCGCCAGGACGGCAGGAAGTAGAGCAGCCACAGCAGCGCCGCGACCAGGACGATCACGCCCCCGCTCAGCACCGGCCCGTTCATGCCCTCCACGGTATGCGAGGGCCCGCCCCGGATCCCGCAGACACGCGCATGCGGACGTGCGCGACGTCAGCACGGCGCGGATCCGGCGCGGCGACCCCGGCGTCCGCTCCGGCGAGTAGGGTCGGCTCCGTGGCCTCGTTCACCCCTCTGCACCGGCTGGTCATCGCGGTCGCGGTCCTCGCATCCTTCGTCACCTTCCTCGACGGAACGGTGGTGACCGTCGCCCTGCCGGCGATCAGCCGCGAGCTCGGCGGCGGCATCACCACGCAGCAGTGGGCGGTCGACGCCTACCTCATCACCCTCAGCGCGCTCATCCTGCTGGCCGGATCCGTCTCGGACGCCTACGGGCGGGTGCTGGTGATGCGGATCGGGCTCGTCGCCTTCGGCATTGCGTCGATCGCGGTCGCCGCAGCGCCCACCCCGCTCGTGCTCATCGTCGCGCGGGCGGCGCAGGGCGCCGCGGGCGCGCTGCTGGTGCCGAGCTCGCTGGCGCTCATCACCGCGGTCATGCGGGGCGAGGTGCAGTCGCGGGCGATCGGCGTGTGGACGGCCTTCACGACGGCCGCGCAGCTGGTCGGCCCCCTCCTCGGCGGCCTGTTCGTCGACCTGCTGTCCTGGCGCTTCGTGTTCCTCATCAACGTGCTGCCGATCGCCGTCACCCTCGTGCTGCTGTCGCGCCTGCACCTGCCCGAGGCGGGACGCACCGCCCAGGTCGACTGGCTCAGCGGCGCGCTCTGCGCGATCGGACTCGGCGGCGTCGTGTACGCGCTCATCGAGCAGCCGCACCAGGGCTGGGGCTCCCCCGTGATCCTCCTCACCGGGATCGGCGGCGCCGTGCTGCTCGCACTCTTCCTGCTGCGTCAGCGCCGCCCGCACCCGCTGATGCCGCTGTCGCTGTTCCGCGTGCGCAATTTCGCCTGGGGGAACCTGTCCACGCTGTTCGTCTATGCGGCGCTCTCGCTGAACGGCTTCGTCATCGGCGTCTACCTGCAGCAGGGCGCGGGCCTGAAGGCCACGGAGGCGGGCCTCGCGAGCCTGCCCATCACGATCCTGATGATCCTGCTCAGCTCGCGGGCGGGACGCCTCGCCGGGCGACTCGGTCCCCGGCTGTTCATGACCGCCGGCCCGCTGATCATGGCCGCGGGGACCCTCCTGCTCCTGCTCGTGGCCGAGCACTTCAACTACTGGTGGCAGGTGCTGCCGGCCATGATCGTGCTGGGCGTGGGGCTGTCTCTGACGGTGGCGCCTCTCACCTCCGCGATCCTCGGATCCATCGACGAGAGCAGATCCGGCATCGCCTCGGCCGTGAACAACGCCGTCTCGCGCGTCGCCGGGCTGCTCGTCGTGGCGATGCTGTCGACGATCGTCGGCGGCACCCTGAATCTGGCCGGCTTCCACACGGCGACGATGGTCACCGCCGCCCTGTTCGCCATCGGCGGTGTCGTGTCCTGGATCGGGATCCGCCGGCCCGCCGCGGATCCGACGGCACCCGAGCCGGAGCCCGCCGCGAACTGAGCCTGCTCCGCCTCTCGCCGATGCCCCCTTGCGGCATCGGTGCCCCCTCGCAGCATCGGTGCCCCCTCGCACCGACGGCCATACGAGGGGGCGAGGATGCTGCGAGGGGGCGTCGATGTCCGCGGGCTCGGCGTCCGCTCTGCCTCAGCGCGGCAGATCCGACTCCGGCACTGCGGCCCAGTCCGCCGGCACGCGCCCCTCGGCCCAGCGGCGCAGCACGCCCTCGGGGACGTCCTCGCGCACGAGCGAGAACGCGAGGTGATCGCGCCAGTCGCCGTCGATGTGGATGAACCGGCGCCGCAGGCCCTCATAGCGGAAGCCGAGCTTCTGGACGACGCGCAGGCTGGGGCGGTTCTCCGGTCGCAGGCAGATCTCGATGCGGTGCAGGCCGAGTTCGGCGAAGGCGAGATCGGTCGCCATCGCGACGGCGGCGGGGGTGATCCCGCGCCCGGCGAAGCGCTCGCTCACCCAGTAGCCGATGGTCGCCGAGCACAGGGAGCCGCGCATCACGCCCCAGATGTTGAGCTGCCCGGCGATGGCCCCGCCGTACTCCATGACGAACGGGTACCCCGAGCCGTCGCGATACTGCTGCAGCAGCCGCCGGATGCTCACGCGCATGTCGATGCCGGTCTGCAGCCCGGGCAGCGTCGCCTCCCACGGCTCCAGCCAGCGGCGGTTCGTGACGAGTTCGTGCTGCAGCGGGCGCGCGTCCTTGGGCCGGATGAGCCGCAGCTCCACCGGCCCATGCCGCATCGGGGTCGAGAAGTCCATGCGCCGCTCAGATCCCCTCGGCGAACTCCTTGAGCCAGACCCGCAGGTCAGGCCCGAGATCGTCGCGATCGGCGGCGAGCTGCACGATCGCCTTGATGTACTCCAGGCGGTCGCCCGTGTCGTAGCGGCGCCCGCCGAAGACGACGCCGTGCACGCCGGGCCCGTCCGGGTCGGCCGCGAGCTCCTGCAGCGCGTCGGTGAGCTGGATCTCGCCGCCCTTGCCCGGAGGCGTGCGCTCGAGGATGTCGAAGATCGCCGCCGGCAGCACGTAGCGGCCGATGACGGCGAAGTTCGACGGCGCCTCCTCGCGCGCCGGCTTCTCGACGAGGCCCGTCACGCGCCGGACGTCTCCCGGGGAGCCCTCCGGCGTGCCGTCGACCGCGGCCGTGCCGTAGAGGTGGATCTGTTCGGGGTCGACCTCCATGAGCGCGATCACGGCAGCGCCCGTGCGCTCGTGCTCGGCGATCATCTCGGTCAGCAGCGGATCGCGCTCATCCATCAGGTCGTCGCCCAGCAGCACGGCGAACGAGCTGTCCCCCACGTGCGTCCGCGCCCGCAGCACGGCGTGGCCGAGGCCCTTGGGCTCGCCCTGGCGCAGGTAGTGGATGTCGGCCATGTCGCTGGAGGCGACCACGCGGGCGAGCCGGCGGTGGTCGCCCTTCTGGGTCAGCTTGCCCTCGAGCTCCGGCATCTGATCGAAGTGATCGGAGATGGAGTTCTTGTTGCGTCCGATGATGACGAGGATGTCGTCGATGCCCGCGGCCACGGCCTCCTCGACCACGTACTGGATCGCCGGCTTGTCGACGACGGGCAGCATCTCCTTCGGCATCGCCTTCGTGGCGGGCAGGAAGCGCGTACCCAGACCGGCCGCGGGGATCACGGCCTTGATGCGTGCCTTCGTCATCTGCTCAGCTTAGGGCGCATGGCCCGGCAGGGACCCGCGGACGCCACGCGCGAGCCCCGGTAGAATCGGGATCATGCCGGGCGCCATCGACCACGCGAAACGCGCGCTGCGCGCCGACCTGCGCGAGCGCCGCGGCCTGCTGTCCGACGCGCAGCGCGCGGCGGCGGAGGCGGCGCTGACCGCCCGGTTGCACGCGCTCGTGGCCGCGACCGGGTCCCGCTCGATCTCCTGCTTCCTGTCCACCACGACCGAACCGGGGACGCGCACCTTCATCCGCGAGGCGGTCGCCGAGGGGATCCGCGTGCTGCTGCCGATCACCCGTGAGGACGGCCTGCTCGACTGGGCGGTGGCCGGTTCCGACGACGAGATCACGACCGGTCTGCACGGCCTCCCGGAGCCGACCGGCGAGATCCTCAACCCGATGGCCCTGGACGAGGTCGACCTGCTCCTGATCCCCGCCGCGGCCGTGGACCGCACCGGCATGCGCATGGGCTGGGGGCGCGGCTACTTCGACCGCACGCTCGGCTCGATGCAGAAATGCCCGCCCGTCTACGCGATCGTGTTCGACTCCGAGATCCTCGACGAGGTGCCGAGCGACGTGCACGACCAGCCCGTCACCGGCGCGGTGACGCCCCTGCGCACCGTCGTCTTCCCCCTGACCTGATCCTTCCGAACCGAGACCTGCGAGGCCCCATGCCCACCTACTCCTACGCCTGCACCGCGTGCGGGCACCGCTTCGACGCCGTGCAGTCGTTCTCCGACTCCGCCCTCACCGAGTGCCCCGAGTGCCAGGGACGGCTGCGCAAGGAGTACGGATCCATCGGCGTGACCTTCAACGGCTCGGGCTTCTATCGCACCGACTCGCGGGCGGGATCCGGCTCCTCGTCGTCTGCGGGGGCATCATCGAAGGCGGAGTCGACGGCGAGCGCCAAACCGGCGCCCGCCTCCGCACCGGCCTCGGGATCCTGAGGCCGACGTTCAGGGGAGAGAAAAAGCATGATCAAGGGGTTCAGGGAGTTCATCCTCCGCGGGAACGTGGTCGATCTGGCGGTCGCGGTCGTCATCGGCGCCGCGTTCTCCGCCATCGTCAACGTCGTGGTCGAATCGCTCGTCAACCCGCTCATCAGCCTGTTCTTCAAGGCGGACAGCCTGGACAACGCGCTGAAGCTCACGGTTCCCGGCTTCTTCGGGGGCTCCGCGACCTTCGCCTTCGGTGCGATCATCGGCGCGATCATCAACTTCCTCGCCGTCGCCATCGTGGTCTACTTCGCGTTCGTGATGCCGATGAACCACTTCAACCAGCGCCGGGCCGCCAAGGCCGGTGTCGCGGAGGAGCCCGAGGCCCTTCCGAGCGAGCAGGAGCTGCTCATCCAGATCCGCGACCTGCTCGAGAAGCAGAAGTCGGCCTGACCGTCTCCTCGATGCCCCGGCGCCCTCGCGGTGACCGGGGCGTCGTCGTCTGCGGGCGGCGCCCTCAGTAGTGCGGCGGCACCTCGCGTCGCATCCGGTCGTCGTTCGGGCCGCCGGACGCCGGACCCGCCGCCGGCGCGGGGCGGTCGCGCTCATCCGGTTCCGCGTGCGTCCCGGGCGCCGGTGTCAGCTTCGCCCGCCGGGATCCGCGCACGCGGACGATCCGCTGGCGGGATCCGGATCCCTCCGGCCCCGGTCCGTCGGAGGCCTCGGGGCCCTCAGGCATCGCCGACGTCGAGCGGCTGCGTGTCGCCGTCCACCCGCGGCGCGTCCAGCGGCACCCCGAGCACCTCGCCGATGCGCCGCGCGACGCCGGCCGGGTCGCTGTACAGATCGAAGGCGTGCACGCGGATGTAATGCCACCCCAGGCGGCGCAGCACCTGCGGGCGCAACCGCAGCGTCTCGCGGAGCGACTCGGGGCGGGACTCGGGGTCGGGCTCGATGACCACCGCCTTGCCGGCGTGCTGGGCGACCAGCGGCAGCAGTCCGCGGTAGTCGACGTCGACGGCGATTCCGAGACGCCGCAGCTCCCGCGCGAGGGCGAGGGTGAGCGGATCCGCCTGGTCCTCCGCCCGTTCTTCGCGCGCGTGGCCGGCGAGGTCGCCGAGGATCGACATGAGCGTCGCGGCGCCATGCTCGAGACGCCCCTCGTCGAAGGACGACGGGCGGATCGAGGAGACGATCACCATCGACCGGCGAGCCCGGGTCATGCCGATCGTGAGCAGACGGTCGCCGTCGGGAGACGACAGGTCGCCGAAGTCGCTGAGCACGCGTCCGTGCTTGGTGACGCCGAACCCGAGGGAGAAGATCACCCGGTCCCGACTCTCGGCCGCCGCCTCTTCGAGGGTCAGCACGACGAACGGCTCCTGCGTGTCCCGGCCGACGAACTCCGCGACGTCGCTGCGGCCGGCGAAGGCGACGGACACGGCCGCAAACACCCGCTCCGCATGAGTGCGGCTCGCCGTGACCACCATGAGCGACTCCGCCGGGCGGTGCACGGCGTGCTCGACGACGAGGGTCACCACGCGCGCGACCTCGGCCTCGGGGCTCTCCATCGCACCCGTCACCGGGTTCGGGATGCCCACGCCGCCCGTCACGTAGTCGACCGTCAGCGATCCGCGTCCGAGATAGGACCCCGCCCACGGCAGCGACGCGATCTCGCCGCCGTAGAACGCGTCGTTGATGAGGGAGGCGAGATCCTCGCCGCCCGCGCGATAGCTGCGCGTGAGGGTGACGACCGGGAGCAGCTCGGAGAGCCGTTCGAACACGGAGACCTCGTCGAAGGGCTCCTCGTCATCCCGGTCCTCGGCGGGCACGGTCGCCACCTGGAACGGCGTCGGCTTCTGCAGCACCGGGTCGCCGAACGCGACGATCTGGCGGGCGCGGCGGATCGCCGGCGTCGCCTCGGCCAGGTTGATCGCCGCGGCGTCGACGAGGATCACCGTGTCGAACTCGGCGGAGTCGGGCAGGTCGGGCACCTGGTAGGGAGACGCGATCCACACCGGTGCGAGCACGCGCATGAGCGTCGGGGCTGCGGCCACCAGCTCCGCGACCGTGGTGCGGTGCTGCGAGAGGGCGTGGCGGAGGTTCTGCGCCTCCACCGCCTCGTCCACGATCCCGATCTTCCACTGGCCGCTCAGCTGCCAGGCCAGCAGCGGGCCCGCCGCACCGGCGTGCGCCTCGTCGACGAGGCGGAAATCGCGCTCCAGCTGATCGACGACCGAGGTGTTCGCGCCCAGCAGCGAGCGGTTCTGGCGCAGCGCCTGCTCGAGCAGCGACTGCCACCAGGCGTACTCGAGCTCGGCGCCGACCCGGTCCTCGGACAGATGGCGCGTCGAGAGGTCCAGCAGCAGCGGCTCGAGGCCGAGCGCGGCGAGCTCGTCACGGATCCGGGCCCGCTCGATGAGGTTCTCGAACACGTCGGATCTCGCCGCGAGTCCCGCGAGCGTCCGCAGCAGGCGCGCCACCGGCAGCGCCGAGAGCGGCTCCCGCCGCCCCAGCGCGGTGTCGAGTTCGGCGAGCTGCGCATCGACGTCGCGCCAGGCGGCCGACGCGTCGGCGAGCCCGAGCGGCACCTCCGGGGCGACCCCCGCGTCGACGTAGCGCTGCCATTCGGTGCGCTGCGCCTGGATGCGGCTGAGCGCCTCGTGCATATCCCCCACGTGCGCGCCGGGGCGCACGTACTCCTTGGCGAGCTGACGGAGGCGCCGGCGGTTCGCGCCGGTCATCGTCGGGGCGTCCCGCCTGCTGCCGTGCGCCTTGATCAGCTCACCCAGCGGCCGCTCGAACACCGCGGGCGTGAAACGGTCCAGGGAGTCGCGCACGCCGCGCAGCAGCTGCAGGTACTCGCCGAACTCGGCGATCGTCGCGAAAGGACGCATCCGTGTCTGCGCGACGAGCTCATACCCCTGCTCGAGCAGATCCGGCACCGTGCGGGCATGCAGGCTCTCCGCGAGCGCGTGCACGCGGTGGGCCTCGTCCGAGGACGAGAACACCACCCCGTACCAGGGCGAGTCGTCCGGGCCGAAGCGGAACTCGCCGAGTCGCGCGGCCTGCGCGAGGGCTTCGGCGGCCTGTGACCGATCCTCCGCGAGGCTCTGCAGCGCCGCGCGCCCCAGGCGCGCCGTCGTGGTCGGCGGCGTGGGGAGCAGGGCGAGCCGGGTCAGCATCCGGGTGGCATCCAGCACACTGGCTCCCAGAGCCGGATCCTTCTCGGTGAGTGCGCGCCGGTAGTCGCGCAGCACGGTGCGCAACCGCAGCAGGGCGTCGTCGATCTCGGCGAGCTTGGGCGCGGCGGCCTTCTCGTTGCGCCCGATCGCCCGCACGAGGTCGCGGCGCACCGACGCCGGCGACACCGCGAAGCCGTCGAGGCCGATGCCGCTGAGGCGGTGCCGCACGCCGTCGAGCGTGGAGCGGCGCGGAGAGACGACGAGCACCCGACGCCCGGCGCGCACGAGCTCGCCGATCGCGTTGATGACGGTCTGGGTGCCGCCGGTGCCGGGCAGCGTCGACACGGTGAGCGAATGGCCCGCGGCGATGCGGGCGAGCACCTGCTCCTGCTCGTGATCCGCATCGAGGAGCAGGTTGTCCGAGGCGGGGGCCCGGTCGTCGGGGCCCGCCGTCGACGGCATCGGGCCGGGAGCGGTGACGCGCTCCCGGTCGGCCGCATGGCCGGCGAGGGCGTTGAGCATGGGGTGGTCGAGATCGTGCGCGTCGCGGGCCATCGCGGTGCCCACGTCCGCGAACGTCGAGACCACCATCCGGGGCTGGACGGAGAACGTGTCGACGGACTTCGTCGCCGCGCGCAGCATGTCGATCGCCGGCTGGGGCGCGAACACCCCGTTCTGATAGGCGAGGGCGGCGAGCCGGGCGTCGTCGATGGTGATGCCGAAATGGTCGCGCGCGATGCGCACCAGCTCCGGGTTGAGGAAGAACTGACCGTGCAGCTTCAGCTCGTAGTCGGCATAGTGGCGGCGGATCGCCAGGGGGCGCAGCAGCATCGGCGCGGCGTAGTCCACGCCGCCGATGCGCCAGGTGCACAGTCCGACGGCGAGATGCACCGCGTCGAGCCCGCGCACGGTCCGCAGCTCGGTGTTCTTCGCGGTGATCCGATCGGCCGCGAGTCGCGCGTTACGCAGGCCCACCTCGTCCCGGAACAGGTTCGACAGCAGGGTGGAGCGGCCGGTGATGAACTGCGGCAGGCTGCCGGGATGGGCGCGGGAGATGTCGATCCCGCTCGCCGAGACGTCGCGGTACGCGGTCAGCGGCGAGGGGCCGCCGAGCTGGGCCGCCTCGGCGCGCAGACGTGCGCGCTCGGTCGTCGCCGCATGGGCGACGCGCACTCCCGGCTCCGCCACGTCGACGTCGCCGGGCGTCACGGACTTCTCCTCCGCGTTCTTCCCGTCACGTCGCCACACACGACAAAGACTAGGCGTGTCGGGCGGATGGAGTCGTCTGATCCGCTGGGTTTTGCCGGATTCAGCCGCTTTCTTCCTCCACAGCGGGCCTTTTCCGGTTTCAGTGCACCGATTGCGCCTCCTCCGCTGCCCCCGTCGGCGACGTGACCGAGGATGGGGACATGAGTTTCCGCTACGACTTCGCCGACACCCCGTTCGGGGACGCCCTTCTCGTCTTCTCCGACGACGGCCTGGTCTCGTTCGACCTCCCGGAAGGGATGCACCGCGATTCGCCCTGGGCGCTCGAAGCCGTCTCGCGGATGCTGCACGCCCTGCCCGAGCCGGATCCGGGGGCCGGCGCCGAGGTCGACGAGCTGCTGCGCGCCTACTTCGACGGCGAGCCCGTGCGCTTCGATGCGGAGCTGACGCTCGACTGGCGGCTCGCGCACGGCTTCACGCGCCGCGCGCTGCAGGCGGTGTGCGAGATCCCCTGGGGCGAGAGCGCGAGCTACGGCGAGGTGGCGGCGCTCGCGGGCAGCCCGGGGGCGGCCAGGGCCGTCGGCACGGCGTGCCGGAACACGCCGTTCTCGATCGTGGTGCCCGTGCACCGGGTGGTGCGCGCCGACGGCTCCCCCGGCGAGTACGGCGCGCACCCGGAACGCAAGCGATACCTCCTGGACCTCGAGGCCGACGCCGCCGCGCGCCGCCCGCCCGTGGACGGCGTCCGCCCCGGCGTGTAGGCCGCCGGGGCGGACGCGACCCGGTCCGCAAGCAGGAGGGCAAGGGCTCGATGCTCCTCCCGGCCAGGTGATAGCGTCGACGCGACAAAGGGCGCAGACGTAGACGTCGCCCCCGGAAGCTGGTAGTCGGTGAGCACCTTCGAGACAGTCGGATCCGATGCGGATCTGGTCGCGCAGGCCGTGCGCGAGCTGATCCGCCGCACCCGCTTCCCGGTCGCGTTCGGCGGGCTGCTCTCCGACGGCGAGGTGCCGGTCACGTCGATCGTCGGCTCCCGCACCCGCAGCCTCGAAGGTCTGCGCGTCCAGCCGCAGCGGGGACTCGGCGGACGGGCGATGACCGAGCTGCGCCCGCGGATGACCCACGACTACGGCTCGTCGCAGCAGATCACCCACGACTACGACGGATACGTGCTCGGCGAGGGCCTGCGCACCCTGCTGGCGATCCCGGTGGTCGTCTCGGGCCGTCCGCGCGGCGTGCTGTACGCCGGCTCCTGGGACGAGCCGTCCTCCGACGGGGTCGCGACAGCCCCGGCGATGCAGATCGCGGACGCGCTGGCGGTCGAGCTGCGCATCCGCGAAGAGGTCGAGCGCCGCGTGCGCACGACCAGCACCCCCTCTCCCCCGCCGACGCTGACCCCGGCTCATCGTGAAGAGCTGCGCGCGAGCTTCGCCGAGCTGCGCTCGATCGCGGCCCTGGTGCAGGACACGAGCGTGCGCGCGCGCATCGGCGACGTCGAACGCCGACTGCTCGCGCTCGCCTCGTCCGCGCGCCCGCCGAGCACCTCCGAAGTTCGTCTCTCGCCGCGGGAACTCGATGTGCTCGCCTGCGCGGCCCTCGGGCAGACGAATGCGGGGATCGCCGAAGAACTGGGACTGCGCGAATCCACGGTGAAGGCGTACCTCGGCACGGCGATGGCGAAACTCGATGCTCCGACCCGGCATGCGGCCGTGGCACGGGCGCGTCGCGACGGCCTGATTCCCTGAACGTCGCCGACTGCGGAACGTCGCCGACTGCGGAACGATCCTGCCCTGCTCCTGCACAGGTGCGCTCGCTATCCTGAACACAGCGCATTGCGCACCCGGACGAGGCGGGCCAGTACCCGGACAGCGAAAAGACTGGCTCTCAGGAGGCCCGCCATGGCGTGGATCGTGCTCATCATCTCGGGAATGTGCGAAGCCGTCTGGGCGACGGCACTCGGCAAATCCGAGGGCTTCACCAGACTGTGGCCGACGGTCGTCTTCGTCGTCGGCCTCGCGGCATCGATGTTCGGACTGGGCTGGGCGATGCGCGAGATCCCGACCGCCACCGCCTATGCGATCTGGGTCGGAATCGGCGCCTCCCTCACGGTGATCTGGGCAATGATCACCGGCGATTCGGATGTGTCCTGGATCCGGATCCTGCTCATCCTCGGATTGGTGGGATGCATTATCGGGCTGAAACTCATCGACCCCGGTCATTCCTGACATTCCGCATTCCAATGATTGCCAAGCGCATTTCCTGCCCGTAGGTTTGTCGACATGGCACGCAAAATCGTTCATCAGCTCGTCGACGATATCGACGGCACGGTTCTCGAGGTCGGAGAAGGCGAGACCGTGCATTTCTCGCTCGACGGATCCGCCTATGAGATCGACCTGACCAGCGCGCACGCGGCAGAACTGCGCGCCGCGCTCGCGTCCTACATCTCATCCGCACGACGCACGCAGCGGGCCGGCGGCGGCCGTCCCTCCGCGGCGTCCAAGCGTCCCAACCGCAACCCGGAGACCGCGTCGATCCGCGCCTGGGCCAGCGAGAACGGCCACAAGCTCTCCGAGCGCGGCCGCATCCCGGCCGACGTGGTCGCGGCGTACCGCGCCGCGCACTGACCGCGATAAGAAGCAGTCCGCGACACGCAGCGGAAAGGGGTCATCCCGCGGGATGACCCCTTTCCGTTGCCTCCCGCGGGGAATGCGACACGAGGCCGCGGCCCTCGGAGATCTGGTGAGGGAGCGCGTTCCTGTTCCGTCCTGGTCACATACTTGTAGTGCGGTAGCAGACCGGACGGTCTGCAGCCATTCCGGGATGAAGGGTGTGCGAGATGGCCAGGGCCAAGACGATCAGCGGGCCGTGCCAGGCATGGCCGGAGGAGAGCACGTTCATCCGCGAGGTGCTCGATCGGATCGGGGAGAAGTGGACGGTCCTGATCATCAGCACCCTGGGATCCGGACCGCTGCGTTACTCCGACCTGCAGGCGAGCATTCCCGGCATCTCCCAGCGAATGCTCACGGTGACGCTGAAGGCCCTGGAACGCGACGGTCTGGTCACGCGCACCGCATACGCCGAGGTGCCGCCACGGGTCGAGTACGCCCTGACCACGCTCGGCCGCTCGCTGCTGGAGGCCGTGATGACGCTCGCCGGCTGGGCGGCCAGCCATCACGAGGACGTCGCCGCCAGCCGACGTGCGCACGAGCTGACCGGCGTCGGACGCGAGAAGACCGCCGCGGACCGCAGCCCCCACTCCTCCGACCCGTCGGCGGCGCTCGGGTGAGCGTGCGCGCGCGCCTGCGGACCTGGGCCTGCGGACCTGGAGGGCGTCCTCCGAACATGCCATCCGGGGCTCGCCTGACGGCGCGTGGTCAGGGCACGATGACGATCTTGCCCCGCACGCTGCGGTTCTCCAGGGCCGCGAAGGCGGCCACCGCCTCCTCCAAGGGGTAGGTGCGACCCACTCGTGGAGTGATCACGCCATCGGCGAGGTACGCGGTGAGCTCGCGCAGGACGCCGTCGGACTGCGCGCCCTGTCTGATGACCTTCAGTCCCCGCTGGTCCGCCTGGGCCTGGTCGATCTCACCACTGACGCTGACGAGCGTGCCGCCGCGCCTGAGGATGCCGTAGGCCTTGTCCAGAGAGGCGCCGCCCACACCGTCGAGGACGGCGTCGAAGTCGCTGAGATGCTCGGAGAAGTCACTGCTCGCGTGATCGAACACCTCGTCTCCGCCCAGCGCGCGGGCGAGGTCGACACCGTCTCCGCTGGCGGTGGTGGCGACGTAGGCACCGAGGTGCTTGGCCAGCTGGACGGCTGCCGAACCGACGGCGCCCGAGCCACCGCTGATGAAGACCCGCTGGCCGGACTGCACTTTCAGGCTGTGATCGATCGCCTCGACGGCGGTCGTTCCGGCAACCGGCATCGACGCGGCATCGACGAAGTCCAGGCCCACGGGGATCGGTGCGAGATTATCGGCCTGGACAAGGGCTTGCTCGGCGATCGCACCGCTGCCTCCCAGCAGCGTGTAGGCGTTGCCGTAGACGCGGTCGCCGACGGCGAACTCGGTCACGTCCGGCCCGACGCCGGCGACCACGCCCGCCACATCGCCGCCGAGGGTCGCGGGGAACCGCAGAGGCATGAGCGCCTGGGCGTATCCGGCGCGGAGCGTCGCATCGAGCGGGTTCAGCGCCGCGGCCTCGACATCGATGAGGACCTGTCGGGCGACGGGGGCTGGTAGCGCCACCTCGGCGATGGTCAGGACGCTGTTGTCGCCGTACTCGGTGATCTGCAGAGCGCGCATGGGCGTCGTTCCTTTCGTGGGATCGGGTAGGAGGCGAGGCAAGGGGACGCAGAGACCGGGGCCTGCTCGGTCACGCCCCCGGATTCTCGGACGAGAGCATCCCGACCACCTGGTCGAGGGCCTGGCCGTAGATGGCCACCGACTGGGCGCCGGACACCGCGAGCCGGCGGCCGAACACCATGAACGGCACCCCCTGCGCGCCCAGCGCGGCGCCTTCGGAGGCGTCGGCGCGGACGGCATCGGCGAACTCGTCGCCGTCGAGGATCGAGTGCACGCGGTCGCCGTCGAGGCCGAGAGACTCCGCCAGGTCGACGACGACGTCCGCATCGTAAGGGTCGATCTCGCCGGAGAAGAACCGATCTTGGACCTGCGAGAAGAACTCGAGCCCCTTGCCAGTCTCCTCGGCGAAGTGCATCACGCGGTGCAGGTCGAACGTGTTGGCGTTCATGCGGTCGAGGTCGAACGCCAGCCCTTCGCTCTTCGCGATGCCCTGGATGCGCTTCTCCGCCTCGAGGACGACCGCAGGATCACCTCCGTGCTTGCGCATGAAGACGGCGGCGATCGGCTCCGGCTCTTTCGGGGAATCCGGGTTGAGCTCGAACGATCGGATCCTCAGCTGAAAGCGGCCCGCGTCGGGCCGCTCTTCGATTGCGCGCTGAAGCCGGTGCTTGCCGACATAGCACCAGGGGCACCCGAGGTCCGCCCAGACCTCCACGACGACGGGGCGCTGTCCGGCTGCGCTGCTCTGCTCCACTTCAACACCTCACTCTTTGTTCGTAACCCCATTGTGAGTGTGATTGTCGAACCGTACAAAAGGCACCTTGAAGTGCGCCCACCGCCGGAGACGACAGAGCAGGGCCCCTGGGCGAACGGAGCCTCGGCCGCCGGAGACGACAGAGCAGGAAGGGACCACCCTCCGGGCGGTCCCTTCCTGCTCGTGCCCCCGACAGGATTCGAACCTGCGACCTGCCCTTTAGGAGAGGGCCGCTCTATCCGACTGAGCTACGAAGGCGCAGCACCAGTCTAACGATCCGGCGTGCGCGCTATGCAGCCATCGCCAGATAGGGCTCCCAGCGGGGGTCGCTGCGCTCGGAGCCGCGCACCGTCCATCCCGTCCCGCGCGGTGGCGCAGGGGTGAGCCTGAGCGCCCACCCCATCTCCTGGGGCGTGCGGTCGCTCTTGACGTTGTTGCAGCGCAGGCAGCACGCGACGAGGTTCTCCCAGGAGTTCTTGCCGCCGCGGGAGCGCGGCAGCACGTGGTCGATCGTGGAGGCGGACTTCCCGCAGTAGCCGCAGCGGTTGCCGTCGCGGCGCAGCACCCCTCGTCTTGTCACCGGCGCGTACCGGGTTCTCGGCATCCGCACGTAGCGACTGAGCACGATCACGGCGGGCCGGTCGAAACGCGCGTTCGCCGCCCGGACCGGATCGTCGTCGACGCATGCGACGACCGACGCCTTCTTGTTCATCACCAGGACGAGAGCGCGTCGGAACGACACGATCGCGAGCGGTTCGTACCCTGCGTTGAGCACCAGTGTGCGCATCCTGCATCCCTTCGATTCGCCCGGGACGGCTTCCCGGGCTCTCGACCGTGCGCAGGCGGAGGGTCCGCTGGATACGAAAACGGCGCCGTCTACGAGAGACAGCGCCGTGAGCGCACGGGTGATCCGTGCAGATCCAGCGGGCAATGCCGAAGGACGAGTCGACCGAGTGCATCCGTGGTTCGGTGTCCCGGTATTCGTCCCATCGTGTTCCTCCGCCCTTGCGACGACGGACTCAGGCTAACCCATGGGCCGACGACGAGGCGGGGAACATCCGGTGAACGCCGCCCGTGTCGGGTCGCCGACCGCGGGACGCGAAGGAGCCGCGCCGAGGGGGCGCGGGCTGCCGCGCCGCATGGGAACGCCTCAGAGCACGTTGGCCTGGAGCCAGGCGAGCGGGTCGATCTCGGTGTTGTTGATGAGCACCTCGAAGTGCAGGCAGGATCCGGAGACCCAGCCGGTGTTGCCGACCTCGCCGAGGTACTGCCCCGCGGTGACGCACTGCCCGACGGAGACCGCACGGTAGCTCATGTGGCCGTACAGCGTGGAGAGCGCACCCGAGCCGCTGAGGGCGGGGTGGGAGATCTGGACCGTGTCGCCGTACCCGCCGTAGTCGCTCTGCGAGATCTGCACGCAGCCGTCCGAGATCGCGTAGATCGGGGTGCCGATCGGCGCGGCGAAGTCCTGTCCCATGTGGCTGCGGCCGGTCCGGGCGGCACCGAAGCCGTCGCTCAGCGTGTAGCTGCCGGCCGCCATCGGGTAGATCACCTGTCCGGGCAGGGCGATGGACGGCATGCTCGTGCGGACCGAAGCAGTGGTCGGCGACGAGAGGGACGCGAGGGCGGCGGCCTTGGCGGCCTCGAGGGCGCGTGCGGCCTCTTCGTCGGCCTTCTTCTTCGCGATCTCGTCGGGCGTGGTGGCGGTGAACTGCTCGCGCGTGCTCGGCGCCTGCGTCGCCTCGGAGGCGACGACGATGGACTGCGCGTTGTGCGCGGCGAGCTGCTGCGCGGTGGCCGGGGATGCTCCGGCCGACGCGGGCGCCCCGGTGACCAGGGCGGGAAGCGCGATCGCCGTCACGAGCGCCCCCACGGCGGCGAGGATCGCCACCGTGCGCAGCGGTCGCACCACGGATCGCCCGACCGACCTCTCCCGCGTCCTCACGCGTGCCGTCTCGGACGTCGAGGTCTGCTCGAGTTCTCCAGCCACAGGGCTTCCTCCAGGCCTCGGCGCGAGCGCCGGTCCGTCCGAATTCGCATGCACGACGACCTGCGCCGTGCTCGGGTGACCGTGACGGTGACGAACCGGGAGGCTACCGCCACGGTGATCGACGGCGGGCTTCTCGCCGACGACCTCCCTGACGTTACCCGATCGTGATGATGCTGTCACCCCTCGATTCCCAGGAACATCTCCGGGCATGCCCCCGAGCACACGGGATCAGCGGTCGGCAGGCAACGGGATCCGCAGTCGGCGGGCGACGGGATCAGCCGGCGTTGGCGGCCAGCCAGGGTTCGGGGTCGAGCACGGAGCCGCCGATGCGCACCTCGAAGTGCAGGTGGGATCCGTAGGAGTTGCCGGTGTTCCCGACCAGGCCGATGAGCTGTCCCGCCGAGACCTGCTCTCCGGCCTGCACCATCCGGCTCCCGTAGACCATGTGCCCGTAACGGGTCTCCACCATGGTGCCGTTGATGTTGCTCATGATCATGATCGAGACGCCGTACCCGCCGATGCTCTCGGCCGAGGCGGTCACGGTGCCGGCGGCCGCGGCGTAGATCGGGGTGCCCTCGGGCGCGATCATGTCCCAGCCCTCATGGCCGCGACCGGATCCGGGCCCCTCGCCGGGCGTGAAGCTCGTCACCGGGTAGCGGACGGCCCCCGAGCCCGGCGCCACCAGGGCGAGACCGGCGATGGAGGGTCGCGAGGCCGACGCCACGGTCGCCGCGGCGGCCGCGGCGCGGGCGGCCGCGGCCTCCTCCGCCTTGCGCTTCTCGATCTCGTCGGGAGTCGTCGCGGTGAACTGCTCGCGTGCGCTCGGCGCCTGCGTCGCCTCGGAGGCGACCACGATGGACTGCGCGTTGTCGGCCGCCAGCTGCTCCGTGGTCACGGGGGCGGCCGTGGCCGGCCCGCTGGCGGAGGCGAAGGCGGGGAGCGCGATGGCGGCGACGAGCGCGCCGACGGCACCCAGGATGGCAACGGTGCGCACGGGACGCACCAGCCCGGCGGCTCGGGAGCCTGCCGGCGAGCGGTCGGGCGTCGCGGCGGTCTTCGTCTCGATCGTGGTCTCAGGCAAAGTCTGTCCTCCGGCCTCGACGCGCTGCCGCGTCGGTCCGTCGTCGTGCGTTCGGTCCGCACAGGGCGCGGACACACGTCTGTCCGCGGCGGCGACGGACCGAGGAGGCGAGCGCCGTGGACTCCGTCGGCGGGTAGGACGACGGCCCTTTCGACGCTACCGGAAAGTCACGAACGCGTCACACCGACCTAGGGATCCGCTGAACGTTGATTTCCCGCGGATTCCGGGCCCGGCACTCAGGTGATGCCCAGGCTGCGGCGGACGCCGGCCCCCGCGCGGAGCACTCCGGCGACGACGACGCTCAGGCGACGAGGAAGATGTGCGACGCCAGCTCGACGGGCAGCTCGAGCCCCTCGTCCTTGCCGTCGACCTCGATGAGCACGTAGCCCTCGTTGAAGCGGAACCGGCCGCGCGCCCCCGGGACGACTCCCGCGTCGCGCAGCTGCTCCAGCAGCTCCGGATCCACCTGCGCCGGCTCCGCGAGTCGGCGCACGGTGCCCTCGGTCGGGGTGCCCGCGGTGTTCATGTGCTCGACGAGACCGATCACGCCCTCGTCGAAGGTGCGCGCCGGGGTGCCTCCGAGCTGGTCCAGCCCCGGGATCGGGTTGCCGTACGGCGACTCCGTGGGGTGCCCGAGGAGCTCGACCAGGCGCCGCTCCACCTGCTCGCTCATCACGTGCTCCCAGCGGCAGGCCTCCTCATGGACGTAGGCCCAGTCCAGCCCGATCACGTCGGAGAGCAGGCGCTCGGCGAGACGGTGCTTGCGCATCACGTCGACGGCCTTCCGGCGGCCGGCGTCGGTCAGCTCGAGGCGGCGGTCCTCCGAGACGACGACCAGGCCGTCGCGCTCCATGCGGCCGACCGTCTGCGACACCGTGGGGCCGGAGTGCCCGAGGCGCTCGGAGATCCGGGCGCGCAGCGGCACGATGTTCTCCTCCTCGAGTTCGAGGATGGTGCGGAGGTACATCTCCGTGGTGTCGATCAGATCGGCCATGGATCCCCCTGGTGGTCGTGCCGCCTCTGCAGGCGCTGGCTGTTAGGCAAGCCTACCTTCTGCGGATGTGCACCGGCTCTGCACGGGCCCGGCACGCACGACGGGGGTCGTGTGCCCGGCCGCGCAGGATCCTCGTTCCCCCGCGCACGGACCGTCGCGCGGCGTCACACGGTCGGGGGCGCCCCCGCGCCGACACCTAGAATCTGTGCATGGCGATCGAGATTCCCCGCGAACTTCTGCCCGTCGACGGCCGCTTCGGCTGCGGTCCGTCCAAGATCCGCCCGGAGCAGGTGAGCGCCCTCGCGGCCGTGGGATCGAGCCTGCTGGGCACGTCGCACCGGCAGGCGCCCGTCAAGGGTCTCGTGCGCAGCGTGCGCGAGGGCCTGGCGTCGCTGTTCCGCCTGCCCGAGGGCTACGAGATCATCGTCGGCAACGGCGGATCCACCGCCTTCTGGGACGCCGCCGCGTTCGGCCTCATCGAGAACCGCAGTCAGAACCTCGTCTCGGGCGAGTTCGGCGGCAAGTTCGCCAAGGCCGCGAAGACCCCGTGGCTGCAGGCGCCCGACGTCCGCAACGCCGAGCCCGGATCCCGCGCCGAGGCGGAGGTCGTCGAGGGCGTGGACGTCTACGCCTGGCCGCACAACGAGACGTCCACGGGCGTCGCCTCCCCGATCCGCCGTGTCGCCGCAGAGGGGGCGCTCACCGTGATCGACGCGACGAGCGCCGCAGGCGGCATCGACTTCGACGTCACGGAGACCGACGTCTACTACTTCGCCCCGCAGAAGAACCTCGGCTCCGACGGCGGCCTCTGGTTCGCCGCGGTGTCCCCCGCGGCGATCGAGCGGATCGAGCGGATCGCGGCCTCCGACCGGTACATCCCGGAGTTCCTCAGCCTGAAGAACGCCCTCGACAACTCGCGCCTCGATCAGACGCTGAACACTCCGGCACTGACCACGCTGCACCTCCTCGACTCCCAGCTGCAGTGGATCAACGGCAACGGCGGACTCTCCTGGGCCGCCGGCCGCACGAACGAGTCGTCCCAGGAGCTCTACCGCTGGGCCGAGGCGTCCTCGGTCGCGACCCCCTTCGTCGCGGACCCGGCCGACCGCTCCCCGGTCGTCGCCACGATCGACTTCGACGATTCCGTCGACGCCTCCGCGATCGCCAAGACCCTGCGCGCGAACGGCGTCGTCGACACCGAGCCGTACCGCAAGCTCGGCCGCAACCAGCTGCGCATCGCGACTTTCGTCTCGATCGAGCCGGACGACGTGCGTCAGCTCATCCGCTCGATCGACTACGTGCTGGAGCACCGGGACGCCTGAGCCCCGGACGACGACAACGGGCCCGTCGAGTGAAGACTCGACGGGCCCGTCTCGCTCAGCCACCCGGGGGTGGCGCGGCTCACTCCTCTTCGGAGTCGTCCTCTTCATCGACGTCGTCGTCCTCGGAGTCGTCGGCATCCGCCGCGGACTCGTCGAGCTGGTCGATGTCCACGCCGTCGAGATCGCCCGCGTGAAGGCGGGGCGCGTCGTCGTCCTCATCGAGATCGTCGTCCAGGTCGTCCTCATCGAGGTCGTCGACGTCGGACTCCCCCTCGAGGTCCTCGTCGGCAAGCTCCCCGGATCCTTCGGCGGCATCGTGCTGCGCCGAGGCGGCGAGCTCGGCCTGGTGCGCGCGGTAGTCGGCGAGACGCTCGGCCCACGGCACCCACTCCGGTGCGAGGAGCGCGCCGTCACCCGGCAGCAGCTCGGCCTCGAGCACGGTCGGCTCCTCGTCGCCGACCTGCGCGACCGAAACGGTCCAGTACCAGCCCGGGTAGCCCCCCAGGCGGTTCTCGAAGCGCAGCGAGATCACGCCGTCGACCTCGGGCAGATACCCCGCGGCCGGGCCGACGGATGCGGCCGGAGTGATCTCGTGCAGGGCGGCGAGCGCCAGATCCCGTGCCCCGAGCAGGCGCTCGTTCACGGGCAGCACGGCGACGGGCTCATCGGCCGAGAACTGCTTCTCGACCGCGGGGGCGACGGCGTCGACGGCGGGCGCGTCCGTCGCGGACACCGCCTGCTCCGCGTCGCTCTCAGGCATCGAAGTCCTCGGCCACGTTGCGCAGCACGGCTGCGATCTTGCGCCCGTGGCTGGAAGAGGGGTAGCGGCCACGGCGAAGATCGCCGCCGATGCCGTCGAGCAGCTTCACGAGATCCTCGACGATCACGGCCATGTCGTCCGCCGGCTTGCGCTTCGTCTTGGCGAGGCTGACCGGGGCTTCGAGCACGCGGACCGACAGCGCCTGCAGGCCGCGCTTGCCGTCGGCGACGCCGAACTCGACGCGGGTGCCGGCCTTGACCGCGGACCCGGCGGGGAGGGACGTGGCGTGCAGGAAGACGTCCTGGCCG
Organism: Microbacterium sp. MMO-35; assembly: GCF_037147555.1. Lineage (NCBI taxonomy): Bacteria > Bacillati > Actinomycetota > Actinomycetes > Micrococcales > Microbacteriaceae > Microbacterium > Microbacterium sp. MMO-35. Next base: position 280,759 of record NZ_JBBCVH010000003.1, read on the forward strand.
TCATCCGTGGTGATGAAGCCGAACCCCTTCTCGTCGTCGTAGAACCTGACCTTGCCGGTGGGCATGGGAGAAACCTCGCTGCATCGTTCGGGACGAAAGGATCCGGGGGATCCGATCGGGTGGAGTGCGGAAGCCCGCACCCACCAGCCTACCGGTCGCGGGGCGGGTAGGCTGGGACGGATGAGCACACGGCCGCCAGCCCCCGAACCGGAGATCCGCCCGATCGACCGGTACCTCACCTTCGGCGCGCTGACGCTCGCGGCCCTCTCGGTCGTCTGCTTCTTCGCGATCATCATCGGCACCGCGGTCGGCATGAAGCAGGCCGACTTCGCGCACGGCGCCTGGCCGGTCGTCGGCGTCTTCCCGTTCTGGGGTCTGCCGATCGCCTTCGTCATGATCATCGCGCTGCTCATCATGAGTTCCGTGCGGAGAGGCCGCGCAGCCCGGCGTTCCTGACGCCCTGCGAGCTGTTCTCCCATGAGCACCCACGCGCGCCTTCTCGCCGAGGCGCTGTCCGCGCGCACGGACGCACAGCTCGCGGCACTGTTCCGTCATCGGGACGTGCGTCCCGATGCGTCCTGGAACGACTTCTTCGACGCGGCAGAGGCGCTGCTGGATCCGTCCTCCGTCGCGAAGGCCCTTCCCCGGCTGACCCAGGCCGAGGCGGTCGGCCTCTCGGCCGCTGCGGCGGGAGCCGACCCCGGCGGCGCAGCGGACGCGCTACGCGCCCTCGCCCTCCTCCCGCCCTCGGACGGCGGTCTGCCGCCGTCGATCGCCGCCGCCGTGGCGGGGCGCGGACTCGCAGAGCCGCACCCGACGGGCCCCGCGCCGGAACCGGACGAGGCCGCCGTCGCCCGTGCGGCCGAACGGGCCTTCACCACGGTCGCGACGCTCGCCGATGCGCTGCTGCTGGCCGAGGAGAGCCCCCTCGCGCTGCTCGCCGGCGGGACGGTCGGGCTGTCCGAGAAGCGCCGTCTCATCGAACGCGGGATGCCCGACGACCCGGCGCTCCTCGACGATGTGCTGGCGCTCGGCGCCGAGGCGGGCCTGCTGCTCGCCGTCGAGCGCACGCTGCGACTGTCGGATGAGGGCACCGCCTGGCTTCGCCTGGCGGGTCCGGAACGCTGGGCGCGGCTGGTCGCCGGCTTCCGCGCGGCGCTGCCCTCCGCGCTGCGGACGCACGAGGGCGGCTGGACGCCGATGCTCTCCTGGGCGGACGAGCACCCGTGGGATCCGGCCTGGCCGGACCGCGCCGATGCGCTGATCCGCCAGGCGCGCCTGCTCGGGCTCCTCGCCGACGGCCCGGACGGCGCCACGAGCGCGTCGGGCGCCGAGACCCCCTGGGCTCGGGCTCCCCGGCTCGGCGCGGATCCGGATCCGCACCCGCTGAGCGCCTTTGTGCCGGCCGAGGTGGACCGGATCTTCCTGCAGAACGACCTGACCGCGATCGCCCCGGGGCCGCTCCTCCCCGCGCTCGACCTGCGCCTGCGGACGATGGCGGCGCGGGAGTCCGCGAGCCAGGCCTCCTCCTACCGGTTCACTGCGGACACCCTGAGCGCGGCGCTCTCCTCCGGCGAGACCGAGGAGGGCGTGCTGGCCTTCCTCGAGGGCATCTCGCTGACGGGCGTGCCGCAGCCGCTGCGCTACCTGCTCGCGCAGAGCGCCAGCAGGCACGGACAGGTGCGGGTCGGAACGGATCCGGAGACCGGCCGCACGCAGGTGCGCAGCGCCGATGAGCATCTGCTGCAGGCGATCGGCGTGGACCAGGCGCTCCGGCCGCTCGGGCTCGTGCCGGAGACGACCGTGCGGGGCGACGCCGTGCTGGCGACGCGCGTGAACCGCGACACGGTGTTCTGGGCGCTCACGGATGAGCACTACCCCGCCGCGCTCGTCGACGCCGACGGCGCCGTCGAGCGGCCCGTGCGCACCACCGCGGCGAGCGCGCCGGCAGCCCCCGATGACACGGAGGTGTACGCGACGCTCATCGCCCGCCTGCGGGCGGCCCGAGAGGAGGACGCCGACGCGGCCTGGCTCGAGCGCGAGCTGGAGCACGCGGCGAAGCAGCGCGCCGTCCTTGCCGTGGAGGTCGCGATGCCCGACGGCACCGCGCGCGAGCTCGTGCTCGAGGTCACCGGCTTCGGCGGCGGCCGTCTGCGCGGACGCGACCGGGCGAGCGATGTCGAGCGCACCCTGCCGATCCGCTCGATCCTCTCCACCCGCGCGATCGAGGATCCGGCTTCCTGAACCGCACCCCGGGGGCGCCGAGCGAGCCGCACCCCGAGGAGGACCGATGGCTCCCCGGACCGGTAGACTGGGCCGCTATGTCTGATGGCCCGCTGATCGTCCAGAGCGACCGCACCGTGCTGCTCGAAGTCGCGCACGCCGACGCCGAGAGCGCCCGCCACGAGCTCGCGATCTTCGCAGAGCTGGAGCGCGCGCCCGAGCACATCCACACCTACCGGATCACCCGGCTGGGCCTGTGGAACGCCCGTGCGGCCGGCCACACCGCCGACGACATGCTGGACACCCTCGACCGCTGGTCCCGGTTCCCGGTGCCGCCGTCGGTGTCGGTCGACATCCGCGAGACCGTGAACCGCTACGGCCGTCTCGTCATCGAGCGCGACGACGAGGGCGTGCTGATCCTCCGCTCCACGGATCCGGCGGTGCTCACCCAGGTCGCCGGGAACAAGCGGATCCAGCCGCTGCTCATCGGCCATCCCTCGGCCGACACCTACGTCGTGGACGCGTGGGCGCGCGGGCAGATCAAGCAGGAGCTGCTGAAGATCGGCTGGCCCGCCGAAGACCTCGCCGGCTACACGCCGGGAACGCCGCACGAGATCACCCTCGCCGAGGACGGCTGGACGATGCGTCCGTACCAGCAGGACGCCGTCGACGCGTTCGCGAAGGACGGATCCGGCGTCGTCGTGCTCCCCTGCGGCGCCGGGAAGACGATCGTCGGCGCCGGCGCGATGGCCGCGACCAAGACGACCACGCTGATCCTCGTCACGAACGCCGTCTCCGCGCGGCAGTGGCGCGACGAGCTCATCAAGCGCACCAGCCTCACCCCCGAGGAGATCGGCGAGTACTCGGGGCAGGTGAAAGAGGTCAAGCCCGTCACGATCGCGACCTACCAGATCCTCACCGCGAAGCGGAAGGGCCAGTACGCGCACCTGTCGCTGCTGGACGAGATGGACTGGGGCCTCGTGGTCTACGACGAGGTGCACCTGCTGCCCGCGCCCGTGTTCAAGCTGACCGCCGACCTGCAGGCGCGCCGCCGGATCGGCCTGACCGCCACGCTCGTGCGCGAGGACGGCCGCGAGGGCGACGTGTTCAGCCTCATCGGTCCCAAGCGCTTCGACGCGCCGTGGAAGCAGATCGAGGCCCAGGGCTTCATCTCCCCCGCCGCCTGCTACGAGGTGCGGGTCGACCTGCCGCCGGACGACCGGCTCGAGTACGCCGCCGCGACCGACGACGAGCGCTACCGCCTCGCCGCCTCGGCGCCCGCGAAGATCACCGCCGTGCGGGAGCTCATCGCGAAGCACCCCGGCGAGCGCATCCTCGTGATCGGGCAGTACCTCGATCAGCTCGAGGAGCTGTCCGAGGCGCTGAACGCCCCGTCGATCACGGGGGCGACGCCGGTCGACGAGCGCGAGCAGCTGTACCGTCAGTTCCGCGAGGGCGAGATCGAACTGCTCGTGGTGTCGAAGGTCGCGAACTTCTCGATCGACCTGCCCGAGGCGTCGGTCGCGATCCAGGTGTCCGGATCCTTCGGCTCCCGGCAGGAGGAGGCGCAGCGGCTCGGGCGCCTGCTGCGCCCGAAGCAGTCCGGCCACACGGCGAGCTTCTACACGCTCATCGCCCGCGACACGGTCGACCAGGACTACGCGCAGAACCGCCAGCGCTTCCTCGCCGAGCAGGGCTACAGCTACACGATCATGGACGCGCACGAGCTCGAGGCCGCCTAACCCCGAGGCGACGTGCGGCCTCAGTCGCGGGGCGCCTCCCCCGGTCTCAGGCCGCACCGCCAGCACGGCGCGGAGAGGTCGTCGAGCAGCGCCCCGCATTCCGGGCACACCCGGGAGAGCCAGCAGGCGGCTTCGCCGCCCCGCTCATCGTCAGTCATATCCGGATGCTCCGTCGCGATGGCCGCGAGACCGACGCTCAGGTCTGCGGGATGACCGTCAGCACCCGCGCCGTGAACTCGGCGAACGCCGTCATGAACTGACGCAGGAACTCCGCGGTCCCCGGCGTCGTGACCCGTCCGTCGTCGTCGATGAGGCCGGGCGAGTAGTGGATGTAGGCCTCGGGTGCGGTCATCTGACGGGCGTTGAGGAAGCCCAGGGTTCCGCGCAGCGACTGCTGCCCCACCGCGGTGCCGATCGCCCCCATCGAGGCTCCCACGACGCCCGTCGGCTTGTGCGCCCACACGTTCTGTCCCCAGGGCCGGCTGCCCCAGTCGATCGCGTTCTTCAGCGGTCCGGGCAGCGACCGGTTGTACTCGGGCGTGACGAACAGCAGCGCATCCGCGCTCGCGACCTGGGCCTTGAAGTCGAGCGCGACCTGCGGATAGTCGGCGTCGAAGTCGCGGTTGTACAACGGAAGGTCGGCATAGGAGATGTCGAAGAACTCGAATCCCTCGGGCGCGAGAAGGGTCAGCGCGTGCGCGAGACGGCGGTTGATGGACTCCTTGGAGAGGCTGCCGACGATGACGCCCACCCGGTAGGGGCCCTCGTGCTCGATGATGTCGATCTTCATGGCTTCACTCTGCACCCGGAGCCGGTGCTTCGCCAGGGAAAAGGTCGCAATCAGCGCGAACACGGATCCGGTCACCATAATGGGGGCATGACTGAAGCGCGCATCCTGGTCGTCGACGACGAACCCAACATCCGCGATGTCCTCTCCACGGGCCTGAGCTTCGCCGGTTTCTCGGTGAAGACGGTGGCCAACGGCGCGGCCACCATCTCGGCCGTGCTCGAGGAGGAGCCAGACCTCATCATCCTCGACGTGATGCTGCCCGACATGAACGGGTTCAGCGTGACCAAGCGCCTGCGCGGCGCCGGATTCACGGCGCCGATCCTGTTCCTCACGGCGAAGGACGACACAGAGGACAAGATCGAGGGACTCAACGCGGGCGGCGACGACTACGTCACCAAGCCCTTCGCCCTCGACGAGATCGTCGCCCGCGCACAGGCGATCCTCCGCCGCACCATGCAGGCTGACGAGGAGTCGATCATCCGCGCCGGCGAGCTGTCGATGGACCAGGACACGCACGACGTGTTCGTCGGATCCAGTCCGATCGAGCTCAGCCCGACCGAGTTCAAGCTGCTGCGCTACCTCATGCTCAACCCCAACCGCGTGCTGTCGAAGGCGCAGATCCTCGACCACGTCTGGGAGTACGACTTCAACGGCGACGCGGGCATCGTGGAGAGCTACATCTCCTACCTGCGCCGCAAGATCGACCCGCACACCGAAGAGCCCGTGATCCAGACCAAGCGCGGGTTCGGCTACATGCTCAAGGTGGGGAAGACCGCGTAGCGGATGGGCGAGACCGACGCGATCACGCGATGGTGGCGCCGGATCAGCCTTCGCGCGAAGGTGACCGGCGTCACCGTCGGCGTGCTCGCCCTCGGGCTGGTGGTGACCGGGATCGGGACCATGCCGATCCTGCGCAACCTCCTCATCGACAACGTCGAATCCCAGCTCCCCGCGCTCGTGACGAGCGACCTGGCGACGATCACGCCGAGCACGGACGGCACGGGCTTCAGCGCCGCACTGAAGGACGAACGCCTCGGACTGTCCGAGTACTTCGTGGCCGTCTACGACGCCCAGGGCGCCCTCGTGTTCTCCGGCGGCGGGGCGCCGAAGGCCTCGAAGCCCGAGTTCCCCCCGACCTACACGCTCGCCCAGGCCACGCTCGACGCCGGCCGCACCGACCCGATCGTGCTGCGCGGCACAGACGGATCCGAGTTCCGCGCCGCGGTCGCCGTGCGCGAGGATCCCACCTCCAACATCACCTTCATCCAGGTCGTCGCGCTGTCGCTGGACGAGCCCGATCGCATCATCGCGACGTTCTTCGGGGTGTTCACGACGGTCGCGCTGGTCACGATCATCATCGCCGCCCTCGCCACGCGCGGCCTGGTCACGCTGACCTTCCGCCGGCTCGGTCGCGTCGAGTCCACGGCGATGGCGATCGCCGCCGGCGACTTCAGCCAGCGCCTCACCGACCTCGAGCCGACCACGGAGGTCGGCCGTCTCAACGGCGCCATCAACACGATGCTCGACCGCCTGGACGCGTCGATCGCGCAGCGGGACCGCTCCGTGCAGCAGATGCGCCGCTTCGTCGGCGATGCCAGCCATGAGCTGCGCACCCCGCTGGTCAGCGTGCGGGGCTATGCGGAGCTGTACCGGATGGGGGCGATCAAGGGCGACGAGGACACCGCGCGGGCGATGGACCGGATCGAGAAGGAGGCGCTGCGGATGGGCGTGCTCGTCGAGGATCTGCTCGCCCTCGCGCGTCTGGACGAGCAGCGGGAGCTCACGATCGAGCCGCTCGATCTGCGCCCGCTCGCACAGGACGCCGCCCTCGACCTGCGGGCGGCGGCGCCCGACCGCACCGTGACCGTGGTGGACATGACCGCGGAGAAGCCGGAACCGGAGCCGTCGGCCACCGCGATCACCCGCCCCGCTCCCCCGACGCGCACCGTGAGCACCCGCGGCCGCATCCCCGCCATCCTGCGCCGCCGACCGCGCGAGGGCGGCACGGTGCCGGAGATCGACTTCTCCGAGGCGATCGTCGCGCCCGTCTCCACTCCGCCGATCGTGCTCGGCGAGGAGAACAAGGTGCGCCAGGTGATCGCCAACCTGCTGGGCAACGCCCGCCGCTTCTCCCCCGGCGACTCCCCGATCGAGGTCGTGGTCGGGGCGGACCGTCGTCGGGGTGTGGGCTGGTTCTCGATCGTCGACCACGGCGAGGGCGTACCAGAGCAGATCCGGGACCAGATCTTCCAGCGGTTCTGGCGGGCCGACTCGTCCCGCACGCGCGACACCGGCGGAGCCGGGCTCGGGCTCGCCATCGTGGCCTCGATCGTGCGCGCCCTGAACGGCTCGGTGCAGGTCACGGAGACCGAGGGCGGAGGCGCGACGTTCACGGTCTCGCTGCCGCTCGCACCGTCGCGCGCGACCCCTGAGCATCTGCTGCAGGACACTCAGCCCATCGAGCCGCTCGACCTGTCGCACTGATCGGGCGCGGACCCGACCGGTCCGCACAGCCGGCCCGGATCCCGGGCTCCCCACCGGTTCCGGGAGCCCCGCTCCCGGCGCCCACGCGGATGCCTAGCGTCGGAGGCATCCGATGCCCCCGACGAAAGGGTTCCCATGTCCGTCTTCACCGTCGACACCGAGGCCGTCGCCACCACGAGGCTCTCGGTGAGCGCCACCGCCGAACGGCTGCAGAGCGACGCCGCGGCCATGATGGCGCAGCTCACGCAGCTGCAGTCCTCGTGGACCGGCGCGGCCTCGGTCGCCTGCCAGGACGCGGCCGAGCAGTGGCGCGGCGCCCAGGCGCACGTGGAGCAGGTGCTCGCGGCGATCGGGCAGGCGCTCGGCTCTGCGGCGCAGTTCTACGCCCAGGCCGAGACCGACTCCATGGCCCTCTTCCGCTGAGCCGTCCGTGGACGCAGAAGGCCCCCGGGACGGATCCCGGGGGCCTTCTGGATGGAGGTCTGGACTCAGAAGTCCATGCCGCCGGACGGGTCGGCCGGCAGAGCCGACGCCTTCTCCGGCTTGTCGGCCACGACCGCCTCGGTGGTGAGGAACAGGCCGGCGATCGACGCGGCGTTCTGCAGCGCGGAGCGGGTGACCTTGGCCGGGTCGATGATGCCCGCGGAGAACATGTCCACGTACTCGCCCGAGGCCGCGTTCAGGCCCTGACCGGCGGGGAGCTCGGAGACCTTGTGCGCCACGACGCCCGGCTCCAGACCGGCGTTGAGCGCGATCTGCTTCAGCGGGGCCTCGATCGCGACGCGCACGATGTTCGCGCCGGTCGCCTCGTCGCCCTGCAGCGCCAGCGCGTCGAGCGCCTTGTTGCCGGACTGGATGAGCGCGACGCCGCCGCCGGGGACGATGCCCTCCTCGACAGCCGCCTTCGCGTTGCGCACGGCGTCCTCGATGCGGTGCTTGCGCTCCTTGAGCTCGACCTCGGTGGCCGCGCCCGCCTTGATGACGGCCACGCCGCCGGCGAGCTTGGCGAGGCGCTCCTGCAGCTTCTCGCGGTCGTAGTCGCTGTCGGTGTTCTCGATCTCGCGACGGATCTGCGTGACGCGGCCCTCGATCTGGGACTGCTCGCCCGCACCCTCGACGATGGTGGTCTCGTCCTTGGTGACGATGACCTTGCGCGCACGGCCGAGCTCGGCGAGCGTGGTGTTCTCGAGTTTGAGACCCACCTCTTCGGTGATCACGGTGCCGCCGGTGAGGATCGCGATGTCCTGCAGCTGCGCCTTGCGGCGGTCGCCGAAGCCCGGGGCCTTGACGGCCACGGACTTGAAGATGCCCTTGAGCTTGTTCAGCACGAGCGTCGCGAGAGCCTCGCCCTCGACGTCCTCGGCGATGATGACGAGCTCCTTGCCGTCCTGGATCACCTTGTCGACGACGGGGAGAAGGTCCTTGATGTTCGAGATCTTCTGGTTCGCGATGAGGATGTACGGGTCCTCGAAGACGGCCTCCTGGCGCTCCGGGTCCGTGACGAAGTACGGGTTCAGGTAGCCCTTGTCGAAGCGCATGCCCTCGGTGAGCTCGAGCTCGGTGCCGAAGGTCTGGGACTCCTCGACGGTGACCACGCCCTCCTTGCCGACCTTGTCGATGGCCTCGGCGATGAGCTCGCCGATCTCCGGGTCAGCGGCCGAGATCGACGCGGTGGCGGCGATCTCCTCCTTGGACTCGATCTCCTTGGCGGAGGCGAGCAGCTCGGCGGTGATGGCGGCGACGGCCTTCTCGATGCCCTTCTTCAGGCTGATCGGGTCGGCTCCGGCGGCCACGTTGCGCAGGCCCTCGCGGACGAGCGCCTGGGCGAGCACGGTGGCGGTCGTGGTGCCGTCTCCGGCGACGTCGTCGGTCTTCTTCGCGACCTCCTTGACGAGCTCCGCGCCGATCTTCTCGTACGGGTCGTCGAGCTCGATCTCCTTGGCGATGGACACGCCGTCGTTCGTGATGGTGGGGGCGCCCCACTTCTTCTCGAGCACGACGTTGCGGCCACGCGGGCCGAGGGTCACCTTGACCGCGTCGGCCAGGATGTTCAGGCCGCGCTCGAGGCCGCGACGGGCCTCCTCATCGAAAGCGATGATCTTTGCCATGAGTTCTGTCGTCCCTCCTGGACGTAGACATTGGGTTTAGCACTCAGATCAGTAGAGTGCTAAACCCAGTCTGGCACTCGCCCCCTGAGAGTGCAAGCCGCGGCGCACGCGGCGGCGTTCAGCCCGCGGAGCCGTCGCCCGAGGTGTCGGCGGGCGTGGGCTCGGTGGTCGGCGCGTTCTTCGCGAGGTCCATCCCGAGCACGACGGTCAGCTGCTTCTGGCCGGGCACCACATCGTCGCCGTAGCGGTCGCTCTGCGCGATCTCCTTCGCCCCGACGAGATCGGCGAGCGCCCGTGCGGCGTTCTCGTCCGCGGCCGTCTTGTAGTAGACGGTGGAGGTCGGGAAGTCCTGCGAGTCGGCGTCCCCTGCGACCACGGCATCCGCGGCGAAGCCGGCGTTCACGATCGTGTCGCGCGTGGCCGCGGCCAGGCCGTTCGCGCCGGTCGCGTTGAGGACGAACACCGCGTAGGTCTTGTCGAGCGGCGGGGCGCTCGCGGTCGCCGTCCGCGACACGCTGGGCATCGGCGTGCCCTGGTCGAAGCTGATCTTGCCCATGGCCAGCATCGCGGCGAAGATGCCCACGGCGATGAGCACGACCGTGGCGACGGCCGCCCACAGCAGCACGAACCAGCCGCGCATCCCGGGGTTCTCGGCGCGATGGGCGCCGACGCGGCCCTGCGCGTGCGGGATCTCGTCGAATCGGTCGCGGGCGGATTCAGGCATTCCCCGATGTTATCCGGCCCGTTCCGGTGGATTCCATGAACGACAGGCGGATCCGCCCGGCGCGCCGTCAGCCCGCGGACAGGGCGGTGCGGTCGGCCCGGCGCGCCGCGGCGTCGTCGCGGATCCGGCGCAGCCGGCGAACGAGCATCGGGTCGGCGACGAGGGCCTGCTCCGAATCGATCACGCGGTCCAGAAGCTGGTAGTAGCGCGCCGGGGCCAGCTCCAGCTCGCCGCGGATCGCCTCCTCCTTCGCGCTGGAGTGCCCGGGGCGGCGCGCCTCGAACTCGAGGATCGCGCGCTCGCGGTCGCTGAGCAGCTCGGTCACCCCCTCAGGCTACGTCCGCACCCTCCTGGCGCCGGGAGGCGCGCCCCGGTCTGCGCCCCTCGACGCCCGAGAAAGCGGGAGAATGGATCCGACCCCGGGAGGATCCATGTCGCACCGCGTGACCAAGACCGACGCCGAATGGCGCGCCGAGCTCGCACCGCAGCAGTACGCCGTGCTGCGCGAGGCGGCGACGGAGCGCCCGTGGACGGGTGAGCTGCTCGACGAGCAGCGCGCCGGCCTCTACACCTGCGGCGCCTGCGGCGCGGAGCTGTTCCGCAGCGGCACCAAGTTCGACTCCGGCTGCGGCTGGCCGAGCTTCTACGAGTCGGTGCGCCCGGAGGCCGTCGAGCTCATCGAGGACAGCAGCCTCGGGATGGTCCGCACGGAGGTGCGCTGCGCCGCCTGCGGTTCGCATCTGGGCCATGTCTTCCCGGACGGCTTCGGCACTCCCACCGGCGACCGCTACTGCATGAACTCGATCGCGCTGTCCTTCCAGCCGGACGAGGGCGCCGCGGACGCATGAGCGCACTCGAAGCCGTCACCCGCAGGCAGTCGTGGTCGAAGGTGACGCCCGACGCGCCGACCCGTGAGCAGCTGCTCCCGCTCGTCGCCGCCGCCGGGCGCGTCGCCGACCACTCCTCGCTGCGCCCCTGGCGCCTGATCGAGCTGCGCGGCCGGGACCGGGACCGGCTGGCGGCCGCGATCGCCGAGGCCGAGGGCGACTCGTCCCCGTCGTCCAAGCCGCTGCGCGCATCGCTGCTCATCGCCGTCGTCGCGAGCTACCGCGGCAGCCACAAGGTGCCCCGCTGGGAGCAGGAGGCCGTCGCCTCCGGCGTCGCGCATGTGCTCAGCCTGCTGCTCGACGAGGCGGGCTGGGGCGTCATCTGGCGCACCGGCGGATACACCCGCAGCGCCGCCGTGGCACGCGCGCACGGGCTCGGTCCGGAGGAGGAACTGCTCGGATGGCTGTACGTCGGCGGCAAGCCGGGCAAGGAGCCCGGCCGGCGCAAGCCCGTCGACGCCGAGTCCCTGCTCTCCCGCATGCCCGCCGAGCGCACGGACGCGGACGACGCCTCGCCGGATCCCGGCAGGGCCGATCCCCACGGCACGAAGCCGAAGAAGAAAGCCGGGAAGAAGCGGAAGAAGGCGGCCGAGAAGGCGCAGAAGGCCGCCAAGAAGGCGAAGAAGGCCGAACGACGGCTCAGGAAGGCCGCGAAGCGGAGCTGACCGGGCGGCGCCGCCACGGCAGCGCGATCAGCACCGAGAGCCCTGCGGCGAGCACCATGGCGACGATCTGCCACGGCGCCGGCCCCGCGGCGGGCGGCCAGATCGCATCGATCAGCACCGAGACCACGAGCTGTCCGAGCACGGCCCCGAGGCCCATCAGGAGCACGCCGGTGCGCGCCACGATGACGACCCCGAGCAGGATGTAGGCGGCGCCGAGCAGCCCGCCCAGATACAGCCACAGGTCTCCCGGGAACGCCGCGGGCAGCGGCTCGGGCGCGCCGGTGACGAGCAGGCTCACGCCGACGGAGACGGAGAGCACGAGCACGCCGCCGAGGAAGCTGATGTAGGTGGCGCCGAGCGGGGAGGCGATCCGCTGCCCCAGCCGCCCGTTCACCGCGGACTGGAAGGCGATGCCCGCGCCGGTGAGGAAGGGCAGCACCAGCATCCACAGCGGCGCGCGGGAGAGCACGTCCCCGCCGAGGGAGAACCCGACGGCGACGAGGGCGAACAGCCCACCGATCAGGCGTCCCGGGGTGATCGCGACCACACCCGCCGGCCCGAATCCGACCCGGTCGAGCAGCAGGCCGTGCAGGGCCTGACCGGCCACCACGCCCACCGTGAACAGCGCGACGCCGAGGATCCCTGCGACGAGCCCCTGGGTCGAGACCGTCAGCGCACCGCAGGCGCCGCCGAGCAGCATCCACCACGGCACGTGCCCGGTGCGCACTCCGCGCCAGACCCGGGCGAGCGCCGCACGCCCCGCCCGGCCGAGCAGCACGGGGACGCTCAGCAGCACCAGGCCGACGGCGAACGAGACCCAGCCCGCGAGGATGCCGTTGTCGAGCCGCACCCCGAGCTGGCCGTTGACCCGTGCCTGGATCGCGGTCATCGCGCCGATCGCGACCGCGCCGCCGAGCGCCAGGGCGGTGCGACCGCGGGTCGGGGGCGGCGGAGGAGCGGTCACCGTTCCGAGCCTACCCGCGGCCGGATCCGCCCAGGACCGGCCCTTGTCGGTGCCCCGCGCTACGCTCCAGACATGTGCGCGAGCTATGGTCTGGATCCCCGCTTCAGCGATCAGCAGCTGATCGAGGAGGCCGATGAGGAACTCATGGAGGGCATCCGCGCCTGGGCGCGGCGCAACGCCGACGAAGCGGTCCGTCCGACCGGGCGGCTGCTGCGCAACCTCAATCCGATCCTCGTGCCGGCCGCATCCGGAGCAGCGCTCGAGGAGGCGTGGTGGGGATTCCTGATCGACGGCAAGCCGTCGCGGTTCCCGTCGATCAACACCCGCTCCGAGCGCCTGCAGGAGCGCCCCGGCGGTCTGCGCGGCCGCGCGATCGTTCCCGCGACCCGGTGGTTCGAGATGCAGAAGCCGTCGAAGACCTGGCACGAGTTCGGCCTGGACGGCGCCCTGTTCGGCATGGCCGCGGTCACCCAGCGGGGTCGAACCGAGGACGGATCCTGGTTCACCTGCTACTCGATCGTGATGCAGCCCGCACCCGATCGGCTGGCCGGGATCCACGATCGGATGCCGGTGCTGATCCCCGCCGCCTTCGCGGACGACTGGCTGGAGGGCGAGCCCACCCGCGCCCTCATGGACGACGCACTGCTCGCGTCCGCCGATGCGACCCGGTGGGTGCAGTCCGCGACGATGACGACGGCGCCCTGAGCGCACCGTCCTGAGGATCGGAGCCTCCTGCCGGACTCGAACCGGCCACCTGCGGTTTACAAGGCCGCTGCTCTACCAGATGAGCTAAGGAGGCGTCACGGTCGTCGCCGTGCGGCGCGACCGCTCCACAGCGTAGCAAGCTCCGCGGCCGGCCCCGGTGGCGTCAGGGCGTCGCGGTCGGGCTCGGCGTCGGCGTGACGGTGGGCCCGGGCGTCCCGTAGTACGAGTCGCTCGCCACGGAGAGCACGAACTGGCTGAACTCGGCGGCGTCGGTGAGCGAGCCGGCGTAGACCTGGCCGTTCACGACGATCGTCGGCGCGCCGGTCAGGGCGGCCTTCTTCGAGCCGGGCAGCGGGCCGTCGACGGCACGCTGCGTGACATCCTTCACCCAGGAGTCGTAGGTGCTGTCCTCGATGCAGCCCTGCATGCCCGAGGTGTCCTTGACGCCGCTGTCGACCGCGAGCTGGATCAGGTCCTTGTCGCTCTTGCCGTCCGTGTCCTGCTTGGGCTGGTCGATGAGCAGCGCGTGGTTGAAGGCGTAGAACACGTCGGGCTGCCGTGCCGCGACGCAGGCCGCCGCCGACGCGGCGCGCAGCGAGTACTTGGTGCCGTTCGAGTTGGCGGTGAGCAGCGCGACCGGGTGATAGGTCACGGTCGCCGCGTCCTGGTCGACCCAGGTGGCGAGCTGCTTGGCGTTGGCGCGCTCGAAGTCGCCGGCGCCCGGGGAGAGGTAGTCCACGTACACGTGGATGTCGACCGGGCCGGAGGAGGAGGTCGGGTCGGGGGTCGGCGTCGACGAGGCGGAGGGGTCGGCCGAACCTGCGACGGTCGGCGTCGGAGTGGGGGCCGACGCGGCGCGCGCGGCCGCGAGGTCGCCCTTCGTCACGAGGACGCCGTCGTCCTTCAGGTTCGACGGGCTGAGCGAGGGCTTCGACACGGCCGATCCCACCGCCCAGGCCACGGCACCGCCGGCGGCGCCGACGATCACGACGGCGACGAGCCCGAGGATCACGCGTCGCATGATCCGGGCGCGGGACTGCTGGGCGTTCACCTGCTGGGCCTTCTCCCGCACGGCCGCACGCGAGTGCGAAGGCGTGGGGACGTTCGGCGTTTCGTCGCTCGACATCGTTCCTCTTGGTTCGTTGGGGATGGGCCATCCCGATGTCCGGCCGCCAACGGGCGCGGCGCGGCACGGGTTCGATGCTAGCCAGGCAGGCTGAGAAATGCCCAGACGAGCACTGGCCGATCCCTGCGAGGTCCCGCCGGAAAGCGCTTCAGGAGCACTGGACCGTGCCGAAGCTCTCGTGTCATACTGAACCCGGCCCGATGGCGGGCCACGGCGGGTTCACCCTCGTCGCTTTTTCACTACGGATCGTCCGGCACGTACCTGCCGGTGAAGGAGAAGACAATGGCAACTGTGACCTTCGACGAGGCCACCCGGCTCTACCCCGGAGGCACCCGCCCCGCGGTCGACAAGCTGAACATCGACATCGCCGACGGCGAGTTCCTGGTTCTGGTCGGCCCCTCCGGCTGCGGAAAGTCCACCTCCCTGCGCATGCTCGCCGGCCTCGAAGAGGTCAACGCGGGCCGCATCCTCATCGGCGACCGCGACGTGACCGACGTCCCGCCGAAGGACCGCGACATCGCGATGGTCTTCCAGAACTACGCGCTGTACCCGCACATGACGGTCGCCGAGAACATGGGCTTCGCGCTCAAGATCGCCGGCGTCGGCAAGGAGGAGCGTGCGCAGCGCGTCCTCGAGGCCGCCAAGCTCCTCGACCTCGAGCAGTACCTGACCCGCAAGCCGAAGGCGCTCTCCGGTGGTCAGCGTCAGCGCGTCGCGATGGGCCGCGCGATCGTCCGCCAGCCGCAGGTGTTCCTCATGGACGAGCCGCTGTCGAACCTCGACGCCAAGCTGCGCGTGCAGACCCGCACCCAGATCGCGTCGCTGCAGCGCCGCCTCGGCGTCACGACCGTCTACGTCACC
This sequence comes from Microbacterium sp. MMO-35, assembly GCF_037147555.1. Lineage (NCBI taxonomy): Bacteria > Bacillati > Actinomycetota > Actinomycetes > Micrococcales > Microbacteriaceae > Microbacterium > Microbacterium sp. MMO-35. Next base: position 296,038 of record NZ_JBBCVH010000003.1, read on the forward strand.
CACGACCAGACCGAGGCGCTCACCATGGGCGACCGCATCGCCGTGCTGAAGGACGGCCTGCTGCAGCAGGTCGGCTCGCCGCGCGACCTGTACGAGAACCCGCAGAACGTCTTCGTGGCCGGCTTCATCGGCTCGCCCGCGATGAACCTGTTCAGCTCCGACCTCGCCGACGGCGGCGTGCAGTTCGGCACCGAGGTCGTCCCGCTCGAGCGCGAGACCGTCGCCGGCACGAGCGGCTCCCAGATCACGGTCGGCGTGCGCCCCGAGGACATCACCGTGGGCCCCGCCGACGGCAAGGGCCTCTCGGTCACGGTCGACCTCGTCGAGGAGCTCGGCGCCGACGGCTACCTCTACGGCCACACCGAGATCAACGGCAAGCGCACCGACCTGGTCGCGCGCGTCGACGGCCGCAACCACCCGAACGCGGGCGACACCGTCACCCTGGCGGCGAACCCGGGTCACGTGCACGCGTTCGACCTGGAGTCGGGCGAGCGCCTCAACAAGAAGCCGATCGCGGCTTCCTGATCCACTGATCGCGCGACGCGGCGCGGGGGTCCTCCCCCGCGCCGCGTCGTCGTTCCCGGGCCCGTCCGCGCCGGACCCGGGACCACGAGGGCCGAGGAGCAGACATGAAGGATGCACTGAGCATCACCGCGAGCGCCGTGGATCCCGGGCTGCTGTCGCTGCCCTGGTCGCTGCCGCTGGCGAAATGGCCCTCCGAGGTGATCGTGTCCCTGCCGAAGGGGCTGTCTCGTCACCTCGTGCGCTTCGCCGATCTCTCCGGATCCGTCGTCGCCGTGAAGGAGACGACCGAGGAGATGGCCCGCCGCGAGTACGAGATGCTCGGCAACCTCGCCCGTCTCGACGTGCCGTGCGTGTCCCGCGTCGCCGTGATCGCCGGCCGCACCGACGCCAAGGGCGCTCCCCTGCCCGCCGTGCTGGTCACCTCGCACCTGCGGTTCTCCATGCCGTACCGCGCGCTGTTCACGCGCGTGCTGCGACCCGACACCGCGACCCGCCTCGTGGACGCCCTCGCGCTGCTGCTGGTGCGCCTGCACAACGTGGGCTTCTACTGGGGCGACGTGTCGCTGTCGAACGCCCTGTTCCGCCGGGATGCCGGGGCGTTCGCCGCCTACCTCGTCGACGCCGAGACCGGCGAGCTGCACGAAGAGGGCCTCACCGACGGCCAGCGCGCCTATGATCTGGACCTCGCTCGCACCAACATCGCCGGGGAGATCCTCGACCTCGCCGCCGGAGGACGCCTGGAGCGCGGCGTGGACGCCATCGCCATCGCCGACGGGATCGTTTCGTCCTACCGGTCGCTGTGGGCCGCGCTCACGGCGCACGAGTCGTTCGCGGCGGGTGAGGCGTGGCGGATCACGGAGCGGGTGGAGCGGCTGAACGCGCTCGGTTTCGACATCGGCGAGATGTCGATCCAGACCACCTCCGACGGCACCCGCGTGGAGATCGAGCCCAAGGTCGTCGACGCCGGGCATCATCAGCGCCGGCTCATCCGCCTCACCGGCCTCGATGTCGAGGAGAACCAGGCACGGCGGCTGCTGAACGACCTGGACGAGTTCCGCGCCCGCTCGACCAAGCAGTGGGCCGACGAGGAGATGTACGCGCACGAGTGGCTCACCCGGGTGTTCGAGCCCGTGGTGCGCGCGATCCCCTACGACCTGCGCGCCAAGCTCGAGCCCGCCGAGGTCTTCCACCAGGTGCTGGAGCACCGCTGGTACATGTCGCAGCGCGAGGGCCGCTCGGTGCCGCTGGCGGAGGTGCTCACCTCATACATCAACGACGTGCTGCGGCATCGCCGCGACGAGGCCACCATCATGGGCCCGCCCACCGAGACTATGTCGCTGCCGGTGATCACCGGATCCGTGCCTCTGGACGACGAGGATCCGGACGTCGACTGGCGGGATCTGGTCTAGCCCGCGGCACTGCCCGAGACCGGGCGGCGGTTCCCGGGTCGTCGAGCGAGGACGCCAAGGACGCTCTCGCTCGACGACCCGGGACGGATCCGTCAGTAGCCGACGGTGAAGCGCTCCCGGTGGTGGTTGCCCTGCTCGATCTCGTCGACGACGGCGAGCGCGAAGTCGGCACCGGAGATCGTCGAGTTGCCGTCGGCATCGCGCACCACGACGTCCCCGCCGTCGCGGTAGGCGCCGGTGCGCTCGCCCTCGGCCCAGGGCCCGAAGACCTCGGCGGGGTGGACGAGGAACCAGTCCAGGGATCCGTCCGTGGCCTCGAGCAGTGCGAGCGAGTCGACACCCACCTGGGCCTCGTGCTTGTACTCCTCGGGGAAGTCGACGTCGATCAGGCGCGGACCGCCGGGGGCGGTGAGGCTGCCGCCGGCGCCGCCCACGACGCCCAGGCGCGTGTCCGTGCCGCTGAGCTTCGCGACGAGCTCGGCCAGCACGCCGAGGACCGCGTCCTCCATGTCGCCGCGCGGGCTCAGCGCCGAGACGACCGCGTCGGCGCCGTCGAAGACGTCGCCGAGCGAGGCGAGGTCGCGCACGTTGCCCTGCACGTCCGTCACGCCCGCGACCGGGGCGGAGGGCACGGAGCGCGAGATCGAGACGACCTCATGCCCGCGAGCCGCGGCCTCCTGGACGATGTGACGTCCGGCGTAGCCGGTGCCTCCGATGACGATGATGCGGGCCATGCGCGTTTCCTTCCGTTGCTGCACTGGGTACGGAGAGTGGAAGGATCCGCGCCCGCCCGCTATTCCGCGCCGGCGCGATCCCTGCACGGATGTGCACTCCGGATCAACGCCGTGCGCGGGCGGTCATGCCCGGGCGCGGTACGCCGGGACGGCGCACCGGCTCCGGCGGCATCGCGCCTCGGGCCCCGCGGTCAGCCCTTCGCGCCCCGGACGGTCGAGACCTGGTACAGCGCGACGGAGGCCGCGATGCCCGCGTTGAGCGACTCGGTCGCCGCGGAGATCGGGATCGAGACGATCTGATCGCAGGTCTCGGTGACCAGGCGCGACAGCCCCTTGCCCTCCGAGCCGACCACGATCACGACCGGACGGTCCGCGAGCTCGATCGCGGGCAGCGAGACGTCGCCGCCGCCGTCCAGGCCGAGCACGAACACGCCCTGCTTCTTGAACTCCTTGAGCATGCTGGTGAGGTTCGCCGCGAGCGCGACGGGGATGCGTGCCGCCGCTCCCGCGCTGGTCTTCCAGGCCGCCGAGTTCACGCTCGCCGAGCGGCGCTGCGGCAGGATCACGCCGTGGCCGCCGAACGCGGCCGTCGAGCGGATGATCGCGCCGAGGTTGCGCGGGTCGGTGATCCCGTCCAGCGCCACGAACAGCGGGGTCTGGCCGCGGTCGATGACCTCTTCGAGGAGGTCCTGCGGGTGCGCGTACTCGTAGGGCGGCACCTTGAGCGCGACGCCCTGGTGGACGCCGTCGAAGCCGGCCATGCGGTCCAGCTCCTGACGGGTGACCTCGAGCACGGGGATCTCGCGGTGCCGGGCGATGGCGAGCATCTCCTTGACGCGGTCGTCCATCTCCACGCGCTGCGCGATGTACATCGTGGTCGCCGGGATCTTGGTGCGCAGTGCCTCGAGCACCGAGTTGCGCCCGGTGACGGTCTCGGTGTCGTTCGAGGCCGCCGACGACGACACGCGGCGGTTCGGGTTGGATCCCGACTGCGGCTTCTGCCCCGCCCGCGATCCGGGACGGCCCTTGCCCCCGGCAGCGGCGTAGCGCTCCTGCGCCGCCTTGCGCTTGCCCGCGACGTGCCAGGCGCGGTCCTCGGCCTTCGGGGTGTTGCCGCGGCCCTCGAGCGCCTTGCGACCGTTGCCGCCGGTGCCCTTGGTGGCGCCCTTCTTCTTGCTGTTGCCCGCTCCGGGGCGGCTCGGCTTAGCCATCGATGCTCCAATGAGTTCCGTCTGGAGTGTCCTCCAGGGTGATGCCCGCCGCACCGATCGCATCGCGGATGCGGTCGGCGGCGGGCCAGTCCTTGTCGGCGCGGGCCTGCGCGCGCTGGGCGATCATCGCCTGCACGAGCGCATCCAGCGCCGTGGTGGTCTTCGTGTCGGATCCGGTCCCGCGCCACTCCGGCGAGAACGGGTCGATCCCGAGCACGCCGGTCATCGCCCGCACCGCGCCCAGCGCGATGCGGACCTCGTCGACGTCGCCGCGGTCCAGGGCGGCGTTGCCCGCGCGCACGGTCTCGTGCACGACCGCGAGGGCCTGCGGCACGCCGAGGTCGTCGTCCATCGCAGAGGCGAACGCGGCGGGGAGGGACTCCGCTGCCGGCTCTTCGCCCTGACCGGCCGTGCGCTGCGCGCGCTCGAGGAAGGTGCGGATCCGGCCCAGGGCCGCCTCGGCCTCGGCCCAGGACGAATCGGACAGGTCGAGGCTCGAGCGGTAGTGCGCCGCGGCGAGCGCGTAACGGACGACGAGCGGGTCGTGCTGCGCGAGCACGTCGGCGGCGAGGGTGAAGTTGCCGAGCGACTTCGACATCTTCTGCCCGTCGACGGTCACGAGGCCGTTGTGCACCCAGTACCGGGCGAACGCGTCGCCGGCCGCGGTCGACTGCGCCAGCTCGTTCTCGTGGTGCGGGAAGCGCAGGTCGAGACCGCCGCCGTGGATGTCGAACTCGGCGCCGAGGTAGCGCCGCGCCATGGCCGAGCACTCGATGTGCCAGCCCGGGCGCCCGGAGCCCCACGGAGACGCCCAGGTCGCGTCGGCCGGCTCCCCCGGCTTCGCCCCCTTCCACAGCGCGAAGTCCTGCGGGGCGCGCTTGCCGCGGGGATCCGCGTCCTCTGCGGCCTCCATCGCGTCGACGGACTGACGTGTGAGCTCGCCGTAGCCGGCCCAGCTGCGCACATCGAAGTACACGTCGCCCGAGCCGTCGGCCGCGGGGTACGCGTGACCGCGCTCGATGAGGCGCGCGATGAGCTCCTGCATCTGCGGGATCGACGCCGTCGCGCGAGGCTCGTAGGTGGGCGGCTGGATCCCGACCGCGGCGTAGGCGGCCGAGAACTCCTGCTCCATCCGGTAGGCCAGACCCCACCACGACTCGGCATCCGTCGCGTTCGCGAGCACCTTGTCGTCGATGTCCGTGACGTTGCGGACGAACGTGACGCGTCCGTAGCGCCGCTGCAGCCAGCGCCGCAGCAGGTCGAAGCTCAGTGCCGCGCGCACGTGCCCGATGTGCGGGCCGGACTGCACGGTGGGTCCGCACACGTACATCGTCACGTTCGAGGAATCGAGCGGAACGAAGTCGCGCAGTTCCTGCGCGCGCGTGTCATGGAGGCGGATCGTCACCGCTCAAGCCTACCGGGGCGCCCCTGACAGTTCCGGGGGCGGTCAGGGCTGCAGCAGGATCTTGCCCTCGCGTCCGGCGCGGAGGTTGCCCTCGGACGCCTCCGCGATCCGCTCGAACGGCAGGACCGCGGAGACGGGCAGCGTGAGCACGCCCTCGCGGATCCGCTGCAGCAGCTCGCCGAACAGGGCTCCGCGCTGCTCGGCGGGCATGGCTGCGGCGACCTTGGAGCCCCAGAATCCGCGCACGGTCAGCTGCTTGAAGATCACGTCCCCCGAGGAGATCCGCATGGTCGGAGAGGCCATCGCGCCGAAGACGACCAGCAGACCGCCCTCACCGAGCATCGCCGCGACCTGGCCGCTGGCGTCGCCGCCGACCGAGTCGATGCCGGCACGGATCGGGGATCCCCCGGTGAGAGCGCGCACCTGATCCTGCCAGCCCTCGGCATCGGTCGCGACCACGTTGCGCACGCCCTGCGCCTCGAGCTCGGCGATCCCCTCGGCACGCCGGACGAGACTGACCACGTGCACGCCGCGGGCGGCGCCGAGCTGGGCGACCATGCGCCCGCCGGCGCCGTTCGCGGCGTTCTGGATCATCCAGTCTCCGGTCGCGAGCCCCAGCGAGTCCAGCACGCTGATCGCGCTGAACGGCATGGATCCGAGCTGCGCGGCCTGCTCGTCCGGGATGTCGTCGGGCACGGGGATGAGCCCCGCCGCGGGGGCGAGCACGAACTCGGCCCAGGCCCCGAACGCACCGCCGACGGTGAACCGGCGCCCGACGAGACCCGCGTCGACGCCCTCTCCGACCGCGTCGACGACGCCGACGGCCTCGGTGCCGGAGCGCGCCGGCAGCTCGGGCTTGTACCCGTAGAGACCGCGCACGGTCAGCAGGTCGTGGTTGTGCACGGTGGCCAGCAGCACGCGCAGCCGCACCTGCCCCGGTCCGGGCTCGGGCGTCGGCACATCCTGGACGGTCAGGACTTCGGCGGGATCCCCGAAGGAGGAGTGGACGAGTGCGCGCATGACGATGACCTCTCTACGACGTCTGCTGAACGCGGCGGGTGGCCGCGCCCTCCAGCGTAAGCACGCGCGCCCGGTGTCGGATCCGAATCCGGAGGATCCCTACGGTTAGGGATTCAGCTCAGGGCGATCGGATGCACGAGAGCCACAGCCGTGACCGCGATGCCCTCGCCGCGTCCGGGGAAGCCGAGCCCGTCGGTCGTCGTCGCGGAGACGGCGACGGGTGCTCCGCCGAGCGCCGCCGACAGGGTCCGCTCGGCCTCGGTGCGACGGGCGCTGAACCGGGGGCGATTGCCCTGGAACTGCACGGAGACGTTGCCGATCGCGAACCCGGCCTCCGCGAGGATCTCGGCGGTGCGGGCGAGGAAGACCTCCCCGTGCGCGCCCGCGTACTCGGGGTGCGCGGTGCCGAAGTGCAGCCCGATGTCGCCGAGCCCCGCGGCGCCCAGCAGCGCGTCCACGATCGCGTGCGCGACGGCGTCGCCGTCCGAGTGGCCCTCGAGGGCGGGCTCCCCCGGCCAGTCCAGGCCGGCGAGACGCAGCGTGCCTCCCGCGGCGAAGGCGTGCACGTCCGTGCCGATGCCGACGCGAGGGACGACGGGCCCCTCGGCCGGGTGCTGGGACGAGGACGAGAGGATCATGCGGGCGCGCTCCAGGTCGTGCGGGGTGGTGATCTTGAAGGCCTCCTCGGATCCGAGGACGTGACGCACCGCTCCCCCGGCCGCGGCGAAGAGCGCCGCATCGTCGGTGTACTCCACGCCCTGCTCCGCGGCCTGCGCGTAGGCGGCGAGGAGCTCGGCGCGCGGGAAGCCCTGCGGGGTCTGCGCGGCGGCGAGCTCGGCGCGGTCGACCGGAGCGATGACGTCCTCGCCGTGCACGCGCTTGAGCGTGTCGACGACAGGCAGCGCCGGGATGACACCGACCCCGGGGCCGACGGCGGTGGCCACCGCCGCGAACTGCGCCGGCGGGGTCAGCGCCCGCGCCGCGTCGTGCACGAGCACCGTGTCGACCCCCTCGGCGAGCGCCGCGAGTCCGGCCGCCACGGAGCGCTGCCGGGTGTCGCCGCCGGCGACGACCCGGACGGGACGATCCGCCGCCAGGTCCGTCGCCTCGGCCTCGAGCCCGGCGGGGACGACGAGGATCACCTGGGCCGGCGTGGCCGCGAAGACGCCGTCGAGCGCGTGCTCCAGGATCGTGCGGCCGTCGAGCGGCACGAACGCCTTGGGCGCCCCCGCGGCGAGCCGGGTGCCGGAGCCGGCAGCCACGACGATGACGGCGGTGCGCACGAGCGGCGCGGGGAGGTCGGTCACGCTCTCACGTTAGCGCGCGCCGACTCACGACGTTCTGCAGGGAGCCGCCGCCGTTCTGCAGGATCCACCCTCCTCGCCGGGCGCATCACGTCGCGGAACGGTGCCGGATGCACCGCGCGCCGACCCTCTTCGCCCTGCACAACGGCCGAGCCTCCCTGCAGAACGGCGCAAACTCTTGCCTGAACCAGTACTTGATCTGATACAGTACTTGACATGAACGATGACGCCTTCTCCGCGGACCTCCTGCGCGGGCACACCGACACGATCGTGCTCGGGATGCTCCGCGACGGCGACCGCTACGGCTTCGAGATCTACAAGACCATCCGGGACGCCACCGGTGGAGACCACGAGATCAAGGAGGCCACCCTCTACGCGACCTACCGCCGTCTGGAGAAGGACGGACTGGTCGAGTCCTACTGGGGCGACGAGACGCAGGGCGGACGCCGCAAGTACTACCGGATCACCGACGCCGGCCGCGCGGTGTACCGGCGCAACGTCGCGGCCTGGGTCGCCACCCGCCGCGTGATCGACACGCTTCTGGACGCGAAGGACTGAGCACATGAACACCGACATCCACCGCCTGCTGGACGACGCCTTCGCCGGGGTCGAGATGACACCGGCCGCACAGGACCTGAAGGAGGAGATCCGCGCGAACATCGCGGCGCAGGTCGACGAGCTGGTCGCCGCGGGCGCTTCCCCCGCCGAAGCCGCGCAGCGGGCGATCGCCGAGCTCGGCGATGTCCGCACCCTCCTCGACGACGAGCCAGCCGAAGCCGTGCGCTCCCTCGGCTGGGAGGCGCTCACCGCTCGGAACAGGGTGCGACCGAAGCCCGGATTCGTGGTGCGGACCGTGCTGCTGAGCCTCCTCGCCACCGCCGCCCTCGTCGGGATCCTCCTCGTCGTCCTGCTCGTGCACCCGGCCGCCCCGCTCGCCGTCGCCGCTCTCGGTGCGGTCGTCGCGATCGCGCTCGGCATCGTCACGGCGGACGCCCTGCTGCAGGAGACCACGACGAACCACCCGCTGCCCGCCATCCGCGCCGTCGGCTTCGGCCTGGCCACGGGCGGGACCCTGCTCGCGCTCGGCCTCGGAGGAGGCTTCGCGCTCGCCCTGGACCAGCTCTGGCTCGTGATCCTCGCGGCCGTGCTCCTGGTCGGATCCCTCGCGCTGTTCTCCTACCTCGGCGCGACGCAGACCAATCGCCACAAGGCCTGGACCCGCGGCGCGATCACGCAGATGCCTCCGAACCGCTTCGAGACGGATCCGGAGTCCGCCGCCCGCTTCGGCATCTATACGGCGGTGATCTGGTTCCTCACCCTGGCGGCGATCGTCGTGCTGGTCTTCACGGTCGGCTGGTGGTGGGCGCCCGTGGCGTTCGTCGGCGGCCTCGCCGCCATGATGCTCCTCCTCGCACGCATGCTCTTCGCACCGCGCAGCGGCGACCGCCGCTGACCGACCGGCGGATCCGGCGCCCCTCGGCAGACCGGATCCGCCCTCCATCTCCACGCAGAAAAGCCCTCAGAACGGAAGGGATGTTCGTCATGCCCGCACACCAGCGCAACGACGGCGATGCCATCATCGCCGAAGACCTCGTCAAGGAGTACCGCGGCCGCGGCCGCCGCCCCGCTGTCCGCGCCCTGGACGGCCTGAGCTTCGCCGTCCCGGCCGGTCGCGTCTTCGGGCTGCTCGGCCCGAACGGCGCCGGCAAGTCCACCACCACCAAGATCCTCACCACGCTGTCCCGCCCCACCGCGGGCCGCGTCCGCGTGGCCGGCCACGACGTGAACGACGCCCCCGCCGACGTGCGCGCAGCGATCGGCTACGTCTCCCAGGGCACCGGAACGGATCCGAACCTCACCGCGACCGAGAACCTCGAGATCGCCGCACGCATGCGGGGCCTCGGCGGCTCCGATGCCCGAGCGCGCGCCGCACGGCTCCTGACCGAGTTCGGCCTCGACGACGCGACGCGGCGGCCGGTGCGCACCTTCTCCGGCGGGATGCGACGGCGCCTCGACGTGGCCGCCGCGCTCGTGCATCGCCCGCAGGTGCTCTTCCTCGACGAGCCCACCACCGGCCTCGACCCCGAGGCCCGCGCGGCCATGTGGGCCGAGATCCGGCGACTGGCCGGCGAGGAGGCCCTCACCGTCGTGCTCACCACGCATTACATGGAGGAGGCCGACCGGCTCGCCGACGAGCTGCTGCTGGTGAACCGCGGGCGGGCCGTCGCCCAGGGCACGCCGGAGGAGCTCAAGGCGGCGCTGCACGGCGACGCCGTCCGTGTGACCCTCGTGGAGCCGGATCCGGTCGCCGTGCGCGCGGCGGTCTCGTCCGTGCCCGGACTGCGCGACGTGCTCGTCGAGGCGGCCGGCGTCGACGGCCTGCTCGTCGCCCGCACCGACGACGCCGCCTCCGCGGTCGGCGCGGTCATCGCCGCCCTCGACGGCGCCGGGATCCGCTACGGCCAGGTCGCCGCCTCCCACCCCACCCTCGACGACGTGTACCTGCACTTCGTCGGCCACACCTTCGGCGACGCACCCGCGGCCGCCCTCACGGAAGAAGTCGCCGCATGAGCGCGATCGCCCTCTCCCCCGCCCTCGGCACCGCCCCGGCGCGCCCCGGCTGGTTCACGCAGACCGGGCAGGTGCTGCGGCGCTGGTCGATCGTCTCGATCCGTCAGGCCTGGGGACCCGTCATGAGCCTCATCCAGCCGGTGATCTGGATCCTGCTGTTCGGGCAGGTCTTCCGCACGCTGGGCGCCCTCCCCGCGTTCGGCGGGCACGGCTACATCGACTACCTCGTCCCCGGGATCCTGATGATGACGGTGCTGTACTCCGGCGCCTGGGCCGGCACCGGCTACATCGACGACATCGACTCCGGCGTGATGGACCAGTACCTCACGTCGCCGCTGCGGCGCTCGTCGATCATCGCGGGACAGCTCCTGCAGCAGCTGGCGATCAACGTGCTGCAGTCGCTCGTCGTGCTCGGCATCGGCTGGCTGGGCGGCGCGCGCTACCCCGGCGGCGTCGGCGGCGTGCTCGTCGCGCTGGGCGTCGCGACGCTGCTCGCGACGATCTTCTGCTGCGCGTCCACGGCGGTCGCGCTCCTGTCGCGCAGCCAGATCGCGCTGATCAGCCTCTCGCAGCTGATCGTGCTGCCGGCGACGTTCCTGTCCACCACGATGATGCCCGCCGCGGCGATGCCCGAGTGGGTGCAGAACGTCTCGCGCGGCAACCCGATGACCTGGGCCGTCGAACTCGGCCGGGGCGGCCTCACCGGCTCGTACCCCGCGGAAGGGTGGTGGCAGGCCGGCGGCCTCGTCCTGCTGGCCGTGCTCGCGTTCGGCGGGGCGCTGAGCGCGATCCGCAGCTACCAGCGGTCGATCTGAGCCCCTCGGACCGCACCGCGGACACGAAGAAGGGGTGGATGCCTCGGCATCCACCCCTTCTCACGCAGAACTCAGGAGGCGAGGACCTCGTCGAGGAGCGTCCCGGCCTTCTCCTCGTCGATCTTCTCCGCGAGCGCGAGCTCGGAGGTGAGGATCTGACGGGCCTTGGCCAGCATGCGCTTCTCGCCGGCGGAGAGACCGCGATCCTGGTCGCGGCGCCAGAGGTCGCGGACGACCTCGCTGACCTTGATCACATCGCCCGAGGCGAGCTTCTCGAGGTTCGCCTTGTACCGGCGCGACCAGTTGGTCGGCTCCTCGGTGAACGGGGCGCGGAGCACCTCGAACACCCGATCCAGTCCCTCCTGGCCGATCACGTCGCGAACGCCGACCAGGTCGACGTTCTCGGCAGGCACCTCGATGATGAGGTCTCCCTGCGTGACGTTCAGCTTCAGGTACTTCTTGGTCTCCCCCTTGATCACACGGTCCTTGACCTCGATGATCGTCGCGGCGCCGTGGTGCGGATAGACCACGGTCTCACCAACCTCAAAAAGCATAAAGTCGTGTCCTTTCGGCAACCTCCAGGATACCACAGCCAGAATGCGCTAAGGTTCGCGCCCCCGGCCGCTCCCTTCCCGGCATCGCGCGCGTGGGCCGAGCCGTGCGCCGGCGGCGCGTGCCCCTAGAATGGTGCTGGATCATCACGTGAATTTTCTGGAGGACCCGTGAAATCGCGCCTTGCTGCGTCCATCGCCCTCAGCGCCCTGATCATCGTCGGCGCCACCGGGTGCGCGGGGATCACTCCGCAGGCGACCACGATCGACTACTCGGCCTCCGACGGCGCGAACGTGCCCAAGAGCGGTCCGATCGAGGTCCGCAACGCCTTCTTCGTCGCCGACGAGTCCGGCACCACGGGCAACCTCGTGGCCGGTCTGGTGAACACCACGTCCGACTCCGCCACGATCCACATCACCGTCGGCGACGGCCCCGCCCAGAGCGTGCGCGTCGCCGGCCAGAAGTCGGTGAGCCTCGGCGGCGACGACGCCCAGCCGCTGACGTTCGAGGGCCTGGACACCAAGGCGGGCGAGACGGTCGACGTCTACTTCCAGTCCGGCGACGCCGAGGGCATCAAGTACGCGATCCCGGTGCTCGACGGCACCCTGCCCTACTACTCCACGCTGGTGCCGACCGCCCCGCCCAGCCCGACGCCGACCACGACTCCGGTCGCCCCGGCGGTCGAGCCGACCCCGACTGCCAGCGAGACCCCCGTCGGCTGACTCGGCGCAGACCACGCGGAAGGCCCCCGGATCCCTCGGATCCGGGGGCCTTCCGCTTCTGCGCGGCGCGCTCAGCCCTCGAAGCGGTAGCCCAGACCGCGCACGGTGACGAGCATCACCGGCTCGGACGGGTTCTCCTCGATGCGGGAGCGGATCCGCTTGATGTGCACGTCGAGGGTCTTCGTGTCGCCGAAGTAGTCGCTGCCCCAGACCCGGTCGATCAGCTGGCCGCGCGTGAGCACGCGGCCCGAGTTGCGCATCAGCACCTCGAGCAGCTCGAACTCCTTGAGCGGCATGTTGATGACCTCCCCGTCCACGGCGACCGTGTGCCGGTCGATGTCGACGGTGACCCTGCCGCCCTCGAGGATGCGCTCGTCGACGTCGTCCTCGGCCTGGACGACACGGCGCAGCACGGCCCGCATCCGGGCGAGCAGCTCGCGCGACGAGTACGGCTTCGTGATGTAGTCGTCCGCGCCCAGCTCGAGCCCCACCACGATGTCGACCTCGGAGTCCTTCGCGGTGAGCATGATGATCGGGACGGCCGAGGAGGTGCGGATCTGGCGGCACACCTCGGTGCCCGGCATCCCCGGGAGCATGAGGTCGAGCAGGACGATGTCCGCGCCGCTCTCGCGGAACAGGGTGAGAGCGGTCGGGCCGTCCTCGGCGATCTCGACCTCGTAGCCCTCCCGGCGCAGCAGGTACGCGAGCGGGTCGGCGAGATCGGGCTCGTCTTCGACGAGGAGGATGCGGGTCATACGAGTTCTCCGGAATCGGTGCGGGGCTGGTCCGTGCTGATCACGGGCGGCGCGGCCAGGCGGGAGGCCTTGCGGGCCTTCCGCTTCTTCTTGTTCTTGCTCTTGTCCTTGGCCGGCTTCTTGCGCGCGCCCGGATCGTCCTCGATCTCGGGCGCCGCGATCTGCGGCAGGCGCATGGTGAACGTGGAGCCGCGACCAGGGCGCGACCACAACCGCACCTCCCCGCCGTGGCGCTGGGTGGCGTGCTTGACGATCGACAGCCCGAGGCCGGTGCCTCCGGTGCGGCGGGACCGGGCCTCGTCGGCGCGGTAGAACCGCTCGAAGATGCGGTCGCGGTCCGCCTCCTCGATCCCGATGCCCTGGTCGGACACCGAGATCTCGACCACGCCGTCGTCGACGCGCACGCCGACGCCCACGCGGGATCCGCGCGGCGAGTAGACGATCGCGTTGGCGATGAGGTTCCCTACCGCTTCGATGAGGATCTGCGCGTCGCCCTGCACCCACGCTCCGCGGTCGCCGCCGCGCGTCAGCTCCACACCCGCGGAGGAGGCCTGCACCGCATGGCTCTCCACGCTCGCCGCGATGACCTCGTCGATCGCGACCGGGCCGAAGCGACCGAGCCCGTCGGAGGACTGCAGCCGGGACAGGCTCATGATCCGTCCGGTGAGCTGTCCCAGACGCGCCGCCTCTGCCTGGATACGGGAGGCGAAGGCGCGCACCTGGGCGGGATCGTCGGCGGCGGACTCGATCGCCTCCGCCAGCAGGCTCACGGCGCCCACGGGCGTCTTCAGCTCATGGCTGGTGTTGGCGACGAAGTCGGTGCGCATCTGCTCGAGGCGCTCCTGCTCGGTGATGTCGCGGATGATGAGGAGGCTCAGGCGCGGTCCGATGCGGCTCGCGCGTGCGGCGACCAGCCGCGGATCCAGGCTCCGCCCGCCGCGGGCGAGACGCAGGGTCGCCGTCTCGCTGCCGCCCTCGCGCACCGCGCGCACGAGCTGGCGCAGCTCGGGGTTCTCCAGCGTGGCGCCGATTCCGATGCCGAAGCGCCCGGCGGCGGTGCTCGCAGCGGTCACGAGCCCGGACGGATCCACCGCGCAGGCGGCGTCGTCCATCGCGGCCAGCACGTCGGTCAGACCGTCCGGAAGCTCACTGGACGCCTGCTGCTCGGCGGCCGTGCGCGCCCGCATCGCGGCGACGATCATCGCGGCGATGCCCGCGCCGATCGCGACCCCCAGCCCGAGGGCGAGCAGGGCGAGCAGGGTGCTGTCCATGCCTCCAGCGTAGAGGTCGTTCACCCCCGGAATCGGCGGGTTCCCGGCCGTCCCACCCCCTGGCGCGCTACTGTTCACGAGCACGGCACCAACCGTTAACCTTCGCCGAACAGAATCGGCTCGTGCGCGTCACGACCCGTGGCGGGCACCGCCCCGTGCCCGCGCCGCGGGCCGCCGTGCGACCCGCACCGTGCCGGAGCCAGGGTCACCGAACGAAAGGTGCGCAGCCATGCGCGAAGTCTTCCACCAGTCTCTCGAGGACCTGCAGGCGCAGCTCGTCGAGATCGCCGACCTCGTGGCCGTGTCGATCGAGAAGGCCACCCGCTCGTTCGCCACCAGCGACGTGGCGCTGGCCGAGGAGGTCATCGCCGACGACGCCCGCATCGACGAGCTCGCGGTCGCGCTCGACGAGCAGGCCATCGAGATCCTCGCCCGCCAGCAGCCCGTCGCCCGCGACCTGCGGATCGTCGTCACCGCGCTGCGGGTCAGCGCCTCGCTCGAGCGCATGGGCGACATGTCCGAGCACATCGCCCAGCTCGCGCGCCTGCGCTTCCCGGAGCGGGCGATCCCCAAGGGCCTCAAGGGCACGTTCACCCGCATGGGAGAGCTCGACGTCGAGATCGCCCGCACCCTGAGCGAGCTGCTGCGCACCCAGGATCTGCGTCTCGCGGACACGATCCGCAATGCCGACGACGACGTGGACGAGCTGCACGCGAGCGTCTTCGAGAAGGTGCTCAGCGACAACTGGAAGGGCGAGGCCGGCGCGACCGTCGACGCGACCCTCGCGAGCCGCTACCACGAGCGCTTCGCCGACCACGCGGTCGCCGTCGCGAAGAAGGTCGTCTACCTCGCGACCGGCGACTGGGCCGTCGACGAGGAGGACATCGCCCTCGCCGTCGAGGCGCAGGCCGAGGCGGAGGCCGGATCCGGGCTCGCCTGATCCCCCGCGCCGCCGTCAGATCGTCGAAGATCCGCCCCGCCGTTCCGGCCCGGGCGGATCTTCTCCTCTCGGGACGCATCCCCGACCTCCGTCGGGAGGCGGACCGACGACGGATCCCGCCCCGGGCCGGTTCGGAGAACCGGGCGGGACGGGATCCGTCGTCGGTCCGGGTGCTACTTCTTGCCCTGGTTCGCCACGGCGGCGGCGCCGGCGGCGGCGGCCTCGGGGTCGAGGTAGCGGCCGGGCCCGGTCGGCACGTTGTTGTCGTCGAGCTCGTAGACGAGCGGGATGCCCGTCGGGATGTTCAGCTCGGCGATGTCGTCGTCGCTGATGCCCTCGAGGTGCTTCACGAGACCGCGCAGCGAGTTGCCGTGCGCGGTGACGAGCACCGTCTTGCCCGCTTCGAGGTCGGGGACGATCGCGGACTCCCAGTACGGCAGCAGACGGTCGATCACGAGCTTGAGCGACTCGGTGCGCGGCACCTCGCCGTCGATGCCCGCGTAACGCGGGTCGTTCACCTGGCTGAACTCGCTCGCGTCGTCGAGCGGGGGCGGCGGAACGTCGAAGGACCGGCGCCACAGCTGGAACTGCTCGGGACCGAACTCCTCGAGCGTCTGCGCCTTGTCCTTGCCCTGCAGGGCTCCGTAGTGGCGCTCGTTGAGGCGCCAGGAGCGGGTCACCGGGATCCACAGCCGGTCGGCGGCGTCGAGCGCGATGTTCGCCGTCTGGATCGCGCGGCTGAGCAGCGAGGTGTGCAGCACGTCGGGCAGGATGCCCGACTCGGCGAGCAGCTCGCCGCCGCGGTGGGCCTCGCCCTTGCCCTGCTCGGTCAGCCGGACGTCCACCCAGCCGGTGAACAGGTTCAGTTCGTTCCATTCGCTCTGCCCGTGACGGAGCAGGATGAGGGTGCGCGTCATGCTCACAGCCTACGGCGTGCGGGCGCGGCTCCCGCGTCGCGGGTCCCTGCGTGACAGCGACGCCTTAGGCGACGCATAGCAGGCGCACAGGTCTGGTCCCGACGCGGTCGAGAGGATCCTTCTGTCACCGCACGAGAGGATCCGGACATGAGCACCTTCCCCGACCCGACCCGCACTCCGCAGGGCCCCGCCTACGAGGGCCGACTGCTCGACCGCCCCGAGGAGGAGGTCGTCGATCAGGGGGCGCCGTTCGACCTCCGCACCCTGTTCTCGCGCCGGACGGTGCTGAGCCTGGTCGGCCTCGGCGCCGGCGGCGCCGTGCTGGCCGCGTGCACGCCGAGCACGTCCACCGCCGCGTCCACGGTCACCTCGACGCCGGCGCCCACCGTCACCAGCACCACCCCTGCCGCCACGGCCGCGGCCACGACCGTCGCGGTCCCTGCCGCGGAGATCCCGGACGAGACGGCCGGCCCTTACCCGGGCGACGGCTCGAACGGCCCGGATGCGCTGACCGAGTCCGGGATCGTCCGGCAGGACATCCGCTCGTCGATCGGCACCGGCACCGCCGCCGCCGGCGTGCCGCTGACGTTCTCGCTGAACATCCTCGACATGGCGTCCGGCGACGCGCCCTTCGCCGGCGTCGCCGTCTACGCCTGGCACTGCAACGCCGCCGGCGGCTACTCGATGTACTCGTCGGGCATCGAGAACGAGACCTACCTGCGCGGCGTGCAGGTGGCGGACGCCGACGGCAGGGTGTCGTTCACCTCGATCTTCCCGGGGTGCTATTCCGGCCGCTGGCCGCACATCCACTTCGAGGTGTACCCGAGCGCCGCCGACGTCACCGACTCCGCGAACGCGATCGCGACGTCGCAGATCGCGCTGCCGCAGTCCGCCTGCGACGCCGTGTATGCGACCAGCGGCTACGACGGCTCGGCGCAGAACCTCGCCCAGACGTCCCTGACCTCGGACAACGTCTTCGGCGACGACGGCGGGGCGCTGCAGCTGGCGGCGGTGACGGGCGACACTTCGAAGGGCTACTCCGCGACGCTCACCGTGCGCGTGGACACGAGGACCGCACCCACCGGCGGATCGATGGGCGGCGGACCGCGCTGACCGACGGACGGGCTACGACCCCGTCGGCGGCGTGCCCGCCGCCGGGGTCAGGTCCTTCCGGTACCAGCGATCGGCGTACGGGGCGTCGTTGAACGCCTCGACCGGGCGGAACCCGAGGCTCTCGTACATCGCGCACGCCTCGACGAGGTCGGAGCGGGTGTCCAGCCGGAGCGATCGCAGCCCGCGGTCGAGAGCCGCCTCCTCGACCTGGAGGACCAGCCGACGCGCGATGCCCCTCCCCCGCGCTTCCGGCAGCGTGAAGACCTTGGTGAGCTCGGCGTGGCCGTCCACGAAGCGCGCTCCGGCGCAGGCGACCACGGCGTCGTCGTCCCGTGCCAGGAGCAGGATCCCGGTGTCGCCCTGGAGGTCATCGTACGGCTCGTCCGCGAGGACCGCATCGCGCTCGCGGTGCGTCGCGGGTCTTCCGTGGTATCGCGAGACCACCTCGGTCAGGTAGGTGCGCACGATCCCGTCCGCATCCGCCGTCCCCGGGATCCCGATCTCGATCGTCTGCACGCACAGCAGCCTAGGCCGGGACCGCGCCGGCCACCGGGACCGGGCAGGATGGAGGCATGGCGTCCTCACCGCTCGGCCGGCCCACCCGGGGTACGACCGGCACCAACCGGCTGCGCCGCAACGACCGCTGGATCGCCGCCTCCGACGCCTTCCGTCGCGCCGCGGATCCGCTCGTCGTCGACCTCGGCTTCGGCGCCAGCGGCGTGACAGCGTTCGAGCTCGCCGCGCGACTCGCGCGGGTGCGCGCGGATGCCGAGGTGCTCGGGCTCGAGCTCGATCCTGAGCGCGTGTCGACCGCTCGCGCCCAGCTCGCCGAGCTGCGCCGCGGCGCGGGGCACTTCCCCGCCGACCTGCCCGTCTCCTTCGCCCGCGGCGGGTTCGAGGTCCCGCTGCCCGACGGCCGCCGCCCCGCGGTGATCCGCGCCATGAACGTGCTGCGGCAGTACGACGAGGCCGACGTGCCCGACGCGTGGGCGCGGATGGCCTCCCGCCTCGCCCCCGGCGGCCTGCTCGTGGAGGGGACCTGCGACGAGATCGGACGCATTGCGAGCTTCGTCGACGTCGATGAGGCAGGGGCCCCGCAGCGCTTCACGATCTCGCTGCGGCTGGCCGATCTGGAACGCCCGTCGATCGTCGCCGAACGGCTGCCGAAGGCCCTGATCCACCGCAATGTGCCGGGCGAGCGGATCCACGCGCTGCTCACCGACCTCGACCGGGAGTGGGAGCGCGCCGCGGGTCTCTCCGCCTTCGGGGCGACGCAGCGCTTCCTCGCCGCGGTCGCCGCCCTGCGCGCCGCCGGGCGCCCCGTGCTCGGCGGCCGCACTCGCTGGCGCCTGGGCGAGCTCACCGTGCCGTGGAGCGCGGTCGCCCCGGCCTGAACGATCCTCCCCAGCGACGGGAGGATCCGGCTTCTGCACCGATTCCGCACGAGAAGCCGAGAGGTACAAGTGCCGCTCTAGGCTGGCCCTCACCACCCGGAACGCACAGAATGGGGGCATGTACATGTCCACGGACACCCTGGCCGTGATCGGCAGCGGCATCGGCGGCCTGCTGACGCTCGGCATCGCGATGTTCGCGGGCTTCGCGTGGGTGATCCGGCGGATGGACGCGATGGAGCACCGGCTCATCGTCCGGATGGACAGCGGAGATCAGAGACTCGACGAGAAGATCGATGCTGTCGAGCACAAGCTCAGCCAGAAGATCGACGCCGTCGACCAGAGACTCAGCCGAAAGATCGACGCCGTCGACCAGAGACTCAGCCGGAAGCTCGACGCACTCGAGCACGAGTTCACCGAGGTGAAGATCGCCGTCGCGCGCATCGAGGGCCCGCGCCCGCGCCTCATCGTCGAGCGATAGAGCCTGGACTCAGGCCTCGGGGAACACCGCACCGGTCAGACGCAGCAGAGGGCGGGCTTTGACCACGGTCTCGGCGTACTCCTCTTCCGGATCGGAGAGGGAGACGATCGCTCCCCCGACGCCGTAATCGAAGCCCCGATCGTGGCGGATCATGGTGCGGATCACCACGCTGAGGTCCACGGAGCCGTCGAAGGAGAAGTACCCGAGGGCTCCGCTGTAGAGCCCGCGCGGGCCGCCCTCCAGCCGATCCAGGATGGCCATCGTGCGCAGCTTCGGCGCGCCCGTCATGGATCCGGGAGGGAACGCCGCACGCACGCACGCGACGGGCGACGCGGCGCGCCGAGAGCGGACCGTGCTGACCAGCTGGTGCACCGTCGCGTAGCTCTCCACCCGGAACAGCCCGTCCACATGCACGGATCCGAGCTCGGCCGTGCGTCCGAGGTCGTGGCGGACCAGATCCACGATCATGAGGTTCTCCGCGCGATCCTTCTCCGAAGCGGCGAGCTCGGCGCGGATCCGCTCGTCCTCCGCCCGGGTGGCGCCGCGCGGACGCGTCCCCTTGATCGGACTCGATTCGACCGCGCCGTCCGCGGTGATGCGCAGGAAGCGCTCCGGGGAGGTGCTCAGCACGCTCACCCCATCGATGCGCAGGAACGCGCCGAACGGGGCCGGGTTCTGCCGGCGGAGCATCCGGTAGACCTCGAGCGGATCCGCGGCGTCCTCACCGTGCAGCAGGTTCGTCAGGCAGGCCTCGTACGTCTCCCCGGCCGCGATCTCCTCCTGCGCGGCGGCGATGAGCTCGAGGTAGCGCGCACGCGAGTGCCGCGCGGTGAGCACCGGCGGCACGCCCTGCTCCGCGGGCGGTGCGGAGCGCTCGGCGGCATCATCGGGGAGGGCGGCGATGCGGGCGGCCGTGCGCTCGATCCAGCCCGCGTCGTCGAGGGCGAGGAGGTGGATCCGGCCCTCGCGATGATCGACGACGAGCGCCCGATCGAGTCGGACGAGCAGGGCGTCGGGCGTCTCCGACCTCCGTTCGTGCGGGGAGCCGCACTCCGCCCGCAGCTCGTAGCCGAGCGCGCCCACCCAGCCCAGCGCGAAGGGAAGGTCTCCCGCGACGACCGCGGTCGCGGCCAGCTCGGCGTCCAGCCAGTCGAAGAACCCGGACCGGATCTCGCGGATCCCGTCGCGGTCGCGCACCGTGACGGTGCCGGCGTGCACATCGGCGAGCGCGGTCGGGAGCGTGTCGCCGCCACCGAGGATCGAATAGCGCGCACGGTCGTCGCCGGGCCGGTTCCCGTCGAGCCATACGGCCTGGGCGGCGTCGCGGTACAGCGCCGTGAACAGGGCCTCGGTGTCGACGGCACGGGTCAGCGTGCGCCGCAGGATCTCGCGCGGTGCGGTCCGGGAGCCGGCGACCTCCGGCGCGGCCCCTTCCGGCCGTGTGCGCTCGAGGACCTCCGCCGGCCGCGGGCGGTCGTCGAGCTCCTCCCGGACGAGCGCGATGAAGTTCGCCATCATGCGGGCGCCGTCGCGGGTGCCGATCGATTCGGGATGGAACTGCACCCCCCACAGCGGCAGCTCCCGGTGCCGGATGCCCATGATGACACCGTCGTCGGCGCGGGCCGTGACGACCATCTCCTCCGGCACCTCGTCGATCAGCAGCGAGTGGTAGCGGATGACCTCCACCGGCGACGGCAGCCCGTGGAACGGCCCGGTGCCGTCGTGCAGGACCGGCGAGGGCCGCCCGTGGCGGGGCTCCGGGGCGCGGCGGACCACGGCGCCGAAGGCGTGCGCCAGACCCTGGTGCCCCAGGCAGACGCCCAGCAGCGGGATGCGCCGTCGTGCCGCGAGGCGGATGACCTCGGCGCAGATCCCGAAGTCCTCCGGCACCCGCGGATCCCCCGGGCCGGGCGAGAGCACGACCGCGTCGAAGGCGTCGAGCACCGACGGGTGCCAGCCGGGCCAGTCGTTGTGCACCACCGTGGGCGCCTGCCCCGCGGTGGCCGCGATCTGATGCACCAGGTTGTAGGTGAACGAGTCGTAGTTGTCGATCAGCAGGATGCGCAGCGGCCGGGACGGCGCGACGCTCCCCGTGTTCGCGCCGATCGGTCCCGCCTCCCCGGTCGCGCCGCCCACCGCCGGCACCGCGTCAGTGCGCGCCGCGCGGATCCGGCGCGGACGGCCGTCGGGAGAGCCGGGTCAGCCGCGGCACCTCCGCCGTGGCGCCGGCGTCGGCGGGGACGATGACCTCCTGCGCCGCCGCGACGTCCCCCTCCGGGGTGCGCACGACGAGGTCGCCGGCGGGCGCGCGCCGGGACAGGATGGCGAGCGCGATCGGCCCGAGCTCATGGTGACGTGCCGCCGAGGTGACGTGGCCGACCTCGTCCTCGGCGGATCCGTCCGCCGCCTGCGCGAGCACCGGGCTCCCCGGAGCGGGCAGCACGCTCTCGCTGCCGTCCAGGTGCAGGGCCGCGATGCGGCGGGGCGGGTGCCCGAGGTTGTGCACCTTCGCCACGGTCTCCTGCCCGCGGTAGCAGCCCTTGTTCAGGTGCACCGCGCTGCGGATCCAGTCGGTCTCGTGCGGCAGCGACCGCTCGTCGACCTCGGCGGCCCAGCGCGGACGCCAGGCCGCGATGCGCAGGGCCTCCGCGGCGAGCGCGCCGGCCCAGACGGTCGAGGGGTCGGCGGCGAGTCCGGCCGCGGCCTCGGCGTCGATCACGGCGGTGCGCCAGTGATAGCCGGCACCGGGGTGCTCGCTGCCGTCGCCTCCGACGCCGACGTAGTACTGGTGCCCGCCGGGCTGCACCCGGGGCCACGGGTCCGTCCAGACCACGGCGACCCCCTGCGGAGCGAGGGCGGCGCGCTCGGCCTGCTGCTCGGCGGCGGCGCCTGCGAAGAAACCGACCACCGTCAGCTCGGGACGCACGGCGACCGTGACGTCGGCGCGGAAGACCATGCGCTGCAGCCAGACGGCCAGCGGCTCGGCGTCCGCGGCATCGGCGATCAGCCAGGTGGAGGCGCCGTCGTCGACGACCGCGGCGACGTGCTCGACCCTCCCCTGCGGATCCAGCACGAGCAGTTCCGTGCTCTCCCCCGCGCCCAGGCGCGCGACGGACTGAGAGGTGATCGAGTCGAGCCAGCCGAGCCGCTCGGATCCGGTCAGCTCGATCACGGTCCGGTCGGTGAGCGGGGCCAGCGCCTCGCCTGGCTCGAGGGCGCGCTGCTCGCGCACCGGATCGCCGAAGTGCGCCACGGCGTCGCCGTCGAGGATCGCCCCGGGCAGTGCCGGGAAGCCGGCCACGATCAGACCTTCGCCAACCGCGCGGAAGCGTGCGAGCCCAGCCCGGCGCCGAGGGCGGCGATGTCCCACGCCCACAGCAGATGACCGTCGACGAGACCGTACATGCGACTTGCGGCGCCGTATTCCTTGGCGCCCTCGGCCCGGACGATCGCGTCGGTCGCGATGTCGATGCGCGGGCCGTCGATGCGGCCGAGGTAGAGCTCGAGCGTGCCGTCGGAGTGCGCGATCGACACCTCGATCGCGAAACCGCCCTCCGGCAGTCGCAACGCCTCGACGTCGTCGACCGTGCGCGCCGCGGAGCGGCTCTCGCGCGGCGGCAGCAGTGCGGGACCCGCGTCCTGGGCGTCGGCGGGACGCGCCAGCCGCCAGTAGCCGGACTCGGCGACGAGCGCGACGGATTCGCCCTCCTCGGGCGTGAACGTCGCCGTCGCCGCGTAGTTCAGGAACGGCCCGCCGTCGTGGCTGAAGCTCACGCGGTGGGCGAACTCGCCGCGGAACCGGTGGTCCTCGCCGCCGTCGGGGTCCGGCACGTCGTAGTCGATGACGCCGGTGCCCTCCCAGACGCCGAGCAGCCACGACAGCGGAACGATGTCGGCGGGCAGGTCAGAGGGGAGATCGAGCATGCGCGGCCTTCCGGATCGGCGGAGTCAGTCCGGCGGAAGCGATCAGCGCTGGCCGCGGAACAGGTTGACCAGTACGGCTCCCGCGCAGAAGGCGATCGCAAGCCCCGCCAGAGCCAGCAGGCCGACGAAGAAGAGTTCGAGCGCGACGATGTCCATGCCCCTACTCTAACGCGGTCGACAGGGTCGTCGGCGCGCGGGGTCAGGCGCCGAAGAGCGCGGCGACGCCGAAGCCCGCCGAGACGATGCCCATCACGAGGAGCGCACCGAGGCAGCCGGCCGAGACCCGGAGGATGAACCCGCGGGTCTCGCCGCGGAACAGCTGCACCGTGAACGAGAGCAGCACGCAGAGCCCGAATCCGATCACGTACCAGGGCATGAGCAGCCCTGCCGGCGCGATCACCCCGATCAGGATCGCCGCGACGGCGGCGGCGGCCCAGGTGACGACGAGCCCGACGAAGGGGCTGCGCGGTGCGAGGACGGGTTCGGCCATGCGCCCATTGTCACCCATCCGCGCTGTGCCTGCGCTGCTGAGTAGAGTGTCAAACGGAAAGGATCCGCGTGGCGCAACTCCTGGTGCTGACGTCTCCCAGCAGCGAAGGGCCTGTTCTTCCCGCCCTCGAGCTGCTGGGCCACCGCGTCCGCGTCATCCCCGCGCAGCCGGCGGAGCTGGTCACGGCGCCCGACGCCGACGCCGTGATCGTGGATGCCCGCACCGACCTCGTGGCCGCCAAGTCGCTCTGCACGCTCATCCGCACGACGGGGCTGCGGGGACCGCTGCTGCTCGTCGTCACCGAGGGCGGGATGACCGCCGTGAACGGCGAATGGCGCATCGACGACGTGCTGCTCACCGGGGCCGGCCCGGCCGAGATCGACGCCCGGATCCGTCTCGCCCTGTCCCGCGAGGCTCCCGCGTCCGAGCCGGTGCGCGTGCAGACGTCCGGGCTCACGATCGACGAGCAGTCGTACTCGGCGAAGCTGCGCGGCACTCCCCTGGACCTCACGTACAAGGAGTTCCAGCTCCTGCACTTCCTCGCCACG
Source organism: Microbacterium sp. MMO-35 (assembly GCF_037147555.1). Classification (NCBI taxonomy): domain Bacteria; kingdom Bacillati; phylum Actinomycetota; class Actinomycetes; order Micrococcales; family Microbacteriaceae; genus Microbacterium; species Microbacterium sp. MMO-35. The sequence goes on from NZ_JBBCVH010000003.1 coordinate 320,136, forward strand.
CACCCGTCCCGGGTCTTCACCCGCGAGCAGCTGCTCAGCGAGGTGTGGGGGTACGACTACTTCGGCGGCACCCGTACCGTCGACGTGCATGTGCGGCGACTGCGCGCCAAGCTCGGCGACCAGGAGCACATCATCGGCACCGTGCGCAACGTCGGCTATCGCTTCGCCGTCGACGAGGACGACACGCGTCCGGTCTCGCCCGGCCCCCGCTGACGCCCGCTCAGCATGCGCCGTGGGCCGGGAAGCCCTGCGGCGCACTCCCCTCCCCGGCGCCGGGGTCGTCGCCCAGCATCCGCCGGGTGAGCTCCTGCCGTGCGTCGAGGAGCTCCGCGAGCGCCGCCGACAGGTCCGCATCCACGGGAGCCTCCCCGCGCTCGGCCGCGCGCAGCACGCTGCGGCGCACGAGCTCCTTCGCGAACGATCCGGTCACGCCCTCGGTCGCGTCGGTCGCCGCGCGCAGCGCCTCGTCGCCGAAGCCGAGACCCCGCGCGTAGTGGCGGTAGAGCCGCTCGCGCTCGGCGCGCGCCGGCCGCGGCACCTCCACGGCGAGATCGACCCGGCCGGGTCGCTCGGCGAGGGCGCGCTCCAGCACCTCGACGCGGTTGGTGGTCATCACGAAGGCGACGTCGGCATCCCCGTCCAGGCCGTCCAGCGCCTCGAGCACCTCGAACAGCAGCGGCTGCGGCGAGGCGTTCCGCTCCATCGCGACGAGGTCGATGTCCTCCAGCACCACGATCGACGGCTGGAAGGTGCGCGCGACCTCCGCCGCCGCCGACACGAACCGGATGCTCGGGCCCGACAGCAGCACCACGGTCATGCCCGGCGCACGGGTGAGCAGGTGGCGGACGGTGAGCGTCTTCCCGGTCCCCGGCGGGCCGTAGAGCAGCACGCCGCGCTTCAGATGCTGCCCCGAGGCCCGCAGCAGCTCGCGGTGCTCGCCGATCCCGATCACGTGCTGGACGACCCCGTCGAGCAGGCCGTCGGGGAGGACGACGTCCTCCGCCGCGACCGACGGACGCGGCACGAAGGTCGCACCGGCGTCCTGCCCGTACTCGGTGGGCACGAAGGACAGCACCCGCCCGCGCAGGACGCTGTGCGAGATCATCCGGGCGCGAACCGCGGCGAGGAAGCCCGAGACCACGTCGGAGTCCGCCCCCATGACCTCCAGCGATGCGCTCCTGCGCCCGAACTGCGGCGCGGCGCCGCGCTGCGTCACCGCCAGGGGCTGTCCGTCGAAGTGCAGCAGGCGCACCCCCAGCGCCACGACGCGCCGCGTCGTCCCCGGCCCCGAGGCGCGCTCCACGTAATCGACCGGACCGGGCCCGTACGGGAAATGACCGTTGCCGACGTACTCCGTCATGCTCTGGTGCTGACGCTGTTCGCCGCCGGTGACGCCGATCAGACGGCCGTCCGACTCGGCGGACAGCAGCTCCAGCGCGATGTCCGCGTCGACGAGGCGATGCTCGGCGATGCTCTCCTTCACGATCGGCAGAGTCTCGGCGTCCACGCCGAGGTGGGCGCTGATCACGTCGCCGAGCGGAGTGCGCCTGGCCCGCAGCTCCGCGTGGGCGAACTCCTGCGCCGAGGTCAGATACCCGCTCACCGCGCAGCAGTTCGCGATCGTCCTGATCGAAGTCCATGGATCCCCCCGGGTCGCCTGCTTCGTAACCTACCAACGCCCACCCGGCCGCGACCAGGGTCGGACGGGCACCTGGCGGGCCGCGCGGAGCGGATTCCGACCCGTTCACCTGCAGGCAACATCCTCCTGACATGATGGGCGCATGATCGATCCCGCACTGGCAGATTCCGGTCTCGGCGACGCCGAGGACGACGACTTCGACGAACTCGTGGCGCCGGACGACTCGCTCCTCCCGGAGAACCGGTACCTCGACCGCGAACTGAGCTGGCTGGCGTTCAACCAGCGCGTGCTCGAGCTCGCCGAGGACGAGACCCTGCCGGTGCTGGAGCGGGCGAACTTCCTCGCGATCTTCGCGAGCAACCTGGACGAGTTCTTCATGGTGCGCGTCGCCGGCCTCAAGCGCCGCATCGTCACCGGGCTCGCCGTGCCGACGAACGTCGGCCGCGCACCGGTCGAGGTGCTCGCTGACATCTCCGCCGAAGCGCACAAGCTGCAGCTGCGTCATGCCGCGGCCTGGACCGGCCTGGTGCGGCCGGCACTGACCGCCGAGGGCATCAGGATCGTGGACTGGGACGACCTCGACGGCGAGGCCAAGGCCGAGCTGACCGACTACTTCCAGGCCAACGTCTTCCCCGTGCTGATGCCGCTCGCGGTCGACCCGGCGCATCCGTTCCCGTACATCTCCGGGCTCTCGCTGAACCTCGCGATCCGGATCCGCAACGCCCGCACCGGCCGGCAGGAGTTCGCGCGCCTCAAGGTGCCGCCGATGCTGCCGCGCTTCGTCGAGGTGCCCTCCGACGACGGTCAGCTGCGCTTCATCCGGCTCGAGGAGCTCATCGCCAACCACCTCGACGACCTCTTCCCCGGGATGGAGGTGCTCGACCACCACGCGTTCCGGCTCACCCGCAACGAAGACGTGGAGATCGAGGAGGACGAGTCGGAGAACCTCATCCAGGCGCTCGAGGCCGAGCTGCTGCGCCGCCGCTTCGGGCCGCCGATCCGCCTCGAGATCACCGACGACATGGACGACGTGACGCTCGACCTGCTGATCAGCGAGCTCGACATCACGGATCAGGAGGTCTACCGGCTCCCCGGGCCCCTCGACCTGCGCGGCCTCTTCGGCCTCGGCAGGATCGACCGCCCCGATCTGCGGTACACCCCGCACGTGCCCACGACCGCCCTCGCGTTCAAGCCGGGCGCGAACGAGCGCATCGACATCTTCAAGGCGATCCGCAAGGCCGATGTGCTCGTGCATCACCCCTACGAGTCGTTCACGACGAGTGTCGTGGCGTTCCTCGAGCAGGCCGCGCGGGACCCGCACGTGCTCGCGATCAAGCAGACCCTGTACCGCACCTCGGGCGACAGCCCCATCGTGCAGGCGCTCATCGACGCCGCCGAATCGGGCAAGCAGGTGCTCGCGCTCGTCGAGGTCAAGGCCCGCTTCGACGAGGCCAACAACATCGTGTGGGCGCGCAAGCTCGAGAAGGCCGGCGTGCACGTCGTGTACGGCCTGGTGGGCCTCAAGACGCACTGCAAGCTCGTCAACGTCATCCGCGAGGAGGACGGCGTGCTGCGCAGCTACAGCCACATCGGCACGGGCAACTACAACCCGAAGACCAGCCGCATCTACGAGGACTTCGGCCTGTTCACCGCCGACCCGCAGGTCGGCAAAGACCTCACCCGCCTGTTCAACGAGCTCAGCGGCTACGCGATCGAGAAGAAGTTCAAGCGTCTGCTCGTCGCCCCCCTGCACCTGCGCAAGGGCCTGCTGCGGCAGATCGAGCACGAGCGCAAGAACGCCCTGGACGGCAAGCCGGCGCACATCCGCATCAAGGTGAACTCGATGGTGGACGAGGAGATCATCGACGCCCTGTACCGCGCGAGCGCGGCCGGCGTGCCCGTGGACGTGTGGGTGCGCGGCATCTGCAGCCTGCGCACCGACCTTCCCGGCATCACCGACAACATCACGGTGCGCTCGATCCTCGGGCGGTACCTCGAGCACTCGCGCATCTTCGCGTTCCACAACGACGGCGACCCCCAGGTCTACATCGGCAGTGCCGACATGATGCACCGCAACCTCGACCGTCGCGTCGAGGCGCTGGTGCGGGTCACCGACCCCGCGCACATCGACGAGCTGGTCGGGTTCTTCGACCTCGCCCTCTCCCCCGAGACGTCGTCCTGGCACCTGGGAGCGGGCGGCGAATGGACCCGGCGCGCGTTCTCCGAGGTTGGCGCTCCGCTCGTGGACCTGCAGGATAGGACCATGTCGCAGATCCAGAAGCGTCGCAGGGCACGGGCGGTCCGATGACCCCCAGCCCCTCCGGATCCTCCGTCGCCACCGCCGACACCACGGGGATCACCGTCCTCGCCGACCGCCCCGACCGTGCCGTGTACGCCGCGGGCGGGCTGGTCTGGCGCGTCGTGGAGGACAAGCTGCGGATCCTGCTGATCCACCGCACGAAGTATCGCGATGTGACGCTGCCCAAGGGCAAGGTCGATCCGGGCGAGATGCTCGCGGAGACCGCGGTGCGCGAGATCTTCGAGGAGACCGGCATCCGGGTCTCGCTGGGCGCCCCCGTGGGCGTCTCGCGGTACACGATGGCCAACCGCAAGCAGAAGGTGGTGCACTACTGGGCCGCCGAGGCCACCGACGACGCCGTGCGCGCGTCGGTGTTCGTGCCGAACCGCGAGATCGCGGCCCTGGAATGGGTGAGCCTGAAGAAGGCGCGCGCACGGCTCAGCTACCCGGTCGACGTCGAGATCCTGGACGCGTTCGCGAAGCTCGTCGACGACGGGGCGCTGCGCACCTTCCCGCTCATCGTGCTGCGGCACGCGAAGGCCGCGAGCCGCGGGGTGTGGCTCGGAACCGATGCCTCCCGTCCGTTGACCCCCCGCGGGCACGCGCAGTCGAAGGCGATCGTGGGACCGCTCCGCGCCTTCGGCGTGCAGCGCATCGTGACCAGCGACGCGCGCCGCTGCGTGGAGACGGTGACGCCGCTGTCGAAGGCCATCGGCCAGAAGATCCGAAAGACCGAGCTGCTCAGCCAGGAGGCCTGGGAGGAGGGGAAGTCGGATCCGCGCACGGTGATCGGCAAGCGCGTGCGCTCCGGCAAGCCCGCGGTGCTGTGCAGCCACGGCCCCGTGCTGCCCGACATCCTGCGCGAGATCGCCCTCGCGACCGGCACCATGCACGGCTCCTACCTCGGCAGCGCCTCCGCGCTCGAGGTCGGCGCGTTCAGCGTCGTGCACCTCAGCGCCACCAATCCCGGATCCGGGATCATCTCGATCGAGACGCACCTGCCGAAGATCTGAGTGCTCGGGTCGCTGACGGCCGTTCACCCCCCGTTTACCTTCGATCTTTGATCGCGTAACAGACGCCGCATATCGTCTGGCGTGGCCCTGCACCAGGGCACACTCGACACAGCGAAGGACTTGAATAGTGAAGCTCAACCGCATCACCACGATCGGCGCAGCCGGCGTGCTCGCCGCGATCGCGCTCGCGGGCTGCTCCTCGACGCCCAGCAGCACGAGCACCGAATCCTCCTCGGCCGCTCCGACCTCGAGCGGCGTCACCTCCCCGGTGGACGCCTCGCTGACCGGCACGATCACCTCGGGCGGATCCAGCGCCCAGGCGAATGCACAGGCCGCGTGGACCGCTGCGTACAACGCTCAGGCCAAGGGCGTCACGATCAACTACGACAAGTCGCAGGGCTCGGGCGGTGGCGTCACCAACTTCCTCAGCGGCGCCTACGACTTCGCCGGCTCCGACTCCCCGCTGAACGCGGACCAGACCACCCAGTCGAAGGGCCTGTGCACCGAGGGCGGCATCAACATCCCCGTCTACCTCGACGGCGTGGCGATCGCCTTCAACATCCCGGGCGTGACCGACCTCAAGCTCAGCGGCGAGACCATCGCCAAGATCTTCGCCCTGCAGATCACCGACTGGTCGGACGCGGCGATCACCAAGGACAACGGCAAGGCGCTCCCCGCCGGCAAGATCACCACGGTCGCGCGCTCGGACGGGTCCGGCACCACGGCGAACTTCACCAACTACCTCGCCGCCACGCAGTCGAGCGTCTGGACCTTCCCCGCGGGCAAGGACTGGCCGGTCGAGGGCGACGTCTCCAAGCAGAAGGGCGGCTCCGGCGTCGTCCAGGCGATCGAGGCCGGCACCGGCACGATCGGCTACGCCGACCACTCCGCGATCGGCAAGCTCGCCAGCGTCGCGATCCTGCAGGACGGCAAGGCCATCCCGTTCAGCGCCGAGGCCGTCTCCAAGACGTTCGAGGTCGCCGCGGTGGAGGCGTCCAACGGCGTCAAGGGCGATCTGTCGAAGAAGTTCGACTACTCGAAGCTGACCGCCGAGACCTACCCGATCCCGCTGGTCTCGTACGCGATCGCGTGCACCACCTTCAAGACCCCGGCCCAGGCCGAGCTGGTGAAGTCGTACATCGGCTTCATCGACAGCACGATCGGCCAGCAGGTCGCCGTCAAGAACGCCGGCGCCGCCCCGCTGCCGGAGTCGGTGCTCAAGGCCGCTCAGGAGTCGCTCGCGACCATCAAGTAATCCTCAGACCGGGTCCGGGTCGGCTCCCTGCGGAGCCGACCCGGGCTGGGCAGGACAGCCGATCCACGCGGAGGTCCTGCCGAGTTTCCGTGCTGGCCCGATCACCTCTCCGGCCCCTGGGGCGGAGCACAAACGAAAGACGCGCACACATGCGAGATCAGGAGTGGGACCGTGACTGACGTCGCGCAGACCGGTGGCGCGACAGCGGCCCCGACCGACAAGCTCGTCGGCAAGCGTCGAGCCGGCGACGGCTTCTTCCTCGGCCTGTCGACGACGGCCGCCGCCTCGATCATGGTGATCCTCGCCGGCGTCGCGATCTTCCTGATCCTCAAGGGCCTTCCCGCCATCACCGCGAACTGGGAGACCAACCACGATCTGGCGGGCTACCAGAACAAGAACTGGGGCAGCTTCTGGAACTACGTCGCCCCGCTCCTCTGGGGCAGCCTGTGGTCCTCGCTCATCGCGCTGGTCCTCGGCGCCCCGGTCGCCATCGGCATCGCCCTGTTCATCTCGCACTACGCGCCGCGCAAGCTCGCCGGGCCGCTCGCCTACGTGGTGGATCTGCTCGCGGCCGTGCCCTCGATCGTCTTCGGCCTGTGGGGCGTCATCGTGATGCGCCCCTTCCTCACGCCCCTCGCCCAGTTCCTGAACGAGTACCTGGGCTGGATCCCGCTCTTCCGCGGACCCGTCTCGAGCACGGGTTCCACCATGCTCGCGGGCGGCGTCGTGCTCGCGGTGATGATCCTGCCGATCATCACCGCCCTGACCCGCGAGATCTTCCTGCAGACGCCTCGGCTCAACGAGGAGGCCGCGCTCGCCCTGGGCGCGACGCGCTGGGAGATGATCCGCCTGGCGGTGTTCCCCTATGCGCGCAGCGGCATGATCTCGGCGATCCTGCTCGGCCTCGGGCGTGCGCTCGGCGAGACGATGGCGATCGCGCTGATCATCTCGCCGTCGATCCTGTTCTCCTTCGCCGTCCTGACCGACGGGTACAACTCCCAGACGATCGCCGGGAACATCGCCAACAACTTCCCGATCGCCACCGACATGCAGCGCTCCGCCCTCATCGGCACCGGTCTCATGCTGTTCGTGGTCTCGCTGGCGGTCAACATGCTCGCCCGCGGCATCATCGGCCGCTCCACGAACCGCACACGCAAGGCCCCGAAGATCGGAAAGCGCGCATGACCGCCGTCACCTCCTCTCCGGCGACCGCTTCGTCGATCACGCTCACCAGCGGCCAGCTGCCGCGCTGGATCGAGCCGGTCCTGGCGGTCGGCACGGCGGCCGTCGTCGCCGCCGTGCTCCTCGTGCTCCAGCTCTTCAACCCGGCCGTGTGGCTCGTCCTCACCGCCGTGTTCTACCTCCTCGCCATCGGCATCGGGGCCGGCATCGTCGAGGGGCGCCGCAAGGCGGTCGATCGCGTGGTGCGCGGTCTCGTCGTGTGCGCGTTCATCCTCGCCGTGGCCCCGCTGATCTCCACGCTCTGGACCGTGGTCGCCCAGGGACTGAAGGTGCTCACCTGGGACTTCGTGACCAAGGTCGGCGGCAGCGTCTTCGACCCGAACACGCTCGCCGTGACGAACACCCCCGGCGCGCTCCAGGCCGTCGTCGGAACGCTGATCATCACCGGGATCGCCGCCGTGATCTCGGTGCCGATCGGCATCCTGGCGGCGGTGTACCTGACGGAGTACGCGCAGCCGAGCAACCCGATGCGCCGCGTGATCACGTTCCTCGTGGACGTGATGACCGGCATCCCCTCGATCGTCGCCGGTCTGTTCGCCTTCTCGCTGTTCGCGCTCATCGTCGGCCCGAAGGCGTTCAGCGGCTTCTCCGCGTCGATCGCCCTCTGCGTGCTCATGATCCCGATCGTGATCCGGTCCACCGAGGAGATGATCCGCCTCGTCCCGAACGAGCTGCGCGAAGCGTCGCTCGCCCTCGGCGTCCCGCGGGCGACCACCATCATCAAGGTGGTGCTGCGCACCGCGGCGAGCGGCATCGTCACGGGCGTCGTGCTCGCCGTCGCCCGCGTGGTCGGCGAGACCGCCCCGATCTTCATCGCGGCGAGCTTCACGGACAACTTCAACGCGGACCCGTTCAGCGGCCCGATGCAGACCCTGCCCGTGATGGCCTACACCTCCTGGGCGTTCCCGGGCAAGGACATCGAGGCCTCGCAGGCGCAGGCCTGGGGCGCCGCCCTGCTCCTGGTCATCGTCGTCGTCATCTTCAACCTCATCGCTCGGATCGTCGCGAAGGCATTCGCGCCGAAGAGCCGCTAACTCCCGAAGGAACTCACCGTGTCCAAGAGCATCGAAGTCAACGACCTGAACGTCTACTACAGCGACTTCCTCGCCGTCGAAGGCGTGTCCATGAACATCGAGCCGCGCACCGTGACCGCCTTCATCGGGCCGTCCGGCTGCGGGAAGTCGACGTTCCTGCGCACGCTCAACCGCATGCACGAGGTGATCCCGGGCGCGACCGTCAAGGGCAGCGTCTACATCGACGGCGAGGACCTGTACGCCCCGGGCGTGGATCCGGTGCTCGTGCGCCGCCAGGTGGGCATGGTGTTCCAGCGCCCGAACCCGTTCCCGACGATGTCGATCAAGGAGAACGTCCTCGCCGGCGTGCGCCTGAACAACAGGCGGATCTCGGCGTCCGACGCGAACGACCTCGTGGAGAAGTCGCTGCGCGGCGCGAACCTGTGGAACGAGGTCAAGGACCGCCTCGACAAGCCCGGCGCGGGTCTCTCCGGCGGCCAGCAGCAGCGCCTGTGCATCGCGCGCACCATCGCGGTCTCCCCGCAGGTCGTGCTGATGGACGAGCCCTGCTCGGCACTGGACCCGATCTCGACGTTCGCGATCGAGGAGCTCATCACCGAGCTCAAGAACGAGTTCACGATCGTGATCGTGACCCACAACATGCAGCAGGCCTCGCGCGTGAGCGACAAGACGGCCTTCTTCAACATCGCGGGCACCGGCAAGCCGGGCAAGCTCATCGAGTACTCCGACACGGCGGCGATCTTCACCTCGCCCAAGGAGCAGGCCACCGAGGACTACGTCTCCGGTCGCTTCGGGTGATCCCGGGCCGCGTGCTTCCGGTCGGATCCTGATCCGCCCGGCGGTCCGGCGCCCGTCGCCCGGATCCCCCCTCCGGGACCCTGGGCTATCCTGGGCGACGACCGAGGGGATCCATCGTGACGAACCGCCGCATCTCGACGGCCGCCGCAATCGCCCTCGCATCGGCCCTCGCCCTCGCAGGCTGCACCGCGCCCGGCGGCGCTCCCCGCACGTCCGCCGCAACGACTCCGCCGCCCGCGCCGGTCTCCGGCAGCATCCTCGGCGCAGGATCGACGGCGCAGAAGAGCGCCCTCCAGGCGTGGGCCGGACTCGTCGCCGCCGCGCATCCGGGTGCGCAGGTGGGCTTCGATGCCCGCGGCTCCGCCCTCGGCCGCCAGGCGTTCCGGGAGGGGCAGGTCCCGTTCGCCGCCTCCGACGTGCCGTTCTCGACGGATGAGGTCGCGGCAGGCGGCTTCCGGGCCTGCGCCGAAGGGGCGCAGCTCGTCGAGATCCCCGCCTACGTCTCCCCCGTCGCGATCGTCTTCGCACTCGACGGCGTCGATGCGCTGAAGCTCTCCCCCCGGGCCCTCGCGGGCATCTTCGCCGGGATCGTGACCCGATGGGACGACCCCGCGATCGTCGCCACCAATCCGACCGCGGCGCTGCCGTCGAAGCCCATCCTTCCCGTGCACCGCTCCGACGCCTCGGGCACCACGGCCCACGTCACCGACTATCTGTCGCAGACCGCTCCCGACGTGTGGACCGCCGGCACGGTGGACACCTGGCCCTCCGCCCTCGACGGCCGTGCCGCGCAGGGCGCGGCCGGCCTCGCCGCCGTCGTCCGCGCCACCGACGGCGGCATCGGGTACGTCGACGCGTCCGCCGCCGGCGACCTGCCCTCGGTGCAGATCAAGGTCGGCGGCGGCTGGGTGGAAGCATCGGCCGCCGGTGCGAGGACGGCGATGGACGCCGCCCGGATCGAGCAGGGTCGCGCGCCGGGCGACCTCGCGACCACGATCGACCGCGGCACTCCCGCCCGCGGCGCCTACCCCGTGCTCCTGGTCGGCTATCTCATCGGCTGCTCCCGCTATGAGGACGCCGAGACCGCCGCCCTCGTGAAGACCCTCTTCTCGACCGCGGTCTCGGCGGAGGGGCAGCAGCGGGCGGCCGACGCCGCCGGAAGCGCGCCGATCTCGGAGGAGCTGCGCACCAGGGCGCAGGCCGCGATCGACCTGATCTCCTAGGCCTCCGACCGCCCTCCGGATCCGCCGCCTCCGAGCCGAGGACGGCTCCGCCCGAGGACCGCCGTCTGCGCGCGCTCAGCGGTACTCGGGATTGGCGTCGTAGCCCCACCGCTCGCCGTCGTTCCAGGCCTGGCGGAGGTTGCCGTAGGCGGGGATGCCGCCGGCGTCCTTCAGCCGGCGCGCGGTGTGCAGGAGATTCCAGGTCATGAACGTGGTGTTGCGATTCGTGAAGTCGTTCTCCGGTCCGCCCGACCCCGGATCCAGATAGCTCGGCCCCGGTCCGATCGCCCCGATCCAGCCGGCGTCCGCGGCCGGCGGAATGGTGAACCCGATGTGCTGCAGGCTGTACAGGATCGACATCGCGGCGTGCTTGACGCCGTCCTCGTTGCCCGTGATGATCGCCCCGCCGGTCTTGCCGTAGTACACGTACTGGCCCTTGTCGTTGAAGAGCCCGCTCATGGCGTAGAGCCGTTCGATGAGCTTGCGGGTGATCGAGGCGTTGTCGCCCAGCCACAGCGGGCCGCCCACGACGAGGATGTCGGCGGCGGCGATGAGCGGCCAGATCCGTTCAGGCCACTCGTCGCTCGTCCAGCCGTGCTCCCGCATGTCCGGGTAGACGCCGGTGGCGACGTCGTGGTCGATGAACCGGATGTTTTCGACGGCGACACCCTGCGAGCGCATCAGCGCGATGCTGCGATCCATCAGCCCCTGCGTGTGGCTGGGTTCGGGGCTCCGCTTCAGGGTGCAGTTGACGAACACGGCGCGGAGGTCGTCATAGGCCGCCGGAGCGGCCGGGTGCTCTGCCATGGGGGCAGACTACGTCGATCACGCCGCCCCGGCCAGCCCCCGGGCGCCGGTGGACCCCGGTGCACGACCCGTCGGATCAGTCCCGCGCGGAGAGCAGGTACGCGTTCAGGGTGTCGGTGAACGCGCGATCGATCGGGAGCGGACGGTCGTCGATCGCCGCGATCGGGGCGGCGAGGCGCACGCTGGAGACGAGCCAGGCCTGGTCCGCGGCGGCGAGGTCGGTCGTCGGCACCGTGGCGTACTCCGTGGCGAAGCCCTGCTCCTCGAGGTGCGCGAAGAGGCTGATCTGCGTGGTGCCCTGCAGGATCCCGCCGTGCGGGGCCGGGGTGACGAAGCGGTCGCCGAAGCGCAGGATGAGCGACGCGGTCGGGGCCTCCAGCACGACGCCGTCGGTCGTGACGAAGATCGCGTCGTCGGCGCCCCGGCGGTGCGCCTCGCGCAGAGCCGCCATGTTGATCGCGTAGGACAGGGTCTTCGCGCCGAGCAGCAGCCACGGCGAGCGCTCGGCGGCGCCGCTGTCGTAGCCCCGGTCGAGCGTGACGACACGGATCCCCTCCGTGCGGGCGGCAGCGAAGTCACCCGCAGGAGCGGCCGTGACCCACGCCGTGGGCGCCGGACCGTGGTCGACGCCGCGGCTCAGGATGAGCTTGATGACCCACTCCCCCGGACCGCACTCGGCCGCCGCGATCGCGATCGCCTGCCGCCACTGCTCGCGGTGCGGTTCGGGCAGGTCGCACAGCGCCGCCGAGTGCGCCAGCCGCTGCACGTGCGGCTCGACCTCCTGGGCGTGCCCGTCGACGACCCCGATCGACTCGAAGATGCCGTCGCCGCGCTGGGTGCTCAGCTCTCCGACACTGAGCGCGGGCGCACTCGGGTCGATGCGGCGGAAGCTGTCGCTGAAGTCGGCGCGCTCCCCGTCCGTGGACTCGGCGGGGGTGATCAACAGGGCGAAGCGGGCGGCGGCCATAGGACGAGCTTAGGGCGTGCGCGGGGAGGGCCGGATCCTGCTGTGCACCTCGCGCGGAGATGTGCGCCTCAGTCGGACAACCTCACTCGTTTCGTCCGAAGCAGCCGTACATTTCCGAGCGAAGCGCACGCCCATCCGCGGACCTCCGCGGGCGTGCGCCCTGCCGGAGGCGACTCGCCCGAGCTCCCGGTCGCGGGGAATACCTCCGGGTGCGACGCGTTACACTGGATCGGCCGGGCCGCATAACCCCGGGCTCCATTTTTCGCCGCTGCGAGCGGCCTTCCGCCGAGAGGCGTTCTTGCGGCCCGGCTTCTTCGTCTCCGGATCCGGTCCCTCCGGGATGGATCCGGTCCCTCCGGGATGGATCCGGTCCCCTCCGGGATGGATCCGGGAGTCTGGTCAGGTCAGCGATCCGTCGCGCCAGGCGGCGGCCGACGCCGTGAGGTCCTGGGCGAAGGCGCTGAGGCGGGCGGCACGCGTGGTCAGCTCGCTCGCCCGGTCCGGCTCGGTCGGGTCGTAGTCGTCGGCGATGTGCGTCGATCCGGAGGCCTGCACGCGACAGAACGCCGCGGCCCGTTCGAGCGCGATCGCGAAGTCGCCGGTGAACGCGCCGCGCAGGATCGTGTCGATCAGCCCGACGAGCTCCTCGGGGCCGGCCGGCACCGGCGCGCCGGCGACGAGGGCGTCGACCGACGGCAGCTCCACCCGCCCGCGCTCGTGCAGGAGCGCGGCGAGGGACGGATCCGCGTGGATCGACACCTGCAGGAGGTACAGACGCCACAGGGCTCCGGGCAGCGACACCGCGGGACTCTTCGCCCAGAGCTCGGCGACCTCGTCGATGCCGTGCTCGGTGGCGTAGGCCACCAGCCGCTCGGCGCTCACGCCGCTGTCGTCGGCCCGGACGCGCGCCAGCAGCGCCGAGGCCGTGGCGTGCGCCATCCGCGTCTGCTCGGCCGGATCGTGGGATCCGAGCAGGTTGTCGAACGTCTCCGGGGAGAGGCGGACGGGGCGGTGGAAGGGAGCGGGCACCGACCCAGGCTACGCGCGGTGCCCGACTCGGGCACCCAGTCGCGACCTATAGACTCGGGGACACGGGCCTCTAGCTCAGTTGGCAGAGCATCGGACTTCAACACAATAGGAGCGCCTCGGGGGAAACGCCGAGGATGACACCACTCAAAGTCGGGGAACCCTTCCTGGGAGACCAGTTGGCAATCCCGAGCCAAGCCGGACGCAAGTCCGGAAGGTGTAGAGACTGGACGGGTGGCGCCTAAAGCGCAAGCCAGGGTGAAGGGACAGTCCAGACCACGAACGCCCATCGGGCGGCGGCGAAAGCCGAAGTGGCAGGTTAATCCGCGGGTCGTGGGTTCGAGCCCCACGGGGCCCACCGTGAAGAGGGGCTCGGTCAGCAATGACCGGGCCCTTCTCCGTGCGCCGAACGCTCAGCGCGGCGATGTCTCGGCAAGCGGCGCGCCCGCCTGGCGCGCGAACAGCGCGATGGCCCGCTCGGCGTCCGCGAAGGAGATGCTGCCGCCCGCGACGATGTGCAGGCCGTACGCGTCCTCGAGGGCGACGAAGTTCATCGCGATGTCCTCGATCGGGCCGGTGAGCGCGAAGTCGCCGCTCGCCGTGCCGGCCTCCAGGATCCGCCGGTACAGTCCGAGCTGCTCGCCGTAGAGGCGCTGGACGAGCTCGTCGTGCAGCGGCGACTTGCCCGCGAGCACATCGAACTCGTAGAGCAGGCGCATGAGCGCGTCATCGGGGCCCGAAGGCAGTCCGGCGCGGATCGCGATCGCGAGCTGCTCCGCCGGATGCTCCGACCGGGCGACGAGCGCCTCGCGCTCCTCGCCCACCCGGCGCATGCCCGCGGCATGGGCCTCGACGAGGATCGCGTCGAGATCCTCGTAGTAGTACAGCAGCGCACCGCGGGTGACCCCGGCCTGGTTCGCGACGTCGGTCAGCGAGAGATTGCGCAGCCCGTGCTCGGCAGCGGCCTCGAGCGCCGCATCGACCACGTCGCGGCGGCGCTGCTCCTGGGTGCTCGGGCGTGCCATGAAGCCAGTATCGCAGTCCCGCGGAGGGATCCGGTTCCGATCGAAAGAGTTTCTTGACATTTGCGTCAATTAATTTACTCTTGAGTCAAAGAACTGCGGTCGCCCCTCCGGGCAGAGCCGCCCGAGCCCCTGGAGCACCGACATGGCCGTCGACACCCTCTACACCGGCGGACGCGTCCGCACCTTCGACCCCGCCCAGCCCTGGGCCGAGGCCGTCGGGGTCACCGGTGACCGGATCAGCTACGTCGGAACGGCCGCCGATGCGCCCGCCGCACGTCGCACGGTCCACCTCGAGGGGCGCCTGGTCACCCCCGGCGTCGCCGACACCCACAACCACCTCCTGCTCGGCTACGACGACCTCGCCGTGAGCCTCGATCAGGTGCAGAGCCTCGACGTCGTGCGCTCGCGCATCGCGGCCTTCGCCGAGGCGCACCCCGACCTGGAGTGGATCTGCGCCGAGAACGCGCTCTACTCGGTGGTCGAGAACCGCCGCCCCCGGGCCGACGACCTCGCCGGCGTGACCGACCGTCCGGTGTTCATCACCACCTACGACCAGCACTCCGTGTGGCTCAACCGGCCGGCACTGGCGAAGCTCGGCATCCTGAACGGCGGCGACATCGCCTGGGGCAACCCCGAGATCGACCGCACCACGGGCGAGCCCACCGGCTGGGTCACCGACTTCTACACGAGCGCGATGACCGTCGACGGCCTCGCCGAGCTGCAGCGCGACATCCCGATGTACTCCCCCGACCGGCGCTACCGCAAGATCGTGAACAGCCTCGACATGGCCCGCCGCTTCGGCATCACGACCGTGGTCGAGCCGCAGGTCCCGCTCGCGGAGCTGCCGCTGTTCGAGCGGGCCGAGCGCGAGGGCAGGCTGACGTCGCGCACCATCGCCGCGATCTACCACCCGGTCGGCGCCGACGGGGACTTCCGCACCCGCATCACCGAGGCGATCCGGGAGACCCCGCAGCACGACCGGTTCCGTCTCGGCATGGTCAAGCTGTACGCCGACGACGTGATCGAGCCGCACACCGCGGCCATGCTCGAGGACTACGCGAACCGTCCCGGCCACCGCGGGCACACCAGCCTCGAGCCGACCGAGTTCACGAAGCTGTTCGTCGAGCTCGACCGCCTCGGCTACCAGGTGCACACGCACGCCACCGGCGACTGGGGCATCCGCCTGACGCTCGACTCGATCGAGGCCGCCCAGCGGGCGAACGGCACGCGGGACGCCCGGCACGGCATCGTGCACGTCGAGTGCCTGGCGCCCGAGGACCTCCCGCGTTTCCGCGAGCTCGGCGTGGTCGCGGCGATGCAGCCCCGCCACGCCTCCCCGGACCTCGTCGCGGGCACCTGGATGGAGAACATCGGAGAGGCCCGCTGGGACCGCGCCTGGCGGTTCCGCTCGATGATCGAGTCGGGCGCGCGCGTCACGTTCTCCAGCGACTGGCAGGTGGGCGAGATGGATCCGCTCGTCGGCGTCTACAGCGCGATGACCCGTGCGCGCCTGGACGGCGGCGACGCCTGGACTCCGGGCGAGCGCCTCGATCTCGACCGCACGCTGCAGGCCTACACCCAGGGCGGCGCCGGAGCGTTCCATCACGAGGACGCCCTCGGGATGCTCCGCACCGGATTCCTCGCCGACCTCGTGGTGTGGTCGGGAGACCTCTACTCCATGGAGCCCGCGGAGATCCTCGCCCAGCACGCCGACCTGACCGTCGTCGGCGGCACCGCGGTGCACGACCACCGCGGCGAGCTCGGCGGCGCCTCCTCCTCCGCCCCGGTCCAGGACCCGGGCGGGGCCGGGCAGACCTGCACCGAGCCCTCCGCCGACCACCACTGCCACTCGCACACCGATTGAGGACTCCCCCACGATGTCAACGCTGCCATCCCACTCCGCCGTCGCCGTCGGCGACGACCAGCTCGCCCACGCCGTCACCCACGAGCCCGGATCGCTCAAGCGCACCCTGAAGCTGCGTCACCTGGTCTTCATCGGCCTCGCCTACATGGCCCCGCTCGCGGTGTTCGACATGTTCGGGATCGTGGCGGATCAGACCAGCGGCCACGTGCCGCTCGCCTACCTGGTGGTGCTCGTCGCGGTGCTGTTCACCGCGTTCAGCTACTCGCGCATGGTGCGCTTCTTCCCGATCGCCGGGTCCGCCTACACCTATGCGAAGGAGAGCATCCATCCCTCCGTCGGCTTCCTCGTGGGCTGGGCGGCGACCCTCGACTACCTGCTGCTACCGATGATCAACGCGATCCTGTCGGGGATCTACATGGGAGCGATCTACCCGGGCGTCCCGTTCTGGGTGTGGGTGCTCCTCACGGTCGTCATCTGCACCGCGCTCAACCTGGTCGGGGTGCGCCTCGCCGCGAGCATGAACGTGATCCTGGTCGGGATCCAGCTCGTCGTCGCCGTGCTCTTCGTGGTGCTCGCGGTGGTCAACATCGCGAACGGCGCGAACGGCGCCGCCTTCAGCGTGCGGCCGTTCTTCTCCGACGACATCCAGGCCGCGGCCCTCGCCGGCGGCGCGGCGATCCTCGCGCTGTCGTTCCTCGGGTTCGACGCCGTCTCCACCCTCGCGGAGGAGGCGGAGCGCCCCACCCGCGACATCCCGCGGGCCATCTTCCTCATCGTCGCCGCAGCGGGCGCGTTCTTCCTCACGGTGACCTACGTCATGCAGACGCTGTTCCCCGATGTGACGAAGCTCGAGAACATCGTCGGGGCATCGCCCGAGATCGCGAAGTACATCGGCGGGGCGGCGTTCCAGGCGATCTTCGTCGGCGGCTACATGATGGCGGTGCTGGGCTGCGGCATCACGCAGCAACTGAGCGCGGCGCGCCTGCTCTACGCGATGGGTCGTGACGGAGCCCTGCCGAAGCGGCTGTTCGGCAGGGTGAACCCGCGCACCGGCGTCCCGGTCGCGAACGTCCTCATCGTCGCCGCGATCGCGCTCACCGCACTGTTCGTCAACCTCGAGCAGGCGTCCTCGATGATCAACTTCGGCGCCTTCATCGCGTTCACCTTCGTGAACCTCTCCGTGATCTTCGTGTTCTTCCGGTTCATCACCAAGCGCACGATCGGATCCTGGATCGGCTTCGTCGTCATCCCAGCGATCGGTGTCGTGATCAACGTGGCGCTCTGGCTCAGCCTGGACGGGATCTCGATGATCATCGGCGGCGCCTGGACCGCCATCGGCGTCGTCTACCTGCTCATCAAGACCCGCGGCTTCCGGGCCGCACCGCCGGATCTGACCGGACCGATCAACGTCGGCATGTACGACTGACGCCGGGCTGGCATCAGCCCCGGCCTCGGCGCCACGTTCAGGCGCGCCGGGCCCGATGCCGGCGCACGGCGTCGCGGTTGGCGCAGCGCACCGAGCAGTAGCGCTGCCGCCCGTTGCGCGTGACGTCGACCACGACGTTCGTGCACGGCGCCGCCGCGCAGCGGCCGAGGCGCCCCATCCCCCGGGTGACCAGGTGCAGCGACGTGCCCACCGCGATGACGGCGCGCAGCACACGGGGCAGCGCATCCTGCTCGTCGCGGTAGTGCAGGTGCCAGCCCTCGCCGTCGTGGTCGGTGAGGCGCGGGTAGGCCGCCGCCGTCGCCATCTGCGCGTTCAGTAGCATCGCGCGCTCCGCGGGGGTCGGCGCGTCGACGACGCGCAGCCACTCGTCGATCACCCGCCGGGTCTCGGCGTGATCGTCGGGCCCCTCCGGGAAGACCATCGTCATCCCGAACTCCCGCGTGCGTCGCTCGATGCCGGCGCGATCGGACGGCCACTCGTCGGCGAGCGACGCCGCCATCAGCACCGCGTACTCGCCGTAAGGGTTGAGATGCATAACGGCATTACATCATCGTGGAACCATGACCGCCACATCCTCCGCCGACACCGCATCGCTCCCCCTCGCCCCTCCGCATCCGCCCCGCGCGGTGCCGGCCCACGAGCACGCCTGGACCACGCGATCGCGGCACCGGACCGCCGACGGCACGCTGCTGTACGTGCAGTGCCTCCGGTGCGGTGCGCAGCGGGTGGATCTGCAGGCGCCCGGGGACGCGGCTCCGCGGGCGCTGAGCCGCGCGCTCGACGCGCCCAGGACGAGCGGACGGTGAGTCCGACCGCCAGCCGGCCGTGACCGTCAGCCGGCGGTGAGTTCGACGAGCTTGCGCACGGTGCGCAGGTTGCGGGCCGTGCCGGCGACGCCGAGGGCGCGATCCAGCACCGGTCGCGTGAGCTTGCTGGAGTGTACTCCCCCGGCGCCGAAGTCGATCCAGAGATCTCGCCCGCGCAGGGCGATCCGCTCGCCGGGCTGCAGCCGCGCGGTCAGCGCCTCCACCGCATCACCCGCGGGCTCCCCCTCGAGGAACATCGCATGCAGCATCTTGTCCTCCACGGCGTCGGGGAACGGGTTCTCGTCGACCGCCCGCACGAGATCGTCATGAGTGCGCAGGATCACCGGAGTATCGACGGCGAAGGCGTCATGGATCAGCGATCGCACCTCGGCGCAGGCCGCCGCCGGGTCGGCGGGGGCGTCGCAGATGACGTTGCCGCTCGCGATGTAGGTGGTCACGATGCCGAACGCCGCACGCTCGTTCAGGAGCGCCCGCAGCTCGGCCATCGGCACCCGGTTGGCGCCGCTCACGTTGACGGCGCGCAGGAGCAGGGCGCAGCGTCCCGCACTCATGCCTCCTCCGCCGGGTGCGCGCCTTCCACGAGCTCCGCCCCCGCGTGGGCCAGCTCCGCGAGCGCCGCGGCACTCGACTCCGCCCCGACGCCGGCCACCAGGTCCGTGAGGATCCGCACCTGCACGCCGTGCGCGATGGCGTCGGCGGCCGAGGCGCGCACGCAGTGGTCGGTGGCGATGCCCACGACGTCGGCCGTCAGCACGCCGCGGGAGGAGAGGATCCCGGCGACCGTCTCACCCGTCTCGGTCGTGCCCTCGAACATCGAGTAGGCGGGGCGGCCCTGGCCCTTGAACACGTGGTGGGTCACGGCGGCGGTATCGAGCAGGGGGTCGTAGTCCGCGCCGGCTGTGCCCGCGACGCAGTGCACGGGCCAGCTGTCCACGAAGTCGGGTTCGGAGGAGAAGTGCCCGCCGTTGTCCCCCGAGGCATCGTGCCAGTCCCGCGAGGCCACGATGACGTCGTAGTCGGCGGCGTGATCGCGCAGCAGTCCGGTGATGCCGCGCGCGACGGCATCTCCTCCGGCCACGGCGAGGGCACCGCCCTCGGTGAAGTCGTTCTGCACATCGACGATCAGCAGCGCACGGGTCATGATCCGAGCGTACGCCGGAACGACGAAACCCCCTCCGCGGAGGGGGTTTCGGGTGGAGCCGCCCAAGGGAATCGAACCCTTGACCTTTTCATTACGAGTGAAATGCTCTGCCGACTGAGCTAGGGCGGCGCACATCCCGAGAGATGCGCATGCGGGCGAACCGCACGATCAACGATCTTACCCTGTCCGCGGGCGTGCTGCGAACCACGCGCGCCCGGGCGCGGCTCGGGCCCGGCAAGGCCCCGCCGCGCCTCGGCCTACTCGCAGCGGATCCCGGCCTTGTCGGGCACGGTGCCGTCGACGAAATAGGCGTCCACCGCGTCATCGACGCAGGAGTTGCCCTTGTTGTAGCCCGTGTGGCCCTCACCGACGCGGGTGATGAGGATCCCGCCTTCGAGCTGCTTGGCGAGGGACTCCGCCCACGAGTAGGGCGTCGCGGGGTCGTTGGTGGTCCCGACGACGAGGATCGGACCGGATCCTGCCGCGGTGATCTCGCCGCGCTTTCCGGTCGGCGGATAGGGCCACTGCTCGCAGGGGTCGGGACCATCCCAGTAGGGGGCGATCGTGGGGGCCTCGGCCTTGATCTTCGCGTCCGACGCGGCCTTGGCCGCGGGATCGTCTTCGACCGGGTAGTCCATGCAGTTGTAGGCCCGGAACGCCTCCGTCGAGTTGTCGGAGTAGGCGCCGTTCTCCCGGTTGTTGTAGAAGTCGGCGAGCTGGAAGGCCACCGACGGGTCGCCCTTCAGCACGGCGGTCAGCGACTGCGTCAGGTACGGCCAGCTGTCCTGCGAGTACAGCGCCGAGACGATCGACGTCATCAGCGTGTCCGCGCCCAGCATGCGCCCGTCGGCGTTCTTCTGCGGAGAGCGGTCGACGCTCGCCAGCAGCGCGCCGAGGTCGCTCATCGCCTCGTCGACGGTGCCCTGGAACGGGCACTTCTTGCCCTTCAGGCACTCGGCCATGTACGCGCGCAGCGCGGACTCGAACCCGATGGCCTGCGTCGTGCTGACGTCGAGGTTGGACACGGCGGGGTCGAGCGCGCCGTCCAGCACCACGTGCCCGACGCGCTCGGGGTACAGCTGGGCGTACGTCGCGCCGAGGAACGTGCCGTACGAGTAGCCGAGATAGTTGAGCTTCTTGTCGCCCAGCACTGCGCGCAGCAGATCCATGTCCCGCGCCGAGTTCACGGTCGTGATGTACGGCAGGATCCCGTCGCTGTTCTTCTCGCACGCATCGGCGAAGTCCTTGTTCGCCGTCTTCTGCGCGGCCGTCCACTCGTCGCTGCCCCGCGCGCCGGGGCGGATCGAGTAGAGGTAGTCGTCCATCTGCGGTGCATCGAGGCACTTCACGGCGGTCGAGGACCCGACACCGCGCGGGTCGAACCCGATGACGTCGTAGTTCTTGATCAGCGTGGGGCTGACGGCGAAGCTCAGGCTGGACTTGATCAGCTCGAGTCCGCTCGCCCCCGGCCCGCCGGGGTTCGTCAGCAGGGATCCCTGGGAGTGGCCGGTCGCGCGATGGCGCACCACGGCGAGATCGAGGCTCCCCTTGCCGGGGTCGTCCCAGTCGAGCGGCGCCTTGACGGTCGTGCAGTCCATGCCGCTGCCGCAGGCGGACCATTGGAGCGTCTGCCCGTAGAACGGCATCAGCTCGGCGGAGACGCCCGACGTGTCGGGGGTCGCGGTCGGCCCGGCTGACGAGGATCCGGCGGGGATCATCGAGTACAGGCAGCCGGTGAGCGCCAGGGCGGCGACGACGACACCCGCCGCCACCGTGGTGATCCGGCGCAGTCGCGAAGCGGAACGCGTGTTCATGGTCTCCTCCCGCTCGTGACGGTCACGAGCAAGCTCTCGAGGGCGAGGGCCGGGGCGACGTTGCGCTCCAGCGACTCCCTGGTCTCGGCGAGGTGGTCCAGCACGACCAGCGTGCGCTCCGGCGGCCAGGCCTCGGCGACGGCGGCGAGCTCGGCGGCGAGCTCCTGGTTGATGAGCCCGTCGTCGCGGCCGAACTGCAGCATGACCACGTCGCGGAACAGCGACTGCAGGTCGGTGAGCACACGGTCGAGCCCGTCGCGCACGCTGCGCTTGGCGCGTTGCTTCTGCTCCTCCTCGAGGGCGTTGATCTGCGAGCGCACGGCGGGGGGAACGGCCTGACCCTCGGCGATGCCGACGGTGTGCAGCAGCGCGCGCCGCTCGGCGTCGTCGCGTTCGGCCGTGAGCGCCTTGGCGTCCTCCGTCGCCGCCTGCACGATCTGGCCGGCGACCTCGACGGCGTCGCTGACGCCCCTGGCTCCCAGCACGGCGCGCATGGTGTGCTCGCGACGAGCCCGGGCCGATTCATCGGTCGCAAGCCGCTGCGCCATGCCGATGTGCCGCTGTGCGAGACGCGCGGCCTGCTCCGCGACCGCGGAGTCGGCGCCCGTGCGGCGCACGATGAGCTCGGCGACGGAGGCGACATCGGGCTCGCGCAGGCGCAGCGACCGCACGCGCGAGCGGATGGTCGGCAGCAGATCCGCCTCGCTCGGGGCGCACAGGATCCACACGGTCTGCTCCGGCGGCTCCTCCAGCGCCTTCAGCAGCACGTTCGAGGTGCGTTCGGTCATGCGGTCCGCGTCCTCGACGACGATCACCCGATAGCGCCCGCTGGACGGCCCGAAATACGAGCGCTCGACGAGGGCGCGGGCCTCGGCGATCGAGATGATCACCTTCTCGGTGCGCAGCACCGTCACATCGGGGTGGGTGCCGGCGAGCACCTGGTGCATGGTCTGCTCGTCGCCGGGGCCGGCGATCAGCGACGCGGCGAACGCCGTGGCCAGCGTCGAGCGGCCCGACCCCGGAGGTCCGGTGATCAGCCAGGCATGCGACATGGCGGCCGGGTTCTCGACCGCGGTGCGCAGCGCCGCGACGGCGGCGTCCTGCCCCCACACGTCGGTCCAGGGGAACGGCGCGGGAACGGTGGCGGGCATGCGGTCAAGCCTAACCGGGAGGGGCGACATGCACCGTGCGCCCGCGACCGGCTGCGGCGCCGCGCGTGCTCGCCCGCCGAGCGGGCGGGAACGTGCTGCCCGCCGAGCCGCGGATCAGAGCAGGGCGGCCACGCGTGCGCGGACGACGTCCGCGATGGCCGCCGGATCCTGCGCCGCGTCGACGACGAGGAAGCGCTCGGGCTCCGCCGCGGCGAGGGCGAGGTAGGCCTCGCGGACTCGCTGATGGAACTCCTCGCGCTCGGCTTCGAGCCGATCGAACGGCTTGTCGGCGGAGTCGAGCCGACGGCGCGCGGCCGCGGGATCCAGGTCGAGCAGCACCGTGAGGTCGGGCAGCGCGCCCTCGGCCGCCCACAGCGACAGATCGCGCACCTCCTGGGCGTCCAGGACCCGCCCCGCCCCCTGATAGGCGACGGACGAGTCGAGGTAGCGGTCCTGGATGACGACCACACCGCGCTCGAGCGCCGGGCGCACCACCGTGGCGACGTGATGGGCGCGGTCGGCGGCGTACAGCAGCGCCTCCGCCCGCGGCGCGATGTCGCCGCGGTGGTGCAGGACGATGTCGCGGATGAGCACGCCGACCTCGGAGCCGCCGGGCTCGCGGGTGCGCAGCACGTCGCGGCCCTGCGCGTCGAGCCAGGCCTCCAGCAGCGCGGCCTGCGTGGTCTTGCCCGAGCCGTCGCCGCCTTCGAGGGTGATCCAGATCCCTCGGGCGGCGCTCACGCCCCGGCCTGCTTCTTCGCGGCGTTGGCGGCGCGCGTGGCGGCCGCCTTCTTCGCCGCGGCGGAGCGGGCAGCGGCCTTCTCGGCGTCGGTCTTCGCCGTGGCCTTCGCGGCTGCGGGCTTCTTCGCAGCGGTCTTGGCGGGCGCCTTCTTCGCCGGTGCCTTCTTGGCCGCCGCGGCACGGGATCCACGCTTGGGCGCCGGTCCCTTGGCCCGCTTGTCTGCGAGCATCTGCACGGCGATCTCGAAGGTGATGTCCTGCACCTGCTGGCCGCGCGGGATGGTCACGTTGGTCTCGCCGTCGGTGACGTACGCACCGAAACGCCCGTCCCGGATCCGGATCGGCTTGCCGCTGACCGGGTCGGCCTCGAACTCGGCGAGCGCGCTCGATGCGCGTCGCGCGCCGTACTTCGGCTGCGCGTAGACCGCCAGGGCCTGCTCGAGCGTGATGTCGAAGATCTGCTGCTCGTTCTCGAGCGAGCGCGAGTCGGCGCCCTTCTTCAGATACGGCCCGAAGCGGCCGTTCTGCGCGGTGATCTCCTCGTCCGTCGCCGGGTCGACACCCACCACCCGAGGCAGATCGAGGAGCTTGAGCGCGGTGTCGAGGTCGATCGTGTCGACCGACATCGAGCGGAACAGGGAGGCGGTGCGCGGCTTCGGCGCGGCCTCCTTCTTCGCTCCGCGCTTCGGCTTCGGCTTCTCCACGACCTCGCCGGTGGTCTCATCGACCTGGTCGTCGTCGGAGACCGGGTCGTTCTCCTGGACGTAGGGGCCGAACCGGCCGTCCTTGACCACGACGACCTTGCCGTTCGCAGGGTTCTCGCCGAGCACGCGGTCGCCGGCGACGGGGGCCTCGATGAGCTCCCGGGCCTTCGCCGCCGTCAGCTCGTCGGGAGCCAGATCCTCGGGGACGTTCACGATGCGCGGTTTCGCGTCGGGGTGCGCGGGATCGGCGACCTCGAGGTACGGGCCGTACTTGCCGAACCGGAGCGTGGCGGTGTCGGTGATCGGAGTCGCGTTGAGCGCCCGTGCGTCGATCTCGCCCAGGTTGTCGACCACCTGGCGGAGGCCGACCTGCGTGTCGTCGCCGAAGTAGAAGGAGTGCAGCCACTCGATGCGCTTCTGCTCGCCGCGCGCGATCGCGTCGAGGTCGTCCTCGAGCGCGGCGGTGAAGTCGTAGTCGATGAGGTCGGCGAAGTGCTGCTCGAGCAGCCGGACCACGCTGAACGCCATCCACGTCGGCACGAGGGCCTGTCCGCGCTTGGTCGCGTAGCCGCGGTCGATCACGGTGTCGATGATGCTGGCGAACGTGGACGGGCGGCCGATGCCGTGCTCTTCGAGCGCCTTCACGAGCGACGCCTCGGTGTAGCGCGGCTTGGGGGTCGTGCGGTGCGGCTTGGCGTCGGCATCGGAGACGCCGAGCACGTCGCCGACGGCGACGGCCGGGAGCGACTGGTTCTCCGCCGCGTCGGCGGCGTTGCGGCGCTCGTCCTTGCCCTCCTCGTAAGCCTCGAGGAAGCCCTTGAAGGTGTACACCGTGCCGGACGCAGTGAACTCCGCGGTGCGGCCGTCCGCGTCCACGGCGAGCGTGACCGTGGTGGTCTCGTACTTCGCGTCGGACATCTGACTGGCGACCGTGCGCTTCCAGATGAGGTCGTAGAGGCGCTGCTCCTCGCGGTCGAGCTGCGCGGACACCGATGCCGGCGTGCGGAACTGCTCGCCCGACGGGCGGATGGCCTCGTGCGCCTCCTGCGCGTTCTTGCTCTTGCCCTTGTACACGCGGGGCTTCAGCGGCACGGCGGCATCGCCGTAGAGCGCGACCGCCTGCGACCGCGCCGCCTGCACCGCCTGGGTGCTGAGGGCGACCGAGTCGGTGCGCATATAGGTGATGTAGCCCTTCTCGTAGAGGCGCTGGGCGACGCTCATCGCCTGCTTCGCGCTCATCGAGAGCTTGCGGCCCGCCTCCTGCTGCAGCGTGGAGGTGGTGAAGGGCGCGTAGGGGCTGCGGGTGCCGGGCTTCGCCTCGACCTTCGTCACGGTGCCGGATCCGGCCGCGTCCACGGCGGCGGCGAGCGCGGCCGCCGCCTTCTCGTCGAGCACGACGACGGCCTTCTTCAGGGCGCCGTTGTCGTCGAAGTCGGTGCCGCGGGCGATGGCGCCCCCGTCCAGCCGCACGAGGCGCACCGTGAACGGAGTGGTGGCGGCTACGGCGGTGGCGTCGACGTCCCAGTACTCGGCCGACACGAACGCCATGCGCTCGCGCTCCCGGTCGACGATCATGCGGGTGGCGGCCGACTGCACACGCCCTGCGGAGAGCCCCGACTTGACCTTGTACCAGAGCACGGGCGACACGTCCCAGCCGTACAGCCGGTCCAGGATCCGGCGGGTCTCCTGGGCGTCGACGAGCGCGAGGTCGAGCTCACGGGTGTTGCCGACGGCGGCCTGGATCGCGTCCTTCGTGATCTCGTGGAAGACCATCCGCTTGACGGGGACCTTCGGCTTCAGGGTCTCCAGCAGGTGCCACGCGATGGCCTCGCCCTCGCGGTCCTCATCAGTGGCGAGCAGGAGCTCGTCGGCGGTCTTCAAGGCGCGCTTGAGCTCGGCGACGGTCTTGGTCTTGCGGTCCGAGACGACGTAGTAGGGGTCGAAGTCGTTGTCGACGTCGATCGAGTACTTGCCGTACGCCTGCTTGTCGGCGGCCGGGATGTCCTTCTTGTCGGCGAGGTCGCGGATGTGCCCCACCGAGCTGAGCACCTCGAAGCCGTCGCCGAGATAGCCCTGGATGGACCTCATCTTCGTCGGGGACTCGACGATGACAAGCTTCTTGCCTTGCGCCACGGGTGCGGTCCTTTCGGGTCCTGAGCTTTGACGAGGGGTCGAAGCACACCATACACACCGCGCCGGAGGAGGGGACTCAGCACGATGGGCCGTCGCCGCAGGAGGTTCGGGTTCTCCTGCACGGGATCCCGCGACAGCCGGGAACCCAGCGTACGCCGCTGCCGGAGGGCCGGGGACCATGAGACGCGCATCGGGCCGCGCCGCCGGCCGCGGACGCCGGTCATCGCCGCCCCGTGCTCGGCGAGGGCGGCCCCGCCCGGGCCCCCGCCGCCGCGGGGAGCCCCGCGTACGCGGTGCCGACGCGCACGACGACCTCGAGGCCGGCGATGCGGCAGTCCTCCAGCGCGGCGCCGTGCGCCTCGGCGACCCTCGCGGCGAGCGCGCAGGGATCCGAGTCCACCGCGACCGCCCCCGACAGCACGTCCGCCGCGGCGAGCGCCGCGGCATCGGCCGCGGCCGCGACGCGCTGCGAGGTCGCGCCCGCGCCGCCCACCGCCACGGCGCCGATGCCCAGCGCGGCTGCCACGGCGATGCCCCCGACGGCGAGGGCGGAGCCGGCCATCAGCGTCCTCCATCGAGCGCGCACCCCGTCGCACGGAGGGGCACCGTCACCGCGCCCAGGATGCGCGCCTGGGACGAGGCGGTGACGCACACCAGCTCGGCGGACCGGCGCACCCCGAACGTCGCTGCCGGATCCGCCCGCGTCACCGCGGCGCCCGCTCGCCCGGCGTCGTCGCCCCGGCCGAGCAGGCGGGCCGCGTCGGCCACGGCGTCCTGCAGCGCGACCATCCGCATTCCGGCGCCGAGGCCGCCGACGCCGAGCAGCAGGATGAGGACGACGATCGGCAGCGCCACGGCGAGCTCGGCCGTCGCCGAGCCGCGCTCCCGGTCGCGCGCGCCACCCCGTGCACCGGAGCGATCGTGACCGGGACCGCGGGCGATCGGAGTCCGGACTCTCATTGCACCGTCAGCGCGCGACGCACGAGATCGGTGAGGATGCCGCGCACCTCGTCGCTGCGCATGATGACCACGAGGAGGCTCGCGAACGCGACGGCCGCCATCGTGGCGATGGCGTACTCCGCGGTCGCGGCTCCGGTGTCGTCGCCGAACAGCCCGGCGGCCCGGCGGCGGGTCAGCGGCGGGAGGGCACTCGAGCCGCTCTGGTGCTTCTGGATCATGTTTCTTCCTTCTCTCTTCTCTCTTCTTCCGTGGGTTTCTTCGTCCCGTCGGATCGGCACCCGGTCGCCGCCGCCCTGCTCAAGCGAACGGCAGCGGCGTCGTCGACAGCACGCTGAGGATCAGGGGCGCGACGCCGAGGAGCAGGAACGCCGGCAGGGTGCAGATGCCGAGCGGGAGCAGCAGGCGCGAGCTCAGCCGCGCGGCCCCGGTGCGCCCCGCGGTGCGGGCTTCCCTGCGTGCACGATCGGCTTCGGCGCGCAGCAGCTCCACGGCCGGAACGCCCGCGGCGACGGACAGACGGAGGATCCGCTCGATCGCCTCCTCGGCCGTCGCCGCATCCTCCCCCTCCGCCAGATCCTGCTCGACCAAGGCACGGGCTCGCGGGATCGCGGTCCCGCCGGAGAGTGCGACGACGAGCAGTTCGGCGCGGATCCCCGGGATCCCGGCCGGCGGAGCCGCGCGTCGGACCAGCGCCCTGGTCCACCCGCGGGCGAGCAGCAGGAGGCCGAGACCCGCCGCGAGGCAGATCCACCCGGCGGGCCGGGTGAGGAGCACCGTCGCCGTATCGAACCCGAGCGCGCCGCCGAGGAGCAGCCCCACGAGCGGCAGCCACAGCATCAGGCGGGCGGTGCCGGCGGGCTCGGCCAGCGCGACCGCCACCTCGTCCCGGATCTCCCCCGCGCCCTCGAGCGCTGCGGCGATCGCGCGCAGCACCTCGCCGAGCGGCGCCCCGACGGTGCCCGCGATCCCCCAGGCCGCCGCGACGACCCGCCAGACTCCGCCGCCCTCGCGGATCGCCTCGACCAGGGGCCGGCCGTGCTCGACGGTCTCGGCGAGCACGCCGACGGCGACGGCGGATCCGCTCTCGGCGAGGTGGCGCCAGGCGGCGAGGGGCGCCGCACCCGCCTGCAGCAGCACGGCCAGCGTGCGGACGGCCTCGGCGACCTCGGCCTCGCGGACGCGGGAGCCCCTGCCCCGCAGCCGAGGGCGCCGAGCCGGATCGCGCGGGGCCCGGAGCTGCGCCGGACGTCGCGCGGAGGGAACCGCCCTCACCACGGCCGCACCTCCTCGATGCCCAGATGCTCGCCGTCCAGACGCAGCTCCCCCACCTGGGCGAGCCGTCGCTCTCCGCCGCTGGCCCGCACCAGGTGCAGCACGGAGGCGAACGCGCTCACGGCCTGACGGGCCAGCGCCGGAGGGTCCATGCCGGCCAGGGCTCCGAGCGCCTCCAGCCGCGCCGGCACATCGGCGAGCCCGCTCGCGTGCAGCGTCCCCGCGCCGCCGTCGTGCCCGGTGTTCAGCGCCGTCAGCAGATCGCGGATCTCCTCCCCGCGGCATTCGCCGACGACGAGGCGGTCCGGCCGCATCCGCAGCGACTCGCGCACGAGGCGCGCGACCGTGATCGCCCCCACGCCCTCCAGGTTCGGCTGCCGGGCTTCGAGCGAGACGTGGTGCGGGTGCCTCGGGCGCAGCTCTGCGACGTCCTCGATGGTGACGATCCGCTCACGCGGCGGCACGTGCGCCAGCAGTGCCGCGAGCAACGTGGTCTTGCCGGTGCCGGTGCCTCCGGTGATCAGCACGTTCTTCCGTGCGACGACGATGCGCTCCAGCCAGCCGCGCTGCGGCGCGTCGATCGCCCCCAGACGTGCCAGGTCGTCGAGATCCGCCGCCCGCACCCGCGGGATGCGCACCGAGACCGCGGTGCCCCTGGTCGCGACCGGGGCGAGCACCGCGTGCACGCGCACCCCCGAGGCGAGCCGCACGTCCACGCACGGGGCCTGATCGTCCATACCAAGTTTTAGACATATCTCTGAACAGGGATTTCTCCGAAATGCCCCGATTCGGGCATCTCCGAGCCCTGATACCGCCCAGCCGTCGCAGGATGACCGTGGACGGCCCCGCGGGCGCTGTGGCACCTGCGAGGCACAGCCCCGGATGCCGATGAGTCAGGCGGCCACCGAGGGAATCGGGTTCGGGAGTGCTACGCGCCGACAGGCTGATACCCGAGGAGGACGTTCACGCTCTCGCGGATCAGGGTCAGGTCGATGTGCGCCCAGGGCTCGGCGTTTGGCCGGGTGCCCTTCGGGAGCGCCGCCCAGCCGATCAGTCCGTCGATGTGCTCCAGGGACCGGAGGAAGTGCGGCATCCCCAGGAAGTCGCGCACGCTGAGGGCCATGGCCTGCTGGCCGACTCCCTGCGCGCGGTCGATCGCCGCATCGCATCGAGCGCAGACCACGCCGTCCAGGGTGTCCGGCATCGGCCTGCCGCCGATGGTGGCGCTGTCGGCGCTCATGAGCGTCCAGACCTCTCCCGCGTCCTCTCGGAACGCCTGCACGGCTCCCACGCCGCATAGGAGGCACCCCGAGGGGCTGCCATCGTCCGAGGGCGCGAGCACGTCCACAGGACGCGCCACGTCGCGCGCGAGGAGGGCTGCGGCGGCGTCTCGGAGCGCCTGCCGCTGCTCTTCAGTGACGTGCGCCCATCGCTTGCCGTTGGCCGGCGTCCGCGTGGCGCGACCGTACCCCGCGGCGCGGGCGTGCAGCACCCACGCGGCGCTGCCGCCCGGGATCGTCAAGGCGTCCATGAGTGTGCGCAGCGGCTTGACGTTCGCGGTCAGCCGGTCGATGATCTGCGGGCTCGTGATCCCGAGGATGTCGAGACCGGCAAGGGCGTCTTCGAGGCGGTCGATCGCGATGGTTCGATCGCCGATGCTGCCGCGCACCGTGGGGTGTGCGTCCATGAGGCCGGATGCTGCCGCACGAGTCATCCGGCACGTGTCACAGCGCGTCCAGAGAAGGTCAAGCTGCCCGTCACCGGGGCCGTGTCCCCTCTCGGGCTTGTAGAGCGTCAGCACCTCCATTTCGGAGTTATCCACAGGCCTGCGCACCGCGATCCCGCACGAGCCGCACGGGAGGGTTCCCGAGGGGATCGCCTCCCAGGCGTCGGCGGTCTCGATCTGCTGCTCTCTGACGGTCATGCTCACAGCGCACCTCGCGTGTTCTTGTTCATCTCGGCCTCGATCTTCCGGAGGCGGTCTCGGGTGGCGGCGTCCGTCGCGCCGTTGCGTGCCGCGGCGAACATGCGCTTCACGGTGGCGGCCTCCTCGGGCTGCATGACGACTGCGCCGTCAGGCTGAGGAAGCACCACGCGAATGGACCTGCCCCGACCGGGCTTCGGCGTCGCAGCAGGCGGCTGCTCGGGCTTCGCCTCCCAGGCCGCGGGCGGCTCAGGCTCCCGAGGGGTCGGCACTGGCTTCGCGTCCTCGCGGTAGCCCTCCGCTCGGAGGGTGGCGGAGTGGTCGACCGCGATCATCCGGGGCTCGTACCGGCGCGTCATGAGAGCTTCCCGAACACCGGGCCGCGCTTCGTCACGCCGATGATCTGCTGATCCTTCGCGCGCCACCGTCGAAGCTGGGCGAGGTTGAACGGGTCCGTCTCGGCTGCCAGTCGCTCCATCGCCGCGAGGGCGGGCGCTGTGCTGGTGCCGGGGGCGAGCTCGATCCACTCGTCCTCGATGCGCTGGCGCTCCTCCGTGGTGAACGCGCTGTCGCGGTCGCTGTTCATCGCGTGGCCGCCCGCCGCTGCACGCGCCGCCAGCACACGCCGCGCGCGACGTTGCCGAAGCAGTATTCGCCCGCGGCGGCCTCGTGCTCGGCGCACGGGACCGTCAGCACCGAGGGCACGAGGGCTGTTCGCCTGAGGCGGTGGCGCACGACCGCGATGCGCTCTTCGAGAGGGGGGAGACCCACCGGCAGGGCTCCCAAGGCGATAGGTCTGCCGGTGGGTCGCACGTCCCCCGCATGTCCTCGGACAGGGGACGTGGGAGGCTCCCCCGCCGCGGGTGCGTTAGCGCCGCGGAGGAGCCGGTCAATGGTCGCTTCCGCGTCGGCGGCAGCGAGGTTGCGCGAGCGCTTCGCGCTCTTCAGGGTGCCGCCGTGGGCAAGCACGGTCAGGGCGTTGACGGTCGCGTCTTCCTTCGCGTCGCTGATGTGCTCAGGGCGACGCGCAAGCTGGATGCGGTGGGGGCTGTCTTCAGATCGGGACATGACGGGGCCTTTGAATCAGGCCCGGCCCTACCGCCAGCAGCGCACCTCGGGCCGTGCAAGGGCCCTCGTTCACAAGCGTACTACGGGCCTCTTCGCTGTGGTACCCCAGAGGGGTATTGGGTATCCTGATGAGGTCAGACCACACCGTGAGAAGAGGGGTCTGACCGACCGAACGGAGCCCCGATGACCACTGCACTCGCCCCCGCACCTCGCCCTGTCGCTGAGGTGATCCGCGACGTCGTCCGCTGGCAGTCCGCCCTCCTGCTCGGGCGCGATCCGGGCGCAACGCCGGTCGGTGAGTCGGGGTGGCCCCTCTCCCGACTCGCCGCCCGTACCTACTTCGGATCCGACGTGCTCAACGGTTCCGCCTGCGTGCTCACCTGAGGCTGCCCCCGCCCCGTCGTACCGTGCCGTACCGTACCGTCGCCCCTACTACGTAGGGGCGTGACACGGTACGGTACGGAACGGTACAGCGGGATCAGGTGCAGCCGGGGTGCTACCCGGCGCTCTGCGCCTTCTTCATGGTGATGATCGCCGCCTTCGTCGGACGCTTGGCCTCGTCCGGCTCGGCTGCGACCACCGCCTTGAACAGCGTGTTGATCCCCGCGGCGATGTCGAGGCCGTGCTCGACGCACCAGGCCTTGGTGCGTGACGCCGGCCACTCGTCACGCCTCGGTGCCTTCTTCGGGACTGTGCCGCCGCCTCGGGGCCAGCCTGAGCCCCGCTTCTTCTCAGGCACCGGCGCGTACGCGGCCCGCTCGGCATCCGAGAGGGCGAGCACTCGCCGGTACTCCGCGGCAAGGTCCAGCGGGCTCGGATCCTCCTCGGGATGCTGCCCGCACGTGTCGTGCGCGGGGATCATCCCTCGGTCAGCGTCCAGCACGTAGGAAACGCGCACCCAGCGCCCATTCTCGTCCGAGTCTCCGCACTCCCACGAGACACGCGCCTGCTCCACCACGACCGGATGCCCAGCCTGTTGCAGCACCGCAGCGAACGCCTGAACGCGGATCCTAGGCGGGAGCATCTGCATGAGCGTGAACGCGTCGTAGGCGGCTTCGTCGGCGGCCTGGACACGTTCACGCTCGCGCCGCAGACGCTCCCACTCCTCGTTCCACTCGTCTCCTGTCGTCGCCACCGCTTCCTCAAGGGCGTCGGCCAGTCCCGAGCGCCAGTCCCACCCTCCGAGGGCTTCGTCCTCGCCGTGACAACACGTGGTGACGCTGAGCGCGTCCACGGCATCCTCGGCAAGGATCAGCGCTCGAGGATCGGTCAGCGTCCGAGGGAATCGGATGCTCACGACCCCATCGCACTCGGCCAGGAGCACTTTCCACCAGGGAGCGTCGCCGTTGTGCGACACCGGCCGCACGCGCCGTGCGCTGTACTGCAACCGCTCCGGCTGACGCGGGTAACAGGCCGCGCACATGATGCTGACGCCCGCACCGAGCACTACCGCGTTGAGCGCCCTGTCCTCGGCGCTCGAATGCAGCAGCTCGACGACCTTTCGGGCCGGGATCACCTCGTCACCCATGCCCGCTGCCTTCCTTGACCGCCTGGTAGGCGTCCAAGCAGTCAGCCGCGATGCGGGCGGCACGGGCTCGCTCTTCCGGGGTGACGCCGGGATCAGGGATCGCGGGCTTCGCCTTCGCGAGACCGGCGCACGTGACCGAGCAGAACCGGCGCGCGCTGTTCGATCGGGGATGGAACGCAACGCCGCACTGAGCGCAGGCCGCGAGCCGCTTCAGTCGTCCGCTCATGAGGCACCTCCCGAGGGGTGCACGACGCTCAGCAGCCGCGCCACACGCGCGCACTGGTCATCGGTCAGGGGCGGAAGCGCCGCCGCGGCCTCCTGCGGCGTCGGATGCACCGCGGCGGCGCTCACTGGTCGCTCCCCTCGGCCACGATCAGGCGCACGATGCGCCCCTTCGCGCCTCGCTTGCGCCCATCGCGCATCTTGCGCGGACCCTGGGTCTTGAAGGCTCGTTCGATCTCGTCCAGGTCGTACTGCAGCGCGCGGCGACCGTCGAGCCGGTAGGCGCGGATGTATCCGAGGTTGCGCCAGCGGACGACGGTCTCTTCTCCAACCTGGAAGAACTGCGCCACGCCTTCTCCATCGCGCATACGGCGCGGGGCGGGGGTGTCGGTGTCGGACATGCGAAAAGCTCCCTGCGGGTGCTCAGCCGACGTCTCCGCGCCTTTCAACTACAGTCCGCGCGAGGACGTCTTGTGTGATGCACCGCAGGGAGCTCGTGGGAGTCCTGCACTGGGCCCGAAGGCCTCGCCCATCGGAGGCGTCCGATCCGTTCTACTCGTCGGCCTGCCTGGTGCGGCGGTGGCCTTGAGGTCCACGCTCCGAGCGGCCAACGGCGAGCCCTCGGGGAGGATCGGAGCCGCCCTCGCGGGCGTGGCTCCGATATGCCTAGTTTATCGGATTTCCGGTGTCTGTAGGGGTTTAGGGCGTTCCCGGAGTTCGGTCATATCCGCCGCTTCCCGGCGTTCTGAGCGCGCGGGAATGCCAGGAACCACCGAGGACAGGCAGAACGCCGGAAACCGGCGAATATGGCCGCCTCCGGACGCCCTCAAACCGCGGGACTCAGGCGCAGGCGCGCCGGGGACCATGCGAGTCCCCGCCGCTCCTGTGGCACGACCTCGACGTTCAGCACCGTGCTCAGCACGGCACGCTGCACGTCAACGGGCGAGTCCAAGAACGCCTGGCCGGGATCCTCAGCCCGAAGGATCGCCGCCGCTGCCGACATACGTAGCAGCCGCGCAGAACGGGTGTCGATATCGGCAATCTCCGCGGTCACGCGCTCTGTCGCGCGCTTCAGCTGGGCCGCGCTGATATGTCCCGCCGCGTAGTCGTCTTCGAACGACTCCAGCCGTCGTGTGAGCTTCGCCCGCTCCTCGCGATCGACGGCGAGCTGCGGATCGGCATTCGGTGCGAGTGCGGCCTGGATCCGAGGATCGCGCACCATCTCCGCCACGACTCCGCGCACGTAGTCGTCGGTGAACGACGCCCGCACCGTCAGGTGCGCGCTCTCCACGCATCGATAGATCGTGTGGCGGCTACCCGGCTTGCTCGGCGTGCCGCCGTTGGGCGCGGTGCGCATCTTCCCGCCGCACCCCTCGATGCCGCACCGGTAGATGCTCGACCCGAGGTGCTTCGACTCGCGCTGGTTGCCGAAGTAGGTTCGCCGTCCCGGATCGGTCAGCACCTTGACCAACGCGCGCCACTGATCCTCGGGGACGATCGCCGGCCAGGCGGCGGGGCCGATCTCCTCGTACTCGCGAGTGCTCTTGTTCGTCGCCGCGTTCCGGTTCGGGAGACCGTGGGCCACGATGCCCGCGTTCCGCGGCTTGAGGAGCATGTCGCGGAGGTTGTTGTAGGTCACAGGCTTACCCTGGGTACCCGTGACGCCGCGCTCTCGAAGCTCGCGCGCCACCGATGCCAGCGTGCGCCCCGCAAGCAGCGCCTCGGTGCATTCGCGGATGATCGCCGCTTCGCTCTCGCGGATGACCATGCCGCCCTTCTCGTACCCGAACGGGCGCAGTCCCCCGCGGGGCTTGCCCTCCCTAGCCCGCTGGTCGGCCGCCGCCTTGATCCGCTTCTTGGTCTGGTCCACCTCGTACCGAGCCACGGCCCCGAGCATGCGCGCCACCAACTGCCCCGCTTCGGTCGAGAGGTCGTAGCTCTCCTTCGTGACTTCGACGGTCTGAATCTGCGTCCCGTACGTCTGCACGAGGGTGATGAACTCCTCAAGCTCCGCCGGACGCCGGTGGAGCCGGTCAGGGTGCCACGCGAGGATCGCGTCAACTTCCTTCGCCTTCACCGCGTCCAGCATCGCCCGGTACTCGGGCCGAGGCTTCCCGCTTGCGGCGCTCACGTCGTTGTCGATGTAGACGCTGACGACCTCCCACCCGAGGCGCTTGGCCAGGGCTCGACAGTCCCCCTCTTGGCGGTCAACGCCCTTCCCCTCGCCCGTCTTGTCGCTGCTGATGCGGGCGTAGATCGCCGCTCGGACGGGGCGCGTTTCCGGGGTTTCGGGCATATGTCTATTTTATGGTTTGGAGTCGTCGAGGTGCCGGCCGCCGAGGGCGACCAGGCGCACGGCGAGCTCGCGCACCTCGCGTTCGGACGCGGTCCACCCTGGCACCGGTTCGACACCCGCGCCTCGGTCGGCGAACAACCCGCCCGCCCCGTTGAGGAAGAGGTCGGTCACCCGCGGATCGGCGGCGTGGACCGCGAGGTCGCCGAAGGCGGGATCCAGGTCGAGCCGCTCCGGGGAGTCGGCGGGACCGCGGGGGACGATCACGAAAGGCGAGGCCATGTCCCGACGCTAGGCACCCGGCTCGGGCGGCCGAGACGCCCGAGCACATCCCGTGCACAAGTCCCTCCCCGCCCCGGCTGTGCAGGAGCAGCACGTCGGAACGGCGTCGGAGCGCGCAGGCCGGGGGCGCGCACCGGACGCACGAGCCCCGCCCGGGGAAGCACGCCGGGCCCGGCAACAGACACGGCAGGAAGAAGGGCGGCATCCCACGGGGGGAATGGGATGCCGCCCGGCCGCGGTGGACGGAGGGGGACCGTCGCTGCCGCGGGAAAGCCGGAATCGAATGATCGGCCGTCGGACAGTGTACGTCTGAAAAGAGACCGAACAAAACGACCGGCACTACCGACTTCCGGCGGTATTGTCAGGCGATGGGCGCGGCTAGATTCGCCCCTGTCGCGGCGAGGCCGCGGCCCATCCCCGCCGCAAAGGAGCGCCCCCTCACATGAGCAGCCAGATCGATCACGTCTTCGACGAGACCCGTGTGTTCCCGCCCTCCCCGGAGTTCGCGGCCGCCGCCGTCGCGCAGCCGGAGATCTACTCCGAAGCGGCCACCGATCGCGAGGCGTTCTGGGCGAAGCAGGCCCGCGAGCTGCACTGGCACACGCCCTTCACGCAGGTGCTGGACTGGACCACGCCGCCGTTCGCGAAGTGGTTCGCCGACGGTGAGCTCAACGTCGCGTACAACTGCCTCGACCGTCATGTGGAGGCCGGCAACGGCGACCGCGTGGCGCTGCTGTGGGAAGGCGAGCCCGGAGACGAGCGCCGCATCACCTACGCCGAGCTCACCGACGAGGTCAAGCGCCTGGCGAACGTGCTCGAGGGCCTCGGCGTCGGGCACGGCGACCGCGTCGCCATCTACCTGCCGATGATCCCCGAAGCCGTCGCCTCCATGCTCGCGGTGGCCCGCATCGGCGCGATCCACTCCGTCGTCTTCGGCGGCTTCAGCGCCGACAGCCTGCGCTCGCGGATCGACGACGCGGGCGCGAAGGTCGTCATCACCGCCGACGGCGGCTACCGAAAGGGCAAGGCCTCCGCGCTCAAGCCCACGGTCGACCAGGCCCTCGCCGACCGCGGCGAGGGCGAGCAGAACACGGTCGAGCACGTCATCGTGGTCAAGCGCTGCGAGAACGAGATCGACTGGGACGACGAGCGCGACCTCTGGTACCACGACGTCGTCGGAGCCGCCTCGAACGCGCACGAGGCGCAGGCGTTCCCGGCGGAGAACCCGCTGTTCATCCTCTACACCTCCGGCACCACCGGGAAGCCCAAGGGCATCCTGCACACGTCGGGCGGCTACCTCACCCAGGCGTCCTACACGCACCGCGTCGTCTTCGACCTGAAGCCGGAGACGGACGTCTACTGGTGCACCGCCGACATCGGCTGGGTCACCGGGCACTCGTACGTGGCCTACGGCCCGCTCGCGAACGGCGCCACCCAGGTCATGTACGAGGGCACGCCGGAGACCCCGCAGCAGGGGCGCTGGTGGGACATCATCCAGAAGTACGGCGTGACCATCCTCTACACCGCGCCGACCGCGATCCGCTCCTTCATGAAGCTGGGGCGCGAGATCCCGAACCAGTACGACCTGACCTCCCTGCGCCTGCTCGGCTCCGTCGGAGAGCCGATCAACCCCGAGGCCTGGATCTGGTACCGCGACGTCATCGGCGGCGGGCACACGCCCATCGTCGACACCTGGTGGCAGACCGAGACGGGCGCCATCATGGTCTCCCCGCTCCCCGGGATCACCGCGACCAAGCCGGGCTCGGCGCAGGTGCCGCTGCCGGGCATCTCGATCGATGTGGTCGATGACGACGGAACCCCCGTGGGCGTCGGCGGCGGCGGGCTCCTGGCGATCACCGAGCCGTGGCCGAGCATGCTGCGCGGCATCTGGGGCGACCCGGAGCGGTTCAAGGAGACCTACTGGGAGAAGTTCGAGAAGCAGGGCTACTACTTTGCGGGCGACGGCGCACGCTTCGACGAGGACGGCGATCTGTGGCTACTCGGCCGCGTCGACGACGTGATGAACGTCTCCGGACACCGCCTGTCCACCGCGGAGATCGAGTCCGCCCTGGTCGCCCACGAGGCGACGGCGGAGGCCGCCGTGGTCGGGGCCTCCGACGAGACCACGGGTCAGGCCGTCGTCGCGTTCGTGATCATCAAGGAGAGCTACATCCGGGTGCACTCCCCCGAGGGACTCGCGCAGCTGCTGCGCGGCTGGGTCGGCGAGCAGATCGGCCCGATCGCCCGTCCGCGCGACGTGTACATCGTCGGCGAGCTGCCCAAGACCCGCTCCGGGAAGATCATGCGCCGCCTGCTCCGCGACGTGGCCGAGGGCCGCGAGGTCGGCGACACGACGACCCTCGCCGACACGATGGTGATGTCGACCATCTCGGCGCAGGTGAAGTAGCCGAGGGCGGCCGCAGGGCCGATACGACGAGACCCCCGTCCCGGATCCCTTCTCGAAGGGACCGGAACGGGGGTCTCGTCTTCCCCGGAGGGGGAATCAGGCGAGGGTGAAGACGACGTCGACCTCGACGGGGCTGTCCAGCGGCAGCACCGCGACGCCGACGGCGGCGCGAACGTGCTTGCCGGCATCGCCGAAGATCTCGCCGAGCACCTCGCTCGCCCCGTTGATCACCCCGGGCTGACCGGAGAACGACGGCGCGGACGCGACGAAGCCGCCGACGCGCAGAACGCCGCCGAGCCGGTCCACGCCGCCGGCGGCGTCGGCCGCCGCGGCGACAGCGTTCAGCGCGCAGGTGCGGGCGAGGGCCTGGGCGTCCTCGGCCGAGACCTCGGCCCCGACCTTGCCGGTCGCGGGCAGGGATCCGGCCACGAACGGCAGCTGCCCCGACGTGTAGACCAGGCCGGCGTGCACGCGGGCCGGCACGTACGCGGCGACGGGGGCCGCGACGGAGGGCAGCTCGATGCCGAGCTCGGCGAGGCGGGAAGCGATGGTCATGCGTTGTCTCCTTCGAACTGGCGGGCGGCCTCTGCGGCGGCACCGAGGCCGGTGTTGGCGGCCGCATCGCCGCCGACCGGACGCTTGAAGTACGCCACGAGCCCGCCCTCGGGGCCGGTGACGACCTGCACGAGCTCCCACCCCTGCTTGCCCCAGTTGTTCAGGATCGCAGCGGTGTTGTGGATGAGCAGCGGTGTCGTGAGGTATTCCCACGTGGTCATGGCACTCCCGGAGGGACGGACGCGCGCAGGCGCGTCAAAGTTGGCGTTCAGGGAACTCCCCTACGATCAAGCGTATGCCTCAGACCAAACGGACGCTCACCAGTGTGCTCAGCGGCCTGGCCGGCCTCGTCGGTCTCAGCGTCGTCGCCGGTGTGCTCGTTACGGCGACCGTCACCCCGGTCTTCGCCGTGACCGGTGCCACCGCCGCTCAGTCGATCGACCTCTTCGAGGGCCTGCCCTCCAACCTCAAGGTCGACCGTCCGATGCAGCCGACGACGATCTACTCGAAGGACGCGGCCGGCAACGACCAGGTCATGGCGCGCTTCTACGACCAGAACCGCATCCCGGTGAAGTACGACCAGGTCGCCCCGGTGCTGTACGACGCGCTCCTGTCCAGCGAGGACAAGAACTTCTACTCGCACGGCGGCATCGACATCGCCGGGACGATCAAGGCCGTGGTCGGCAACGTGACCGGATCCGCGACCAACGGCGGATCCTCGATCAGCCAGCAGTACGTCAAGAACGTGCTGCTGCAGGACTGCGAGAAGGGCGTCCCGCTCAACGACAAGAACCGCGACGCCAAGCTCGCCAAGTGCTGGGAGGACGCGGCCGCGACGGTGGGCAGCTCCGGCATCGCCCGCAAGCTGCAGGAGATCCGCTACGCGACCGCGATCGAGAAGCAGTACTCGAAGCAGGACATCCTCATCGGCTATCTGAACCTGGTGAACTTCGGTGGCACGACCTACGGCATCGAGGCCGCGGCGCAGCGCTACTTCAGTGTCTCCGCCTCGCAGCTGAACGCCGTGCAGGCGGCGACCCTCGTCGGCATGGTGCAGAACCCCAACGCCTTCCGCATCGATCTGCCCGGCGGCACGTACGACTGCGACAAGGACGGCAACAACTGCAAGAACTCGCAGGCCGACGGGTATCACGACACGCTCGTGCGCCGCAACTACGTGCTCAGCCGCATGGAGGTGCTCGGCAAGATCACCAAGGCCGAGTACGAGGCCGACAAGGCCCAGCCGATCACGCCCGCGATCAAGACGCCGAGCTCCGGCTGCTCCGACGCCGGCGACAACGCGTACTTCTGCAAGTACGTCCAGGCTTCGCTGGAGAACGACGAGTCGCTCAACACCGCCCTCGGCTCCACGTCCGCGGAGCGCAACGACAAGCTGTACCGCGGTGGCCTCAACATCTACACGACCCTGTCCGCACCGATGCAGGCCGCGACGGTCCAGGCCATGCACGACAACACGACGGCCACGATCGACGGGATGGTCTTCGGCGCCGCGGCGGTGAACCTCGACCCGAAGACCGGCAAGATCCTCGCCCTCGCCCAGAACACGACGTTCAACGAGGCGCAGGACGCGCCCCCCGGCCAGACCGGAATCGTCTATGCGGCCGACCAGGCGCACGGCGGCGGCATCGGCTTCTCGGTCGGATCGACCTACAAGGTCTTCACGCTCATCGACTGGCTGGAGAAGGGCCATTCGCTGCGGGAGACGGTGGACGGCAACAACCGGCGCATGACGTTCAAGTGCGGCACGGACACGATGACCACGGACACGTCCGAGATCGGGAACTTCCAGAACCAGCGCGGCTACGTCGGCACCCCGATGCAGTTCACCGCGGCGTCGCTGAACAGCGGCTTCCTGGCGATGGCCTCCAAGCTCGACCTCTGCGACATCAACGACGTCGCGGCGCGGATGGGCGTGCACACCGGTGACATGAAGGCGGTCAACTCCCACGAGACGACCTACTACCCCGGCACCGACACCGTGGACCTCGAGGGCCCGACCCCGTTCGGCGTCCTCGGGTCGAAGAACATCGCCCCGATCTCGATGGCGGCCGTCTACGCCGCCATCGCGAACAACGGCACCCGCTGCGATCCGCACGCGATCGACAAGATCACGGGGCCGGACGGCTCGGACATCCCGCTCGCACCGACCACCTGCACCGAGGTCATCAAGCCCGAGATCGCCGCAGGGGCCGCGTATGCGCTCCAGGGCGTCATGGCGGGCGGCGGCACCGGTTCGCGTGCGAACCCGGACGACGGCACCCCGCTGATCGGCAAGACCGGATCGCACAACAACCAGCAGACGATGCTCATGGCGTCCTCGACGGCGTCCACCACCGGCATCTGGGTGGGTCAGGCCGACGGCAACGTCGACATCAACGACTTCTATACGCACGACACCAACGTCCCCGACATCCGCTACTACCTGGGGCGTCAGATCCTGGGGGCCGCGGACGAACTGTTCCCCGCGGGCGATTTCCCCAGTCCGCAGCAGAGCGCGCTCAAGCAGTCGTACACCAACCTGCCGAGCGTCATCGGCATGACGGTCGATCAGGCGACCCAGACCCTCGAGGACGCCGGGTTCTCGGTCTCCGTCGGCGCCGCCGTGCAGAGCAACCTGCCGGCCGATCAGGTGGCTCAGCAGGATCCGGGTCCCGGCCAGGTCGTCACCGGCAGCACCATCACGATCAGCCCCAGCAACGGGCAGGGAGTGGCGGTCCCGAACGTGGTCGGCATGACCATGGGCGACGCCGCGAACGCGCTGAAGACCGCGGGCTTCCAGGCGACCAAGGGCACCTGCACGCCCGGCAACGGCGACGACTCCGGAACCGTGTCGGCCACCGTGCCCGCGGCGGGCACGGCGGCGCCGAAGGGCTCGTCGGTCACGCTCAACTACATGAAGAAGAACTGCTGAGGATGAGTCCCTCGCGCACCACCCGCTCGGCCCTCATCGCACTCGGTGCGGTGGGGGCCGCCGGTGTCGCAGCCGCCACCTGGGGCATCGGCATCGAGCGCTACCTGTTCACGGTGCGCCACGCCACCGCACGGACGCTGCCGACCGGATCCCGTCCGCTCCGGATCCTGCACATCTCGGATGCGCACATGGCGCCGTGGCAGCATCGCAAGCAGCGCTGGCTCGCCTCCCTCTCCGGCCTGCGGCCCGACCTCATCGTGAACACGGGCGATAACCTCGGCCACGAGCACGGACTCGAGGGCATCAGGGCCGCATTCGCGCCGTTCGCCGGCACTCCGGGGGTCTTCGTGCACGGGTCGAACGACGTGCACGCACCGTCGCCGCGCAACCCCTTCCGCTACTTCATGGGGCCTTCGGCGCGGGTCGCCACCGCGCCGAAGCTCGACACCGCCGCGATGGACGCCTACTTCACCGACGAGCTGGGCTGGACGGATCTGGACAACACCGCCGCATCCCTGACCGTCGGGGGCCGGCGCATCGACCTGTTCGGCGTGGACGACGCGCATCGTCACTGGGACGACCTGGACGCCCTTCCGGCCGAGATCGACGCCCTCGGCGCCCGCCCCTCCGACGTGCCCGTGCTGGGTGTGACGCACGCACCCTACCAGCGCGTACTGAACGCCTTCACCGACCTGGGCGCGGATGCGATCCTGGGCGGCCACACCCACGGCGGTCAGGTGTGCATCCCCGGCTTCGGGGCGATCGTCGCGAACTGCGACATCCCGCTGCGACAGGCGAAGGGGCTGAGCACCTGGACGCACGCCGGGCGCACCGTGCCGCTCAACGTGAGCGCCGGATGCGGCCACTCGATCTACGCGCCGGTCCGCTTCGCCTGCCGCCCGGAGGCCACCCTGCTCACGCTGCTGCCGCGGAACTGAGCGACGTGCGCCCCGCCGCTCCGGAGCGCGTCCGGCCGGCCGCAGCACGCGTGGTGGGCGGCGTACGGGGACTGGTCGGCCTCGCCGTCCTCGTGATCCTGCTGTACACCTATGCGATCGGCGGCGAAGCCCACGGGTACAACCCCTTCGACTACTTCGGGTACTTCACGAACCTGACGAGCCTGCTCGCCGCACTCGTCCTCCTGACCTGCGGCGCACTCGGTCTGACCGTTCGACGCACGCCCTGCTGGCTCGCACCGGCTCGTGCCGTCGTCACCGCGTGCATGCTGATCGTCGCGGTGATCTACAACACCGTGGTGCCGGGCACCGGATCCGCCCCCGCCTGGGTGAGCCTCACCCTCCACGCCGTCCTTCCGACGCTGATGGCTCTGGACTGGCTGCTGATCGGAGACCGTCGATGCCTGCCCTGGTCGCGGCTGTGGGTGCTCGCTCCCTATCCCCTGCTGTGGCTCGCCGTCGTCCTCGTGCGCAGCGCGACCGACGGCTGGGTTCCCTACGGCTTCCTGCTCCCCGAACGCGGCGCGACCGCGATGACGCTGACCGTCCTCGGTCTGCTCGGCGCGCTCACGGCAGCGGGCGTCCTCGTGTGGGCGGCGAGCCGCTTCCCCGGGGTGGTCCTGCGGCGCGGGACGGATCATTGACGGATCCGGCCTGCGCCGGGGCCCGCCAGACGCCACGAGACAACGAGAGAGGGACCGACCCTGTGGGTCGGTCCCTCTCTCGTTGGTCGGGGTGACAGGATTTGAACCTGCGGCCTCTTCGTCCCGAACGAAGCGCGCTACCAAGCTGCGCCACACCCCGTGGCAACCGTTCAAGTCTATACGGAGACGGACGCGGGAGCGAATCGAGGCGGCGCCCGCGCGTGGCGCGGTGCACGATCGCCCCGCGCGGCGGTGACGCCGCGCGGGGCATCCCCCAGCATCCTTGACCGCTGCTCCCGTATCCTGGAAGCGCTATGACGACGCCACGCCTGGTCGCCTTCGACCTCGACGACACCCTCGCCGCCTCCAAGAGCCCGATCGAACCCCGCATCGCCGCCCTCCTCCTCGCCCTCGCGGAGCGCGTCGAGGTCGCGATCATCTCCGGCGGCAACGAGGAGCAGTTCCGCACCCAGGTGATCTCCCGGCTCGGCGCCGACGTCTCCGCCCTGCAGCGCATCCACCTGCTGCCCACCTGCGGCACCCGCTACCTCGCGCACGACGGATCCGGGTTCTCGCTCGTCTACGCCCGCGACCTCAGCCCTGCACAGAAGGACGCGGCCCTCGCCGCGCTCGAGGAGGAGGCCCAGCGGCTGGGCCTGTGGGAGAGCGAGACCTGGGGACCGATCCTCGAGGACCGCGGCTCGCAGATCACCTTCTCGGCCCTCGGCCAGAAGGCTCCGCACGACGCGAAGAAGGCCTGGGATCCGGATGGATCGCGCCGCGCCGCGCTGCGCGACGCCGTCGCGCCCCGGGTGCCCGATCTCGAGGTGCGCTCCGGCGGATCCACGTCGATCGACATCACCCGCGCGGGCATCGACAAGGCCTACGGCATGACCGAGCTGGCCGAGCGCACCGGCATCCCGTTCGCGGAGATGCTGTTCTACGGCGATCGCCTCGACGAGGGCGGGAACGACTACCCCGTGAAGACCCTCGGCGTGCCCTGCGTCGCGGTCGACGGCTGGCAGGACACGGCCGACAAGCTCGACGCGCTGCTGCCGACGCTCTGACCGGCCGCGACGGCGTCAGCGCTCGGCATCAGCGAACGGCGGCGGCGAGCGACGGAGCGACCGGCACCATGCGGGTGAGCTGCGTGACGTGGCGCGGCTCGAGCTCTGCCAGCGACGTGACGCCGAGCAGGCGCATCGTGCGCTCGATCT
Organism: Microbacterium sp. MMO-35; assembly: GCF_037147555.1. Classification (NCBI taxonomy): domain Bacteria; kingdom Bacillati; phylum Actinomycetota; class Actinomycetes; order Micrococcales; family Microbacteriaceae; genus Microbacterium; species Microbacterium sp. MMO-35. The sequence continues at coordinate 364,546 of NZ_JBBCVH010000003.1, forward strand.
CGCTGCGCAGGATCGCGATGGTCCGGTCGACACCGCGCCGCCCGCCGGCCATGAGTCCGTACAGGTAGGCGCGTCCGATGAGCGTGAAGTCGGCCCCGAGCGCGACCGAGGCGACGATGTCCGCCCCGTTCATGATCCCGGTGTCGACCATGACCGTGAAGTCCTCGCCGACGGCCTGGCGCACCTGCGGCAGCAGATGGAACGGGATCGGAGCGCGGTCGAGCTGGCGTCCGCCGTGGTTGGACAGCACGACGCCGTCGACCCCGTGCGTGTCCTTGAGCCGCATCGCGTCCTCGACCGTCTGCACGCCCTTCACGAGGAGCTTGCCCGGCCAGATGCCGCGGATCACCTCGAGGTCGTCGTAGCTGATGGTGGGATCCATCGCGGCGTCGAGCAGCTCGCCCACGGTGCCGCCGGTGGTCGACAGCGACGCGAACTCGAGCTTCGGCGTCGTGAGGAAGTCGATCCACCACCACGGCCGCGGGATCGCGTTGACGATCGTGCCGAGGGTCAGCTGCGGCGGGATGGAGAACCCGTTGCGCTTGTCGCGCAGGCGGGCGCCGGCGACCGGGGTGTCCACCGTGAACATGAGCGTGTCGAACCCGGCCTCGGCGGCGCGGCGGGTGAGGCCGTAGGAGATCTCGCGGTCGCGCATCACATAGAGCTGGAACCAGTTGCGCCCGTGCGGGTTGGCGGCCTTGACGTCCTCGATCGAGGTCGTGCCGAGGGTGGAGAGCGTGAACGGGATCCCTGCGGCGGCGGCTGCACCGGCGCCGGCGATCTCCCCCTCGGTCTGCATGAGGCGCGTGAATCCGGTCGGTGCGATGCCGAACGGGAGCGCGCTGGATCCCCCGAGGATCGTGGTCGACGTGTCCAGCTCGGGAGCCGGAGCGAGGATCCCCGGGTGGAACTCCACGTCCTCGAACGCCTGCCGGGCGCGCGCCAGCGACAGCTCGCCCTCCGCCGCGCCGTCGGTGTAGTCGAACGCCGCCTTGGGGGTGCGCCGCTTCGCGATCGTGCGCAGGTCGGAGATCGTCAGCGCTCCCTCGAGGCGGCGCTTGGTGCCGTCGAGCTCCGGGGTCTTGAAGCTCATCAGCTCGAAGATCTCGGCGGGGTTGGGGAGCTGGCGCTTCACCATGGGGATCCTTCCGATCAGGGATTCGTGTCGGCCGCGCCGGCGAGGCCGGTCGCGGAGTAGTAGCCGGTGATGTGGTCGCGCACGAGCGCCGCGGCCGCGTCGGCGCGGCCCTCGTCGATCGCGCGCACGAGATCGCGGTGCTCCGCCCGCAGGCGCTCGGCCATCCGCTCCCAGTCGCGGATCCCGGCGGATCCCGAGAGCACGTAGGACTCGATGCTGTCGCGCAGGCCCGTCATCATCGCCGCCACGACGGCGTTGCCGCTCGCCTCGGCGAGGGCGAGATGCAGCTGCGCGTCGAGCGCGAGGAAGTCCGCCGCCGGCAGCTCGGCCTCCATGGCGTCGAGGATCCGATGCGCCTCGGCCGTGTCCCGCCGGCCCGCGGCCAGGGCCGCGACGACAGCCTGCTCGAGGATGAGGCGGGTTCCGACCACATCAGCGATCGGGAAGCCCTGAGCGGCCACCTGGAGGCGCAGGAGCGCGGACAGCCCTCCCCCGGGCGCGGCGATGACGATCGCCCCCGCCTGCGGGCCGGATCCGGTCGAGGTGCGGATCAGGCCCATCACCTCGAGCACGCGGATCGCCTCCCGCACGCTCGATCGGCCGACGCCGAGCTCCGCCGCGAGGTCGCGCTCGCTGGGCAGTCGATCCCCCGGGCCGAGCTCTCCGTCGAGCAGGCGACGCTCGACGTGCTGCAGCACCGTGCGCCAGGTGCGCGCGGGCGCGTCGCTGCGGTCGGGCATGCATCCTCCTGTGGTCAGACCACAGCCTAGGGCGTGTAGTCAGACCACGCAAGACGGCGCATCCGGGGTCGTTGATCGCGGACCCCACGCAAGAACGGGGTCGTTGAGCGAGGACGGTGAAGCCGACCGAGACGAAACACGGTGACCTGCGAGAGCGCCGCGTTTCGTCTCACTCGCGCTTCGCGCGTGTTCGCTCAACGGCCCCAGAGAGGACGGGCGTGCGGGCGCGTCCGCTCGACGACCTCGAGCAGCGAGGAGGCGCTCAGCCCAGGCGCCCGCCGGACTCCTGGAGATAACAGTGGCCGCAGAGCGACTCGTAGGCCACGGCGACGCCGTCGATCGCGACCTGATCCCCGTCGAACACGAACCGGTCGCCGATCCGCCGTCCGTTGAACACGGCCTTGCGCCCGCACCGGCAGATCGTCTTCAGCTCCTCGAGCGTGTGCGCGATCGCGAGCAGTCGCCCGGATCCCGGGAACGCGTGCGTGAGGAAGTCGTTGCGGATCCCGTAGGCGAGCACGGGGATGTCGTCCTCCACCGCGATGCGGAAGAGGTCGTCGACCTGCCACGGCTCGAGGAACTGCGCCTCGTCGACGAGGAGGCACGCGATGTCGGATCCGCCCTCCCGCGCCTTCGTGCGCTCCTGCCCGAACAACTCGCGCGCGCTCTGCCCCGCGGCGATGAGAAAGTCGACCTCGCGGGTCATCCCCAGGCGGCTCTCGATCTGGCTGGCGCCCTTGGTGTCGATCGCAGGCTTCGCGAGCAGGACCCGCTGGCCCCGCTCTTCGTAGTTGTACGCCGCCTGCAGCAGCGCCGTGGACTTGCCGGAGTTCATCGCCCCGTAGCGGAAGTACAGCTTGGCCACGGCGCGGGATCAGGCCGTCAGATCGAGCGTCTTCGCCGTGGCGCCCATGGATGCGCGCGCGTCGGCGGCGGAGTCGTTGAGCTTCTCGCCGAGCGTCGGGATCAGCTCCTGCAGCTTGGGCTCCCAGGCGCCGTACTGCTCCGGGAAGCAGCGCTGCAGCACGTCCAGCATCACCGGCACGGCCGTGGAGGCGCCCGGGGAGGCGCCGAGCAGACCCGCGATCGTGCCGTCCGCCGCAGCGACGACCTCGGTGCCGAACTGCAGCTTGCCGCCCTTCATGACCTGAGCGCGCTGGCCGGCCTGGAGCAGCTCCCAGTCGCCGTCCTGGGCCGTGGGCATGAAGTCGCGCAGCGTCGAGACCTTCCGGTGGTGGGTCTTCAGCAGCTCGCTGACCAGGTACTTGATGAGGTCGAAGTTGGTGAACGCGACCTTGAGCATGCTGCCGAGGTTGTGCGGGCGCACCTGGGTGACGATGTCGAGCATCCCGCCCTGCTTGAGGAACTTCGGGCTGAACGTCGCGAACGGACCGAACAGCAGGCTGGTCTCGCCGTCGACGACACGGGTGTCGAGGTGCGGGACTGACATCGGCGGCGCGCCGACGGGCGCCTGCGAGTAGACCTTGGCCTGGTGCTTGGCGACGATCGCCGGATCCGACGTCTTCAGCCACTGGCCGCCGATCGGGAAGCAGCCGTAGCCCTTGATCTCGTCGATCCCGGATCCCTGCAGCAGCTTGAGGGCCCAGCCGCCCGCGCCGACGAACACGAACTTCGCGTTGAGTTGGCCCGGGGTGTGCCCGATCGCATTGCGGTAGCGGACGTTCCAGGTGCCGTCCTTCTGCTGCTTCAGCTTGCGCACCTCGTGGTTGCGCAGCAGCGTGAAGCGGTCGTCCTCGGCGAGGTGGTCGAACAGCTGGCGGGTGAGGGATCCGAAGTCGACGTCGGTGCCGCTGGGCACCCGCGTCGCGGCGAACGGCTCGCCCTTGCGGCGCTGCTCCATCAGCAGCGGCGCCCACTGGTTGATGACGCGCGAGTCCTCGCTGAACTCGATCCCCGCGAACAGCGGCTGCTCCTTGAGCACCTCGTAGCGGTGGCGCAGGTAGTCGACGTCCTTCTGGCCGCGCACGAACGTCATGTGCGGCGTGGAGTTGATGAAGGTCGTGGGCGCGTCGAGCACGCCGCGGTCGACGAGCGTCGACCAGAGCTGACGGCTGAGCTGGAACTGCTCGTTGATGCCGATCGCCTTCGCGGGGTCCAGCGTGCCGTCCTTGCCCTCGGGCATGTAGTTGAGCTCGCACAGCGCCGCGTGGCCCGTGCCCGCGTTGTTCCACGCGTTGGAGCTCTCCTCCGCGACGTCGCTCAGCCGCTCGAAGGCGACGACCTTCCAGTCGGGCTGCAGCTCACGCAGCAGGGTTCCCAGGGTGGCGCTCATGATGCCACCGCCGATGAGGACGACGTCGACGGATTCAGTCACTCGATCAGTCTAGTTGCCCGCGAGAGCCGAGTTCTTCGCCGAGACGGCCATCCGGCGCCGGACATTCGCCACGCCGTACAGGACACGCCTGCGACGAGGGGATCCGGCGCCGGAGCCGAGGTGCGTCAGGCTCCGAGCCGCGCGGCGACGAGCTCCGCCACCTGGACCGCGTTCAGCGCGGCACCCTTGCGCAGGTTGTCGTTGCTGATGAACAGCACGAGGCCCTTGCCCTCCGGCGCGGACTGGTCGGCGCGGATCCGGCCGACGTAGCTCGGGTCCTTGCCGGCGGCGTACAGCGGCGTCGGCACCTCTTCGACCACGACGCCCGGGGCCGCGGCGAGCACGTCGTACGCGCGCTGCGGGCTGAGGTCGTTCGCGAACTCCGCGTTGATCGACAGCGAGTGCCCGGTGAACACCGGCACGCGCACGCACGTCCCCGCGACGCGGAGGTCCGGCAGGCCGAGGATCTTGCGGCTCTCGTTGCGGAGCTTCTTCTCCTCGTCCGTCTCGTTGAGCCCGTCGTCGACCAAGGATCCGGCGAGCGGGATGACATCGAACGCGATCGGTGCCACGTACTTCTCCGGCTGCGGGAAGTCGAGCGCGGATCCGTCGTGCACGAGCTTGAGGGTGTCGCCCTGGGCGAGCACGCCCTCGACCTGGCCGAGCAGCTCCTGGGCCCCGGCGAGGCCCGATCCGCTCACGGCCTGGTACGTGCTCACGATGAGGCGCTCGAGCCCCGCCTCCGCGTGCAGCGCCTTGAGCACCGGCATCGCGGCCATCGTGGTGCAGTTGGGGTTCGCGATGATGCCCTTGGGGGCGTCCGCGATCGCCTCGGGGTTGACCTCGCTCACGACGAGGGGGACCTCGGGGTCCATCCGCCAGGCGCTGGAGTTGTCGACGACGGTGGCCCCGGCGGCGGCGAAGCGCGGCGCGTAGGCGCGGCTCGCGGTGGCGCCCGCGGAGAACAGGGCGATCTCGACACCGGCCGGATCCGCGGTCTCGACGTCCTCCACGATCACCGGGATCCCGCCGAAGTCGATCGCCGTGCCCGCGGAGCGGGCCGAGGCGAACAGGCGCAGCTCGCGGATGGGGAACGAACGCTCCGCGAGGATGTCACGCATGACGGTGCCCACCTGGCCGGTGGCGCCGACGATGGCGACGGAGAATCCTGAGTCGGAGATGCGGGTCATGGGGATGCTTCCTCAGCTTCGTGCCGCGGCGGATGCCGGACGGCGGACGAGGCGGAGGCGCGGTCGCCGGGTATGGCGGAGCTGTCCGCGCCTGGCGCCGGTGTCAGGGTTTGGGCGATTCTATCGGTTCCGCGAGGATGCGATCTCCGCGGGCCAGACCCGAGGATGCTCCCGTCGCAGTTTCTGCCGCTTTCCGACGCTCGGAGCGACAGTTCTCGCGACGGGAGCGAGGGCTCCGGGGTCCGCGACGGAGCGTCGGGTCAGCGGCCGGTTCCGGCGGCGACGACGGCTTCGACCTCGCCGTCCAGCCCGTAGGCGGCGTGCACGACGCGGGCCGCATCCGCGAGCTCGTCGCCGCGCACGACGACCGAGATCCGGATCTCCGAGGTCGAGATCATCTCCAGGTTCACGCCCGCGGTGGACAGCGCCTCGAAGAGGATCGCCGAGACGCCGGAGTGCGTGCGCATCCCGGCGCCGACGACCGAGAGCTTGCCGATCTGGTCGTCGTGCAGCAGGCTCTCGAAGCCGACCTCGGACTGCTCCGCGGCGAGCGCCTTGAGCGCGGCCGTGGCATCGGACTTCGGCAGGGTGAACGAGATGTCGGTGCGGCCGGTGGAGGCGGCCGACACGTTCTGCACGATCATGTCGACGTTCGCGCCCGACTTCGCGACGATCTTGAAGATCTCCGCGGCCTTGCCCGGGACGTCGGGCACGCCCGCGACCGTGACCTTGGCCTGGCTCAGATCGGTGGCGACACCGGCGACGATCGGCTCTTCCATGGCTTCTCCCTCGGTTTCGCGGGGGTTCTTCATGCCCTCGCCCAGAACGTAGGTGCCCTCGTTCGCCGTGAAGGTCGAACGGGCGTGGATCAGGACGCCGTGCCGGCGTGCGTACTCGACGGCGCGGATGTAGAGCACCTTGGCGCCGTTGGCGGCGAGCTCGAGCATCTCCTCGCTCGACACGTGCGAGAGCTTGTGCGCGAGCGGGACCACTCGCGGATCCGCCGTGAAGATGCCGTCGACGTCGCTGTAGATCTCGCAGACGTCGGCGTCGAGGGCCGCCGCGAGCGCGACCGCGGTCGTGTCGGATCCGCCGCGGCCGAGCGTCGTGATGTCCTGCGTGTCGTCGTTGATGCCCTGGAAGCCGGCGACGATGACGATCGCACCCTCGTCCAGCGCCTCGCGCAGGCGCGTCGGGGTGACCTCGACGATGCGCGCGGATCCGTGCCGGCTGTCGGTGCGCATGCCCGCCTGCGGACCCGTGAACGAGCGGGCGTCGAAGCCCATCGAGTGGATCGCCATCGCGAGCAGCGCCATCGAGATGCGCTCGCCGCTGGAGAGCAGCATGTCGAGCTCGCGCGGCGCCGGGATCGGCGCGACCTGCGCGGCGAGGTCGAGCAGCTCGTCGGTGGTGTCGCCCATGGCGCTCACCGCGACGACCACATCGTGGCCGGCGCGACGGGTGTCGACGATGCGCTTGGCGACGCGCTTGATGCTCTCTGCGTCGGCGACGGACGAGCCGCCGTACTTCTGCACGATGAGGGCCACGGATCACTCCTGGGGATGCCGGGCGCCGGAGGCGGCGCACCAGAGGTCATTCTACGAGCGGCCTTCATGCCCGAACCGGTATGTGACGGCCCGCCGGAGCGAGCGACAGCCCCGGGGATCCGGCTCAGAGCAGGCCGCGCCGGCGGGCCTCCGAGACGGCCCCGGTGCGGCTGTCGGCGGAGAGCTTGTCGAGCAGGTGCACGATGTGCGTCTTCACCGTGGCCTCGGCGACATACAGGCGCACCGCGATCTCGCGGTTGCTGAGCCCCTCGGCGACGAGCGCCAGGACCTCCTGCTCCCGCGCGGTGAGCTCGACCCGGGGCGCGCGCAGCGCGGCCACGAGGCGCTCGTCGCCACCGGGGGTGGGCACGCTGGCGCCGGCCGCGGCGTCGACGATCGCCCGGGAGATGATGTCGACACCCACCTCCTTGAGCAGGTACCCGGCGGCGCCGGCCTCCACCGCGCGCACGATCTGCGCGTCGTGGTCGAACGTGGTGAGGATGAGCACCGCCGGCGGATCCGGCAGCGCCCGCAGCGACGCCGTGGTGGCGACGCCGTCCATCCCGTCGCCGAGCCGCAGGTCGCAGAGCACCACGTCGGGGCGGAGACGGCGGGCGGCCTCGACGGCCTCCTCACCGGTGCCGACCTCGGCGAGGACGTCGAAGCCGCGCGCCTCGACGACCGCGCGGATCCCGGCGCGCACGATGGGGTGGTCGTCGACGATGATCAGCCGGACCGTCATGCCGCTCCTCCGATCGCACCCGGGGTGCCGTCGTCGGCGGCTCCGGCGCCCGAGCCGGAGCCGGGGCGGGTGCCGGGACTGGAGCCGGAGCCGGAGCCAGAGCCGGCGCCCGAGCCGGAGCCGGAGCCGAGGGGCAGGGTCGCCTCGATCGTGGTGCCGGCGCCGGGTGCGGAGCGGATCGCGAGCTCTCCCCCGCCCTCGCGCAGCCGCGAGCGCATCGCGGCGAGACCGTAGGACGCGTCGGAGGGCCGCACATCCTGGTCGAACCCGACGCCGTCGTCCTCGAGCCGCAGGCGCACGGATCCGCCGCCCGTCGTCAGCGCGACGCGGACGGTCCGTGCTTTCGCATGCTGGCGCACGTTCGCGAGCGCCGACTGGGCCACGCGCAGCAGGGCGACCTCGACCGGCGTCGGCAGCGCGGGGAGGTCGGGATCCACCTCGAGCGTCCCGGTGACGCCGGTCTCCTCGCGCAGGGCGTCGAGCATGCGGGCGAGGGCCGCCGCCAGGGCGGACTCGTCCAGGTCGGCGGGGGCGAGGGCCGCCACGATGCGGCGCAGCTCGGTGAGCGAATGCTGCGCCAGCTGCTCGATCAGCGCGGTGCGGTCGGGCCGCGCCTCGCCCGCAGGCGTCTCGGCGTCCGTCCTGGCGAGCATCACGATGGTGCTGAGCTCCTGCGCGATCGTGTCATGCAGATCACGGGCCAGCCGGGTGCGCTCGCGCGTCGCGCCGGCCTCGCGCTGGGTGGCCGCGAGCTCGTCGTGCAGCTGCGCCGCCTCGCGCTGCGCGCGCAGCAGGGAATCGATGAGACGCTCGCGCTCGGCCGAATCCCGGAGCATGGCGTCGTAGCCGAGCGAGACGGCGAACGCGAACCCGCCGCCGACGAGCGGGCCGATGAGGTGGGCGAGCGCCGTGCCGGGCTGCACGCCGCCGGGGTGCAGCCAGGGCGCGACGATCGACGCGACCAGCACGACGGCCACGAAGACCGCGGACCAGGGCAGGCGGAGCACATGACCGGCGAGCAGCAGCAGGGGGAACGCGAGCCACACGAACTCCGGCGAGAGCACGAGCATCCCGCTCCAGATCGCGACCAGGCCGAGCATCCACCACCCGGCCGCGTGCTTGTGCGCGAGCCCCGCACCGGCGCCGTACCAGGCGAGGTACACCGCGGCGGCCAGCAGCACGGGCAGCAGCGCGCCCTCGACCCCCGCGCGGACGGTCGTGACGACCACGAGCACCACCGTGATGAGGTGCAGCGCGAACCGCGCGCCGCGCAGCATCCGCCGACGGGCGGAGGCGGGCGCGGTGCTCATGATCCGATTCTCCCCCGTGACGACGCGGATCCCACCCGCTCAGGATCGATCCTTCGATGGATCCGCCGCCCGCCGAAGCTCGGGAGGCTGGGATCATGACCTCCTCCTCCGACCTCACCGCCTGTGCCACGGCGCCCGGCGCCTCGCGGCGCGCGCTCGCGCAGCTCTTCGTCGCGACCGTCACCTGGATCGCCCTCGGCCTCGCCGCCGGCCTCTTCTACCGCGAGTTCACCAAGGCGCAGGGCTTCCCGAACGGCGTCAGCGGGCAGCTCGCTCTGGTGCACACGCATCTGCTCGCCCTCGGCGCCCTCGTCACCCTCATCGTGCTCGCCCTGGAGAAGCTGTTCACGCTCTCGGCGAGCCGCCTGTTCCGCTGGTTCTTCTGGATCTACAACGCCGGGGTGCTGCTGACCGGCGCGATGATGACCTGGCACGGCATCCTCGACGTCCAGAAGGCGGAGGCGTCGAAGGCGATCTCCGGGATCGCCGGCGCCGGGCACATCCTCATCGGCGCCGGCTTCGTGCTGCTGCTGATCACCCTGTGGAAGGGGATCCGCCGGTCCTCCTGACCTCGGACGGGGACTCCGGGCCGCGCGTGTCCGCCGCGACCGGGGGCACCGGCTCGGCCGTCAGCTCCACCGCGGCCCGGTCGACCGCCGCCTTCGGACGCAGGCGTCCGCCGGTGCCGGCGAACCAGCATCCGATGATCACGAGCGGGAATCCGACGAGCAGGCCGGCGGTCAGCGGCTCGGCGAGCACGATCGCGCCGAGGATGATCGCGATCACCGGGTTGACGTAGGTGAACAGCGGCGCGCGCACCGGGCCCACCTCCTTGATGAGCGCGAAGAACGCGAGGAACGCGATCGCGGTGCAGATCACGCCGAGGGCGATCAGCGCCGCGATCGACGGCACGGTCGGGACCTGATGCTGGGTGAGCACCGCGACCGGCAGGTAGAGGATCCCGATGAACAGCAGCGCGAGGGTGATCGTGCCGATCGAGGGCACGTCGCCGAGCTTGCGGGCCACGATGAACGGCGCGGTCGCGTAGAGCACCGCGACGAGCAGCACCTCCCCCGCGGCGAGGAGGTCGACCTTGCCGCCCGTCAGACCCGGGCCGGCGACCACGACGCCGACGCCGACGAACCCGACGAGCAGCCCGATCAGCCGTGCGGGGCGCAGCACGGCGCGGTCGCCGCCGCCGAGGGCGATGAGCGCGGCGAAGAGCGGGACCGTGGCCACGAGCAGACCGGTCAGCCCCGACGGCAGCGACTGCTCCGCGTGGCCGAGCAGGAGGAACGGTCCCGCCATCTCGACGAGCCCGAACGCGAGCACCCAGGGCCAGAGCTTCCACGCGGCCCGGAGCGCGCCGCTGCGGATCGCGAACGGGAGCAGGAGCAGAGCCGCGATCAGGGTGCGGCCGGCCACCATCGCCGGCGGCGAGAACGACTCGACCACCACGCTGATGAGCAGGTACGGCACGCCCCAGAGGAGGCACATGGCTCCGAAGAGCAGCCAGCCGCGACGGCTGAAGCCGGTGGCGCTCACAGGACGCGCCGGCCTTCGAAGGCGCGGCCCAGCGTCACCTCGTCCGCGTACTCCAGGTCGCCGCCCACGGGGAGGCCGGAGGCGAGGCGCGAGACCGTGATCTGCATGCTCACGAGCAGCCGGCTGAGGTAGCTCGCCGTCGCCTCGCCCTCGAGGTTCGGGTTGGTGGCGAGGATGACCTCCTGCACCGTTCCGTCGGCGAGGCGGGTCATCAGCTGCGCGATGCGCAGGTCGTCGGGGCCGACGCCGGCGATCGGGCTGATCGCGCCGCCGAGCACGTGGTAGAGCCCGCGGAACTCACGGGTGCGCTCGATCGCCGCGACGTCCTTCGCGTCCTCCACGACGCAGATGAGCGCGGTGTTGCGACGCGGGTCGCGGCAGATCGCGCAGCGCTCCTGCTCCGCGACGTTGCCGCAGATCTCGCAGAAGCGCACCCGCTCGCGCACCTCGGTGAGCAGCTCGGCGAGCCGCTTCACGTCGAAGGAGGGCGTCTGCAGGATGTGGAAGGCGATGCGCTGGGCCGACTTCGGGCCGATGCCCGGCAGGCGGCCGAACTCGTCGATCAGCTCCTGGACGATGCCGTCGTACATCTCGATGGTCCTTTATCGGTCGTCACTGGAATCTGGTCTGCGGCTCGTAGGGCTCCTCGCGCAGGAAGGTCGCACCGAGCACCTGCCGCACCACGGCCTCGCCGTACCGCTGCACCCCCGGCACCCCGGAGCGCGGAGCCCGGTCGACGACCGCGGGGGCCGCCGCCGCGCGCGGTGCCGGATCCGGCCGGGGCGCAGGGGCCGCCGGAGCGGGACCCGTCGTCCGCGGGGCCGCGGCCATCGCGGGCGCCGGGATGCGATGCGCATCCGGATCCTCCTCGGGCCCCGGTGCGTCCGCGTCATCGGGGAACGGCGGCTCGTCATCGAGGACGTCGCCGTCGTGCCCTGGCTCGTACCAGCCGGATGCCGGCATCGCCTCGACGTCGGCCGGCTCCTCGTCCACGGGGAACTGGCCCACCCGCGCTGCGGGAGCGGACGGGGCGGACGGCGCCGCTGCCGAGGGCGCGCTCTCGGTCTCGGCCACGGGATCGCCCTGCGGGATCGCCGCGACGGCCCACTCGGTGACCGGGGCTGCCGAGGCGGCCGGACCCGACGCGCGCGGAGCGGCCGGCGCCGGAGCCGGGGCGGACGCACGCGGAGCGGACGGGGCCGAAGGGGCGGATCCGCGCTCGGCGGGGTTCTGGTCGGAGGGGCGCGGGGCCTTCCCGCTCTCGGCTAAGTTCCGTTCGACGCCCGCCGGATCCGCGCTGGGCAGCGGGGCCGGAAGGTACTTCACCGTGACCGAGAGCTCGGCCTCGATCGCGGTGCGCAGATGGTCGGAGGGGCCGTTGCCGGGCGACGTGCCCTTGAATCGCGCGACGTCGTTCGGGCCGGGGAAGCCGAGGGTGAGCACCTCCGAGGCCGCGTCGTAGGCGAGCGGCTGGACGGCCGTGACGACCAGCCAGGATCCGCGGCTGATCTTCTCCAGGCGGGTGAGCACGGCGGGCCAGACGGCGCGGACCCGGTCGAGGTCGATCGGCCCGGCCGCCGGGGCCGGCTCGGGAGCGGCCGGAGCCTGCGGGGCGTCCGGACGCGCGGTCGCGCCGTCTCCGTCGCGGGCGACGCCGTTCGGCTCGGGCGCTTCGCGTCCTCGGTCGGCGGCCCCGGACGGCGCAGTCGCCTCGGCGGCCCCGGACGGCGCGGTCGCCGCGGCGGGCCGACCTCCGGACGGCGCGGTCGCCTCGGCGCGCGGCTCGACCCTCGGCGAAGGCGCGGTCGTCGGGGCGGGTGCGGTCGCCTCTGCACGCCGCTCGGCGACGGCGGGCGTGGGAGCAGCGGCCGGGGCGGTCGCGGACGCCGGGGCGGTCACGGACGACGCCGGCGCGCCCTCCGCGCCGCCGGAGAGCGCGGTGAGCACCCGGGCGACCAGCAGCTCCAGGTGCAGTCGCGGTGAGGTCGCCCCCGTCATGTCGTCCAGCGCCGAGCTCACCAGGTCGGCCGCACGGGACAGCCGGGGACCGCCGAAGGTCGCGGCCTGCGCCCTCATGCGGACGAGCTCGTCCTCGGGCACGCCACGCAGCACCGCCGAGGCGGCGTCGCCGACGGCGGCGATCACGATGAGGTCGCGCAGCCGCTCGAGCAGGTCGTCCACGAAGCGACGCGGATCCTGTCCGGTCTGCACGACGCGGTCGACCGCAGGGAACGCCGCCGCCGCGTCGCCCGCTGCGAGCGCGTCGACGATCTCGTCGAGCAGCGCCGAGTGCGTGTAGCCGAGCAATGCGACCGCGCGCTCGTACGCCACCTCGCCGTTCTCGGAGCCGGCGATGAGCTGGTCGAGCAGCGAGAGCGTGTCGCGGGGGGATCCGCCGCCGGCGCGCACGACGAGGGGCAGCACGCCCTGGGCGACGGTCACGCCCTCCTCGGCGCAGAGCTTCTCGACGTACTCGAGCATCGCCGCCGGCGCCACCAGCCGGAACGGGTAGTGGTGCGTGCGGGAGCGGATCGTGCCGAGCACCTTCTCGGGCTCGGTGGTCGCGAAGATGAACTTGATGTGCGGCGGCGGCTCCTCGACGAGCTTGAGCAGCGCGTTGAAGCCCTGCGGCGTCACCATGTGCGCCTCGTCGAGGATGAAGATCTTGAAGCGGTCGCGGCTGGGCGCGAATGTCGCCCGCTCGCGGAGGTCGCGCGCGTCGTCGACGCCGTTGTGGCTGGCCGCATCGATCTCGACGACGTCGAGGGAGCCGCCCCCGTCGCGGGAGAGCTCGACGCAGCTCGGGCACACGCCGCAGGGCACGTCGGTCGGCCCCTCGGCGCAGTTCAGGCAGCGCGCCAGGATTCGCGCCGACGTGGTCTTGCCGCAGCCGCGCGGGCCGGAGAACAGGTAGGCGTGCCCCACGCGGTCGCCGCGCAGCGCCGTCATGAGCGGATCGGTCACCTGCGACTGCCCGATCATCTCCCCGAAGTTCTCGGGCCGGTAGCGGCGGTACAGGGCTGTGCTCACCCGACAAGCCTAGAGCGTGCCTGCGACATTCGGACCGGGTCGGTCCCCGGCGCTCGTTCGGATCCGCCCCGCCCGTGCCCCAGCTTCGGAGATGTGCGCTTCGCGCGGACCGGATCCTGGATTCCGTCCGAGCGAAGCGCACATCTCCGCGCGAGGCGCACGTCTCCGAGCGAAGCGCACATCTCCGAGCGAAGCGCACATCCGAGCGAAGCGCACATCCGAGCGAGGCGCACATTTCCGAGCGGGGTGCGAGCCCCCGCCGGTCCCGCCGGTCCTGCGCCGGGCGCTACTCCCCCGACTCTCTGACGTACCCGACGATCGGGATGGCCGACGTCGTCGGCACCGTCGGCGAGAGGATCGTGCCGTCCTCGCGGAGCGCCTGACGACCGAACTCGGGCCGCCCGCGGAGCACAGGCCCCTGATTCGCCAGGGGCACCGCCGCCGGCGCCTCGGTCGAGGCCGTGAACATCGCCCCGCGCACCGAGAACGAGACCGGATCGCCGGTGCGCACCTCGACGAGCAGCCGGTCCGCGGTCAGCGTGATCTGCAGCTGGGACCCGCGCCACTGCAGCGGGTACGACAGCTCGGGCCAGTCCGTCGGCAGCCGCGGGTCGAAGCTGAGCTCGCCGTCGTGGTCGCGCATGCCGCCGAAGCCGGACACGAGCGCCGTCCAGACGCCGCCGGCCGAGGCCACGTGCACCCCGTCGGAGGCGTTGCGGTGCAGGTCGCCCAGGTCGACGTAGATCGCGTGCTCGAAGTACTCGTGCGCGAGATCCTGGTAGCCGACCTCTGCGGCGAGGATCGACTGCACCACGGCCGACAGCGTCGAGTCACCCGTGGTCAGCGGGTCGTAGTACTCGAAGTCGGCGAGCTTCTCGGCCTCGGTGAAGTGATTGCCCTGCAGGAACAGCGCGAGCACGACGTCGGCCTGCTTCAGCACCTGGAACCGGTAGATCACCAGCGGGTGGAAGTGCAGCAGCAGCGGGCGCTGCTCGGCCGGGGTGTGCGGCAGATCCCACACCTCCCGCTCGAGGAAGAGCGAGTCCTGCGGGTGGATCCCCAGGGCCGGGCTGAACGGGATGTGCATCGCGTCGGCGGCGCGCTCCCACTGCTCGACCTCGGAGGGGTCGATGCCGAGCCGCTCCACGGCGGCGTCGTACGCCTCGGGCGCGTCGGCGGCCATCTCCCGCACCACCCGCGCGGCGAAGCGCAGGTTGTAGCGCGCCATCACGTTCGTGAACAGGTTGTCGTTGACGACGGTGGTGTACTCGTCCGGCCCGGTCACGCCGTGGATGTGGAACGTGTCAAGCCCCTCGGCCGAGCGCCAGAACCCGAGCGTCGCCCACATCCGCGCGGTCTCCACGGCGATGTCCACGCCCTGGCGGTACAGGAAGTCGTCGTCGCCGGTGGCGCGCACGTACTTGCCGAGCGCATAGCTGACGTCGGCGTTGATGTGGTACTGCGCGGTGCCCGCGGCGTAGTACGCGCTGGCCTCCTCGCCGTTGATGGTGCGCCACGGGAACAGCGCCCCGCCCTCGTTCAGCTGGCCGGCGCGGCGGCGCGCGGCGGGCAGCATGTGGACCCGGCAGCGCAGCGCGTTGCGCGCGAACTGCGGCGACGTGTAGGTGAGGAACGGCAGCACGTACACCTCGGTGTCCCAGAAGTAGTGCCCGCCGTAGCCGGATCCCGACACGCCCTTCGCCGAGACGCCGGCGCCGTCCGCGCGCGCGGACGCCTGCGCGATCTGGAACAGGCACCAGCGGGTCGCCTGCTGCAGGTCGTCGTGCCCGGCGATGCGCACGTCGCTGCGCTCCCAGAACGCGGTCAGCCACTCCGCCTGCTTGGCGAACTGCGCCTCGACCCCCTCGACGGCGGCGCGGTCGAGCGTGCGCCGGCAGCGGTCGATGAGCTCGCGCGCGGGCACGCCGCGCGACGTGTGGTAGCTGACGAGCTTCGTCACCCGCGTGGGGACGCCCGCCTTCGCCTGCACCCGGAAAACGTTCTTGGCGATGTCCGGCTCGACCAGCTGCCGGGCGGTGTAGTCGTTCTCGGTCTCGACCACGTGGTCGGCGACGACGGCGAGCGTCATGCCCGAGTTCGCGACCCGGTAGGCGAGCGCGGAGCGCTCCCCGTCCTGCCAGAACTCGGCGGGCTGCAGCACCCGGTCGCCGAACCGCTCCGCCTTGCGCGGGTCGAAGCCCGCCTTCTCCCCCGGCGAGCCGGCGGCCATCGACGGGACGCCGCCGTAGACGTCCTCGCCGTCCTGCCGGTTCAGCAGCTGGCAGGAGATCGTCACCGGGGCGTCGGCGTTCTCGACGGTGACCTCGAGGCGGAGCACGGCGAGGTGACGCTCGACGAACGACACGATGCGCTCATCGCGGATCCGCACGCGCTTGCCGGACGGCGTCTCCCAGAGCACTTCGCGCTGCAGGATGCCGGTGCGGAAGTCGAGCTCGCGCCGGTACTCGCGCACGTCGGCCTCGTCGAAGCTCAGCGGCTCGTCGTCGACGTACACCCGCATGACCTTCGCATCGGGGGCGTTCACGATGGTCTGGCCGACCTCGGCGAAGCCGAAGGCCTGTTCCGCGTGACGGATCTTCCAGGTCTCGTGCAGCCCGTTGATGAACGTGCCGTGCTCGAGCGCGCTGCGCCCCTCGATGTGGTTGCCGCGCAGGCCCAGGTAGCCGTTGCCGAGACCGAGCAGCGTCTCCGAGACGCCGGGGTTCGCATGCGGGTACTGCGTCTCGACGAGACGCCAGGGGTCGACGGGGAAGAGGTCGCGGTCGATCATGCAGTGCTCTCCGTGAAAGGGATGGCGGGTCAGGACAGGAAGCGGGAGAGGTCGTCGACGACGACCGTGGCGCCATGGGCGAGGAGGGAGTCGGATCCGGCGCCGCGGTCGACGCCGACCACCGTGCCGTAGCCCGCCGCGGCCGCGGACGCGACGCCGCTGGTGGCGTCCTCGACGGCGACCGCGGACGCGGGATCGACGCCGATGCGCTCGGCGCCCACCCGGAACACGTCGGGAGCGGGCTTGGAGGCGAGGTGCTCGCGCTCTGCCACGACGCCGTCGACGACGACCGTGAAGAAGTCGCGGATGCCCGCCGAGGTCAGCACCTCTTCGGCGTTCTTCGAGCTGGACACGACGGCGAGCGGGACACCGGCCTCGCGCAGCTCCTCGAGCAGGGCAAGGGATCCGGGATAGGGCGCGATGCCGTCGCGGCGCAGCGCCTCGGAGAAGGCGACGTTCTTGCGGTTGCCGATGCCGCAGATCGTGTCGGCCTCGGGGTCGTCGTCCACGGATCCCCACGCGATCTCGACATTGCGGCTGCGCAGCAGGCTCGCGACGCCGTCGTAGCGCTTCTTGCCGTCGACGTAGGCGAAGTAGTCGTCGTCGGTGTACGCGGGCTGGATTCCCCAGAGGGTGAAGACCTCGTCGAACACGGCCTTCCAGGCGCGCATGTGCACCTCGGCGGTCGGGGTCAGCACACCGTCAAGATCGAAGAGCACGGCGGCGGCGCGGTGCAGATCGGGAAGCGCTGCGGGGGTGTCGGGCACGGCGAGGCCTCCGGGTGGCTGAGAGCGGGATCGGTCGGATCGGCACGTCTGGGTGCCACCCTGTCCAGAGTAGTGGGCGACGGTGCCCTCCGGAAGGTGCGGGAAGGCCCGATTCGCGACCGTTTCCGAGCCGTCCGACCCCGCTCCGCGCCCGGTCGATCGCGAGCCGCGCGGGCCCGGCGGCGGGGGCGCGCTCAGGAGAACGAGGCGACCTTCTCGGCGCCCACGACGTGCAGCTCGGCGATGCCGGAGCCGTTGTAGATCGTGGTGCGATCGGCGGCGTCGACGACGGCGAACCGGATCCGCAGCACATCTCCGCGCACAGCGGCGTCGAGGATCCCCGGATCCGCCGTGAGCGCGACCGGATTCCCCGCGTCCTGCAGCGTTCGCGCGGGCTGCTCCGCTCCCGCGAAGCCGACGAGGCCCGTCGTGTCCCGCAGGCTCTGCGGGATGCTCTCCGTGCCGACCTGGATCTCGACGTACGCGGTGTGCCGCTCGCCAGCGTGCGCGGCGGCGTCCTGCAGGAGGGCCTTCAGCTGAGCCGGATCCAGCGCCGGGAACGCCGGATCGACGGCCGGCGCGGCCGGAGCCGGCGCCGCCGTGGGCGGCACGGCGGCGGAGGTCTCGACCGCGGCGCCGACCGCGGGCGGCGCCGCGTCGTCGGAGGCGGGCTGATCCGCGAGTCCCGAGAGGAGCGCGATCGCGGCGGGGACGGCGATGAGCGCCGCGATCGCGATGAAGAGGAGCGGCGCCCACGAGCGGGAGCGCGCCGGGGCCGGCTCAGGGGCCCCGACCGTCCGCGGACGCCCCCTCTGATCGTGCTCGAGCGGCGGGATGACGTACGGGGCGGTGAGGTTCTTCGGCACCGCGGAGTAGACGGTGGGCCGGTGCTCGTCGTGTCCCATGCTCGGACCCTAGCGCGTCGGACTCGCGTGCGGCGGAACCCGCGTGCCGCAGACGGTGCGACCGGCTGCGGGCAAAGGCGGCGCACGGGTTCCGGGCAAAAGAAAAGACCCTCCGCGCACCCGACAGAGCCCGGTTACCCTTGCTGCGTTTCCGCCCTGGGGGAGTTGGCCTGGGTGCCGCCACGCGGAGAGCCGTCGACCAGTCTACCCGAGGTCGCGGGCGGGTCGGACCGGGCGGCGGATCGGATCCCCGGCCCGCCCGTCCCGGGCGCGGGTTACGATCGAGACGCGGGCGCACCGCGGCGCCCGGTGAGAGGGACGCATGCACGCCACGAACGCCGCCGACGTCGCCACGAGCACGGCCCCGCAGACGCGCACCGGATCCGCCGACGGGATCGACGCGGCCGGGTTCGCCCGGCAGACCGCCGCGATCCTCGACTCCATCACGGCGGTGATCGACGGCAAGGACGACGCCGTCCGCAGCGCTCTGGTGTGCCTGCTCGCCGAAGGCCATCTGCTCGTGGAGGACGTGCCGGGGGTCGGCAAGACGATGCTCGCCCGCGCCCTCGCCGCGAGCATCGATGCGACCGTGCGCCGGATCCAGTTCACCCCCGACCTGCTGCCCGGCGACGTCACCGGGGTCAGCGTCTACAACCCCGTCGCCCAGGAGTTCGAGTTCAAGCCCGGCGCGGTGTTCGCGCACATCGTGATCGCGGATGAGATCAACCGCTCCTCCCCCAAGACGCAGTCGGCCCTGCTGGAGGCGATGGAGGAGCACCAGGTGACGGTCGACGGGCACTCGCGCCCGCTGCCGGATCCCTTCCTCGTCGTCGCCACGCAGAACCCCCTGGAGATGGAGGGCACCTATGCCCTGCCGGAGGCGCAGCGCGACCGCTTCATGATGCGCATCTCGATGGGCTATCCCGATGCGGCCGCCGAGACCCTGATGCTGCGCCAGCGCGACACGGCCAACCCGCTCGACGCGATCCGGCCGGTGCTCGCCGCGTCCGATGTGCGGGGGCTCATCACGTGGGCGCGGGCCGTGCACGTCGCCCCGGCGCTCGAGGAGTACGCCGTCGCGCTGTCGCAGGCCACCCGCACCGACCCCAACCTGCACCTGGGGGCGAGCCCGCGCGCCACGCTGCAGCTCGTGCGCGCCGCGAAGGTGCAGGCGGCCCTGGACGGGCGGGACTACGTCATCCCGGACGACCTCACGGCGCTGCTGCCGGACGTCTTCGCGCATCGGCTCATCGCGGCCCGCGGACTGCACCGGGCCGGCGCCCGGCCCATCGAGTCGGCGCTGGAGGCGATCGTGCGGCGGATCCCGGTTCCGGTCGGCCTGCCCCGGTGACGCGATGACCCGGCCGAGGCGGGAGCGGCGTCCGGCGGATCCGTCCGGGCGGCGGATGACCGGGCGGGGAGCGAGCGCGCTCCTGGTCGGGATCCTGCTCGTGATCGGCGCGAACGTGCTCGCCGCGCCCGTGCTGCTGTACGTCGCGGCGCTGCTGTTCGGCCTGCTCGTGCTCGCCGCGCTGTTCGTGTTCGCGCCCCGGCGGCGCGTGCGGGTGAACCGCGCCGTGGCGGCCGACCTGCTCACGGTCGGCGACGACACCACGGTGCGGATGCGGGTCGAGCTGCGCACCCTGCTGCGCCCGCCCGCCGGGCGCTGGAGCGATGCCCTCCCCGCCGCCGTGCACGGCCAGGCGGCCGGGCCGTTCCCCGCCGCGGACGCGGAGCCGATCCCCGGCGGCACGACAATGTCGATGACCTATCCGATCTCGGGAGCGCGGCGCGGACTCGCCTCGCTCGGACCGCTGCGCCTGAGCACCGCCGACCCGTTCGGGATGTTCACCCGCACCGACGAACTGGGCGACGTCACCCCGATCACGATCGTCCCCGCCGTGCTGCCCCTCCCGCGGCTCGCCGACCGCACCGGGCGCGCCGGCGGCACCGCCCAGACCTCGTCACACCGCCTCGGGCAGGGCGCCGACAACCTCTCGCCGCGCCGGTACGTGCCCGGCGACTCGATGCGGCGCATCCACTGGCGCGCCACCGCGCACCGCGGCGATCTCATGGTGCGCCAGGAGGAGCAGGAGTCCAGCCCGGATGCGCTCGTCGTCCTCGACCGCGCCGGAACGCGCTGGGCGGGCGCGGATCCCGATGCCTTCGACCGGGCGGTGACCGCCTGCGCCTCGATCGCGGTGCACCTCGTGGATCAGGGATTCGCGGTCGACGTCGTCGATGCGACCGGCGTGCTGATCGGCCGGCTGCGCGGAGCGGAGGACGAGCGCGACGGGCTGCTCGTGAGCCTCGCCGGGATCACGCCGCGCTCCGGCGAGCGCGACCACGGACTCCCCGCGGCGAGCGAGGGCCACACCGTCGGCCCGCTCGTGATGATCACGGGGTCGATCGACGCCGCCGACGCCGGTTCGCTGCCGCACGGCGGCGCCGGCACCCCGATCCTGCTCGCGACCTCCTCCGCCGCGGACGCGCTTCCCGCCGCCTCCCTCCAGGGCTGGCGGACGGCCGCGCTGGGCGACGACCCCGCCGAGGCCTGGGCGGATGCCGGCGCTGCGGATCCCGGATCCGCGAGCACGGATGCCGGATCCGGACACCCGCAGCACCGCCGGCCCGTCCCGGCGGGGCGCGAGGACGAGGCCGGCCCGCCCCCGGAGACCGCCCATGTCCGTTGACGCCAGCGCCTACGCCGGCCCGCCGCGCCCGTCCCGTGCGGAAGCGGGTCCGGTCGCCGCCGCCCTGCTGGTCGCGCTGGGGGTGTTCGCCGCCGTGTGGCCGCTCAGCGCCGTGCTCCAGCCGGGCAGCTGGAGCGCGGGGGCCGCGACGACGTCCGCCGCGGTGATCGTCGCGGGGGCCGCGACGCGCCTCCTCGCGCGCCGGGCACAGGCGTGGATCGCGATCCCGGCGGTCCCGGTGGTGCAGCTGATCGCGGGGACGGTGGTCCTCACCGTGTTCACGGGCCGGCAGCTGGGCAAGGCATGGCTGCTGCCGTCGCCGGAGGTGTGGCGCGCGGTGGACGCACTCGTCTCCGCGGCGATCGCCGAGATCCGCGGCGGCGTCGCGCCCCTGGCTTCGACCGTCGCGATCGCCGTGTCGATCGCGGCCCTGGTCGGGCTCGTCGCGATCGTGCTCGATCTGCTGCTCGTCCCGCTGCGATCCCCGCTGGTCGCCGTGGTGCTGGTCACGGTGATCGGCGCGCTGCCCGCGATCGTGGTGCACCAGGGCCTGGATCCGGTGTGGTTCGTCGGGCTCGCCGTCGTGATCCTGCTGTTCCTGCGCGTCCGCTTCGCGCCGACCGGGTCCGCCGCTCCCGCGCCGCAGACGCCCGAGGGCATGTCGGCGCGGGCGCACGCGGCCGCGGCATCTCCTCCGTCCGCGGCGGTGGCGCGCACCCGCCGCCTGCCCGCCGTCGTCATCGGCGCGATCGCCGTCGTCGCCGCCCTCGTCGTGGCCCCGCTCCTGCCGGTGTCGGCCTCGGGCATCAGCACGGGCGGAGGGCGCGCGACCCTGAGCGCCACGCTGAACCTGGGCCAGGACCTGCGGCGTCCCGCTCCCGTCACCGCGCTCACCCTGATCACGCAGGACGGCACCCCGCCGTACCTGCGCATCGCGACCCTCACCCGCTTCGACGGCTCGACCTGGCAGCCGGACCGGCCCGCCACCGTCCCCCTCTCCCAGGGCTTCGGGGACGTCACGGCGCCCGACGGCGTCGCCGTGCACGAGAACAAGACGACGATCCGCACGGCCGGGATCTCCGGATCCTGGCTTCCGGTCCCCTATCAGGCCACCACGGTGCGCGGGGAGGACGGCGGCTGGAACGCCGCACCCGACAACCGCACCGTCATCGCCGCGAATGCCGACGCCGCGGATCAGAACTACACGACCGACACCGCGGTGCTCGTGCCCACGCTCGATCAGATCCGCGCCTCCTCGGCTTCGGGATCCGACGCCCCGGCGGAGCTGCGGGCGCTTCCGGCCGACATGCCGGCGATCATCGCCGACGACGCACGGCAGGTGGTCGGTGACGCGACCAACGACTACGACCGCCTGATCGCGCTGCAGACCTGGTTCCGAGCCGGATTCCGGTACTCGCTGCAGACCCCCGTCGACGAGCGGTTCGACGGCACCAACGTCGACGCGGTGGCCACGTTCCTCACCGTGCGCGAAGGGTACTGCGTGCACTTCGCGGGCGCGTTCGCGCTCATGGCGCGCTCGCTGGGCATGCCGGCGCGGATCGTGGTGGGGTATCTGCCCGGCACGGCGACCGATCGGCGGTCGGACGACGGGCGGGTCGTGTTCGAGGTGTCGACCGATCAGCTGCACTCCTGGCCGGAGGTCTACTTCTCCGGCATCGGCTGGGTGCCGTTCGAGCCCACCGCCACCCGCGGCGTGCCGACGGCGTTCACCGCGGCGGCCACGGCCGGCGGTGCCGGGACCGGCAGCGCGACGACGGCTCCCTCCCCCGCCCCCACCGCGACCGGCAGCGCGAAGGATCCGAAGAACCTGGACGTGCCGGAGGCCGGAGGCGCGGGCGGCACGACATCGACCGCCCTCGCCGCGGCTCCGGTGCTGTGGACGATCCTGGGACTGCTCGCGGTGCTGCTCATCCCGGCCCTCGTCCGCCGCGTGCAGCTGTCGGGCCGGCGTGCCGCGGCGCGCCGGGGCGACGCGGACGCGGCGTGGGCCGAGCTGCGCGCGACGCTACAGGATCTGGGGCTGCCCGCCCCGCCCGCGGAGTCCCCGCGCCGCCGCGGCGAGCGCCTCGTCCGAGAGCGCGGCGTCGATCCCGCCGCCGTCGCCGTCCTGGTGCGCGCGATCGAACGCGCGAGCTACGCGCCGTCCGGATCCGGATCCGGATCCGGATCGGAAGACCTCCGGGCACCCCTCGATGCCATCCGGCGCGAGCTGCGCCTGCATGTCTCCCGTCGCGATCGCGTCGCGGCTCTGCTCGCGCCGCGGTCGCTGCTGGGTGCGCGCCTGCTCGCGGCCTCGACGTCCTGAGCCGGCGCAGGCGGTTACGCTCGAAGCCGGTGCGATCCGGCGCCGGCGGGGAGGGAAGCATGGCCGAGGCGAGCACGCCGTTCGCCGGCTGGCGCTTCACGGGCGTGCTGCGCACCTACCAGCGGCAGGTGCTCGAGCGTCTCGCCCCCGGATCCGAGGATGCGCTGCACATCGTCGCGCCTCCGGGATCCGGCAAGACCCTGCTCGGGCTCCTCCTCGCGATGCGCGAGGGCGGGCGCACTCTCGTCCTCGCCCCCAGCACGACCATCCGCGAGCAGTGGGCGCGCCAGGCCGCCGAGCTCGCGCCGGACCCGACGGACGTCTCGACGGATCCGCTGCGCATCGCCGCGCTGACCGCGCTCACGTACCAGGCCGTCAGTGTCACGGGCGACGGGTCGCCGTTCGAATCCCTCGCCCGCGCCCGCTGGGCGGAGGAACTCGTCACCGCGGGCCGCGACCAGGCCTCGGCGGAGACCTGGCTCGCCGCCCTCGCCGTCGACAACCCGCGACAGTACCGCTCGGGCCTCGCCCGCCGGGTCGTGCGCCTGCGCCGACGACTCGCCCGCGAGCGCCCCGAGACGATCGCCCAGGTGCTGCATCCGAACGCGGTCGCCCTGCTCGATCGCATCGTCGACGCGGACGTGGACACCGTCGTGCTGGACGAGTGCCATCACCTGCTCGACCACTGGGCGCTCGTCGTCGCCTACCTCGTCGGCGCGATCCGCGGGCGCGGCGGACGCGGAGTCGTCATCGGCCTCACCGGAACGCTGCCGGACGTCGCGGACGGGCCGGAGTACGAGAACTACACGCAGCTGCTCGGCGAGGTGGACTTCGAGGTGCCGACGCCCGCGGTCGTGAAGGAGGGCCACCTCGCCCCCTATCGCGATCACGTCTGGTTCACCGAACCGGTGCCGGCCGAGGCCGCGTTCATCCGGCAGCACGGCGACCGGCTCACGGAGCTCCTCGCCCAGGTGCTGTCCACGCCCGACGGGATCCGGTATCTCGAAGAGCGGCTGCAGCCGGCCGATCCGTCCGCCGCCGACCCGTCGCCGCCGGACCGGGAGACCGCGCATCAGCCGTCCCCCTCCGCTGAGGCGCTCGAGCGCGCGCTCTCCGAGGACCTCCCGCTCACCCGCTCCTGCGGCGTCGTGCTGCGTGCCCTCGCCCCGGAGCACCCGCTGTGCGCGATCCTGCCGCCCGCGCTGTTCGAGCGGTGCACGACCGACGATCTGCTGACCGTGCTCGCGCGCTTCGCCCTGACGCGGCTGCTGCCCGACCCGGCGGCGCGGCCCCAGTGGCTCTTCGTGAAGAGGGCTCTGGCGGACTTCGGCCTGCTGCTCACCGATCGCGGGCTGCGCCGGGGCAGGGATCCGATCGAGACGACCCTGGCGTTCTCGGAGGCGAAGGATCGCGCCGCCGTCGACATCCTTGGTCTCGAGCTCGGCGGATCCGACGGCGCCCTGGTGCGCGCGGCGATCGTGACCGACTTCGTCGAGCACGGCAACAGCCGCGGTCTCGTCGGCGAGCGCGCGGCCGGGGCGCTGCGCGTCTACGAGCTGGTCGTGAGCGACCCGGTGACCGCCGCGCTGTCCCCGGTGCTGCTCACGGCGGACCGCATCCGGGTGCCGGCGGGCTCCGCCGAGGCGTTCGCCGCGGCGATCGCCGAGGACGTGGGATCCGCCGTGCGCGTGCAGGATGGCGTCGGCCCGTGGCGCGACCTGGATGCTCCGGGAGTCGGATCCGGGCGGATCGTGGCCGCGGTCTCGGCGCTCATCACGGCGGGCGCCGTGCGGCTGCTCGTGGGCACGAGGGGGCTGCTCGGCGAGGGCTGGGACTGCCCCGCCGTGAACACGCTCATCGACCTGACGACCGTGACCACGGCGACCGGCACGCCGCAGCTGCGCGGCCGAACGCTACGCCTGGATCCCGCGTGGACGGAGAAGGTCGCGCACAACTGGTCGGTCACCTGCCTCATCCCGGCCGACGTCGCGCTCGACGATGCGACCGAGCACCGCCGTCTCGTCCGCCGGCAGGGGCGCCTGCTCGGGCTTTCGGCCGACGACGATGCGGAGGGCCGGATCGTGCGCGGCCTGGGCAACGCGCTGAGCCGTGGAGCGCGGGAGCTGCTCGCGGGAGTGCTCGGGAAGGATCCCCGCGCCTCGATCGGCGCGCTGCAGGAGCAGGTGCGCGCCGACCTCCGGCCGCGGTCGCTGACGCGCACGCAGTGGCGGATCGGCGAGCCGTACCGATCCGAGGAGCGCGAGGTGCTCGCGGTGCGGCGCTCGTCGGCGGTGGCGCTGATCCCCACCGGGCGCATCCTCGCGACGGCCGTCCCCGGGGCCGCCCTGTCTGCTCTCGGCGTGGGCGCCGTGATGTCTGCGGCCGTCACGGGTCTCGTCCCGATCGATCCGGTCGGAGCCCTCGTGGCCTTCGGCTGCGCCGGGGTCGCGCTCGTGCTCAGCGGGGCGATCCGGCCGCTGACCGCCGCGCGCCGCCGCCGGGCGGATCCCGCGGGCATGTTCCGGGGAGCGGCGATCGCCGTCGCCCGCACCCTCGCCGATGCCGGGCGGATCCCTCCCATCGATGAGACGGCGATCACGGTCGCTGCGGACGGTGACCGGATGCGGATCGAGCTCGCCGGATCCGGTCGGCGTCTCGTCGCCGAAGCGGTCGAGGAGCTCTTCGCCCCGCCGGTGTCGCCCCGCTTCCTGCTGCGCACCGATCGGGCCGACGTCGGCCGCTCGGCCTCCCTCGTCGCGATGATCGCCTCCCTTCAGGCGCGGGATCTGCGCCGGGCCACGCTCCTCGCGGTGCCCCGGATGATCGCCCGCCGCCGCACCGACGCCGAGACCTTCGCCCGGCACTGGCGGGAGCAGGTCGGGGCGGGGCAGCTCATCGAGCTCGAGGGATCCCGCGGACTCGCGCTGCTCGCCGTGGCACGGCGCACGCCGCGCGTGCTCGACTCCGCCGAGCCGCGCACGACGCTCTGGGGCTGAGCGCGGCCCCGCCGATCGGAGCCGCCCGCGCCGAAGCCGCCGATCGGCGCCGCGAGGCGGGAGGGAAGCCCGTGCCCGGGATCTCGGTCAGGACGCGTCGCGCACCTCGGCGGCGACCGCCTCCCCGTCGTGTCGTGCGGGCGGGACCGGCTCCGCGTCCCCGCGACGACGGTGCCACCAGCGCAGGACATGGTCGATCACGAAGCCGACGACGACGGCGAACACCACCGCGATACCGACGCCCAGCAGCGGGTTGTCGTGCACCCACTGGCCGGCGACGAGGCCGATGACGATCGCATAGGCGACCCAGGTGATGCAGGCGAACAGGTCGAACAGGAAGAACCGCCGGTGCGGGAACCGGGTCTGGCCCGCGACGTAATTCACCGCGACCCGCCCCCAGGGGATGTAGCGGGCGGTGAAGATGAGCGCCGCTCCGCGCTTGTCGAGCTCGAATCGCGCCCACTCGAACATCTTCTGCACGCGCGGCCGGCGCATCCAGCGCCAGCGGTCGGTGCCGATCGTGCGGCCGAGCAGGTACGCCATGTTGTCACCGGCGACCGCACCCACCAGCGCCACGAGCCCGAGCACGATCAGGTTCGGCTGCCCGCTCTGCAGCGAGAGCGCCGACAGCGCGACGAGCGCGGTCTCGCTCGGCAGGATCGTCGCGAAGCCGTCGACGAAGAAGAACACCAGCAGCACCGGGAACAGCCAGAGCTGTCCTGCGGCGTGCAGCAGCCAGGCGTTCAGCAGGTCCATGCGCACCACGCTACGGCGCGGATCCGGCGCCGTCGTCATCCCCGGGAGTGATGTTCCGAACTGTTCACCGGGACCGCGGTACCGGGCCGGATCCCGGATCAGACCGCGGCGGAGTGCTCCCTGCAGGGCACGGCGACGCAGTCCGCGCAGACCACGTCCTGCCGGCGGCACGACGGATCCGGGCAGTTCGCCGTGCGGTTCGTGGCGGCCCCGCAGCCGGCGCACACGCCGATCACGGCGGCGTGGTCGGAGAAGTCCACGGATCCGCGTCCGTCGAACACGTACAGCGAGCCGTCCCACAGCCCGTCGTCGCCGAACCGCTCGCCGTAGCGGACGATCCCGCCCTCCAGCTGATACACCTCTCCGAAGCCGCGCGCCGTCATCAGGCTCGACAGCACCTCGCAGCGGATCCCCCCGGTGCAGTAGGTCACGACCGGGCGTCCCTTGAGGTCGTCGTAGGCGCCGGAGTCCAGCAGCCCCACGAAATCGCGCGTGGTCTCCGCATCCGGCACAACGGCTCCGCGGAACCGGCCGATCCCCGCCTCGAGGGCGTTGCGTCCGTCGAAGAACACCACCTCGTCGCCGCGTTCAGCGACGAGGTCATGCAGTGCATCCGGGCTGAGCCGGGCGCCGCCGCCGACGACCCCGTGCTCGTCGACGCGCAGCTCGCCGGGTGCGCCGAACGAGACGATCTCGTCGCGCACCTTGACGCTGAGCTTCGGGAAGTCCGCGCTATACCCGTCGGCATCGACCGCGGTGCCCTCGCTCCACTTCACGTCGGCCTCGCGGAAGGGGGCGTAGGAGCGGAACGAGCGCAGCCAGGCCTTCACCGCGGGGAGGTCGCCGCCGAGCGTGCCGTTGATGCCGTGCGGCGAGATCAGGATCCTGCCGCGCAGGTGCAGCGCCGCACACAGGTCGCGCTGCCAGAGGCGGAGCGCCTCCGGGTCGGCGAGGGGCGCGAAGGCGTAGAAGAGCACGATCTTCGGTGTGGGCACCAGGAGATTCTAGGCGCGCCCTCGGCGCCCGCGGCGGTGGTCGCGGCGCCGAAGGCGGCCAAGGTCAGTCCGCGAGGTCGAGGGCGGCGCGGACGATGCTGTCGACGTCGATGCCGTGATACCGGTACACGTCGTCCAGATCCCCGGCCTGCCCGAACCGGCTGACGCCCAGGTGCCGCGCCGGCACGCCGCGCACTCCGGCGAGGAAGGCGAGCGCGTGCGGGTGCCCGTCCAGCACGGTCACGAGCGGAACGGCGCGCTCTGAGGGCAGGATCTGCTCGAGGATCCAGCTGTCGGCGTCGCCGTCCCCGTCGCGGGCGCGCAGCGCCTCGAAGAGCAGGCCGGGGCTCGTGACGCACACGACGTCGGCGGCGCACCCCTGGGCCTCGAGCCGCTCCGCCGCGGCGCATGCCTCCGGCACCATCGCCCCCAACGCGGCGATCGTCACGCGCGGCGCCTCGGCCGAGCGCAGCCGGAAGCCGCCCGCGACGACCTGCCGTCGCCGTCGCTCCCGCGCCGCCGGGTCGGCGGGGATCGCGGCGAGCGCCTGATCGACGGGCTTGGTCGACAGGCGGAGATAGGCGGACCGCCCGCCCGGGCGCCCCATCTGCGCCATGGCGGCGAGGAGCGTCCATTCCACGTCCTGCACGAAGGCGGGCTCGTAACTCGTGCATCCCGGCTGCTCCAGGCCGATCGACGGCGTCTTGATGGACTGGTGCGCGCCGCCCTCGCCCGCGAGGCTCACCCCCGACGGCGTGCCCACCAGGATGGACTGCCCGCCCGCGTAGATCCCGTACGACCACGGCTCCAGGGCGCGCTCCACGAACGGGTCGTAGAGCACGCCGATCGGGTAGAGCGGCTGCCCCCAGCGGCTCCACGTCGCGCCCAGCTCGCCGATGAGGCTGACCAGGTTCACCTCCGCGATGCCGAGCTCGATGTGCTGCCCGGTCGGACGCTCGCGCCAGTGCATGATCGTCTCGCCGTCGTCGTCGAACCAGTCCGGCCGGTCGTCGGTCGACCACACCCCGACCTTGTTGAGCCACCCCGCGAGGTTGGTGCTGGAGCTGACATCGGGGCTCGCGGTGACGACGCGGCGCGCCACCTCGGGCGCGGACCGGGTGAGATCGAGCAGGACGCGCCCGAGGGCGGCCTGGGTGGTGCCGGCCCCCGCCGGCGTGCGGCCGAAGTCGACGGGCACCGGGTGCTCCGCGGCCGCCGGCACCGCGGGCCGGCGGAGGCGCTCGGCGCTCTGCGTGCAGAGGGCGCCCTCCGCGGTGCCGGCCGCGAAGCGCCGCCACGGCTCGGCCGGATCCTCGCCCAGACGCTCGGCGAGCTCGGCGTACTGCGCCGCGGTCAGCAGCGAGGAGTGGTTCTGCGGGTGCCCCTCGGTCGGCAGGCCGTTGCCTTTGATCGTGTAGGCGATGATCACGGTCGGCCTCGTGTCGTCGATCCGCGCGAACGCCTCGCGCAGCGCCTCCAGATCGTGGCCGCCGAGGTTGCGGATCGCCGCACGCAGCTCGTCGTCTCCGATCCCGGCCAGCAGCGCACCGATCGCGGCCGCATCGGGCCCCGTGCCCGGCAGGCGCCGGCGCAGTTCGTCGACGGGACAGCGCAGCAGCCGCTGGTACTCCGGATTGGGCATGTCGAGGATCCGGCTGCGCAGCGCCCCGCCACCCTCGCGGGAGAAGAGCTCGTCGAGGAGCCGCCCGAAGGCGACGGTGATCACCTGCCAGCCGACCGCCGCGAACATGCGCTCGAGCTTGCCGGCGGCCATGTCCGGCACCACCCGATCCAGGGACTGCCGGTTGAGATCGACGATCCAGACGATCTCGCCGAGATCGTGCACGTGCGGATCCAGCAGCGCCTCCCAGACCGCGCCCTCGTCGAGCTCCGCATCCCCCACCAGCGAGTACTGCCGACCCCGCGGGGACTCCCCCGACAGCGAGGAGGCGTAGCGGCGGGCGATCGCGCCCCAGATCGGTGCCGTGGCGCCGATCCCGACCGATCCGGTCGAGTAGTCGACGACGTCGGGATCCTTCGTGCGGCTCGGGTAGCTCTGCACGCCCCCGAACTGGCGGAGGGTCGTCATGTGGCGCTCGTCGAGGCCGCCGAGCAGGTAGTTGATGGCGTGCAGAACGGGCGAGGCGTGCGGCTTCACCGAGACGCGGTCCTCAGGATGAAGCTGCTCGAACCACAGCTCGGTCATGATGGTTGCGATCGAGGCGCTCGATGCCTGGTGGCCGCCCACCTTGAGGCCCGAGGGGTTGGGGCGCACGCGGTTCGCGTGGTGCACCATCGAGGTCGCGAGCCACAGCACGCGCTGCTCGATGCGGGTCAGGGCGGCGAGCCGGTCGTCGGTCGCCACGGCGGGCGCGGTCGCGGTGAGCGGGGTCATCGGGATCCTCCTCGGGACGGGTGCGCGGCGTCCTCGCCGCACCGTCGATGCCGGCCCTTGTGGGGTCTCGCACCGGCACATCCGTCGCGGACCGGGGCGAGGCATCTGTTCAGACGCAGATTGTCGCCCCATTGCACCAGCGCGGCATCACGGTGACAATAGATCGACCTGATGTTGATCAGATCAATCAAGATCGACCCACTTCCGAGAGGGGACGTGATCAGGATGACTCCTCGCGCCGACCGCACCGATGCCACCCTCCTGCGCCAGCTGATCCGCTCCCCCGCGGCCACGATCGTCGCTCTGGCCGAGGCGACCGGGCTCGCCCGCAACACGGTGCGGTCGCGCCTGGACCGCTACGAGCGCGACGGGGTGCTGCGCTCGCTGGAACGCCGGATTGACCCGGCCTTCCTCGGCTACCCGCTCGGCGCCTACATCCTCACGCGGGTCACGCAGCGAAAGCTCGACAGCGTGGGCGCGGAGCTCGCCGGCATCCCCGAGGTGATCGAGGTGCTCGGCCTGTCCGGCGTCTCCGATCTGCTCATCCGGGTCGCCGCCCGCGACACCGACGACCTGTACCGCATCGCCGGACGGATCCTCGACGTCGACGGGGTCAAGCGCACCAGCACCGGCCTCGTGATGCGTGAGATGGTCCCCTATCGCGTGGCCCAGCTGCTCTGAGCCCCGGAGGACCCCGGGTGCGCGGCGCGCGTCACTTCTTCCGGTGGGCCGTCGACCGCCGCCGCGCCCATGCCCCGGCGGATTCGCTCGACAGCGCGAGCAGGGCGAGGCACTGCAGGCAGGCCGCCAGCAGCGTGCCGTTGAACCCGAGCGCCGTGCGGCCGCCGAGATAGTCGATGGCGGTCGACAGCACGCCGATCGCGAGCAGGACCATGAGCACCGCCCGGGAACGCCTGCCCCGGCGCAGCACCGACCAGGCCATGAGCAGCTGAGCGATCGAGACGACCGCTCCGAACCCGATCACCACGAGCAGCACCGTCGCCTGGTCGGCCGGGCCATCGGCCAGGAGCCGGCGGATGTCGGCATCCGTCGCCATGCCGATGACGAGGCCGCCGAGGTCGAGCAGCGCCCCGAGCACCACGACGCCCACCGCGAAGAAGGTCGACAGCGGGGCGCGCCGGATCGAGCGCTCGGCCGTGGTGCGCAGCGACTCGCCGTGCCCCTCCCCCGGAAGGACGGCGGACCGGGAGCCGCCGGGAGCGGCGGCCGGATCGGCGTCCTCCGGGACGACCACGCGGGTGACGTCGAGGATGGGCAGGTCGCCGTCGGTGATGAACCGGTCTCCGCCGCCGTTGCGGGAGTGGTAGCCGGTGGTGAAGTCGTGCAGCTCGCGCACCCGCACGGCAGGGTCGGCATCGCGCGCGCTCTGCACCACGAAATCGCGCTCGATGTCGGTGTTCTCGTCGATGCGGTGGGTCACCTGGAGCGTGAAGAGGCTCAGCCCCACGTCGGTGTCGTAGGTTCCCGCACCGAGCCAGTCGGTCTTCGCCCCGCCCGGTAGGAGCCACCCGGGCGGGCAGTGCCAGAAGCGCACGTGATGGCGCTGCTTGGGGTTGCCCGCGACCTCTTGCTGGTAGGCCACGTCATGGCGTCGCCCGAAGAGCATCAGCGGCGAGACGGGCGCGGTCGGGTAACTCCTCCGGGTGAGCGTCGAGACGATGATTCCCCACGTCGACGCGGCGGTGATCTCGTCGGCCCTGTGCCAGCCCGCCCGGGTCATCACGTCGTCGAGCTGGGCCGCGGTGCCGTCCACGCCGAGGTTCACCGGATCCCCGAGCAGCCCGTCGGCGGTGCGGGTGCGCCCGAAGAAGTAGTCCGGCACGTACAGATCGCTCAGCATCCGGTGCAGGCGCGGGAGCACGAGGTAGGCCATGATCGCCCACACCGGGACGAACAGCAGCACCGACCAGGCGTAGCGGAACGTCTGCAGCGAGATGATCACCGCGAGCCAGACGGCCGAGGCGGTGCCGACGAGGAAGGCGAACCGGTCGAAGACCGTGGACGACGGCAGCGGCTGCTGCATCTGCAGGGCCCAGCGCCGTCTCGACGGATGCTCCCCGTCGGCGTGCTGCGAGTCGGTGCCGGTCACCGTCGTTCTCCTTCGCGGTCGTCCTCATCCTGGCACGGGCGCCCGCTCTCCGGGCGCTCCGCCCTGGTCCGGATCACACCCGCGGATCGGATAGACTGATCAGGTTGTCCTCCTGGTGACGTGTCCGAGCGGCCGAAGGAGCACGCTTGGAAAGCGTGTGTTGTGCAAGCAACCGCGGGTTCGAATCCCGCCGTCACCGCCAGATCGAAGGCCCCGACTCCCCAAGAAAGCCGCTGGGGAGGCGGGGCCTTCGTCATGAGCCGGACGCGCCTCGGGGCGGCCGCCTTCGTCAGGCGACCGTTCCGGGTCGGACGACACGCACCGCGTCAGGCCGAGGGGATCCGGATCCCGTAGGTGGTGCTGCCCTCGGCCGAGGCGAGCTCGGTGAAGCCGAGTCGTTCGTAGAAGGCGCCGGCCGAATGGTTGTCGGCGTTCATCCCGAGGTGCAGCCCGGGCACGCCCCGACGTCCGAGCTCGGCGAGCAGGGTGTCGATGAGCCGGCGGCCGAGCCCCTGCCCCTGGGTCTCGGGCAGCAGGTCGATGTGGAGGTGCGCGGGGTACTCCCGCACGATCGCATCCTCACTCGGCGCCTGCCGGTCGCCGTACGCGATGAAGCGGTCCTGAGCGGTGGGCTCCTGTGCACCGGAGCGGCGATAGCGGTCGCGGCGCGACGGCCACCACTCGTCGCGGAACCAGCCGGCGAAGGCGTTCGTGTCGTCCGTGGCGACCACGTAACCGATCACCCGCGCGTCGTCGGACTCGACCACCCAGCACAGCCCGGGATCGCGGCGCGCGTAAGGCACCGCGAAGAGGTCGCCCCAGAGGGCGTCGTCCTCGAGCATGCCGGTGGCGTCGGCGCCCACGTCCGCGGTCCTCACGCACACGTCGTACAGCCCGTCGACGTCGTCGGAACGGAACGGTCGGATGCGTGCCACGGAGTGCCCTTCGATCGGCGTCCCGGACGCGCTGCGGCGCCCGGAGACCAGCGGATCCTCTCAGCCTAGCGAGGCGGATCCGCGCTCCGGCCGTCTCCCGCCTGGAGCATCGACGGCAGGCGGACCCAGCGCCACAGCGCGGCTGCGAGGAGCAGGGCCGCACCCGCGCCGATCAGCGCGCCGCCGACCGTGTCGCTGAACCAGTGCACGCTGAGCACGGTGCGGGAGAAGCCCATCGCGACCGCCCAGAGGGCGCCGCCGATCGCGACCCACAGCGACGGGAACAGGAACCAGAGCACCACGGCGAGCGTCGCGGCATTCGAGGTGTGCCCGGAGGGGAAGGATCCGAAATCCGAGGCGATCAGCAGATCCTGCGGCCGGTCCCGGCCCAGCGCCCTCTTCACGAGCTGGACGATCCCGGCGCTGAATGCGAAGGCCGCGATCGCGAACACGGCGCCGCGCCAGCCGCGCACGATCCACGCGAGGAGCGCGATCAGGAGCGGGGTGAGGATCGTCGCGACCCAGCCCCCTCCGAGCACGTTCATGACCAGCGCCCAGCCGGTCAGCGCGGGGTTGCGCCACTCGACCATCTCGAGGTTCCAGGCGTCGTCGAGCGAGACGATGAGGCCCGGTGCGGTCGCCAGGACGACCGCCGTCGCCAGGGTCACCGCGACCCCGACGAGACCGAGGACGAGAGCCAGCCGACGCGTCATCCGCCCATTCTCCCCTGATCCGCTCCCGGAACCGCGCCGGCCGTTCCGAGAGCCCGCCGAAAGGCCGGATCCCGGACGCGGGTGGCACGGACGAGGCCGGCGCCCGCGACGTGCGGGCACCGGCCTCGGCGATGGTGCGGTGATCAGCCCTTCGTCGCGCCGGCCAGCAGACCGCGCACGAAAAAGCGCTGCAGGGCGAAGAACACGATCAGCGGGACGATGATCGAGATGAACGTTCCCGCCGACTGCAGGTACCACTGATTGCCCCAGGTGCCGGACAGCGAGTTCAGCGTCTGGGTCAACGGCAGTGACGATTCCGGCGCGAAGATCGTCGCCACCAGCAGGTCGTTCCACACCCACAGGAACTGGAAGATCGCGAACGACGCGATGGCCGGCATCGCGAGCGGCAGGATGATCCGGAAGAAGATCTGCCCGTGCCCGGCGCCGTCCACGCGGGCCGCCTCGACGACCTCACCGGGGATCTCCGAGATGAAGTTGTGCAGCATGAAGATCGCCAGCGGCATCGCGAAGATCGCGTGTGCGATCCACACCGTGGCGAAGCTGTGGTCCACATCGCGCAGGGTGAAGCCGGGGAAGATCTGCGTGCCGAACAGCGTGAGCCCGCGGGAGAACAGCGACAGCAGCGGCACCAGGGCCATCTGGATGGGCACGATCTGCAGCGCGAACACGAGCACGAACACGAGGTTCTTGCCCTTGAAGTTCATCCACGCGAAGCCGTAGGCGGCGAGCGATGCGATGAAGATCGGAATCACCGTGGCCGGGATCGTGATGGCGAGCGAGTTCACGAACGAGGCCCCGAGCGTCAGCGCGGTGCCTCCCGAGTTCAGCGCGTCGGCGTAGTTGCTCAGCGTGAACGACGGGTTCACGAACACGGTCCACCAGCCGGTGCTGTTCGAGTCGGCTCCGGGGCGGAACGACGTCACGAAGAGCCCCAGCGTGGGGATGGTCCAGAAGATCGCGATGATCACCGCCGCGATCGTGGCGCCGCGCGACGTGAGCCGCTTCTGCGCGGTGGCCTCGTTGCGGCGGGTGTCGCGTGCGACCTGGCGCGCGCTGCGGTTGTCGGTGACGACTGCCTGCGTCGCACTCATCAGCGGATCTCCCTCTGCTTGGCCATCTGCCGGGCGTTGTAGATGATCAGCGGCAGCACGAACAGGAACAGCACGACGGCCAGCGCCGAGGAGTGCCCGTAACTCTGGAAGCGCTGCTGCTGGTTGACCATCTCGAAGCCGAGCACGGTGCTGTTCGCCCGGCCGCCGGTCATCACGGCGACGATGTCGTAGACCTTCAGCGAGGCGATGGTGATCGTGGTGAGCACCACGATCAGGGAGGAGCGGATCCCCGGAACCGTGACGTTGCGGAACCTCTCCCAGGCGTTCGCGCCGTCCAGGGACGCCGCCTCGATCTGCTCGGTCGGAACCGCCTTGATCGCCGCCGACAGGATCACCATCGCGAACCCGGTCTGCGTCCAGATGAAGACGATGAGCAGGCAGACGGTGTTGACGAGCGGGGTCGTGTCGAGCCAGGAGACCGGCTTGCCGCCGAACAGCGTCACGATCGCGTTCAGCAGGCCGATCTGGTCGCCCTGCCGGAAGTCGTAGATGAACTTCCAGATGATGCCGGCGCCGACGAACGAGATCGCGACGGGCATGAACACGAACACCTTCAGGATCTTCTCGCCCCGCGCGCGGTCGATGAACACCGCGTACGCGAGCCCGAAGATCGTCGACACGATCGGCGCGATGAGCGCCCAGATCAGCGTGTTGATCACGGACCAGAACCCCTCCGGGTTCGTGAACACCCACTGGTAGTTCTCGAGGGCGACGAAGTCCTTGCCCGTCTTGTCGAAGAAGGACTGGATGATCGTCGAGACGGCCGGGTAGATGAGGCCGATGATCAGCAGCAGGGTGGCCGGGGCCATGAACAGCGTGAGCTGGAACAGGTAGCCGGATCCCTCGCGCGCACGGTAGTCGGCGAAGAACAGCAGGCCGCCGGCGACCAGGGCGATGATCATGACGTACACGACCGCGTTCTGATACGGACGCAGCATCATGAACGCCAGCACCGGAATGGCGAAACAGGCCACGAGACGCAGCCAGAAATAGCCCTTGCCGTGCCTCGGCGCGTACTCGATGAGCACCAGCAGCACCCCGGCCACGATGCCGAAGACGACCAGCACCAAGGGAATCTGCAGCAGCGGGTTCAGACCGCCGAGCCAGACGAAGAAGCTGTTCAGGGAGAAGCCGAGCGAGGTCGGCTTCGGGCTCTCCGCCGGACCGCCGGCGATGAGAGCGATGAAGATCCCGACGATCAGGATCGCGCCGACGATGTAGGCGCCGACCGTGACGGATCGGGAAGCGGTGGTGCGGCCGGAGCGCACGGACTCGGTCTTGCGATCGGATCTCGCGGTCTCGGTCGCTGTGGTCTGCGACATGTGGAGCCCCTTCCGGGTTCGACGATGAACTCTGTCAGGAATCTGCCCGATGACGACTGCGGGGCCGTCCGCGATGATGCGGACGAGCCCCGCAGCCCTACGGGGGTGCTGCTCAGGCTAGTTCTTGTAACCGGCCTGGATGTCGCTCAGCACCTGATCGGTCGGCTTGCCGTCGATCCAGCTGACCATGCCCTTCCAGAACGAGCCGGAGCCGACGGTGGCCGGCATCAGGTCGCTCGCGTCGAAACGCAGCGTGGTCTTCGGATCCTGCAGCGTCTTCATCGCGTCCTGAAGGAACTCGCTGGAGGCGAGCGAGGCGTCCGCGTTCTTGTTGGCGGAGATGACGCCGCCCAGCTTCACGCGGGCGTTCGCGAACTCGGGCGACGACATGAACTCCAGGACCTTCTTGGTCGCGGTGTTGTCGCTGAAGCCCGCGACGAACTCGCCGCCGCCCTCGATGGTGGTCTCGCCTTCCTTCATGCCGGGAAGCACGAACGCGTACACGTCGCCGTCGGGCGCCACGGTCGGCGCCTTGCCGTCCTTGGTCTTCACGTCGAGGAAGTTCGACGAGAGGAACGAGGCCTGGTGCGTCATGAGGCAGGTGCCGTCGGCGACCTTGGCCGCGACGTCGGCGAAGGCGGTCGAGTTGATGCTCTTCACGTCGCCGAAGCCGGCGTTGACGTACTTCGGGTCGAGCAGGATCGTGCCGAGGGCGTCGAAGGCCTGCTTGATCTGCGGGTCGGTGAACTTCACGTCGCCCGCGACCCACTTGTCGTAGACGTCGGTGCCGCTCTGGCGGAGGACCAGGTCCTCGATCCAGTCGGTGCCGGGCCAGCCGGAGGCGTCGCCCGAGGCGAAGCCCGCGCACCACGGTGCGGCGCCGCTCTTCTCCTGGAGCGTCTTGGTGAGCGCCAGCAGGTCGTCCCAGGTCTTCGGCACCTCGACGCCGAGCTCCTTGAACTTGGCGGGCGAGTACCAGACGTAGCCCTTGACATTGGCCAGCATCGGAGCGGCGTAGAACTTGCCGTCGATCGTGCCGTAGGTCTTCCAGTCCTTGGACCAGTTCTTGTCGACGTTCGCCGAGACCTCGGAGGGGGCCTCCTTGACCTGGCCGGTGCCGACGAGGCTCTTCAGCAGACCCGGCTGCGGCACGATCGCGATGTCGGGGGCGCTGCCGCCGGACACCTTGGTGACGATGTTGCCCTCGAAGCCCTTGTCGCCCGTGTAGACGACCTTGATCCCGGTGTCCTTGGTGAACTGGTCGAAGGACTTGTTCAGCAGATCCGCCTCGGATCCCGTGATGCCGCCGGAGATCTTGACGGTCTCACCCTTGCCGGACGAGTCCCCGCCCCCGGACGAGCCGCCTTCGGCACATCCCGCGAGCGCGAGTCCGGACACCGCAAGCAACGCCAGAGGCGCGATCAGGCGACGTCGCTGAGACATTCCCATACGTTTTCTCCTTCGAATTCGCGGGGTGGATTTCCCCAGCACTGGGGGCTCCTTCAGGAACCGCTTCCAGGCGACACTAGTGGGCTCTCCGTTACTTCCGCAATGCGGATTCGATCACAACTGGATAACCAGGCGTTTGCGCGGTGGTTCCGGTGAGAACGATGAAAGAAACCGGTTCCATAGAAGCTGGGATATCGCTATGGTGAGGGCATCCGTTTCGAGGAGGATGCGCCGTGACCGGGATCATCGATGTCGCACTGCGCGCGGGCGTGGCGAAGTCCACGGCCAGTCGCGCGCTCAGCGGCAACGGCTACGTCTCCGCCGAGACCCGGGAGCGCGTGGAGCGCGCCGCCCGCGAGCTGGCCTACGCCGCGCACTCCAGCGCATCGAGCCTCGCCACGGGGCGCACCTCGACCATCGGCGTCATCATGCCCATGGCCGACCGCTGGTACTTCGCCGAGCTGCTCGCGGGTCTCCAGCAGGCCCTCATCGACGACGGACTCGACCTCGCCCTGTACGGAGCGGCCGAGGGCAGCGCCGAACGCGCCCGCATGCTGGATCACGCCCTGGCGGGCCGCCGCTTCGACGGCATCATCGCCGTGTGCCTGCAGCCCGGCGCGCATGAGCTGGAACGGCTCGCGGGGATCGGACTGCCGCTCGTGTCCGTCGGTCCCTTCACCCAGGGCGCCGACACCGTCTCGATCGACGACGTGGTGGCCGCGCGCGTGGCGACGGAGCACCTGATCGACCTCGGCCATGAGAACATCGCGTTCCTCGGGGACGAGCCGGATGCCGACCAGTTCAGCTTCGGGGAGCGCAAGCGGCTCGACGGCTACCGGCAGGCGATGATCGCCGCGGGCCTGGAGGAACACATCAGGGCCGTGCCCACGCAGTCCACGATCCCCGAGGCGTTCGCCACCGCCGCCGCCCTCCTCGCCGACCGGCGCAGCCGCCCCACGGCGATCGCGGCGGTGTGCGACGAGGCGGCCGTGGGGGCGATCATCGCGGCGCAGCGGCTCGGCATCGGCGTGCCCAGCGAACTCAGCGTGACCGGCATCGACGACCACCGCTACGCCGAGATGTTCAGTCTCACCACCATCCGGCAGAACCCCCGGGAGCAGGGCATCGAGGCGGTGCGCCTGCTGCGCGCGCGGATGCAGGATCCCGAGGCCGCACTCGAGCACGTGGTCTCTCCCGCGACCCTCGTGGCCCGCCAGTCGACGGCCCCGCCGCGAGCGGAGACCGCCCGCTGACGCACGAAGGCCCCGGGAGAACCCGGGGCCTTCGCAGCGTCGGAACGCAGGTTTCGTCTCGGGCGCGCTACGCGCGTCCTCGCTCAACCTGAGTCGCAGGCGGGGGCACCCGGGGGGGCCGCGGGGTCCCCCCCCGCCCCACATGGGGGGGGCCCGGGCCCCCCCCCCCCCCTCGACTCACTTGAGGGTGACCGTAGCGCCGGCCTCCTCCAGGGAAGCCTTGGCCTTCTCGGCGGCCTCCTTGTTGGCGCCCTCGAGGACGGCCTTCGGGGCACCGTCGACGACGGCCTTGGCCTCGCCGAGGCCGAGCGAGGTGAGCTCGCGGACGACCTTGATGACCTGGATCTTCTTGTCACCGGCGGCCTCGAGGATGACGTCGAACGAGTCCTTCTCCTCCTCGGCCTCGGCGCCGGCAGCGCCACCCGCAGCGCCGGCGACGGCGACGGGAGCGGCAGCGGTGACGTCGAACTTCTCCTCGAACGCCTTCACGAACTCGCTGAGCTCGACAAGGGTCAGACCAGCGAACTGGTCGAGCAGCTCCTCGGTGGTGAGCTTCGCCATGATGTATCTCCTAGATAGATGGGGGTTTGGGGGGTGAAGACCTGGAGGCTCAGGCGGCCTCGGCGGTCTCCAGCTTCTCGCGAAGAGCATCGATGGTGGCCGCGGCCTTGCCCATCGTCGCCTTCATCATGCCCGCAGCCTTCGCCAGCAGAACCTCGCGGCTCTCCAGGGAGGCGTACTTGTTGACCTCGTCGGCACTCAGGGCGTTGCCCTCGAAGATGCCGCCCTTGATCACGAGAAGCGGGTTGGCCTTGGCGAAGTCACGCAGAGCCTTGGCGGTGGCGACGAAGTCGCCGTGCACGAACGCGACGGCCGACGGACCCTTGAGGTCGTCGTCCAGCGCCGTGATCCCCGCGTTGTTCGCGGCGATCTTGGTCAGCGTGTTCTTCACCACGGCGTAGTTCGCGTCCTGACGGATGTTGTTGCGCAGCTGCTTGAGCTGGGCAACCGTCAGACCGCGGTACTCGGTCAGCAGGACGGCGTTCGAGTTCTCGAAATTCTTCGTGAGCTCGGCGACCGATGCATCCTTCTGCGCCATGGTCACTCCTTGATGAGTACGGGATGCTCCACGGCGGTGGAGCACCGGCCTCGACCGCCGCGCTCTGCAGGCAAACAAAAACGCTCCGGCGCAAGCGCACGGAGCGTGGTCCAGGATCTGGAGTTCGTTCGTGTCACCTGCGCGGGCCTCTGCTGTTCGGATCCAGGATCCGGCAGTGCTTCGATCGCCTCGTGCTCGCGCACACGACGATGACCAGCGGTCTTCGGTTGGTCCCAGACTACGGCATCGGCGCCCCTCCCCCAAATCGGCGCCGCTCTCGCCGCCGCGTCGCCCGCTCTCGCCGCGAGCGCACGGGAACCCGCCGACTGCACGGGAACTTCGCGCTAACAGCCCGTGCACTCGGCAACCACCCGTGCATTCGGCGCGGGGCATCATCGGCGACCCTGCGCACCGGCATCCGGCGGACGCACGCCGAACGAGGCGAGTCGGCGGCCGAGGGCGGCCGGTGTGCCGATGTGCTCCATCCCCCAGCGGGCGAAACGGTTCTGCGAGGCACCGCGGATCCAGTCCTCCCGGCGCTTCTCGTCGAAGATCACCTGCTCCACGGTGCGCCCCGAGCGCATCGCCTCGTCGAAGTACTTCTCCTTGCCGTCGAACTCACCGAAGCAGCGCACATCGCCGAGCTCGAAGTCCACGAAGAAGGTCCGCCCGTCCGGTCCCGCCACCGGAACCTGGAGCTCGGGCGCCGCGAACCCGAGCCGATGCAGCTGCAGTCGGCTGACGCTCTCACCGGGAAGCTGCGCCCGTCCGTCCGCGAACGCCGCGACCCATCGCGCCTGACGGACGCCCCTCCTCCCGTCGGCCTCGGCGAGGCGTCGGCCGAGCTCGAGGCGCCAGGCCGCGACCGCATCCAGATCCCACTCGCGCAGGCGCCGCGCCATCTGACGCTCCGCGGCATCCGCGACCGACACGGCCGCTTCCCGAGGCAGGACGCACAGGAGATCGAACACCGTGCGTGACAGCGAGGTGCATCGGATCCCGTCGACGATCACGACATCGGCGGCGGGCAACGGCCCCGCATGCCGCCGTACGTCGGGGCTGCTCGACACCCGCCGGGCGGCGGGCATCGTCATGTGCACGGCCGCGCAGCGGATCCGGTACAGCGGCAGCCGCCAGAGCACGGCGGCGGACGTGTGCGACATGACTGCGCCCCCGGTGCTGTCCCGCGCGACCGCGATGACGTGCGCCCGATGACGCTCCTCGGGGTGGAGCGCCGCACGTTCTGCGCCGTCGATGTACCAGCCGCGCCGGAGGTGGAAGAGCTCGCCTCGCGCAACGGCAGCCGCGAGGCACCGATCCGTCCACCCGTTCAGGATCAGATCGTCGCGCGAGCGCACCTCGTGCTCGAGGGGCGGATGCGAGGCTCCGACGAGCGGATCCGGATGAGCCGGAAGGGAATCGAACGAGATCATGCCTGATGCTGGCGCCGTGCCCAGGCATCGTGGACGGCGCCTCACGCGAAAGGTGCGGGACCCGGCGGGTTCGCCCGTTGTGCGGAACGAAGGGCCACCCGGCGTCGTCGGCCGCGACCGCACGGGAACCCGCCGACGGCACGGGAACTTCGCGCGAACGACCCGTGCGCTCGGCAACCACCCGTGCATTCGGCGCCGGGCGTTACCGGCGGACGCGGACTCCGTGCCCGCGGCGTGCCAGGGCGCCGGAGTCGGCGGCCGGAGGTAGCCTCGGTGGGTGACCCCGGAACTCGAAGCGCGCATCGTCGCCGACTCGCGCGACCGGGTGGCGTGGCTGCGCGCGCGGGCCCGCGGGATCACCGCGACCGACGTCGCCGGGCTCACCAGCGAGACCTCGATCGCCCGCGCGGCCGACGCCAAGCTCGGCGCGGGACCCCGCTTCGGCGGCAACGTCTACACCGACCACGGCCGGCGTCGCGAGCCGGAGATCGCCGCCTGGGTCGCCGCGACCCACGGCATCCTGCCCTCGTCGGCCCTGTTCTGCGCCGAGGTCGAGAAGCGCCACCTGGCCACCCCCGACGGCATCGTGCAGGAGCCGGGCGGTCGCGTGCTGCTCGCGGAGATCAAGACCACCAACAAGTCGTGGCGCTCCATCCCCCGCACCTACCTGCGACAGGTGTGGTGGCAGCAGCATGTGCTCGGCGCCGAGCGCACGCTGTTCGTGTGGGAGGAGCACGACGACTTCCGCCCGATCCACGACGAGCCCAAGTCGGTGTGGATCGACCGCGACGACCGCGAGATCGGGCGCCTGGTCGGCCTCGCCACGCGCCTGATCGACGAGCTCTACCACCGCACGACGGGCCATACGCCTCCGCGTCCCGCGCCGGCCGCGCCGAGCAACCGGGACGCGCTGCGCGAGCGCGACATGTTCCGCGCCCTCGCCCTCGCGGAGTGACGCGCTCGCGCCGGGACCAGGCCGATCACGTGCACTTGGGATTCAACCCGAGCGCGCCCGTCGTCAAGGTCTTGGTGATGCTGGCCGACTGCCAGTTCGTCCCCGCCTGATTGACGACGGTGAAGGTGACCGTGCTGCCGAGCGCGTTGCCGAGGATGCCGCCGAGCAGCCCCTCGTTGAGAGTCATCGTGTAGGTGAACGGGCCCGTCCCGGAGGAGCTGATCGTGCTCACGTAGCTCGACGGGTTGGCGGTGAGCTTCGAGGTCGGAACCGTCGTCGGCGTCAGCGGATACGCCGACTGCCACGTGACCGTCACTCCGGTGATGATCCCGAGGGCCTTCGTCGGAGTGCACGTCATGTTCGTCGGATTCGAGAGCGACCCGGCAGAGATGGTGCCGCTCGCGACGTACTCGGCATCCGTGTACGCCGCGTCCGTCAGAGCCGGCCGCGGCCACGCCAGCAGCGCCGCACAGGCTCCGATCACGAGCAGGGCGATCGCGACGCGACGGCGCGGACCGCGCTCGGCG
Source organism: Microbacterium sp. MMO-35 (assembly GCF_037147555.1). Taxonomy (NCBI): domain Bacteria; kingdom Bacillati; phylum Actinomycetota; class Actinomycetes; order Micrococcales; family Microbacteriaceae; genus Microbacterium; species Microbacterium sp. MMO-35. The sequence continues at coordinate 407,676 of NZ_JBBCVH010000003.1, forward strand.
ACGCTCATGAGTCCTCACCGCCGCGGCGTCGTCGGCCGACGAGCAGGAGCACGGCCGCCGCGACGAGCAGCGCGGCCCCGCCCGCGATCGCCACGACCGGCACGGATCCCCCGGTCGCGGGGAGGGCCGGCGTCGGACCGGTCTGGATCCGGTCGCCGAACCCCTCCGCCTGCACGCGGAGCTGTGTGACCGCCGGGTCTTCCCGCGCATCGAGGCGCACATCCAGCCGGAGATGCGCGACCGCGTCGGCGGGGATCTCGTCGAGCGCGACGGTCCGGCCGTCGCGCGGGACGGTCCACGCGGAACGCAGCAGGCGCTCCCCCTCGGTGCACGTCTCGCCCTGCCACGCCGTGGGGCAGAGCCGCGCGTCGACGGTGATCGAGGCGTCCCCGGTGGCGCTGAGCCCGAGCCGCAGCGTGCCGGGCTCCGGCGCGGCCGCACTCACCACGAGGTCCCAGCGCACGCTGGCACCCGGTCCCATCGCCGCCGCAGCATCCCAGTCGGCGCTCGACACGATGCGCACGTACCGGCCCTGGACGGTCTCGGTCGTCGGCGCGGCGTCTGCTGTCGGCATCGCGGCGATGAGCAGCACCGCGGACGCCGCCAGAGCGGTGAGGATCCCGGCGGGGCCTCGGTCAGGGCGATACACGGTTCTCCGTTCCCGCGCCCCGGCGACGCGGCCCCGCGTCCGCGGGACGGTCCGCCGGACCGCCGTGCCCCTCATCGGAGCCGTCCTGTCCCTGCGGGCGGCGGCCGCGCGGCCAGAACGCCCAGATCACCAGGCCGGCGACGCCGACCGTGATCCCGCCGAGCACGAGCGGGTTGCTGAACGCGACGATCACGGGGGCGATCCCGGGGACCGAGAAGCGCACGATCCGCACGGTCGAGACCGGATACGGCGCCAGGTCGTCGTGCGCGTTCGCGTCGCCGCGCAGCGTGAGGAGGCGCTCGCCGGGCTGCGGGCCGTCCGCGACCACGCGCACCCGGTGCGTGATGGGGAGCTCGCCGGGGCGGTCCACGGTGACCACGTCTCCGACGTGCACCTGCGACGCGGGGATCTGCTGCACGATCGCGACGGATCCGGCGGGGATCGTGGGGGCCATCGAGCCGGTGCGGAACATGATGAGCGTGATGTGCGCGGTGAACGCGAGGACCACCAGCACGATACAGACGAGCCCCGCCAGGGCCAGGACCCAGAGCAGGACCTCGCCGAGCACACCTCGAAGAGAGGTGCGGCGCGACCGTCCGCCCTCCGCGGCCGGTCGCTCGTCACGGGACTCCGCCGCTGTCGTGCGGGGAGTCTCGGCGTGCTCGCCGCGGGTGCCGTCCGCCGCCGCGTTCTCGCGTGCGGCACGGCGGGTGAGGGGCTGCGTCGTCTCGGTCATGCCGTCCTTCTCTCTGTGTGATCCGCGGCGAGCGGATCGCGATCACGTGGATCCTTCGGTGCCGCCGCCGCGTGCGCCCGGCTCAGCCGGAGGTCGCGACGAACTGCCACGACTGCGCCCTCGACTGGGACTGCATCCCGTTCGAGGCCCCCACGGGCAACGAAATCGCGAAGCAGTAGTACACCGGGGTGCGGTCGGCGGCCAGCGTCTGCGAGACGGCGGCCGACGTGTCCAAGGTCGAGTTGTCCGGGATCACGGAGGTCCCGCCGGAGTAGCCGGAGGCGTTGCACGCCGATGCGCTGCCCACCGTCCGCACGCCGTAGCGGAGTTCGGTGAGCGTGCCGGTCGGCGTTCCGGCGGTGAGCCGGACCGAGCCGGCGATCGATCCGCTGGTGGCCCGCACCGAGAACGCCGCATACCCGGTGACCCCGGGATACAGACCGGTCACGGCGGGGGTGAACCCCAGCACTGCCGCATTGGAACCGGTGTGCTTGCCGTAGTCGGTCTCGGTGGGCAGCTTGCCCTCGATGCCGAATCGGGCGGCCGTGAACGAACCGGTGGCGTACTCACCGTCGTTCCAGCTCGCCAGGGTGGATGTCGCTCCCGTGCCGAGCACGAGCCCGCCGACGAGCAGCGCCCGGATCCGCAGCAGACGGATCCTTCGCACCTCAGCGCGCGGCGCTGCTCGCCTCCCCCGGTGGGCTCGCATCATGACGTCCTCAGTTCGAGGTCGCGGTGAACTTCCAGACGGCCGTTCCGCTCTGTCCCTGCTGCAGGACCGCCTGGGTTCCGGCGGTCGCGACGAAGCACAGCTTCTGCGCGGCGCCGGCGGTGGTCGGCGGGGTGCCCTTGGCCAGCGAGAAGGTCGTCGCACCGGTGGCGGTGCTGAGGTTCGCGCCGGAGAGGATCAGGGTGCCGGTCGTGGCCACGTTCGCGTCGCACACGGTCGCGCTGGGCACCGTGTAGACCTTGTACGAGATGGCCGATGCGTTGCTGCCCGTGCCGGACGTGGCGTCGAGCGCGGGCGTGACGGTCGCCGGGCTGGTCGTGTTCTTGTCGAGCTGCAGCCAGTACGACGCGTAGACGCTGTCACCGGGCGTGAGGTTGCCGAAGTTGGCGCTGAACGTCAGCGGAGCGCCGGGAGCGGTCGTGTGCTCGCCGTAGGTGGTGCCGTCCGTGGACCCCTGCAGGTTGAAGGAGCCGGCGGTGAACGTGCCGGTCGCGAACTCGGAGTCGTTCCAGGCCGCGAGGGTGATCGCGGCGCCCACGCCGAGGACGAGGCCTCCGGCGAGGACGGCGAGAACCTTGCGACGTGTGCGGGTGGATGAAGGGGCTGTGCTGGTCATGATCGTCCTCGTGGTCGGGGTTGTTGACCTCATCCTTCATTTCGGAATACTGGCATGCAAGAGCGTTCACATGTTCTTGAGGTTGGCTTCACGGATCCTTGAGGGTGCCCTTGAGGATGCCCTCCCAGAGCCACTCGACGGGGCTCCGCCGGGCCGATTCCGCGCCGGACCGACGGCTTCCTCGGCCGATTCCGCGCCGGACCGACGGCCTCCTCGGCCGGCTCCAGCCGGGCCGGCGGCCTACTCGGCCGACTCCTCCGCAGCGGGAGCGAGCGCGATCACAGGACCGAGGGCGTCCCGCCCGACCGCGATCGCGGGGCCCGCGGCGTCGACCAGCACGCCGCTCATCTCGGGCTGCTGAACGAGCACGGCGCCGATCTGCTCGGCGGTGAAGGGCAGGGGCTGGTCGCCGCGGCCGAGCGCGATGACCTCGAGCGGGTGGCTGAACAGCTGCAGGTAGCGTGCCCCTTCGGCCGTGTGCGCCTCCGCCACGCCGTACTGGCCGTCGCCGTCGACATCGCTGACCGCCACCCAGAGCCGGGCCGTGGTCAGCGCCTCGGCCACACGGGCCTCGGAGTCCGCCGCACGGGGCGCCGCGAGCAGGGCCTTGACCGCGAAGGTCGGATCCGCCTCCTCCAGCGCCTTCTGCAGGATCTCCGACGGGAACACGACACGGTGCGGCTCGGAGGCGTTGTCGATGATGAGCCCCGCGAAAGGTCCCTCGATCACGTTCTGGTAGACGGCCTGAACGGGCTGCACCACGGCGGAGGTCTCCGATGGGTCCTCATCGCCCTGCTGCACGGAGTCGCGCACGGCGGCGGCCGAGCTGAAAGCGAGCATGAAGGAGTTCTCGCCGTCGTTGACGACGGCGACGGCGAGCGGCCGGCCCTCCTTGATCTGCTCGCCGGCATCGCCGCTCACGCGCAGGAAGAGGTTGCCCTGCAGCGACTGGCGGAGCACGCCGAGCAGCTCCGCCTGGCTCGCGTCGTCGCCGAGCATGGCAAGCGCCTCGCGCAGCAGCACGTTGTCGGGCATTCCGGGGATCGACTCGGTCGGCTCCGGCGGATCCGCCGGAGCCAGCGGGAGCGGCGGACGCCCGGAAGGAGCCTGCGCCTGAGTAGGCGGCACGGGCGCCTCGTCCACGACGGGGTCGATCAGGTCATGACCGGGCTCGGGCGCCTCGGTCGGCGCGTCGACGACGGGGCCGGACGGCGAGCCCAGCCCGCGAAAGGCCTGCACCGCGATGTTCACGACCGGCACATCGGCGTCGGCCGCGCCGGCGCCGCCCTCGGCGACGGAGACCGATGCCCGGTCGGCGTCGGCGGCCTCCTCGGCGGTGGCAGGAGCGGACTCCGGCGTGACGGCATCGTCCTGCTTGCTACGGCGCGAGAAAAGACCCATTGCCCCAGCCTAACCGCGCCCTTCGCGTCAGAGCTTCTGGATCGGCGCGATCTTGACGAGCAGCTTCTTCTGACCTGCGGAATCGAAGCGCACATGCGCGATCCGCTTGGCCCCCTCGCCCGTGATCGCCTCGACCCGCCCCTCACCGAAGTCGTCGTGGCGGATCCGGTCGCCGGCGTTCAGCTCGAGATCGCCGTTGTCGCGCACCTTCGCCGTCACCCGGTTCGGGAACTTGTCCATCGCCGTGGACAGGGGCGTGAGGCCCTCGCGCTTCGGCAGCGCCCGCGCGGCGAACCGGTCGCCGGAGCCGCTGCCGGAACCGCCGAAGCCGCCCGGCCGGCGGGCGTTGAGGGCTCGGGACTGCGTGCCGCCGCGGGAGTTCACGTCGCCCGGCGACTGCCGCCAGTCGATGAGGTCGCCCGGGATCTCCTGCAGGAACCGGCTCGGCATCGCGACCGACACCTCGCCGAACTGGGCGCGGGTCATCGCCAGCGACAGGTGCAGGCGCTTGCGGGCCCGGGTGATGCCGACGTAGAAGAGGCGCCGCTCCTCCTGCGGACCGCCCGGCTCGTTCGCCGAGATCCGGTGCGGGATGAGATCCTCTTCGACGCCCGTCACGAACACGGCGTCGAACTCGAGACCCTTCGCCGTGTGCATCGTCATGAGCGAGACCACCCCGGACTCGTCGTCGAGGTCATCGGCGTCCGAGACGAGCGCGACCTCCGTGAGGAAGTCGGCGATCGTGCCCTCGGGATTGTTCCGGGCGAAGTCGCGGGTCACCGCGATGAGCTCGTCGAGGTTCTCCAGACGGGCCTCGTCCTGCGGGTCGCGGCTCGCGCGCAGCGCGTCCAGGTAGCCGCTCTTCTGCAGCAGCACCGTGAGGCCCTCCGCGACCGCGGTGGGCGGTGCGATCTCGCCGCTGGCCGGCAGCATGATCTCGGTCGCCTCGCGCAGCACGGCGTCCAGCTGCGCGATCGCGCCCTGGATCTTCGGCCCGACGCCGAGCTGGGTCGGGTGCGCGAGGGCATCGCGGAAGCTCAGCCCGTGCTCCTCCGCGAATCGCGCGATCGACGTCTCCGTCACGTCTCCGATCCCGCGGCGCGGCTTGTTCAGGATCCGCCGCACCGCCATCTCGTCGGCGGGGTTCGCGACCGCGACGAGGTAGGCGAGGGCGTCCTTGATCTCGGCGCGCTCGTAGAACTTGGTGCCGCCCATGATCTTGTAGGGCACGGCGGAGCGGATGAGGATCTCCTCGAGTGCACGCGACTGCGAGTTGGTGCGGTAGAACACCGCCATCTCCCCGTACGGCATGCCCGCCCGGCGCAGCGCCTCGACCTCGTCCGCGACGAACTGGGCCTCGTCGTGCTGCGAGTAGCCGGTGAACCCGACGATCGCGTCACCGGATCCCTTGTCGCTCCAGAGCTTCTTCTCCTTGCGGTCGAAGTTGTTGCTGATCACGGCGTTCGCGGCGGAGAGGATGTTCTGCGTCGAGCGGTAGTTCTGCTCGAGCAGCACCACCTTGGCGCCCGGAAAGTCGCGCTCGAACTCGCTGATGTTGCGGATGTCGGCGCCGCGGAACGCGTAGATGGACTGGTCGGAGTCGCCGACCACGGTGAGGGCGGCGCCCGGTTCGGCGCCGGCGGCCTCCTGCGGATCCGGCTCGAAGATCATCATGCCGTTCGAGGCATACGGCTCGGGCGCGCTCCCCTGCACCGGGCGGGTGAGCTCGTGGATGAGCGCGTACTGCGCGGCGTTCGTGTCCTGGTACTCGTCGACGAGGATGTGGCGGAAGCGGCGCCGGTAGACGTCGGCCACCTGCGGGAACGCGCGGAACAGGTAGACGGTCTGCCCGATCAGGTCGTCGAAGTCGAAGGCGTTGGCCTTCTGCAGCTGACGCTGGTAGTCGGCGAACACCTCCGCGAACACGCGCTCCGCCGGATCCGACATGTTCGCCTGCCGGGCGAAGGACTCGGCATCCTGCAACTCGTTCTTGAGCTTCGAGATGCGCGACTGCATCGCGGCCGGGGTGTAGCCGAACGCGTCGGCCTCGTGCTCCTTGACGAGCCTCTTGATGAGCGCGCGCGAGTCGCCGGAGTCGTAGATCGTGAACGACTTGGTGAACCCGAACTGCTCGGCCTCGCGACGCAGGATGCGCACGCAGGCCGAGTGGAACGTCGAGATCCACATGCCGCGGGCCGTGTCTCCGACGAGCTGTGCGACGCGCTCGCGCATCTCGCCCGCGGCCTTGTTGGTGAAGGTGATCGCGAGGATCTGGCTCGGCCAGGCCTCCCGCTGACGCAGCAGCAGCGCGATGCGCCGGGTCAGCACGCTCGTCTTGCCCGACCCCGCACCCGCCACGATGAGCAGGGCCTGCCCGCGGTAGGTGACCGCGTCGAGCTGCTGCGGGTTGAGGCCCGCGAGCAGGTCGTCCGCGGGGGCCCCCGCGGACGGTCCCGCACCCGTTCGAGGGGCGGTTCCGGGCGGGAGGATGACGGGAGAGGGGGCTTCGCTCATGACCTTCCCAGTCTAGGTCGAGCAGCGGACATCGACTCCGGCGCGGAGGGCGTCAGCGGAGCACCGCGGCGCCCAGGTCCGGATGGTCGACGAAGACCCCGTCCACCCCGGTCGCCGCGATCGACTCCCACTCCGCCCGGTAGTCGCCGAACGCGGCCTTGCGCGCTCCCCGGCGGAAGCGGTGGTCGAGGAACGCGTTCTCCGGACGACAGGTCCAGGTGAACACGTCCAGCCCGCGTGCGTGCGCCGCCCGGACCAGGTCCGCTCCGTGGTCGCGCAGCAGGATCGCCTTGTCCACGCTGATGCCGTCGACCTCGCCGGCCAGCCGGTCGAGCCCCTCCGGGGCGAGCGCCTCCGCATAGGTCTGCGCGTCGGCGCCGTCCCGCGCGACGAGATCCGCCGGCGCACCGGTCGCCTCCAGCAGGTACACGAACCTCCCGCGGACGCCGCGCCCGCGCAGCTCCGCCAGGACGGTCTGCTCGAACGACTCGATCCAGAGCGGGTGCTCCCCCGACGCCCATCCGGCCGCGCGCAGGTCGCGCTCGACCAGTGCCGCGAGATCGTGCCCGATCCGGGCGAAGAAGGTCGCATGCTTGATCTCCAGCACGATGCCGAGCTCGCGACCGCGCTCGGCCGAGGCGTCGGCGACGAGCGCCAGCAGATCGGTCAGCCGCAGGATCGGCTCGGTGCCGTCGAACTCCGCGGATCCGGGACGCAGGGCGGGGATCCGCTCCCGACAGCGCAGGGTGGCGAGCTCGGCCCAGGTGAAGTCCTCGGTGAACCACCCGGTGAGACGCTCCCCGTCGACGCGCTTCGTCGTGCGGCGATCCGCGAACTCGGGATGGTCGGCCACGTCGGTGGTGCCCGAGATCTCGTTCTCGTGACGGATCACCAGTACCCCGTCGGCGGTCGCGACGACGTCGGGTTCGACGGCGTCCGCCCCCATCGCGAAGGCGAGACGATAGGACGATGCGGTGTGCTCCGGCCGATGACCGGGGGCGCCGCGGTGGCCGATCAGGAGCGGACGGACGGACGGATCCGTCGGCGAGACGTCGGGCGGGATCCGTCGGGTCACGCTCTCAGCGTACGGCAGTGCTCCTCACGGGTTCCGCCGGTACTGTAGAGGGAAGATGACCACCACTTCTGAGGAGTGAGGCCGACCATGAGCAACTTCGCCTTCAACAACCCGGCGTTCAAGGAGCGGGATCCGCGTGCCGTCGCGACCTATCCCGGGGGCGCGCAGGCGGGTGGCCAGTACGCGCCGCCGCCGCCCGCGACGCAGCTCGCCGCGGCCCAGCAGGCCGCCGTCAACGCGAACCTCGAGGGCATGTATGCCGCGCCGTCCGCCGGCGCCATCGAGACCGACCGGATGACCGTCGAGGACACGGTCTGGAAGACCGCGGGCCTGTTCGGGATCCTGCTCGTCTTCGCCGCGGTCGGCTGGTTCTTCACCCTCGGCGGGGTGGCCGTGCCGCGCACGCCGACCGCCGTCGCGATCTGGCCGTGGGCCGTGGGCGCGCTCGGCGGCTTCGTGCTCGCGATGGTCGTCAGCTTCACCTCGCGCAAGAAGGTGCGCCCGGCGCTGATCTTCGCGTACGCCGCGTTCGAGGGCCTCTTCATCGGAGGCATCTCGGCGTTCTTCGAGGTGCTCTGGCCCGGCATCGTGCTGCAGGCGACCCTCGCCACGGCGGCCGTGGTCGCCGTCACCCTCGCGCTGTTCGCGAGCGGCAAGGTCCGCGCCTCCGCGAAGATGACCAAGATCGTGATGATCGCGATGCTCGGCTACCTGCTGTTCTCGCTGCTCAACGTCGTGCTGATGGTCTTCAACGTGCTGCCGGCGAACCAGATGTTCGGCCTGTACAGCGCCAAGGTCGCCGGCATCCCGCTCGGCCTGATCATCGGCGTGCTCGTCGTCTTCCTCGCCGCGTACTCGCTGGTCATGGACTTCGACCAGATCCAGCAGGGCGTGCGCAACGGCGCCCCGCGTCAGTACGGCTGGCTCGGCGGCTTCGGCATCATGGTCACCGTCGTCTGGCTCTACGTCGAGATCCTGCGCATGATCGCGATCGCCCGCGGCAACAATTGACGCGGCTCTGATCCGCACGAAGGCCGCTCTCCTCGGAGGGCGGCCTTCGTCGTTCTCGTCGGGGCCGGAGTCCGGTCCCGCCGAGAACGGGGCTGGATCCGTCAGCCGCGGGCCTTCTGCTCGAGCAGCGCACGCTCCCGGTCGTTGCCGGCCAGCGCCGCGGCGACCGCGAACTCCGAGCGCGCCTCCTCCGCCCGCCCGAGGCGCAGCAGCAGCTCGCCGCGCGTCGCCGGCAGCAGGTGGTAGCCGCGCAGGGCCCCGCCCGCGACGAGCCCGTCGACGATCCGCAGCGCCGACGCCGGGCCCGTCGCCATCGCGACGGCTGCGGCGCGGTTGAGCTCCACGACCGGCGAGGGCGCGAGACGCCCGAGCGCCTCGTACAGCAGCACGATGCGCTCCCAGTCGGTCTCCTCGACCGATGGCGCGACGGCATGGTATTCGGCGATCGCCGCCTGCAGGGCGTACGCCCCGCGCCCGCGGCCGAAGGCGTCCGCCCGGGCCAGGGCGGCGCGTCCGCGCGCGATGCGACCGCGGTCCCACAGACGGCGGTCCTGGTCGGCGAGCAGCACCGGGTCGCCGTGCGCATCGACGCGCGCCGGGAAGCGCGCGGCGGTGAGCTCGAGGAGCGCGAGCAGCGCGTGCACGTCCGGCTCGGCCGGCATCAGCGCGGTCAGGACCCGGGCGAGCCGGATCGCCTCGCGTCCCAGATCCGGACGGAGCAGGTCCTCCCCCGCCGACGCCGCATGCGCCTCGTTGAACACCAGGTAGAGCACGCCGAGCACGGCTCCGAGCCGGGCGGGGAACTCGTCGCGCCCCGGCACCTCGAAGGGAGCCCTGGCGACCGAGAGCGTCTTCTTCGCCCGCACGATGCGCTGCTGCACGGTGGCCGTGGGCACCAGGAACGCGCGCGCGATCTGCTCCGTGCTCAGACCGCCGACCACGCGCAGGGTGAGGGCCACGCGCGCCTCCCGCGAGAGCGCCGGGTGGCAGGCGATGAAGACCAGTCGCAGCACGTCGTCGTCGATCGCGTCGGGATCCCAGGGCGGCGCGTCCAGGGCGGCGTCCTGCTCCCGCTCGAGATCGTGCGCGATCACGGCGAGGCGATCGTCATAGCGCTCCCTTCGCCGCCACCCGTCGATGGCGCGGCGCTTGGCCACGGCCGTCAGCCAGGCGGCGGGGTTCGCGGGCACCCCGTCGCGCGGCCACTGCGCGAGGGCCTCCAGCAGGGCATCCTGCGCGAGGTCCTCGGCGAGGCCGAAGTCCCCGGTGAAACGCGTCAGCGTGGCGATGATCCGCGCCGACTCGATGCGCCACACCGCGGCGACGGCGCGCTCTGTCTCAGCGCCCTCCGTCGCCGCGGAATCGGATCCGGCCATCGCCGTCACTCGGCCGCGCGGGCGGCGGCCTCCTCGCGCCAGCCGGCCTCCTTCTGGATCCACTCGTTGTCGGCCGGGAAGTCCTCCAGCTCGGTGACGCGACGCACCTCGAGGAACGCACCCGGTCCGAGCGGCGCACGCTTGGCCCACTCCGCCGCCTCCTCGCGCGTGGACGTCTCGATGATCCAGAAGCCGTTGAACAGCTCCTTCGTCTCGCCGTAGGGGCCGTCGGTGACCAGCGGCGCCTCGCCGGAGAAGTCGACGACGAAACCCTCCGCGGCGTCGGTGAGGCCCTCTCCGGCCAGCAGCACGCCCGCCTTGATCATCGACTCGTTGTACCGGCCCATCGCCTCGATGACCTGCTCGAACGGCATGTCCTCGTACGCCCGCACGCCCTGCTCGTCCGCGCGCATGATCAGCATGAACTTCATGATGTCTGTCTCCTCATCGGGGGTCGTCCTTCGACCCTCTCACTCAAGACGTCGAACGAGAAGACGCGGGATCGACAGCTCGTCGAGAATCCTTCGAAGTTTTTCTAGACTCCGGATGTGACGTCCTCCTCCCGCCTGGCCGCCGAGATCCGCGAGACCCTGCGTGCGGCCGCGGATCCCGCTCTCGCACCGGGCCAGCAGGCCTACATGAAGTCGGCCATGCCGTTCCTCGGAGTGCGCGTGCCGGAGGCGCGGCGGCTGGCCACACAGGCGGCGCGCGGTGTCGCCGACGTCGATGAGCTGCGGGAGGCGGCCCTCGACCTGTGGCGGGAGGCCGAGTACCGCGAGGAGCGCTACGCCGCCCAGGCCCTGATGGCGCTGCGGCCCCTGCGCGGGCTGCTGGACCTGCTCGACGTGCACGAGGAGATGATCCGCACCGGAGCCTGGTGGGACCACGTCGACGAGGTCGCGCACCGGCTCGCCGATCTGCTCGACGCGCACCCGGTCGAGCTGGCCGTGGAGCTGCGCGTGTGGGCGGACGACGAGGACTTCTGGATCCGCCGCGCGGCGATCATCGCCCAGCTGCAGCGCAAGGACCGCGTCGATCACGCCCTGCTCTCCGACGTGATCGAGGCGAACCTCGGCGACGGCGAGTTCTTCATCCGCAAGGCGATCGGCTGGGCTCTGCGCGACCACGCGAGGGCGGATCCGGACTGGGTGCGGGCCTTCGTCGACGCGCACCCCGGCCTCTCCCCGCTGAGCCGCCGCGAGGCCCTCAAGCACCTGGGCTGAGCCGTTCCAGGGGCCGGCGCGGCCGGCGCGTGAGAAGCCGGATCCTGCATGGGACATCACGGCACACGGGGCGTCTCATGCGAGAAGCGGCTTCTCGCGGATCGACGTCAGCCGAGCTCGTCCAGCGCCGCGCGGATCGCCGCCGCCGACGCCGCGAGCCTCGCCTCCTCGTCGGCGGTCATCGGCGTCTCGCCGAGCGCTTCGGCCCCGGCGGCGCTCACCACCGACGGCACCGAGAGCGCGACCCCGCTGATGCCGTGCACGTCGTCCAGCACGGTCGCGACGGGGAGCACGGCGTGCTCGTCGTTCAGCACGGCCTCCGCGATGCGGGCCGCGCTCACCCCGATCGCGAGGTTCGTGGCGCCCTTGCCCCGGATCACCGCATACGCCGCGTCGCGCACCTCGATCGCGATGCGGTCGAGCTCCGCCGGGGTGAACGGGTCGTCCGAGGGCCAGTCCAGGATCGGGACGGGCCCGATCGTCGCGTTCGACCAGAGCGGGAACTGGGTGTCGCCGTGCTCGCCCACGATGTCGGCGTGCACGCTGGCGGTGCTCACCCCCGCGCGTTCGGCGATCCGCCAGCGCAGGCGCGAGGTGTCCAGCACGGTGCCGGATCCGAACACCCGCTGCGGCGGGAGCCCGGAGATCCGCTGCGCGACGACGGTCATCACATCGGCCGGGTTCGTGACGATGATGTAGACCGCGTCGGGGGCCCGCTCGACGAGCGCGGGCATGAGGGCCTGCAGGATGCGCACATTGGTGCCGGCCAGCTCCATGCGGGTCTGCCCCGGCTGCTGCTTCGCGCCGGCCGTCACGACGATCACGTCACTGCCGTCGACCACGGAGAGATCGGATCCGCCGCTCACCGACGATGCCGTGAACTGCGTGCCGTGTGCGAGGTCGAGCACCTCGGCGTCGACCTTCTCCGTCGCGACGTCGTAGAGCGCGACCTCCGAGGCGCTCCCCCGGATGAGGGCCGCATACGCGACCGCCACCCCGACCCCGCCCGCTCCGATCACCGACAGCTTCGTGCGTCCGTTCGCCATGACTCCATCCTGCCCGCACCGGCCGGTGACCACAGCTTCGGTCGCAGCAGAAAGCGAAACACCACTTTCTGCACGAGACGTCACGACACGCGTGGTGTCTCGTGCGGAAAGTGGTGTCTCACGGATCAGCGGCGAAGCGGGAGCGACCGCGTCACTCCCACTCGACCGCTGGCGCGGCCGAGTGCCACCGGCGCCTTTCGTCGAGTGGGAGCTCCTTCGTCACTCCCACTCGATGGTTGCCGGCGGCTTCGACGTCACGTCGAGGACCACGCGGTTGACGTCGCGCACCTCGTTCGTGATGCGGTTCGAGATCTTCGCCAGCACGTCGTACGGCAGACGGGTCCAGTCCGCGGTCATCGCGTCCTCGGACGACACCGGGCGCAGCACGACCGGGTGACCGTAGGTGCGGCCGTCGCCCTGCACGCCCACCGACCGCACGTCGGCGAGCAGCACCACCGGGCACTGCCAGATGGTCTGGTCGAGGCCGGCGAGCGTGAGCTCCTCCCGGGCGATCGCATCGGCCTCGCGCAGGATGTCGAGGCGCTCGCGGGTGACCTCGCCGATGATGCGGATGCCGAGGCCAGGGCCGGGGAACGGCTGACGGCCGACGATGGCCTCGGGGATCCCGAGCTCACGGCCGATCGCGCGCACCTCGTCCTTGAAGAGGGTGCGCAGCGGCTCGATGAGGTCGAAGTCGAGGTCGTCGGGGAGACCGCCGACGTTGTGGTGCGACTTGATGTTCGCGGTGCCCGCGCCGCCGCCGGACTCGACGACGTCGGGGTACAGGGTGCCCTGCACGAGGAACCGGACCTTCTCGCCCGAGGCCTTCGCCTCCTCGACGAGATCGCGCTGCACCTGCTCGAAGGTGCGGATGAACTCGCGGCCGATGATCTTGCGCTTGGTCTCGGGATCCGTCACGCCGGCCAGGTGACCGAGGAACGTGTCGGCCGCGTCGACCGTGATGAGGCGCACGCCGGTCGAGGCGACGTAGTCGCGCTCGACCTGCTCGCGCTCGCCCTTGCGCAGCAGACCGTGGTCGACGAACACCGCGGTGAGCTGGTCGCCGATGGCCTTGTGCACCAGCGCGGTCGACACGGCGGAGTCGACGCCGCCGGACATCGCGGAGATCACGCGGGCGTCGCCGACCTGCGCGCGGATCCGCTCGACCTGCTCGGCGATGACGTTGTCGCTGTTCCAGTCGGCGGGGAGCCCGGCGCCCTTGTGCAGGAAGTTCTCGATGATCTCCTGGCCGTGGTCGGAGTGCTTGACCTCGGGGTGCCACTGCACGCCGTAGAGCTTGCGTTCCTCGTCCGCGAACGCGGCCACGGGGGTGGCCGGCGTCGAGGCGAGCACCTGGAACCCGTCGGGCGCCTGGGCGACCTGGTCGCCGTGGCTCATCCACACGTTCTGCTCCGCGGGCTGACCGCCGAGCAGCGTGGAGTCGTTGATCGGGATCATCGCGTCGGTCGCGCCGTACTCGCGCAGGCCGGTGTTGGCCACCTCGCCGCCGAGGGTGCGCGCCATGTACTGGAAGCCGTAGCAGATGCCGAGCGTCGGCACGCCGAGGTCGAACACCGCCGGATCCAGCTGCGGGGCGCCCTCTTCGTACACCGAGGACGGACCGCCGGACAGGATCAGCGCGACCGGGTTCTTCGCCGCGATCTCGGCGGCCGTCGCGGTGTGCGGCACGATCTCGCTGTAGACGCCGGCCTCGCGGACGCGGCGGGCGATCAGCTGCGCGTACTGCGCACCGAAGTCGACGACGAGGGCGGGGCGCTGCTCGGTGTCGGGAGTGTTGTCGGTCAACGGGCACCTTCCGTGGCGGGAGTGGTCGAGGAGTTCTGGTCGGAGGAGGCTTCCCGCGCGGCGAGATACGCCTTCACCTCGTGGGCGACGCGGGTCTCCATGATGAAGGAGAGGAAGGGCACGACGCCGCCGAGGGCGAGCATGATGAAGCGGAGGAACGGCCAGCGCATCAGGCTCCACACGCGGAAGCAGGCGAAGAGGTACACGACGTAGAACCAGCCGTGCGCGACCAGGATCCCCATCGAGAGGTTCAGGCCGTTGCCGGTGGACTCGAGGCCGCCGTGCACGCCTTCGACGACCGGGGCGAACCAGAGGAAGCCGCCGGATCCGCCCGCGAAGAGCTCGAGGTGGATCGGGGTGTACTTGAGGATCATCTCCGTGACCAGGAGCAGGAGCATGACGCCGGTGATCACAGAAGCGATCTGGTAGAACTTCAGCGCCCCGCGGATGGCCGGGAAGCTCGCGGCTTTCGGTTCGGGCATGCCTCCAGTCTAAGCGCCGGACCTGTGCGCGATTCCCGGACCAGGGGGACGCGGCGCCGCACGACGAAGGCCGCCGGATCCGGAGATCCGACGGCCTTCGCAGGTCAGCGCGAGAGGATCACTCCACGCGCAGGCGACGACGGGCGACGACCAGCCCCAGCCCGAGTGCCAGCAGCACCAGGGCAAGGAGGAGGAACGAGCCCGAGTCCGCACCGGTCAGCGCGAGGCCTCCCCCGGATCCGGCCGCGACGACCGTGATCTCCACGGAGATCTGCGAGCCGTCCGACAGGATCGCCACCACGTGGTGCTGCCCTGCGGCGGTGCCGGCGGGGATCGTGACGGTGGCCGTGAAGGCGCCGTCCGCGTCCGCCGTCGCCGAGCCGAGCGAGACCGGGGTGGAGTGCAGCTCGAGAGCCACCTTCTCGTTCTCCTCGAGACCCGATCCGGAGATCGTGACCGTGCCGCCCGCGGCGACCGAGGAGGCGCCGAGCTTGAGCTGGCCCTTGCCGCGGACCACGGTGACGGCGGCGGTCGCCTCGTCCCCGTCCGCCTGCGTCGCGGCGACGAGGTAGTCGCCGCCCTTCACGGAGCGCGGCACCACCGGTGCGGCGGTGAACGATCCGTCGCCGCCGACCTTGACGGTGCCGAGGTCGATGACCGTGCCCTTCTTGCCCTGGTCGCGCAGCTGCAGCGTCAGCGTCTCGCCCGGCTCGAAGTCCGTGCCGGTCAGCGTCAGCTTCTCCCCCGCGAGGACCTTGGCCGCACCGACCGAGATCGTGCCGTTGAAGGATCCGGTGTCGGATCCCGCGACCGTGATCGGCAGCCGGAGCGACGTCCCCGTGACCGCGACGTCGACCTGCAGCGCCTGCGCGCCGGTCACGCCCTCGGGGATCGTGAAGGTCAGGGTCGCGGTGCCCGCCTCGTCGAAGGCGTCCACCGTGACCGCCGCGTTCACGGCCGTCGTGGCGAGCGGGGTACCGCCGAGCGAGACCGTGACGTCTCCCGGAGCCTTCTCGCCCGCGCTGAACGCGAGCGAGCTGAGGTTCAGCGTGACGCTCTCCCCGGCCTTGTAGCCGGCCGCGTCGGCGGGAGCGGAGAGCACCGCGCCGACCGCGCGCTGAGCGAGGTCGGGGGATGCCGTCTTGTTCGCCGCGAACCAGTCGACCATCGACTGCAGGTCCACCTTGCCGGTGTCCTTCTTGTCGGTGCCCTGCTGGAACGCGGTAAACGCGTCGCCGCCGGCTGCGAGGAAGGCGTTCGCCCCCACGGTGTAGGTCGCGGCCGGGTCGATCGGCGTGCCGTTCACCAGGATGCCCGTGATGTGCGACCCCGCCGGAGCGGCCGGGTCGTACGTGTAGGTCAGCTCCTTGGAGACGCCGAGCTTCAGGAACGGACGCGCCGAACCCGCCGGCTGCCACTGCTGCTCGAGCACCTGCTTCACCTGCGCGCCGGTGAGCTTCACCGTCATCAGCGTGTTCGCGAACGGCTGGACCGTCGCGGCCTCCCGGTAGCTGACGCTGCCGTCCGCATCCCCCGCGCCGCTCGACGCGTAGGTGAGGTTGGCACGCAGACCGCCCGGGTTCATCACGGCGAAGTCGGCGCCGGTCGACCACTTCTGGACGTCGGCGACGAAGTTGCCCAGGGTGGACTCGCCACCGCGGTTCTCCGTCTTGCCGTCGCTCTGGCGCGCGCGGTTGAAGTCGGCGGTGATGTCGCCGAGCTTGACCGCGCCCAGCTCATCGGCCTTCTTCTTCGCCGCGTCCACGATGGCCTGCACCGCCGGGACCGCGGGGTAGTTGCCCACCCAGATCTTCTTGGTCGGATCCTTCGGGTCGGTGATCTGCTTCGCGAGCGGCTTGATCTCGTTGGTGATCGAGAGCAGCTTCTTCGTGGTCGGGTCGACCTTCAGATCCATGAGGCCCATGTTCTCGCCGTACTGGCCGGCGGAGACCACCGGACGCCCGTCGATCACGTGGTTGTAGGCGAGGTGCGTGTGCGCGGAGACGATCGCGTTCACGCTCTTGTCGACGCCGTTGACGATCTCGCCCAGGCGCGACTCCGGGGTGATGCTGGCCACGTCGGTCGTGGTCGCGCCCTCGTGCACGAGCAGGATGATCACGTCGGCCTCGCCGTTGGACGGGTCGCCGTCCTTGAGCGCTGCGGCGACCTTGTTCACCGACGTGGGGATGTCGCGCACCTCCAGGCCCTTCATGCCGTCGGGCGAGACGAGGGTCGGCAGATCCTCGGTCACCGCGCCGATGAAGCCCACCTTGACGCCCTGCACGTCCTTCACCCACGACGGGGTGAGAGCCGGCTTGCCGTCCGCGGTGAGGAACACGTTGGAGCTGAGGTAGGTCCAGTCCGCACGCGGGATGACCCGGTCGCGGAGATCGGCGTACCCCTGGTCGAACTCGTGGTTGCCCGCCGCGCTCACATCGAGACCGGCCGCGTTCAGCGCGTCGATCGTCGGGTTGTCCTGCTGGATGAAGGACGTGAACGTGGAGGCGCCGATGAGGTCGCCCGCGGCCGCGAAGATCGTGTTCGGGTTCTGCGCCCGGAACTCCTGGACCGCACCGGCCACGACCGCGGCGCCGGCGGCGGCGCTGTCGGCCTCGATGCGTCCGTGGAAGTCGTTGATCGTCGCGATGTTGATGTCGATCGGATCCGCCGCGCCCTTGAGTCCCACGACGATCGGGTCGTGGTCGCTGGAGCGGTACGGGGTGCCCGTCTCGGTGGCCGCGAACGCGTAGCCGCGGTCGCTCCACTCCGGCGAGTTGATGTTCCACACCCCGGCTCCCGTGATCGCCTTCGCCGCGGACGGCGATGCGATCACGTGGTCGAGGGATCCGAGCTCACCGTCGAAGGAGTAGGTGTACTGCCCCGTGGCGAAGGTCGGCTCGACGTCGGTCCACCCGGCCTGGGAGAACACGTCGATCGGGTCCTCCTTGCCGTAGGCGTTGAAGTCGCCGACGAGGAACACATCGTCGCTTCCGGAGCTCTTCTGCACCTGCTGCGCGAACGCGAGCTCGGCCTTGGCCTGGGCGACACGGTCGGCGTTGAAGAAGCCCTGCCCGTCGGCGGGCTCGGGGCCGGCGTTCTGCGGCGGAGACTTCGACTTCAGGTGCGTCGTGATGACCGAGAGCACGCGGCCCTGGCTGGTCTGGAACGTCTGCGCGATCGGCTCGCGGGCGTTGCCGAAGACCGTCTCATCCACGATGGTCGACGCGTCGCCCTTCAGGGTGACGGACGCCTTCTTGTAGATGATCGCCGTCGTGATCACGTCGGTGATCGACGTGTCGTTCAGCGCCGCGGGCGTGCGGACGTAGTCCCACACCTCGGCTCCGGCCGCATCGTTCAGCCCCTGCACGAGGTTCTGCAGCGGAGCGTCGAGCGCCAGACCGAACTTCGGGCCGTTCTCGACCTCCATCAGGCCGACGACGTCGGCGCCCAGCCCGTTGATCGCCGAGACGATCTTGGACCGCTGGATCTGGAACTGCGCGTCGGTCTTGGCGCCGCGGGCGTTCGCGTCCTGGCTCGAGAGGGTGGTGAAGAAGTTGTACACGTTGAAGGACGCGACCTTCACATCGCCGCCCACAGCCGGCGGTGCCGTCGTGCGCGCGTTCTCGTTGCCGAAGGTCGGCTTGTGCGACGCGGCGGAGGTGCCGTCGATCGGCACCACCGGCTGCAGCCGCCAGTCGTCGAAGCCGTACTGCAGGATCTCGCCCTCGGCGGGGAAGTTCACGGTGTCGCCGTTGCGGACCACCGTGTCCTTGGTGAAGTACGGCTGGCCGCCGGTGTGCCCGCCCTTGCCGATCTGCGAGGACCAGCCGTCGTCGAGCAGGATCCGGTTCGCACGGTTCGCGGCCGTGATCGCGTCGCGCATCGGCGCCCGGACGGGCGAGCTCCGTCGCCTTGACGTTGAGCTTGTCACCCGCGTTGAGCCACAGCGCGCCGTAGTTGTAGAGCTGGTGGCTGGAGGCGAGCTTGTACGTGCCGGTCGGTGCCACGAGCATGTTCTCGTACGCCTCGCGATCACCTCCGCGCACGCTGTCGGGCAGCGCGACCGGCTGCGGGACGCCCACGCCGGCCGTCACGACCGAGACGTCGCCCAGCGCGGCCGGGGTGATCTGCGTCTGACCGAAGTACTCCGACACCTTGCCCGTGACGGACACGAGGTCGCCGCGCGCCACGGAGGGGGTGAGCGCGTTCAGGAACACGAAGATGCCGTCCGAGGCGCCAGCGGTCTTGGTGTCGCCGCCCGTGCCCTGGGTCTGGATCGTGATGCCCTTGTAGCCGCCGACGCGGTAGTCGCCGGTGACGACGCCCCGCACGGTGACCGTCTGGTCGACGTAGGGCGAGGCGTCCGTCGTGCCCTGGACCTCGGCGATCGTCTTGCTCGCGCCCGGCGCGGACGTGTCGGTCGGAGTGGGGGTCGGCGTCGGCTCGGGGCCGGGGTCCGTCGCGTTGTTCTTCGAGTTCGTCGGCGTGATCGTCGCCGAGAGCGAGAAGTCGGCGTTGTTCGCGTCAGTGTCGGCACCCTGGGCGCGGTTCAGCGACCGCACGTCGGTGTTGCCCGTGGGGGCGCCGGCGACGGCGCCCTCGTACGTGTTGGACGTGCCGTAGCCGAGCAGATCGATCACGTCGGGGTTGCCGACGAGGGATCCGGTCGGCAGCGCCACCGCGGACGCGCTGTTGACGAGCGCGATCGTGCCGCTGCTGCCGCTCGGGTTCAGACCACCGGTCGCGTCCGGCGTGGGAAGGTCCGCGCCGTTCGTGGCGTTGCTGCCGCCCTGGATCAGGTAGTAGCCGTGCGCGGGGATGGATCCGGCGAGCGGGACCACGCCGCTGGAGTTCGTGGTGCCGGTCGCGGAGCGGTACTGCACCGAGGTGCCGTCGAGCGAGATCGCCGCGTCCGTGGGGTTGTAGAGCTCGACGAACTTGTTCGTGAACGCCGCCCCCGCGCTTCCGCCGGAGAGATACGCCTCGTTGATCACCACCCCCTTCCCAGACGTGTTGGCGAAGGCCGGAAGCGCCACCAGGCTGCCGAAGCCCACGGCGCTGACGGTGGTCACGGCGAGCGCGCACAGACGCGCCCGCCTTCTGCGATTCACGGCGGGAACCGCGCGGTTCTCGCCGGTGGGGACGGACGTCATCGGTGCTGTCTCCTCGGGAAGTGGAACGCCGGCTCCCTCGCGGGACCGCCGACGGCGCCGCCTGGGGGACGGCGCATACGTCCCGACCCTAAGCGAGGCTATGCACGGGCTTCAAGGACCATAAGGACGCGCTGAAAGGAGTTCACTGTAAGGACAACGGATCTTCACCCACGCCCGCGCGAAGGCGCACGACGGACGCGCTCCTTGCTCGTACGAGCGCGGAGTTCACGAACACCTCTTTCGGAGATGTACGCGATCCTCGGACCGGATCCGGCAGATCCTCCGAGCGAAGCGCACATCTCCGAGCGAGAGGTCGGGACACGGCCGAGCGAGGGGTCAGGACGCAGCCGGCGAGGGGTCAGGACGCGGCGGTGCGGCGCTCCTCGAACTCCTCGAGCTCGCGCTCCCAGGCATCCTTCGCCAGGCGGTACCAGAGGTAGAAGGCGAAGCCCGCGAAGATCGCCCATTCCACGGCGTAGAAGATGTTCAGCCAGTTGATCGAGGAGTGCTCCTCCGGCGCCGGCGAGGAGATGGCCTCGAGGCCGCCCAGGGGCGCGGTCGAGGTCAGGAACGGCCGGTAGACGTTCAGCTCGGCGGTGTCGTGCCAGAACCCGAGCAGCGCCGCCGGCGACATCCGGTCCATCCGCGTGGGCTGGTCCTGCGGCGGCGCGACGGGCCCCTCATCCGAGATCAGCCGTCCGCTCACGGTGACCACGGATCCGTCCGCCGTCTCCTCGAGTCGCTGCGCGGCCGCCTTCGCCTTCTCCTCGTCCGCGGTCCAGCCGACCGCGACGGCGAGCGAGGTGGGCTTCGCGGTGCCGGCGATGCGCAGCTGCCCCGTGACCCAGTACCCCTCGACTCCGCCGTTGAACCGCGAGGAGACCACCAGGAAGTCGCCCGGGACCCAGGATCCGCTGGTCTCGGCGCGCTGCCCCACGAGCGGCGCATCCAGATAGGCCCCCGGCTTGACGACCTGATCGATCGGCAGCACCTTCTCGGTCGCACCCGGAGCCGGCGGACTCGTGTCGATCGCGCGACCGAGCTGCCACTGGCCGAGCCAGGCGAACACGCCGGCCACCACCAGGCACAGCAGCAGCATCCCGATCCAACGCCCGCGCAGCATCACCTCGCGCAGGGTCGGCGGGAACTCGGGAGCCGATGCGGCGGCATCCGGAAGCGGTGAGGACACGGGAAGGTTCAACGACAGAGGGGGATCAGGACTCGTACGGGGAGAGCACGACCTCGACGCGCTGGAACTCCTTGAGATCGGAGTACCCGGTGGTCGCCATCGACTTGCGCAGCGCCCCGATGAGGTTCGCCGTGCCGTCGGCCACGGGAGCCGGACCGTACAGGATCTCCTCCAGGGTCGCGACGCCGTCGACCGCGACGCGGCGTCCGCGCGGAAGCTTCGGGTGATGCGCCTCGGGGCCCCAGTGGAAGCCCTGACCGGGCGCGTCGGTGGCGCGGGCGAGCGCGACCCCCAGCATGACCGCGTCGGCGCCCATGGCGAGCGCCTTGACGATGTCGCCGGAGGTGCCCACGCCGCCGTCGGCGATCACGTGCACGTACCGACCGCCCGACTCGTCGAGGTAGTCGCGGCGTGCCGCGGCGACGTCGGAGACCGCGGTCGCCATCGGGGCGTGGATGCCGAGGGTGGCGCGGGTGGTGGAGGCCGCTCCCCCGCCGAAGCCGACGAGGACGCCCGCGGCGCCCGTGCGCATGAGGTGCAGGGCGGCGGTGTAGGTGGCGGCGCCGCCGACGATCACCGGGACGTCGAGGTCGTAGATGAACTTCTTCAGGTTGAGCGGCTCCGCGACGCTCGAGACGTGCTCGGCGGAGACCGTCGTGCCGCGGATGACGAACAGGTCGACACCGGCCTCGACCACGGTCTGGTAGAGCTCCTGGGTGCGCTGCGGGGTGAGGGATCCGGCGACGGTGACCCCGGCCTCGCGGATCTCGGCCAGGCGCGCCTTGATCAGCTCGGGTTTGATCGCCTCGGCGTACAGCTCCTGCATCCGGGTGGTCGCGGTCGCCTCGTCGAGGCCGGCGATCTCGGCGAGCAGCGGCTCCGGATCCTCGTACCGGGTCCACAGGCCCTCGAGGTCGAGCACGCCCAGCCCGCCGAGCCGCCCCAGCATGATCGCGGTGCGGGGGCTGATCACGGAGTCCATCGGCGCGCCGAGCACGGGGATCGCGAACGGGAACGCGTCGATCGTCCACGCGGTGGAGACGTCCTCCGGATTGCGGGTGCGCCGCGAGGGCACCACGGCGATGTCGTCGAACGTGTATGCGCGACGCGCGCGCTTGGCTCGGCCGAGCTCGATCTCCTGGGTCACCCCCTCAGACTACCGGGCCCACCTTCAGCCCGCTGAGACCGGACGCCTGCAGGACCCCGCCACGGATGCCGAAGCGGAACGGCGATTCCGTCCGGCAGGCGCGGCAGGATCCTGCATCCGTCGCGGGTTCGGGAGCGTCCTCAGCGTGCGCGAGCGACGCGGCGCTCGTCCCAGACCGGGGCGTCCGACTCGTAGACGGCGCCGTCCTCGCCGAACACGAGGAAGCGGTCGAACGAGCGGGCGAACCAGCGATCGTGCGTGACCGCGACGACGGTGCCCTCGAATCGCGCGATCGCATCCTCCAGCGCCTCGGCCGACTCGAGGTCGAGGTTGTCGGTCGGCTCGTCGAGCAGCAGCAGCGTCGCGCCGGACAGCTCGAGCAGCAGCACCTGGAATCGGGCCTGCTGCCCGCCGGAGAGCTGGCCGAACTCCTGCTGCGCCTGGCGCACGAGCCCGTAGCGGTCCAGCGCCGAGCTCGCCGCGTCGCGGGGCATCCCCGTCCGGCGGTCGTCACCGCGGTGCAGGATCTCCAGCAGCGTGCGTCCGACGAACTCCGGATGCGCATGGGTCTGCGCGAACAGTCCGGGCACGACGCGCGCGCCCAGCGCCGCCGCGCCGGTGTGCGCGACCTCGTCGAGCCGCTCGCCCGCGCCGGTGAGGTGTCCGAGGGTCGGATCCGGATCGCTGCCGCCCCGCGCCAGCAGCCGCAGGAAGTGCGACTTCCCGGATCCGTTCGAGCCGAGCACGGCCACGCGGTCGCCGAACCAGACCTCGGTGGTGAACGGCCGCATGAGACCGGCCAGCTCGAGGTCGGTGCAGACGATCGCCCGCTTGCCCGTGCGCGCGCCGCGCAGCCGCATGTCGAAGTCCTGCGCCGGCGGGCGCTCCTCGGGCGGACCCGCCTGCTCGAACTTGCGCAGCCGCGTCTGCGCCGCTTGATAGCGCGAGGCGAAGCCGTCGTTGGCGGAGGCCTTGACCTTGAGGTTCGCGACCAGGGTCTTCAGCTTCTCGTGCTGCTCGTCCCAGCGCCGGCGCAGTTCGTCGAGCCGGTCCATGCGATCGATCCGCGCCTGGTGGTAGGTGGCGAACCCGCCGCCGTGGACCCACGCGGTCGCACCGGCGCCACCCGGTTCGAGCGTGACGATGCGGTCGGCGGCCCTGGCCAGCAGTTCGCGGTCGTGCGAGACCAGCAGCACGGTCTTCGGCGTCTCGCGCAGCCGTTCCTCGAGCCAGCGCTTGCCCGGAACGTCGAGGTAGTTGTCCGGCTCGTCGAGCAGCAGCACGTCATCGGGTCCGCGCAGAAGCGCCTCGAGCGCGAGCCGCTTCTGCTCGCCGCCCGAGAGCGTCGCGAGATCGCGGAACCGCGCGCGCTCGAACGGGACGCCCAGCGCGGCGATCGTGCACTGGTCCCACACGGTCTCGTGCTCGTACCCGCCGGCGTCCGCGTACTCCGCGATCGCCGTCGCGTACCGCATCTGCGTGGGCTCCGTGTCGTCCTCGATGAGGGCGTTCTCCGCCGCGTCCAGCGCCTCCGCGGCCGCCCGGATGCGCGCCGGAGCGACCGCGATGAGCAGCTCGTGCACGGTCTGCCCCTCGCGACCGTGGCCGACGAACTGATCCATCACTCCGAGAGATCCGTCGATCGTCACGACCCCGGCGTCCGGCGCCTGTGCGCCGCGGATGATCCGCAGGATCGTGGACTTGCCCGCCCCGTTGGGGCCAACCAGGGCGCTGGTGGATCCGGCGCCGACGCGGAACGAGGCCTCGTCGAGCAGCGGGCGGCCGTCCGGCAGGGTGAGCGAGACGCCGGCGACATCGATGTATCCCACGGTGGTGGTCCTTCCGCCCGCGCGCGTGTGCGCGATAGCGAGCCGACCAGGCTACCAGGAGGAGCGGAGCCACGCAGGCCGGGCCCGTGACGCGGCGCGCCCTACAGCCGGTGCTCGCTGCGCGGGAGCACCTCGAGCACGTGCGGCAGCTTGTTCGGGAAGCAGGCGTGGAACAGCTCCGTGATCTGCGGGTCGGATCCGTAGTCGTCGACGATCCGCAGGCCGATCATGGTGCTGATCAGCATGCCCTCGGCGAGGAAGGTGCGCGCTTCGTCGGCGTCGAGCCCCATCTCGTCGCGGAAGAAGCGCCACACCTTCGCGAATCCCTGGCGCGCGGCGGCGCCGATCGCGGGGTTGCTGCCGAGCAGGTAGGCGTGCGCAAGGGTCTGATGCAGGCCGCGCACCTCGATGAGGTCGACGTAGGCCTCTCCGATGCGCTTGCCGACGGGCCGCTCTCCCCCGTCGTCCGAGGCGGCGAGCGCTGTGCGGAACGCGGAGAGCAGGCGATCGAGCGCGAACTCGATGGTGGCGAGGAAGAGGTTCTCCTTCGTGCCGAACAGGCGCACCACGTAGGGCTGGCTGACCCCTGCGGCACGGGCGACCTGATCGGTGGTGGCCCCCTCGTACCCGCGGGAGCCGAAGATCGTGAGGGCGGCGAGGATGATCTGCGCGCGCCGCTCGTCCGACGACAGGCGACGTCCCGGATCCTCGGTCGCGCCGGGTGCGGAGGTCGTTGCGGAGGTCATGCCGAAAGGTTATCAGTGAATGACTTGACTTTGTAATCATCTGATTACTACATTGTCTCCAGCACTAGTGATCATCCAATTACAACTGGAGCTTCCCATGACTGTTCCCCCGCCCGCCCCGGCAGCTCGCCGGAGCCGCACCGCCGCGATGGCCCGGCGATCGCGCCCGGTCGCGCTCGTCATCGCCGCCGCCTCCCTGCCGATGTTCATGGCGACCCTCGACAACCTCGTCATGACCAATGCCCTCCCCGTGCTGCATCGCGAGATGGGAGCCACGATCGAGCAGCTGCAGTGGTTCGTGAACGCTTACACGCTGGCATTCGCCGGAGCGATCCTCGTCGCCTCCGCGCTCGGCGACCGGTTCGGCCGCCGCACGGTGTTCGCGCTCGGCATCGCCCTGTTCGGTGCGGGCTCGCTGTTCGCCGCGCTCAGCGCGGATCCGGGCCAGCTCATCGCTGCGCGAGCCGTGCAGGGACTGGGAGCGGCGGCCGTCATGCCGCTGTCGCTCGCCCTGCTCACCGGCGCCGTGCCCGCGGCGAGGCGAGCGCTCGCGATCGGCATCTGGGGCGGCGTCTCCGGTCTGGGCGTCGCGGTCGGCCCGCTCGTCGGCGGGGCCATCATGGAGGGCTGGAGCTGGCAGGCGATCTTCTGGATCAACGTGCCCATCGCGGTGATCGCGATCCCGCTGGCCCTGATCGTGCTGAGCAACGACTTCGGCGCCCGGGTGCGCATCGATGTGCCGGGCGCGGTGCTCGCGGCCGGCGGCGTGCTGGCCCTCGTCCACGCGATCGTGCGGGGCAACGACGACGGCTGGGACACGATCGGCGTGATCGCCGAGCTCACCCTCGGTGGCGCGCTCGTGATCGCGTTCCTCGTCTGGCAGCTGCGCTCCGCCGCGCCGCTGATGCCGCTGCGGCTGTTCCGGGACCGGTCGTTCTCGATCACGAACGTCGTCGGCTTCGCGTTCAGTTTCGGCACCTTCGGATCCGTGTTCATCCTGATCCAGTTCCTGCAGGTCGTGCAGGGGGCCACACCGCTCGAGGCCGCCGTGCAGACGACGCCCTGGACGCTCGCACCGATGTTCGTGGCGCCGCTGGCGGGGCTGATCGCACCGCGCGTGGGCACCAGGGCGCTGCTCGTCACCGGGCTCCTGCTGCAGGGGGTGGCCCTGGGCTGGCTCGCCGCGCTGCTCGCCACGGACGTGCCGTACGCCGCCCTCGTCGCGCCCTTCGTCCTCGCCGGCATCGGCATGGGGCTCGTGTTCGCCCCCTCGGCCACGGCGCTGCTCGCCACGCTCGGCCTGATCGATCACGCCAAGGCGTCGGGCGTCAACTCCACGCTCCGCGAGTTGGGCGTCGCACTCGGCACGGCCGTGATGACCGCGATCTTCGTCGGCGCAGGCGGACAGCTCCTGCCCGACCACTACGTGGACGCCGCCCGGCCGGCCGTTTTCACGGGAGCCGCGGTGCTGTTCGTCGCCGCCGTGATCGCCCTCTGGCTGCCGTCGGGGAAGGGCGGCCACACGGAGGCCGCGGACGAGGGGGCGACCGCTTCGGCCGCACCGGAGCCCGTCGCCGCCTGAGCCGGGGTCCTGGACCGGTCGCTCCGTGCCGCCGAGTCGCCTCCCCACAGACCACGAAGGTCCCGGATCCGATCAGGATCCGGGACCTTCGTGAATCACGCTCAGCGCCGGTAGTTGGGCGCCTCGACCACGATCTGCACGTCGTGCGGGTGCGACTCCTTGAGCCCGGCGGCCGTGATGCGGACGAACTTGCCGCGGGTCTTCAGCTCCTCGATCGTGCGCGCACCGACGTAGAACATCGACTGGCGGAGCCCGCCGACGAGCTGGTACGCGACGGCGGAGAGCGGGCCGCGGTAGGGCACCTGCCCCTCGATGCCCTCGGGGATCAGCTTGTCGTCGCTGGGCACGTCGGCCTGGAAGTAGCGGTCCTTCGAGTAGGACGTCTGCTTGCCCCGCGTCTGCATCGCGCCGAGCGAGCCCATGCCACGGTACAGCTTGAACTGCTTGCCGCCCTGGAAGACGATCTCTCCCGGGGACTCCTCGGTGCCGGCGAGCAGGGATCCGAGCATCACGGCGTCGGCGCCGGCGACGAGCGCCTTGGCGATGTCGCCCGAGTACTGCAGACCGCCGTCGGCGATCACCGGGATCCCCGCGGGGCGCGCGGCCAGCGACGCCTCGTAGACCGCGGTGACCTGCGGCACGCCGACACCGGCGACGATGCGCGTGGTGCAGATCGAGCCAGGACCGACACCGACCTTGACGGCGTCGACGCCCGCGTCCACGAGCGCCTGCGCGCCCTCGCGGGTGGCGACGTTGCCGCCGATGATGTCGATGTGATCGAACGAGGAATCCGCCTTGAGCCGCTTGACGAGGTCGATCACGCCCTGCGACTGGCCGTTCGCGGTGTCGACGACCAGCACGTCGACGCCCTTGTCGCGCAGCGCCTCGGCGCGCTCCCAGGCGTCGCCGAAGAAGCCGATCGCGGCGCCGACGCGGAGGCGGCCCTGGTCGTCCTTGGTGGCGAGCGGGTACTTCTCGCTCTTGTCGAAGTCCTTGATGGTGATGAGGCCCGCGAGCCTGCCGTCCTCGTCGATGAGCGGGAGCTTCTCCACGCGGTGTTTCGCGAAGAGCGCGATGACCTGCTCGGCCGGGACGCCGACCGGAGCCGTGACGAGGTTTTCGCTCGTCATCACGTCGCGGGCACGCGTGGTCTGCTTGGCGGATCCGGACACGAAGCGCATGTCGCGGTTGGTGACGATGCCCAGCAGACGCCCGTCGGGGTCGACCACGGGCAGGCCGGAGATGCGGTACTTGGCGCACATCGCATCGACCTCGGCGATCGTCGCGTCGGGGGTCGTCGTGATCGGATCCGTGATCATGCCCGACTCGCTGCGCTTGACGCGGTCGACCTGCGCGGCCTGATCGGCGATCGACAGGTTGCGGTGCAGGATGCCCAGGCCACCCTCGCGCGCCATGGCGATCGCCATGCGCGCCTCGGTCACGGTATCCATGGCGCTGGAGAGCAGGGGCGTCGCGACGGAGATACGGCGCGTCACGCGCGACGAGGTGTCCGCCTCGCTCGGGATCACGTCGGTGTGCCCCGGAAGGAGCAGGACGTCATCGTAGGTCAATCCGATAAAACCGAACGGGTCGTGCTGCTCCATGGGTTGCGGGGCTCCTCTTTCTCGCGCGCGTGCATCGATTCTAAGCGCCGCAGGAGGGCCGGTATTCCCAGGAACGGCACGTGCCGAGGCGGCGCTCGGGGATCAGGGCACGGGGATCGAGTCGGTCCCGGGATCCGGCTCTCCCGCCGTGGCCCGACCGGACCTCAGCCGCCGGGCGGCGAGACCGAGATCGATGAGGAAGACCGCGATCGCCACCCACACGATCGCGAAGCCGATCCACCGCTCGACCGGCATCGGCTCGTGCATCACGAGCACCCCGACGAGGAACTGCATGATCGGGGTGATGAACTGGATCATGCCGATGACGGTCAGCCCGATCCGGCGCGTCCCGGCCGCGAACAGCAGGAGCGGCACAGCGGTTGCGACGCCGGCGAACGCGAGCAGGCCCGCATGCAGCGCACCGTTCTGGCCCATCGTGATCCCCGTGGTGAGCCCCACCGCGATCAGCTGCACGACGGCGATCGGCAGCACCCAGAACGACTCCAGCGTGAGGCCGCTGAGCGCATCGACGGAGGGTCCGATCTTCTTCTTCACGAGCCCGTAGATGCCGAAGGAGGCCGTGAGGGACAGCGCGATCCAGGGGAACGTGCCGTGCGCGAAGACGATCACGAGCACGGCGATCGTCGCGATGCCGATCGCGACCCACTGCAGCCGGCGCAGCCTCTCCTTCAGCACGAAGACGCCGAGCAGCATGGTGCCGATCGGATTGATGAAGTAGCCGAGGCTGGTCTCGACGATCTCGCCGTTCAGCGTCGCGAGGACGAACACCTGCCAGTTGATGTAGATCAGCACCCCGGCGAGCGCCGTGAGTGCGAGCAGCCGCGGCTGGCGGATGATCGCCCGCAGCGGCCTCCAGCCTCGGGTGATCGCCAGCAGGACGAGGCAGAACACGAAGGAGAGCGCGACCCGCCACGCCACGAGCTCCCAGGGGCCGGTGGGCGCGAGCAGGAGGAAGTACAGCGGAAGCACGCCCCACAGGAGATACGCGCCGATCGCGTAGGCGACGCCTGCGGTCTGGGCGCTGCGTGTGGAGGTCACCGGTCAACCCTATTGCGGCTGATTGCCTCCCCTTCCGCGTTCGAGGAGCAATGTTCGTCGCTTCCGGGCCGGATCGGGAGCGAACATTGCTCCTCGAAACCGGATCCGCGGATCGGGGTCGCCGCACACGACGAAGGCCCGGACGCACGGGGCGTCCGGGCCTTCGTCGTGGGTGCGGACTCAGCGCACCACGACGGCGAGCACGTCGCGCGCCGAGAGCACGAGGTACTCCTCGACGCCGAACTTCACCTCGGTGCCGCCGTACTTGCTGTAGAGCACGCGGTCGCCGACGTTGACGTCGAGCGGAACGCGGTTGCCGTTGTCATCGATGCGACCGGGGCCGACGGCCACGACCTCGCCCTCCTGGGGCTTCTCCTTGGCGGTGTCGGGGATGACCAGGCCACTCGCGGTGGTCTGCTCGGCCTCGACCTGCTTGATGACGATGCGGTCCTCGAGCGGCTTGATGGAAACCGACACGGTCTACCTCTTTCTTGACGGTTCAAGACTTCGTTAGCACCCTCAACCCGAGAGTGCTAACGCCAGTCTAGGCGCATCGTTGGCACTCCCGCAATCAGAGTGCCAGTCGATGACGGATCCGACCCCCTGCTCGCGCGGTCCGGCGCAGGGGCGCGCGACGTCGATAGCCTGGACCGCGTGGATATGAGCGAACTGCGGACCGTGCTGACGCCGGAGGCACTGCGGGCGATCGACGAGCTCGGCGAGATCGGATCCACGGATGCGGCCGCACGGGCCGTGATGCGGCTGCGGGGCGAGGGCCGCTCGCCCGACTTCGTCTCGGCCGTGGTCGGCCAGGCACGGCTGCGCACGAAGGCCAGGGCGAAGTTCGGCGCCTTCGCCGATCGGATGCTGTTCACCCGTGCCGGCCTCGAGCAGGCCACCCGGCTCGGCGTCGCCGCACGTCATGCCGGCCGGATGCGCGCTGCCGGGATCGCGCACGTGTCCGACCTCGGCTGCGGGATCGGCGGCGATGCGCTCGCCTTCGCCGGCGCGGGCTTGCGGGTGACCGCGGTCGACGCCGACGAGGTCACCGCCGCGCTGGCGGCGTACAACCTGGCGCCGTTCGGATCCGACGTCGAGGTGCGGCACGGGTTCGCCGAGGATCATGCACCCGCGGGCAGGACGGAGGCGGTGTGGCTGGATCCGGCCCGGCGCACCGCCGGTCACTCCGAGACGCGTCGCGTATCCGCCGACGACTACTCGCCCTCCCTGGAGTGGGCGTTCGCGCTCGCCGATCGCGTGCCGACCGGGATCAAGCTCGGCCCCGCCCATGACCGGGACGCGATCCCCGCCGGCGCCGAGGCCCAGTGGGTCAGCGCGGACGGCGACGTCGTCGAACTCGTGCTGTGGTCGGGTGTGCTGGCCCGCCCCGGCGTGCGGCGGGCGGCCCTCGTGATCCGCGGCGACCGTGCGCACGAGCTCACGGCCCCCGCCGACACCGAGGACGCCGAGGTGCGCGAGCTCGGCGCCTATGTGCACGAGCCGGACGGGGCCGTCATCCGCGCCCGCCTCATCGGCGACCTCGCCCGCGCTCTCGACGCGGGCATGCTGGATCCGCACATCGCGTATCTGACGTCCGATGCGCCTGCCGAAAGCCCGTTCGCCGCGTCGTTCCGCGTGCGCGAGGTGCTGCCGATGAACCCGAAGGCGATCGGCGCCGTCCTCAAGAAGGCGGGCATCGGACGCCTGGAGATCAAGAAGCGCGGCGTCGATGTGGATCCGGCCGCGTTCCGCAAGAAGCTGAACCTGCACGGGCCCGGCGAGGCGACACTGATCCTGGTGCGCATCGGCGACAAGCGGCACGCGATCCTCGCCGACCGCGTCTGACTAGTCCGCGGCGCGGTCGCCGAAGTGGAAGAGAGCGTCGTCCTGCGTGATGACGAGGTACTGACCGGCGTTCGCGGGGGTCCAGAACTCGATCCGCAGGGCCGGGTGCGACGCTGTCTCCGGCAGGCGCAGTGCAAGCGTCGGCCGCTCCTGTCCCGAGGCTTCGCGCGCGGCGAAGTCCAGCGTCACCGTTCCGACGTCGCAAGCCTTCCGCGGATCCGGATCCTCCACGATGAGACACCTGTTTCCCGCGCCGTCGTCTCCCAGCCAGACCGGGACGTCCCCCACCCGGCCGACGACCATCGCGTGGATGAAGCCGTTGTCCGCGACGATCCGGTTCATCGCGGCCTGTTCCCGGAGATCCTGCGGCGCCGACATCGTGTACGTCATCTGGTAGCTCTGCAGCACCCCCATCGGCGCCCCGGTCCCCGCGATCGCCAGGGTCGCCGCGTAGCCGTCGCGCTGACCGGGGATCGGCTGAGGCAGGGAGACCATCAGCGGCCGCTCCCGCACCTGCTCCGCCGTCTGGCACTCCCGTTGCGCCGATGCCCCGCGCACGTCGAGGATGGCGCAGTGCAGCCGGCCGCCCGCCTGCGTCGCATACCAGAGCAGGCCGTCGTGATCGCGGGCGAGCAGGAGCAGGGTTCCGGGATCGAGGTCGTCGCTCTGCTTCAGGACCGCCGCCTCGCGCTCCCCCTCCCCGGCCCGTAGCGCGAGCCCGACATCCGGCGGGCGCGGGATCGCCCAGCCGACCACCAGGCCGGCCAGCAGGACCAGGGCGAGACCTCCGACGACGTACCGCGGGCGATTCCAGGCACCGGTGGCGAGCCAGGTCCGGAGCCGGGTCCCGGTCCCGGTCTGGTCTGCCCCGATCGGCCGACGCGGTCCCGCGTCGCCGAGGTCATCGCCGGATCCGTCCGCAGAACGGGACGACGTCGGCGAAACGGGCGCGGTCGACGGGAGGCTTTCGTCTCGCTGCGCCTGTTCAGGGCCCGGGACGACCGGCAGCGCATCGGTGAGCGGGGCGTCGGCCCGCCGCAGCGCGGACAGCCGAGCGGCTTCGGCCTCGCTCAGACCGGATCCGTCGCGGGCGAAGGCGCGACGCTCCAGCTCGCGACGCTCGCCGTCGAGGTCCGGATCCGCCATGCGGTTAGCCGACCCAGCCGAACCGGTAAGCGGCCCAGACCAACCAGCCCGCGCTGTACAACGTCGCGACGAGCCCAAGCACGAGCGCCCAGACCGAGAGCGCGCGGCTCTCGTCGGGCCGGCGCAGCGACATGATCGCCGCGACCACCGACACGATCGCGACCGGGATCCCCCATCCGACGAACATCGAGGCGAAGAGCGCGACGATGGCGGAGAGCAGGGCCCAGGGCGCGAGCCGCGGCTCGGCGGCCACGGGCTCCGGGACGTCGGCGCTGTCCGTGGGGTGCCACTCCTCGTGCGCCACGGTCGTGCCGTCCCGGTCGAGTTCCCACTCCTCGGGGGCGAGCCCGCCATCCAGCTGCGGTCCGCTCTCGACGCCCATCGGCACGGGCGCGGTCGGCAGCCGGGTGTACCGCTCCGGATCGTTCCCGCCCGTCTCCGCCACGATCAGACCCCGGCCACGGCCGCGCGTTCGGCCATCTGGATCTCGGTCACCGGCAGGGTCGAGTCGGCCCCGAACGCGAGCGTCGACGGCCGCCGGCCCGAGGAGATCAGCTCGGCCGCGAGGCCGGCGATCATCGCGCCGTTGTCGGTGCACAGCGAAAGCGGCGGGATGCGCACGGTGACCCCCGCCTCGGAGGCACGGGCGAGGGCGACTTCGCGCAGCCGGCGGTTCGCGATCACACCGCCGCCGAGCAGCAGACGAGGGACACCGCGATCGGCGCAGGCGGCGAGCGCCTTCGTCACCAGCACATCGACGACCGCCTCGCGGAAGCTCGCAGCGACGTCGGCGACGGGGATCGTGTTCCCCGCCGCGTCCTCCCGCTCGATCCACCGGGCGACGGCGGTCTTCAGGCCCGAGAAGGAGAAGTCGTAGCGGTGCTTCTCCAGATCCGATGCCCGCGACAGCCCCCGCGGGAACCGGATCGCGGCGGGATCCCCGCCCACGGCGGCGCGGTCGATCTCGGGTCCGCCGGGGTAGGGCAGGCCGAGAAGACGGGCGACCTTGTCGAATGCCTCGCCCGCGGCGTCGTCGACGGTCTCGCCGAGCATCTCGACATCGGTCGTGAGATCGCGTACGTGCAGCAGGGACGTGTGCCCGCCCGAGACGAGCAGCGCGATCGTCGGGTACTCCAGGGGCACCGAGTCCGGCGTCAGGATGTCGGCGGCGATGTGGCCCACGAGGTGGTTCACGGCGTAGAGCGGCTTGCCGAGCGACACCGCCAGCCCCTTCGCCGCGCCGATGCCGACCATGAGCGCGCCGGCGAGGCCGGGCCCGCTGGTCACGGCGACGGCATCGAGGTCCTGCAGCCGCACCTGCGCCTCGGCGAGGGCGCGTTCGATCGCCGGCTGCAGCTCCTCGAGGTGCGCGCGGGCGGCGACCTCGGGCACCACGCCGCCGTAGCGGGCGTGCTCGTCCATGCTCGACGCGATCGTGTTGGACAACAGTGTGCGCCCGCGGACGATCCCGATCCCGGTCTCGTCGCAGCTCGTCTCGATCCCGAGCACGAGGGGCTGGTCAGTCATGGGATCCCTTCCCGTCCTCAGGATCATCTCGCGAGTCTTCGACGGATCCGTCCGATTCGTGTGGATCTCGGGAATCCGTCCGGAGAGCGGAGGCGGCGCCTGCCGCCAGGTCGAGCTTCATGATCACGGCGTCGACGTCGTCGGGCTGGTAGTAGCCGGCACGCCGGCCGATCTCGACGAACCCCTCGGAGACGTACAGCCCCTGGGCGACCGGGTTGTCGGCGCGCACCTCGAGGAACACCTCGCGGGCGCCGCGTTCGGCGGCTTCGGCGAGCAGAGCGCGCAGCAGCGCCCTCCCCCGGCCCGCCCCGCGGTGCTCCGCGTCGAGGGCGATGGTCTGGATGTCGCTGTCGGCGGATCCGCGCAGCGCGCGCACTCCGCCGTAGCCGACCACGACCTCATCACCGACCACGACCTCATCACCGGGGGCGGGCTCGACATCGACGAGGTAGCGGCCGTGCGGGCTCGCCAGCTCGGCCGCCATCATCTCGGCGCTCCAGGCATCGGTCGGGAACGAGCGCCGTTCGATGAGCATGATCGCGTCGAGGTCGGCCGTGGTCGCGGCGCGGATCACGAGGCGACCCCGCTCCCGCGATGCTCCCCGCGCGGCTTCACAGGCCGACCCTCTTGGGCGCGGCCGGCACACGGGCGTCCGGCGGGCGCAGATACAGCGGCTCGGATCCGGTCAGCGTGCGCCCGGCAGCGACCGCGCGGCGGGCCACTCGGGCGACCGCGGCACCCGAGATCTCGGCGACCTCGATGCGGCGAAGCGCACCGAGCTTGCGATCGACGTCGGCCTGCGGCACGAGCACCGTGTCGACCACGACGTGCGGGATCCCGTCGACGTCGATGCCCTCGTACACGGTCACCGCGGTCTCGCGGCGGCGTGCGTCGGTGAGGATCGCGAACGGGTGCTGCGGCGGATGCTCCCCCTCGATCACGGCGAGCGCGGCGGCGTGGTGGCTGGGCACGGCGATCACGGGCACGGCTCGGCCGAGCGCGAAGGCGCGTGCCGCGGCGATCCCGATGCGCAGTCCGGTGAACGGGCCGGGGCCCATGCCCGCGGCGACGTGCGTGAGCGGATCCTCGTCTTCGGACCCGGCCCTGAGCACCTGCTCGAGCAGGGTTCCGATCGCCTCGGCGTGCCCGAGGTGCCCGCCCTGGGATACCTCGGCCAGGGTGCGGCTGTCGCGGCCGATGAGGCCCACGGCCGAGCCGAGAGAGGTGTCCACGCCGAGAATCACCCCTCCAGGTTAGTCGCGGCCTCCGCCGATGTGCGCGCCGCGCTCGCCGCTGCGGGCACTCACCGTTCCCCGGCCCCGCCGGCCGGGATGCGGGGGACGGTCAGCGCGTCGGTGCGGTCTCGCGCGGTCCCGTCGGGTCGGGCGCGTCCTGGCGGTAGTGCTTGCCCTGATACCGGTAGCCGTAGTACGCCGATCCGCGGCCTCGGGTCGGCACCCTGTTGAGCACGACGCCGAGGGCACGAGCCCCGGCGCGCTCGAGGTTGAGGAGCGCCTTGTTGAGCGCATCGTACGTGGTGCTGCCCACGGTGCTCACGATGATCGCCCCATCCGCGCTGTGCGCGAGCACGGCGGCGTCGGTTACCGGGATGAGCGGAGGCGCGTCGATGACGACCACCGCCTCGCGCGCGATCGAGTCGAGCAGTTCGCGCATGCGGGCCGACCCCAGCATCTCGCTCGGGTTCGGCGGCACCTTGCCCGCCGTGATGACGAGCAGCTGCTCCGTTCCGAAGCGCTGAGCCACATCCGCGATCGTCGCACGCCCGGCGAGCACGTCGGAGAGCCCCGCACCCCTCGGAAGGCCGAACACCGCGTCGACCATCGGGCGGCGCAGATCGCCGTCGATGAGCACGACCGGCTGCCCGTTGGACGCGAGGGTGACCGCGAGGTTCGTCGCGATGGTCGTCTTCCCGTCCCCGGGGAGCGGGCTGGTGACCACGATCACCCGCGGCGGATTGTCGACGTCCATGTACTGCAGGTTGGTCCGCAGCTCGCGCAGGGACTCCCCGAACAGGTGCAGGTCGGCGCCGTCGTGGAGACGGACGTCGCCGCCGTCCAGCGGCAGCAGCCGGTTCTCGCTCGTCAGAGCGCTCTCGTCCGGAATCGTGCCCACGACCGCCTTGCCCGTCTCCCGCTCCACCTGCTCGACGGTGCGCAGCCGCCGGTCGAGCGTGTACCGCAGCAGCCCGTAGCCGATCGCGATGGCCAGGCCGACGAGACCGCCGAGAGCGAGGGCGAGGCTCGTGTTGGGCGACGAGGGGGCCTCCGGGAGCACGGCAGAGTCGATCGGAGTCAGGTAGACGGCGCCCTTGGTGTTCGCATCGCCGCTCTCGATGCGGTTGACCTCGGCCGACATCGATCCGACCCAGGCCTCGGCGAGCGCCCGGGCCTTCTCCGGAGTGGAAGCACCCGCCGTGACCTTGAGCGTGAGCGTGTCGACGGCGTTGCTCACGGTCACCTGCCGCACGAGGTCGGCCGCTGAGATCTGCAGACCGAGCTGGGCGATCACCCGCTCGGCGACCGGACGCGATACGCCCACCACGGCGTAGGTCTTGACCCGCCCCGTGGCGAGGTTGTTGCCCGACACCGCATTGCTGACCTCGGTGCCGGTGTCGACCGCGCCGACCGACGCCTGCACGATCGCGGACGCGTCGGCCGAGTACACCTTGGGCTGCAACAGGGTCCAGCCGAACGCGGCGATCACGCCGAGCACCGTGATGCTCACGATCCCGAGCCAATGGGCGCGGAAGACCCGCAGATACTCGCGCAGTTCCATGAGGCAAGACCCTCTCGCTCGATTCACAGGGCGCAGGGCGATTCATATTCCCTCGACATGCCTTCCTCGACATGCCGGAGGCCACTTCTGCGGAAGTCCAGTATACCGGTGCCTTCTGGACTCGATCCTGAAACCCGGTCGGCGGGCCTCGACGCCGCTCTGCTATCGACAGGTCGGTTCGACGGTCGTCGGGGTCGCCCGCGGCATCGGCGTCGTCCAGATCGTGAGCGGCCCCCCGGGTCCCGGCGCGGCGAACTCGACGTTCACGGTGTGCGTGTCGGCGAAATGGTTGAGCACTTCGATCTTGACCGCCGGGCGTCCGAGATGCTCGCCCTGGCTGAGGATGTTCGCCGGCTGTCCGTCGATCGTGATGCGGGACAGCGACCCGCCTGCCGGGCCGTAGAAGACCGCGAAACTGCTGATGTCGCCGGGCGCGAAGTACGGACCCTTGATGTAGGTCGGCAGCTGAGCTGCCACCTCCTCCGTCACGTCCGAGGTGAGCGTCATCGTGCCCTTGACCACCTGGTCCGTGCGGCACGCATCGATCTTCATGTCGAGGTAGTAGCTCTTCTTCGAGCCGGTGTTGTCGTTCAGGTAGACGCCCAGGACGCTCTGCGCCTTGTCGTCCGTCGGCATGATCCCGCTCATCCGCGACCTGTCGATGAGCTTGGTCTGCTGCGGATCGGTGCTCACGTAGAGCAGGCGACCCTCATCGGTCGCGCGGAACAGCGCCTGGATCAGCTTCGCCGGCGGTGCCTTGCCCGAGGTGACGGCGGAGAAGATCGTGTCCGCGGCGGACGCGAAGAACGCATCCTGCTCGGGTCCGGTCGGGTAGGTGAAGTACACCGTGTTCAGCAGCAGCGAGACCGCGTTCTGCGCGTTCAGCTGATCGCCGGTCGACAACGTCACCGGTCCCGTCGCCTCGAGGATGTACGACAGCGCGACCGGATCGATCGACAGCACCGCGTCGATGTTCGTGCCGATGTCCTCAGCCCACCAGGCGCGAAGGATCCGCACCGCCTCGGGAAAGTCGGGCACCATCGTGAAGTCGGGCGTGTAGCGCCCGATCTTGTCGCCGAAGATGGCGACGGCCTGAGGATCCAGCGCCACGACGGGATCGGACCGCCCCTGCCGCGCGAAGTCCGCGCTGCTCACCACCGCGCCCGGGGTGATCGTGCCGTTGTCGACGGTGATGGGCAGGAACTGCGCCGCGTTGCCGCCGAGACTGCGCGCCTCGGAGTTCCCCTGGAACATCAGCAGATAGGTGCGCGGACCCTTCGCGCCGAGCGCATCCGGCAGCACGCTCAACACCTCGCGGGCCGTGCTCATGGTCGGCTTCAGCTTCGTGAGCTCTGCGTCCAGCGTGCGGACGCCATCGGCGACCGGCCCGACGAGCTGAGCCCGCTCGACCTTGCGCAGGTCCGCCACCGCCCTCTGCATCCCCGCATCCACCGAATCGAAGGTCTTTGCGAGCGCGGCGATCGAGGCCGGATCGATGCGGCCGCCGGCGATGTTCAGATCGCTCAGCTTCACGCTCGCCGCGGGTCGCACGACGTCGGTCGCGAGTGCGTCCGTCACGCCGGCGACCGTGCGGACGGCCGAGAGATTGGCCCCGACGACCGGGACGCTCTGCGCGACGTCCCACTGCCACCCCCGGGTCGCGGCGACCGCGGCAGCGGTCTGCGCCGACACGTCACTCGAGCCCTTCGCCGCGGC
Organism: Microbacterium sp. MMO-35; assembly: GCF_037147555.1. Lineage (NCBI taxonomy): Bacteria > Bacillati > Actinomycetota > Actinomycetes > Micrococcales > Microbacteriaceae > Microbacterium > Microbacterium sp. MMO-35. The sequence goes on from NZ_JBBCVH010000003.1 coordinate 445,680, forward strand.
GTCGAGGTCGCCGGCGAGCACGGCCTTCTGCACCTGCTGCACGCCGGCCATCGCCGCCGCGAGGTGACTGCGGGCCGACATCGCCTGGTCGTAGACCTGCTTACCGATCACGCCGCCGATCATCGCCAGCACGACGATGACGACGAACACGCCTCCGACGATCCACGGCCGGATCCGGCGGCGGCGACGAACGGATCCGTCCTGATCCGTCTTCCGCGTCGCCTGCCTCACCACGGTGCGTTCGCGGCGTGCCCGGCGCGAGGACGGCGTGCTCATGGGTGTCCATCCAATCAGCGGCGTGCCCCTGAGGAGACGCACAGAGAATCAGTATCCGTGACGGGCAGCCTGTGTGGCGCCCCGCAGGAGAGGTGGTCTGACTGGTATATTGTGACAGGCGTCAGCACGCCTGACCGACGTGGGCCCCTGAACCGATACCTGAACACCACGAACGTCCGGAACGGAAGTGACTTCGGTGCATACCGCGCGATCGAGCGATGCTCTCCGCTCTCGTTCGGGCTCCGGCGTCCTCCGGGATTCTCCTGATGCGGGCGGACCGACGACGATCAGGCTCTCGTACGACGCAGACCGCTCGCGGCCGAAGCGACCACCGGCGGGCGAGCTGCGATCCCCTTCCGATGGCAGAGTGCTGAGCCCACGTTGGGTGTTCCTCGGCTACTGGGCCGTCATCATGCTCGCGACCGTGCTCTTCCATCAGACCAGCACGTTCGACTCCCGCGCAGCCGTGATGATCGCCGCCCTCGTGTCGGCGTTCACATTCGGGGTGGTCGTCGCGACGTGGGGCATGGACAGGAGCACGCCCAGCGGTTTCTCTCGTCCCGCCCTGAGAGCCTCGGTCCTGGTGGCGGTTTCGCTGGTCGGAGCGATCGCCAATGTGGGCGCGGCGCTTCTCGCGATCCAGACGAGCAGCCTGTCGCTGACCGAGATCCTCACTCTCCAGGGCCTCGCAGAGTCCGCGAACTCCCTGGCGGTCGCGCGATACGCGTTTCAAGGAACCGGTCAAATCATCCCTCTCCTGCTGGGCATGGGATACACCGCAGCGGCAGTGGCACCGTTCGTCCGTCTGACGGAGGCGAGGTTCAAGACACTGATCACCCTGCTCCCGGTGATCACATCCCTCCTTTACGCTTCGGTCACCTCAGCTCGGCTCGGTTTCCTGATCGCGGCATCGATGACCGCAGGAAGCATCCTGGCGGCACACGTGTGCAAGACCGGCCGCTTTCCTGTGATTCGCCCGCGGGTCGTCATCCCCGCCGCTGTGGCTGCCACGCTGATCGCCGTGGTGTTCGTCGGCATCGGCGCCCTCCGCATCGGCCGCTTCGACGGGGAGACCGTCCGGCTCTCGGCCGAGAAGCAAGTGGTGTACACCGTGGGGTCCCTGGGCGCGTTCGCAACGTGGCTGGGCGAGTACGACCCGTCCTCGCCTCCCTGGTACGGCACGGCGACCATCGCGGGTGTCGAATATCTGACGGGCAAGGACCGGGCCAGCACGCGCGCAGTCGACGAGTTCGCGGTGATCGATTCGACGGGGAGGACCTCCAACGTCTACACGGCGTTCCGAGGCATCATCATGGACTTCGGAATCCCGGGTGGATTGGCCTTCCTCGCCGTCGTCGGGTTCCTCTTCGGGCGCATCGCCCTGGTCGCCCGAAGAGGGAGCCCGGTCGCGGCCTCGCTCCTCGGCTACGGGTACGCGACGATCTTCCTGTCCGCCTGGCTTGCCATGACGACGTTCACGAACGTTCTCGTGGTCCTGCTCATCGCCCCGATCGTGGTCCGCTCGGCGTGGATCACCCGCGACTCATCGAACGGTCCGAGCTCGCTCGCGAACTGATCCACTCCGCCCCTCGCGTGCGTTCTCCAGGACCTCCGCGAGTTGGCGAGCGAGCACATCTCGATCGAACTCACTCCGCGCGAGATCTCGCGCCCTGCGGTGAACCTGCGCGAGCCGGGCGCGATCCGCGATCAGTCCCAGCAACTGGTGCGCCGCTGCCCGAAGATCATCGCGCTCCAGGACGAGGCCGACGTCGTGCGAGCGGATCAGGTCGGCCTGCCAGCCTTCGTGATTGATGGCGATCGCCCTCCCGGCCGCGAGCGAATCGAAGAACTTGTTGGCGCTGTTGGCATTCATGGCCGGGTTGTTCGTCACCACCGAGGTCGCGACATCCGCAGCGGAGAACACGGCAGGCATCTCTGCCTTCGGTACGGGGGGCATCACCCTCACGGTCTTTCCGAGCAGACCGTAGTCCTCCGCACGGGACCGCACCGCTGCCTCTCGCGCGCCGGAGCCGATCAAGGCGAAGACCGTGCGAGCATCCAGGGCGGCGGCCTCGCGAGCGACATCGACCAGATACTCGACCTCATTCGCCGCCCCGAACGTTCCCGTGTAGACGATGAGCGGTGCGTCGACGTCGATCCCGTGATCTCGCCGCCATCGCACTCCCACGGCGTCAGGAACATCGAACATCGACACGTCCGCCGCATTGGGGATGACCGAGATCTTCTGCGGATCGGCGCCCTGTTCCGCCGCGTCTTCCCGCATCCCGGGCGAGAGCGCCACGATCTTCGCCGAACGCGCGTACGCGAAGTGCTCGAGTCGGCGCGCGAGCCAGCGTGCGACCGGATGGGACAGGTAGCCCAGCGCGATCGGCACCGTGGGCCACGAGTCCCGGACTTCGAACACGATCGGTGTTCGCCGGCCGAGCGTGGCGAACCAGGCAGGCAGGAAGATCGTGAGCGGCGTGCTCGTCGCGAACACGACCTCCCCCTTCAACGATCGCGCTCGTGCGGCGCTCACAACGGCGAAAGTGACGAATGCGCGCACGCGCTGCAGGGAGCCCATCGAGTTGTCGTAGGGCACGTGGCGTGCGTGCACGGTGAAGCCCGCCGTCTCCCGTGTCGACCACTGCCCGCCGTGGTCGCCGGCGTCGCGCGTTGACGTGATCACATGAACGTCGTGGCCACGGTCGGCGAGCCGCCGCGCGAACTCGTAGGAGCGAGTGCCACCGGACTGCGCCGGCGTGGTGAAGTACTGATGAAGGTAGACGATGCGCATCGGAGTCACAGCCGGATCACCGCGCCGTCTTTGACCGCGTTCCGCGTGTCGAGCACCGGCGTGTCCGACGTTCGGAGCACATCGAGATCGAGAGCGTCGTGGTCGGTGACGAGCAGCACCAGATCAGCGTTCGCGACTTCGCCCCCCGTCAGATCGGCGCGTCGAACCCCCGCCGGCCACGCGTGCGGCGCCACATGCGGGTCCACGGCCGAGAGCTCCGCGCCGAGCTGTGTCAGGAGCGTCATGATGCGCGTCGCCGGGGCCTCTCGGACGTCGCCGGTGTTCTTCTTGTAGGAGAGCCCGGCGATGAGGATCCGGGACCCGTTCACCGATTTCCTGTGCGAGTTCAACGCGTTGATCACGCGCTCCACGACGTAGTCGGGCATGTGCTCGTTGACGTCGTTGGCGAGTTCGACGAACCGGAATGACGAGCCCAGTTCACGGCGCACCTGCCAGGAGAGATAGCTCGGATCGATCGGCAGGCAATGGCCGCCGACACCGGGGCCGGGGGTGAACCGCATGAATCCGAAGGGCTTCGTCGCCGCCGCATCGATGGCTTCCCAGATGTTGACCCCGAGCTGATTCGCGAACATCGCCAGCTCGTTCACCAACGCGACGTTGACATGCCGGAAGGTGTTCTCCAGCAGCTTCGTGAGCTCGGCCTCGCGAGTGCCCGATACCGGCACGGTGCGCTCGACGAACGTGTCGAAGAACTCCTGCACACGCGCGAGGGACGCTTCGTCGATGCCGGAGACGACCTTGGGCGTGGTCGCCAGGTTCCACCGGGCGTTCCCCGGATCGATGCGCTCCGGGGAGTAGCCGACGTGGAAGTCCGGTCCTGCCTTGAGCCCGCTGACGCTCTCGAGGATCGGAACCAGGAGCTCCTCCGTCGTACCCGGATAGGTCGTCGACTCGAGGATCACGGTCGCGCCACTGGTCAGGTGCACCGCGAGCGATCGACCCGCTTCCTCGATGAACGAGAGATCCGGCAGGGAGTCTCGCAGTGGCGTGGGAACGCTGATCACGGCGATGTCGAAACCCGCGGCCGCCGCGTAGTCGGCCGACGGCGTGTAGCGGCCTGAGTCGAGGGCGCTCGCGAGCGTGGCATCGCTGATGTCCTCCACGAACGAGGTGCCGTTCGCGAGGGCCTCCACGCGCCGAGGGTCGATGTCCAGCCCGACGACCGCGAATCCGGCTTCGACGGCCAGCATCGCGACGGGCAATCCGACATAGCCCTGACCGATGACCACAACCTTCTTCGGCATTGGTGTGAAACCCCTTCATATCGATGGATCTGTGATCGGCGTTGAGGGAATCCGCGCCCCGTTTCGCGCATTCCCCGCACTCCAGGCATCAGTCGGCGGTCCGGCTGATCAGGTCGTATCCGTACTTCGCCGCGGTGACCATCTCCGCCAGGACTCGTCGGGAACGCACGAAGCCCATCTGGCCGTGCTCGACATGGCGGACTTCCAGGTCGGTCATGTAGCTCGTGCGAAGCCCGAGCGCGCGGCTCTTCTCGGCGACGGTGAGTTCTTCGCCGAACAGGAAGATGGGATGAGACAGGTCTCCTCCTCGCCCGAAGTACTCCGGGAGGAAGATCATGAACGCGCCGTGCGCGGCGTAGATGTCGTCCGTGACGGTCAGCGCGCGACGGTTGAGCGGAGCAGTCAGGACGCGCTTGACCACGGATCCCATGATCACGGCCTGTGCCAGGGCCGGGCTGCTCATCCTCCGCATGCGCCTTCGCTGCTGAACGATGCTGGGACGATGAAGCAGATGCGGGTTCTGGTCGTCGCCGCTTCGGGCGGACAGGATCCGGGGAGCTATCACGCCGACGTCCTCCGGGCACTCGCGCGCAGCGCTCGCGATGCGCCCGAGGGTCTCGTCGTCGCTGAAGGTGATATCCACGTTGGTGACGATGACCGCAAGGGTGTCGCTCTCCACCCGGCCTTCGATGCCGAATCGCGCACCGCCGAAGTAGCCGAGATTCGTCTCGGGCGCGAGGATCCGAATGCGAGGATCATCCTCCTGGAGGCTGCGGATCCTCGCGTGCTCCGCCTGGTCGACGGAATTGTCGACGATCGTCAGCCGCCACTCGTCGAAGCGCTGGGCGCGAAGACTCGCGACGAACCCGGACAGATCGCCTGATCCGAAATAGGACACGGCCACGATCTCAATCGGCATGGCTCTCCCTCCTCATTCTTGTGGTCGCCCGCTGGCCCAGCCAGATCGATGCGGCGACGTAGAGCGCGGCGCCGCACGCGAAGATCGTGGCCGCGGCTCGGGTCTGATACAGGGGGACGAAGACGGTCAGGGCACCGATGGTCAGCGCACACACGCACAGGAGCATCGCCGTCATGGTGCCCGTGCGATTCATCATCTCCAGCGGCTTGTGCGCCTGCAGTGCGATCTGCCAGAGCGCGGCGCCGATGGCGAGCGGAAGGAAGACCGCCGGCGAAGGGGCGACGCCGTCGAGGAGGAGGGAGAGTGCCCAGGTACTGACCACGGCGAGGCCTGCGACGCAGGCGCCGGTGATGATCGCCACCGCGACGAGGAATCGGAGGTTGAGGCGGAGCGCCTCCGCGCGCTCGCCGGCGTTCCAGTGCTTCATGATCAGCGGATGGACGTACATGGTCAACGGGAACGCGACCATTCCCATCCCGCGGATGATGAGGTCGCCGGTGGCCGCATACAGTCCCAGCTGATCTGCCGATACCGTCGGCGCGAGCCACAGCCGGTCGAAGTACACGAGCACCAGCGAGAGTGCGAGCCAGATCGACATGGGCCACCCGTATCTCCAGAAGACCACGGTGGTCGGGCCGGTGGCGTCGGTCGTCTGCGGACGTCGCCGCTTCAGCACCAGGAGGGCGATGAGCGTCGACAGCGCATATCCCCCGATCATGCAGATCACCGGATCGAGTCGCCACAACGCAAAGGCGAGCAGACTGGCGCCAAGGGCGACGGCGGCCCTGACGATCTCAGCCGAGGAGTAGGCCGTCACACGCGCGCCGCTCTGCGCGTGTGCCTGCTGGACCAGATAAAGGCTGTTCAGAATGGAGAACACGACACCCGTGACGATGATCCAGGGCAGATTCGGGTCCTGCTGCCCCACCCACATCACGGTGACGGCGAGCGGGATCACACCGGCGAGGATCGACGCGGCGATCGCGTAGCGCGATACTCCGTCCGAGGATCGTTCGGCATCGCCGCTGAATCGCAGAATCGCCTGTCGGAGCCATCCGATCGTGATGGCTCCGCCGAAGTTGCCGATCACCCAGACGATCGAGTACATCGCATAGGGCGCCTGGCCGAACGTCTTGATCCACAGGGGCACCGTGATCATCCCGATCACCCCGGGCAGCACCTTGGCAATCGCATACCCGGTCAGATGCCGCGCCGGGCCTTTCAGAGCGACCTGCCCTCGGGATTCGCTACTCATCCGTCGCTCCCACCTCGCGCGCGGGAACGCCGACGACCGTGACACCGGGCGCCACGTCCCGCGTGACGCAGGCGCCTGCTCCGACCGTCGCGCCCGCGCCGATGCGCAGCCCCTGCAGGATCGTCGCGCCCGCGCCGATCAGCGACCCGGCGCCGACGTGGACCTCTCCGGAGACGATCGCTCCGGGATTCACCGAGACGTGGTCGTCGAGGATCGAGTCGTGCCCGATGACGGCCGCCGGGTTGACGTGCGCGTGCCGGCCGAGCCGGATGTTCGTGGAGATCTGCGCGCCGCCGCAGACGACGGCTCCTGCGGCGATGACGACGCGCGTCCCGATCACCGCCGCAGGGTGCACCAGGGTCGCCGGCCGCGCACCCCAGGCCTCGACCCTGTCCGCGATGCGCGCGCGCACCGCGGTGGACCCGATGCCCACCACGTAGCGGGCGCCCTCGAACCGCTCGCGATTCTCCTCGATCCCGCCGAGGTGGCGGATCCCGCGGTCGGCGAGCCGTTCGACCTGGATCTCGGCGGGTGCGTCGTCCACGACGCCGACGACATCCCAGAGCGCGCCCCGGGCGCCGGCGTTGATCGCCTCGATGACGTCGAGCGTCTCTCGCCCGAAGCCGCCGGCACCGATCACGATGATGCCCTCAGCCAACGGATCCACCGAACTTCGTCATCGTCGCCTGTCCCTCCGCCGAGATGCCCTCCCGGGCGATCACGGAGCGGATGGTCGCGAGGAGGATGCGGACATCCAGCTCCAGACCACGGTTGTCGACGTACTCCACATCGAGAGCGAACTTGTCCTCCCACGAGATCGCGTTGCGCCCGCTGATCTGCGCGAGGCCGGTGATGCCGGGACGGACCTCGTGCCGTCGCGCCTGCTCCGGGGTGTATCTCGGCAGGTACTCGACCAGGAGCGGACGCGGTCCCACCACGCTCATGTCCCCGCGGAGCACGTTCCACAGCGAGGGCAGTTCGTCGAGACTCGTCGAGCGCAGGGCACGGCCGAACGGGGTCAGTCGATCCGCGTCGCTGACCAGCCCCGCGGATTCGTCGATGTCGCGCATCGACCGGAACTTGCGCAGCAGGAAGACGCGCCCGCCTCGACCCGGTCTCGGCTGCACGAACAGGACGGGCCTGCCGAGTCGGATCGCCACCGTGAGCGCGACGATCGCGAGCACCGGCGACAGCAGGACGAGCGCCACGACGGAAGCCACGATGTCGAGGAGGCGCTTGAGGAGATCGTAGGGGCGGTTGTCGGGTGCCACGGTTCAGCGCCCTCGAACGAAGGCACCGATGCCCTCGACGACTCGAGCGCGCTGCGACGCGGTCAGCGCCGACCCGCTGGGCAGGGTGAGGCCCGACGCGAACAGCTTCTCCGACGCGCCGTTGATGCTGCCCCGATGGTGGGCGAACACCGGCTGCGTGTGCATCGGCTTCCACAGCGGCCGGCTCTCGATGTCGTCCTGCGCGAGCGCCCGGGCGAGCTCGGACGGCGCCCAGCCGGCGCGGTCCTCGTCGACCAGGATCGACGTCAGCCAGACGTTGTCGTGCTCGTCTCCCTCGGCTCCGAAAACCTCGACCCCGGCGACCCCGGCGAACAGCTCCTTGTAGATTTCCCGCATCTCCCGCCGACGCGCGATCATCGCGTCGAGCCGCGACAGCTGCGCTCGCCCGAGAGCGGCGAGCAGGTTGCTCATCCGGTAGTTGTAGCCGATGTCGACGTGCTCGTAGTGCACCACCGGCTGACGGGCCTGCGTCGCGAGATACCGCACGTGGTCCGCGATCTCCGCGTCATCGGTGAGCAGCATGCCGCCGCCCGAGGTCGTCATGATCTTGTTCCCGTTGAAGGAGACGATCGATGCGCGCCCGAAGCTGCCCGCCGCTCGCCCGGCGTGCGAGGCGCCCAGCGACTCCGCCGCATCCGCGAGCACGGGGACGTCGAACTCCGCCGCGATCGCGAGGATCGACGTGTAGTCCACGGCCTTGCCGAGCAGGTCGACGGGAACGACCGCGCCGACATGCTCACCCGCGTCGCGCAGGCGCGTCAGAGCCTCTCGCAGCAGCGTGGGGTCCATGTTCCCGGTCTGCGGATCGGCGTCGACGAAATAGGGCTCGGCCCCCGTGTAGACGATCGCGTTGGTGGTCGCCGCGAAGGTCATCGTCGACGTCACGACGACGTCGCCGGGAGTGACACCCAGCGTCAGCAGCCCCAGGTGCAGGGCGGCCGTCCCCGAGCTCAGCGCGACGCCGTGCCCGACGTCGAGGCGCGCGGCCAACTCGGCCTCGAACGCGTCGACGTCCGGGCCGAGCGGTGCGATCCAGCCCGAACGCATCGCGGAGATGAGCGACTGCTCCTCCAGCTCCGTGACGTCCGGGGAGGACATGTAGATCCGATCAGCCATTCGCGGCGGCCTCCTGCAGCGCACGGGTCGATACGTCGACGACCTGGTCCACCGTGATGCGGTCGATGACCGCCGTGTCGTTGTCGCGCGGAACAGCCCTCATCCGCGCCTCCCAGCCGGCCTTGTCCAGACGCTCCGGGCTGATCGGTTCGGCGTGCGCGTGCGAGATCTGCGGATGGAACGGGCGCTCGAGGTTCTCCCGGGATCCGACCAGCTCCTCATGCAGCTTCTCCCCGTGCCGCAGGCCGGTGAACACGATCTCGATGTCCTTTCCCGACATCGAGATCATGCGCTTGGCGACCTCGAGGATCGAGACGGGCTCCCCCATGTCGAGGATGAGCACCTCGCCGGCACGGCCGATGCCGCCTGCCTGGATCACCAGCTGGCATGCCTCGGGGATGGTCATGAAGTACCGGGTCGCGTCGGGGTGGGTGACCGTGATCGGCCGATCCTCGGCGATCAGACGCTGGAACGTCGGCAGCATCGAGCCGCGGCTGCCGATCACGTTCCCGAAGCGCACCGAGAGGTACTGCATGCCCGTCTGCTCGCCCGCCCACGCGGTGAGCTTCTCGGCGACACGCTTCGAGTGCCCGAGCACGCTCGTCGGATTCGCCGCCTTGTCGGTGGAGATGTTGACGAAGTGGCACACGCCGACCCGCTGCGCCGCCCGCAGCACGTTCAGAGAGCCCAGGACGTTCGTCTTCCAGGCCTCGTCGGGGTACTGCTCGAGCATCGGCAGGTGCTTCAGAGCGGCCGCGTGGAAGACGACCTCGGGGCGGCGCTCGTCGAAGATGGCGTTCAGGACGGACGCATCGCGGATGTCCGCGAGCACGACCTCGTTGGAATCGAGCAAGCCGTTGCCCGTCGTTCCCAGCTGCGCGGTCTGCAGTCCCGTCTCATCCCGGTCGAGCATGATCAGCTCCCGGGGACCGAACCTCGCCAGCTGACGGCACAGCTCCGACCCGATGGATCCGCCCGCACCGGTCACGAGCACCCGCTTGCCGGTGATGTAGCCGGCGATGAGCTCCACATTGGTATCCACCGGATGCCGGCCGATGAGGTCCTCGATCTCGATGTCGCGGACGTCGATCCTCGTCGGGGCATCCATCATGAGGTCGGTGACCGACGGCGTGACCGAGACGCTCATGCCGGCGGCCTGTGCGGCGTCGCTCAGCCGACGCAGCAGCGCGCTGTCGGCGTTGCCCAGGGCGATGACGAGCCGCGTCGCGCCGGTGCGCTGCGCGAGCTCGGCGATCTGATCGCTGCAGCCGAGCACGGGCACGCCGCGCAGGCGCAGGTTCTTCTTCAGCGGATCATCGTCGATGAGGCCGACCGGGCGGATCGGCGAGATCGGGTCGGTGATGACGGTGTGCAGCAGGCGGTCGCCGAGGTAACCGGCTCCAAGCACGAGCGCCCGCTCGGCGTCGTCGCGCGGCTTGCGGGATCGCTGCAGGGTGACGCGCGTCGCATAGCGGATGCCGAACATGAGCAGCAGCACCAGCGGCCCGGCGAACAGCATGGTCGCTCGGGGAACGCCGATGCCGTTGCCGAACGGGATCACGGCGGTCGAGAACAGGACCGAGATGCCGAGCACGATGATCGCCAGCGCGCGCACCACCTCGAAGGATCCGTAGGAGTAGCGGCCTCGATAGAGGGCCACGCCATAGCCGACGACGAGCTGGATCGCGGCGGCGCCGAGCCCGAGGAACAGTGTCGCCAGCCAGCCCACCGTCGTCAGGGCGAAATCGAGTCGCAGCGCGACCGCGAGGAAGGTGCCGACCACCCATGCCCCGGCGTCCAGAAGCGCCATCAGGGTGCGCCTGTTTCGTTGTTGCCGGGTCATCACTCGGGCTGAGGCCGCGGAAGGCGCGATCACGCGCGCTGCAGTGCTCATCTCTTTCTGTTCCCCCCGTCGCGCAGGACTCCTCCACCCAAGAGAACAATCTACCCATATATCGGTACTCTGACATATCAGAGTCGTCACGTTGCACGAGGATCTCGCGCGCAACGGATCGAGGAGGAGCCGGGCCGTCGGCAGATCCGCCTCAGCGGGCGGGGACGACCGCCCGCTCCCAGCGATCCCCGCCGCGCGCCTGCGCGAGGGCGGATGCCTCGGCGGCAGCCGAGGTCAGCGCCCCGAGGTCGTAGTCGGCGTCCCGGACCCCGGCCCAGCCGACGCTCCCCGACACCCGCAGGGGCGCGCGCAGCCCCGCGTCCTCGATCGACGACACGCGGGCGAGCAGCGCCCTGAGGTGTCGGCGCACCTCCTCGTCCGAACCGGGCAGCAGCGCCCGCACCCGTCCGTCCGCGATCCTCTCCACGTCGGCCGCGACCGGCAGCGCATCCAGGACGTGCCCGTGGAACGCCTCGACGACCCCCGCGAACGCGACGGGCCCGAGCACCTCCTGCACGTCCGCCGGATCGTCGAGACGGATGTCGAGCAGCGACCAGGCCGGGTCGTGGCTGCGCCTGGCGCGGGCGAGGCGGACGCGCAGCACAGCGTGGTCGTCCTCGTCCCCCCTCCCCCCACCGCGCAGCAGCGTCTCCCCCCGGGTGAGCAGCACGATCGTGATCGCCGCGCACTGGCTGGTCAGTAGGATTCCGACGCCGTTGATGTCGCGGAGCATGCGCAGTTCGTCGCCCGGGGCGGATCCGACCCCGGTGATCCCCGCCGCGATGCCGAGCACGGCGACCACGACGAACGCCGATGAGACGAGCGCGAGCGGGATCACCACGTCCCGGGCGCTGATCCGCAGCCGGAACAGCTCCCACGCGGACATCCCCGCGAACACGGCTCCGGCCGAGAACACGACACGGAACACCGCCGGATACGCATCCGTGGTGGAGGTCAGTGCCAGTGCCGCGGGCCCGATCGCGATGTAGGCGATCGCCGCGGGCCAGAACGCCCGACGGTCCGCATAGAAGCGGATGCCGAGCCACAGCAGCGGTTCGAAGCACACGATGAGCCCCGACGACAGCGCCCGCAGCACAGCGCTGTCGAACTGGTTCGCCGCGACCCAGACGTAGGTCGCAAGCAGGGCGATGCCGAAGCCGACGGACCAGGTGATCGTGGCTCTGCTCGGCCGCGGCATCAGGGCCAGGCCGAACACCAGCGCAGCCGACAGCGTCACCAGCGCGACCAGGGTCGCGGAGGTGTTGACAGTGATGCCGATGGGGCCGGGGACGGTGATCATGCGTCGTTCCTCTCGGGGCGGCGCGGCAGGCGCACGCGCATGCGGGTACCCTCGCCGATACGGCTGTGCACGTCGACGGCGCCGCCGTGCGCGGTCACGATGTCCCGGACGGCGACGAGGCCCAGCCCTGTGCCCGGAACGCCGCTGTGCTCGGCCCGCTCGCCGCGGAAGTACGGCTGGAACAGCCTCTCGACATCGGCGGGAGCCATGCCGACCCCCGTGTCGGCGACGACGAGCTCGGCCCGTGCGTCTTCGGCGACGCCCAGCGAGACCACGACGGATCCTCCGGCCGGGGTGTACTTGACCGCGTTGCTCAGCAGATTGTCGATCACCTGCCGCAACCGGAAGGCATCCCCGTAGATGAGGAGCGCAGCGGCCCCGGTGACCGTGACCTGCAGCCTGCCGGCTGCGGCCGTCGGTAGGAACGACGACACCGACGCGTGCACGAGGGCGTGCAGGTCGACGGGTTCGGACAGCACGCGCGCGACGGGTCGCGATGCGTCCAACGCCGTCGTGACCAGGTCCTGCATGCGCTCGGCGGCACCCGCGACCAGGGCGAGCTGGTCGGCCATCCGTGCGGGCAGATCCGCCCGCTCCCGCAGAAGGTCGACGTGGCCCACGATCGCCGTGAGCGGGTTGCGCAGCTCGTGGGTGAGGATCGCGGACATCAGGCGGCGCTCCTCCGCCGCCGCCAGCCGGGCGGTCACGTCATCGATCGTGACCAGCACCATCGCCCCCTGATCGGCGTCGCCCGCCATCGGCAGCGTGTCCACCTCGAGCGCCCGCCACACCCCCTCGGCGTCGTAGAGCCACACCCGCTCGCCGTCGAGCCGTTCGCCGTGCGCGGCGCGGGCGAGCACGGTCCGGCGCATCGGCACCGGATCCCCCTCCCGGTCGTCATACTCGACGGCGGGAGCCGGCAGGGCCGACCCGTCGGCGTCGATCCCGTACAGCCGCCGGTAGGCGTCGTTCATCCGCAGGATCGCACCGTCCTCGCCGACCGTGACGAGGGCGGTGCCGAGCGCGTCGATGATCTGCGCCATCCGTCGCTCATGGGTCGCCGCGCGGCGGGCGACCCGATCGATCTGCTCGGATCCGCGCCGCAGCAGCCTGCGGGCGGCGCGCGATCGGCGCACGCCGATCCGGATCGTCGCTCCCAGGAAGCCGAGCGCGAACGCGGTGATCAGCAGGGCAGCACCACGTCCGAGACGACCCCGGACTGATTGGCGATCGTGAACAGGAACGCCGTGATCAGTGCGATGCCGCCGAGGACGGCGATCATCGAGGAGTACGTGGCGATCCAGGTGATCGGGATCACCCAGAGGAATCCGAGCCGGATATCCGGCGCCCGGGTGGTGAGACCGATCGCGGCGATGTCGACCATCGGCACGACGAGGATCGCGGCGGGCGGGATCCGCTCCCAGGGCAGCACGAGCGCGACGATCGTGGTGAGCAGCGCGAGCACGAGGCCTGCCGTGAAGAGAGGGGTGGCGAAGACCGTCGGCTTGAGCGCGGCGACGAGCACCGCGATCGCCACGGTGGTGCTGACGAAGATGAGCTGCCAGCGCCAGATCGACGCCCTGCGCGACATGCCGATCCTCTCTCTCCGCGCGGCACCACGCCGGCGCCGGATGCGCCGCACGGAGACGCTCCGGAGCTCGCCCGCTCAACGCTTCCGCAAGGTTATCCAAAGAACGACCCCAGGCGGTTCAACCGGGATATCGCGCCGCCTAGCATCGCAGGCAGACGGATGCCCTCCGTCGCCGGATCCGCGGCCCGAACGAGGATCCGGCACCAGTCTCCGATCGCCCCCGAATCCACGATCACCTGCCGAAGGAGGATGCGCGATGATTGCTCCCTCCTCCGTGGCCCCCGCCCCGCCCGGCCGCGGCTGGACGGTGCTGACCGGCGCCCTCGTCGCCCTCACCGTCGCGCTCGGGATCATCGCGGTGCCGTGGTCCCTGACCCAGGAGCGGGCCGTGCCCCCCGCCCCAGCAGGTCCCCGCTGGTTCGGCAGCTACGTCGACGTCGCCCGGGTCGGGGCGACGTCGAGTCTCGCCGGCGGATCCCCCTCGGACGCCGTCGTGCTCGCATTCGTCGGGGCCGTCTCGGCCGACGCCTGCACCGCGAGCTGGGCCGGCGCGTACTCCCTCGCCGACGCCGCGCGGGTCCTCGACCTGGACCACCGGATCGCACGCGTGCAGCAGGGCGGCCGGACGGTCGCGGTGTCGTTCGGTGGAACCGGAATCGAACTGGCGGGCGCCTGCGCATCGGTCGGCGATCTCGTGAGCGCCTACGCATCGGTGCTCGATCGCTATGCGGTGACCACCATGGATCTCGATCTGGGCGCCCGCAGCCTCGACGATCCCGCAGCCGGCGACCGCCGCGCGCAGGCCGTGGCGCAGCTGCAGGCGAACCGTCGCGCCGGCGGCACTCAGCTCGCCGTCTGGCTCACCCTGCCCGCCGGCCGCGGCGGGCTCAGCACGGACGGACTGCGGTCGGTCCGGCAGCTGCAGCAAGCGGGGGTTCGCCTGTCCGGCATCAACGCGATGACCGGGCACGACGACGCCCCCGAGGGCGGACAGCCGCGGGGCGCGGCGGCGATCGCGGCGCTCACCGCGATGCACGATCAGCTCGGACGCCTGTACGACGAACTGAACGTGGATCTGCCGGTGGGCGGCGTCTGGGCGATCATGGGCGCCACACCGACGATCGGGCGCGTCGAGGGCGAGGACCGGGCGTTCACCCTCGACGACGCTGCGACCCTCAACGCCTTCGCGCAGAAGCAGCGCCTCGCCCGGCTGTCGATGCGATCGACGAACGGCGACCCCGCGTGCGCCCCGGCGACGGATCCCGGCGCCGGCGCCTGCCGCGGGGCCCTCCCGCAGGACGACGCCTTCGCCGCCGTGCTGGGACGCGGACTCAGCGCCGCGACAGACCCGACCGCCTCGGCTCCGCCCTCCGCTACGGCGCCGGCACCGCCGGCTTCGACTCCCTCTCCGAGTCCGGACCCGTAACCGGACGTGGAGGGGAAGGCGCCTTCGGGAGGCGCCGCCCGCTCCCCGGGGCCCTGCCCGGGGAGCGGACACCGGTGGTCGATGGGGATCGACATCCGGCCTGTGGACCCGGGGGCCGAGGGGATCGGTCCCCGGAACCACACAGGGTTCGGGTCTCGGGACCCGCGCAGGCGGCAGGGGTCTTGGGGCCCCTGCCGCAGCTGAGGCGCGGACCCCGAGACCCGTGGCCGCTGCCCTGGACGTGGCCGTGGGCGTGGGCGTGGCCGTGGGCGAGGACTCAGCCGCCCGCCGAGGCGCCTTCCGCATGCGCGGTGAGCCGGTAGCCGACGCCGCGCACCGTCTCGATGTACCGAGGATCCGCGGTGCTGTCCCCGATCTTGCGTCGCAGGTTCGCCATGTGCGTCTCGATGGCCCGCCTGTCGGGCTCGCCCACATAGGGCGCGGATCCGAACGCCTCGCCGCGCAGCACGAGCGCGAGGTCGGACTTGCTGCGCACCCGCCGCTTGGACTCGAGCAGCGTGGCGAGCAGATCGAACTCGGTCGGCGTCAACTCGACCTCGTGCTGCGCCACGAGCACGGTGTGCGTGTCGAGATCGAGGCTGATGTCGCGGTGCGCATGCCATCGTCCCGCTGCGCCGCGCGGCGGGACGGCCATGGTGACGGAGGGGTTGCGCGCGGGCGTCGCGGAATCCCCGACGTCGGCGGGCGCGGCCGGCACCGCACCTGTCGACGCCGTGGCGCGCACCGGCGCCGCCTCGCCCGCGGGGGCGGCCGGCCCGGCGTGACGAGGACGACGCAGCAGCGCCTCGATGCGCGCCCGCAGCTCTCGCGGCCGGAACGGCTTGACCAGATACTCGTCGGCGCCGGAGGTGAGTCCGAGCACGACGTCCGACTCCTCCCCGAGCGCGGACAGCATGATGATGAACGTCGTGCTGAGCAGCCGGATCCGGCGTGCGGCCTCGAAGCCGTCGATGCCGGGGAGGTTGATGTCGAGCGTGGTGATGACCGGGCTGTGCTCGGCGACGGCGGCGACCCCGTCGAGACCGGTTGCGGCCAGGACCGTGCGGAATCCTGCAGCCCGGAAGACCTCCTCCAGCAGCGAGCGGACGTCCGGATCGTCTTCGACGATGACAGCGGTCTTCGTGGCGTCTTCGGTCATGCTCTTCCCTGCGGCTCCGGTCGTGAGCATCATACCGGCATGCGGGCTACGGTTCCGATCCTCGGCGAGCACAGCGCCCGGATCCTGGGCGAACGCGGCGAGACGACGGACCCGGACGTCCTCAGCGGCGTGCGGCGCGAGCGATCGTGACGATCCGCGGTGCGTCGGCGTCGAGGTCCTCCGCGGCGAGGTCGTCGGAGGCCGCCCCGACCGGGCGCTCCAGCTCGATGTCCCACCAGGCGTCGGCGAGCTCCTCCGCCATGCCACGCCCCCACTCCACCACGACGACGGATCCAGGTACGTCGACATCGAGATCGTCCAGCTCGGCGGCGGATCCGAGGCGGTACGCGTCCATGTGAACCAGCGGCGCCCCGCCGACCAGCGAGGGGTGGGTGCGCGCGATCACGAAGGTGGGGCTCTGCACCGGGCCGCGGACGCCGAGGCCGTCCGCCAGCCCGCGGGTGAATGTGGTCTTGCCCGCACCGAGCGGACCGGTGAGGATCAGCACGTCGCCGGCGACGAGGTCGGATCCGATCCGCCGGCCGAGCTCCTCCATCCCCTCGGCGGTACAGACCTCGCGCCGCCCCTCGAGGTCGTCGAGCGCGGTCACGACACGCTCCGGCGCGGCACCCGGGGGCCGATCCGCGTCACGATCTCGTAGTCGATGGTGTCCGCTGCATCCGCCCAGTCCCTCGCCGAGGGGACCCCCAGCGTCGGGTCGCCGAACAGCACGGCCTCATCGCCCACCGCCACCGGATCGTCGCCCACATCGACGAGGAACTGATCCATCGCGATCCGCCCGGCGACCGTGTAGCGGCGCCCCCCGATCTGCACGGGTCCGCGCCCCGACGCCTGCCGCGGCACGCCGTCGGCATAGCCCAGCGGAATCAGCGCGAGCGTGGTCTCGGCCTGGGTGCGGTGCGTGTAGCCGTACGAGACGCCGGTGCCCGCCGGCACGCGACGCACGGCGGCGACCGCCCCGCGCAGCGTCATGGCCGGGCGCAGACCGAGGTCTCCCGGATTCCGGTCGTCGAACGGGCTGACACCGTAGAGCCCGATCCCGATGCGCACCGCGTCGAACCGGGTCTCCGGTAGATCGATGGCCGCGGCGGTCGCCGCGAGATGACGCAGCTCCGGGTGGATCCCGTTCGCATCGGCCTCGGCGCACGCCGCCTCGAACGCCGCGAGGGCGGCGCGGTCGTCCTCCGGCGAGGTGTTGGAGACGTGGCTGAACAGGCCGACGATGCGGATCCGGCCGATGCGCTCCAGGCGTGCAGCCTCGGCGAGCAGCCGGGCGCGGTCGGCCGGGGCGATGCCGTTGCGGCTCAGGCCCGTCTCGAACTTGAGATGCACGGGGACCGGATCCGAGCCGCGTGACGCCTCCGCAGCGGCGAGCAGCTGCGCGAAGCTCGAGACGCCGAGCTCGATGCCGGCCTCGGCCGCATCGTCGAACCGACGCCCCGGCGCGTGCAGCCAGGCGAGGATCGGCGCGTTCACACCGTCGCGGCGCAGCTGCAGCCCCTCGTCGACCGTGGCGACGCCGAGCCGGGTCGCCCCTCCGGCGAGTGCGGCGACCGCGGCGGCCGTCGCCCCGTGCCCGTAGGCGTTCGCCTTGACGACGCCGATGACCTCGACGCCGGTGAGTCGGCGCAGATGCCGGGTGTTGTCGCTGATGGCGTCGAGATCGATCGTCGCCTCGCGGAACGGCACGGTCATGGGCGCCCCTCCTGCTCGCGCGGAACGGCACGGTCCTCCGCGGTTCCGCCCTGATGCCGAGGCCCCCCTGGGCCGTCGAGGCCCCCCGCTGCAGTCGTCGCTGTGTGGGGGTCTCGACTCTCCGCGGGGGTCTCGGCGGATCCGGACCGCGCCTCCGCGACGACGTGCGCGGCGGCGAGCCCGGCGTCGTGGGTGAGCGAGAGGTGCAACGTGGTGATGCCGCGCGCGGCGACGGCGACGGCGGTGCTGCCGGTCAGCACGAAATACGGCCGACCTGAGGGCTCGGACGCGACCTCGATCTCGGTCCAGTGCACGCCGTCGGATCCGCCCAGCGCCTTGATCAGCGCCTCCTTGGCCGCGTACCGCGCGGCGAGCGACGGCAGCCGCAGGCTCTGCTCGGAGGGCGCGAACAGCCGCTGCATGAGCCGGGGGGTGCGGGTCACCGTCCGCTCGAACCGCGGGATGTCCACGAGGTCGATGCCGGTGCCGATGATCACCGATTCAGCCTACCGGGCGGGATCCGGCCCTCCGTCGTCTCGTCGCTGCGCTCCTCGCTCAGGGACCACGGGAAGCGGGTCCGCAGCGGCGCGACCTCACTCCACCGTGACGGACTTGGCGAGGTTGCGCGGCTGGTCGACGTCCAGGCCCTTCGCGGTGGCGAGCGCCATGGCGAAGATCTGCAGCGGCACGACCGCGAGGATCGGCTCGAACAGGGCTCCCGCGAGGGGGATCCGGATGACCTCGTCGGCGAACGGCAGCACGGCCGCGTCGCCCTCCTCGGCGATCACGATCACCCGGGCTCCGCGGGCGCGGATCTCCTGGATGTTGGAGACCACCTTGGCGTGCAGCAGCGCGGAGTGCCGCGGCGACGGCACGAGCACGAACACCGGTTGGCCGGGCTCGATCAGGGCGATCGGGCCGTGCTTGAGCTCGCCGGCGGCGAAGCCCTCGGCGTGGATGTAGGAGATCTCCTTGAGCTTGAGCGCACCCTCGAGCGCGATCGGGTAGCCCACGTGGCGTCCGAGGAACAGCACCGAGCGGGTGTCGGCCATCCAACCCGCGAGCTGAGCGACATGGGTCTGCTCCTCGGCGAGCACCTCGGCGATCTTGGCGGGCAGGCTCTCCAGCTCGGCGACGGCCACGGTGCCGTCGGCCGCGGAGAGCGTGCCGCGCACGCGTCCCGCGTGCAGGCCGAGCAGCAGCAGCGCCGTGATCTGCGCCACGAACGCCTTGGTCGACGCGACCGCGACCTCGGGGCCGGCGTGCGTGTAGACGACCGCGTCCGACTCGCGCGGGATCGTCGCACCCTGGGTGTTGCAGATCGACAGGGTGCGCGCGCCGCGCTCACGGGCGTACTTCACGGCCATCAGTGTGTCCATGGTCTCGCCCGACTGGCTGATCGACACCACCAGCGTGGCCTCGCCGATCACCGGGTCGCGGTAGCGGAACTCGTGCGCGAGCTCGACGTCGACCGGCACGCGCGCCCACTGCTCGAGCGCGTACTTGCCGACCATGCCCGCGTACGACGCGGTGCCGCAGGCGGTGATGATGATGCGGTCGATCCCGCGGAACAGCTCGTCGGATCCGTCCAGCTCGGGGATCACGACGGCGCCGTCCTGCACGCGTCCGCGGATCGTGTTCGCGACCGCGTCGGGCTCCTCGGCGACCTCCTTGGCCATGAAGCTCGGCCAGCCGCCCTTCTCGGCGGACGACGCGTCCCACGAGACCTCGAACGGCTCGGGGATCACGGCGGCGCCCGCGAAGTCGGTGACGGTCACCTCGGAGGGCGTGATCGCGACGATCTCGTCCTGACCGATCGCGAGCGCATGACGCGTGTGCTCCACGAACGCGGCCACGTCGGATCCGAGGAAGTTCTCGCCCTCGCCGAGGCCGACCACCAGCGGGGAGTTGCGACGTGCGGCGACCACGAGACCGGGCTCGTCCTCGTGCACGGCGAGCAGGGTGAAGGCGCCCTCGAGGCGGTTGACCACCGCGCGGAACGCCGCACGCAGGTCACCGGTGCGGCGGTACTCGCGCCCGACCAGGGCCGCCGCCACCTCGGTGTCCGTCTCGCTGCGGAACGTCACCCCTTCGGCCTCGAGCTCGGCGCGCAGGGCGGCGAAGTTCTCGATGATGCCGTTGTGGATGAGCGCCAGCTTGTCGCCGTCGGCCAGGTGCGGGTGCGCGTTCGCATCGGTCGGCCCGCCGTGCGTGGCCCAGCGGGTGTGGCCGATGCCGGTGCTGCCGTCGGGCAGCGCGGCGTCGGCGAGCGAGTCGCGCAACATCTGCAGCTTGCCCGCCTTCTTGCGCATGCCGAGGGATCCGGCCTCATCGATCACGGCGATGCCGGCCGAGTCGTACCCTCGGTACTCCAGACGAGCGAGGCCCGCGAGCAGGATGTCCTGGCTGGGGCGCGACCCCACGTATCCGACGATTCCACACATGGTTTCCAGGGTACGGGCGGGAGTTTGCGCAGGAGCCGTACGAATGACCGGTCAGCGACCGGGCGGACGCTCCCCGTGCAGGCTCTCGTACACGTCGTCGACGAACTCGGCGATCGCACCGGCACCGGTCACCGGGCCGCCGGCGAGCATCCCGTCCATGCCGAGCAGGACCGCGGTCGGGGTGGAGAAGTCGCCGATCGAACCGCTCGCGTAGCGGTGCGGGTCGTGCAGCGTCTGCGGCTCGGCGGCGGAGGTGAGGGTGCTCTCCTCCGGTCGCAGCTGCAGCACCAGGCGCACGGAGACCTCGGGCAGCAGTGAACGATACGCCCCGGCGCTCTCGATCACCGGAGTGCAGGATCCGCAGGTCTCGGAGACGAAGAGCAGCAGGAGCGGCTGCTGCGCGGCGAGCTCGCGCAGGTTCACCGTCTCACCGTCGCCGAGTTGCACGGGCACCGAGGGGGTGCGCGTACGCAGGTAGTCTTCGAGCTCCGCGTCCTCGCCGCGAGCGGGCACCGCCGCACTCGGCTGACCGGCGCGCGCCGGCCCGGCGTCATCGGAGGAGCGCTCCCAGGTCAGCGCGAAGGTCACCGCCACGGCCGCGAACGCGAGCGTCCAGGGCCAGAAGGCGGCCGCCAGCACGACGACGCCGCCGAACGGCGGGAGCGCCCCGATCGTCGCGGCGGCGACCACGGCCAGCAGCGTCAGCCAGGCGTTGCGCAGCAGCGTGCGCCCTGTGATCGGGCGACGCTCGCCGAAGCAGGCGCACGATGCGTCCGGCGTCCGCAGTCGTGCCCGCCACACCATCGCGAGGTACGCCGCGAACAGGAGCACCGCGACCACCGCAGCGACCGTCCCGAGGAGTCCGCCGAGCAGCAGCAGCGCCGCGGCGAGCACCAGCTCCGCGATCGGATGCAGCCGGATCAGCCACGCCCGGCGCAGGACGGCGGGGATCCCCAGCGCCTCCCAGCCCGCGGCGTCATCGGGAGCGCGCAGCTTCGCGACCCCGCTGACCGCGAGCACCCCGACCAGGATGAGCGTCGACGACAGCGCCAGCGCCGGCAGCAGAAACACGTATAGAGCACTCCCCATGCTGTCAGTATCCCAGCCGCGGAGAACAGCGGACGCGGAACGGATCCCGGATCAACGCGTTCCGCGCCGTGATCCGAACCGCGTCAGAGCTTGCGCAGCAGCACCGACTCGACGGCGTGCGAGGCGCCCTTGTTCAGCACGAGCGTCGCGCGGTGCTTGGTCGGCATCACGTTCTCGATGAGGTTCGGCAGATTGATCTCGTTCCAGTACCCCATCGCCGTGGCGACGGCCTCGTCGTCGGTGAGGTGCGCGAACACGTTGAAGTACGACGACGGGTTCGTGAACGCGCCCTGGCGCAGCGCGAGGAACCGGTCGACGTACCACTGCGCGATGTGGTCGAGCTCGGCGTCGACGTAGATCGAGAAGTCGAAGAGGTCGCTGACGGCGACGTCGTTGGGCGCGGGCGGCGGCTGCAGCACGTTCAGTCCCTCGACGATCACGACGTCGGGCCGGCGCACCACGACGTGGGCGTCCGGGACGATGTCGTAGCGGATATGCGAGTAGAACGGCGCGCGCACCTCGTCGGCGCCGCTCTTCACCTTCGTGAGGAACTCGATCAGGGCGCGCCGGTCGTACGACTCGGGGAACCCCTTCCGGTCCATGATGCCGCGGCGCTCGAGCTCGGCGTTCGGGTGGAGGAATCCGTCGGTCGTGACGAGCTCGACGCGGGGTGTGCCGGGCCACCGGCTCATCAGCTCGCGCAGCAGACGCGCGATCGTCGACTTGCCGACCGCGACGGATCCGGCCACGCCGACGACGAACGGGGTGGTGTCGTCGGCCTCGCCGAGAAACTGGCTGGTCGCCTCGCCGAGCCGCTTGGTGCTCGTGGCGTACAGGCTGAGGAGGCGGCTCAGCGGGAGGTAGACCTCCTGCACCTCGGTGAGGTCGAGGCGATCGCCCAGGCCCCGGATCTCGACGACCTCGGTCTCGCTGAGCGGCTGATCGAGCCCCTGCGCGAGGCGCGCCCAGTCGGCGCGGTCGATGCGACGATACGGCGACAGCGGCGCGAGGGGATCGGGGCTCACGCGCTCCATCGTATCCGCGCGCAGGCCGTGCCTTCGGCACGCGCACCTGTCGCCGGCGGCTCCCTGCCTTCCGACAGATCGGCGTCACCGCGGCCGGGTATTCTTCCTCCGTGCGTCTCGGAGTGCTCGACATCGGATCCAACACCGTCCACCTGCTCGCCGCCGACGTGCATCCCGGCGGCCGCCCGCTCGCGACCACGAGCGATCGCACCGTGCTGCGCCTGATGCGGTTCCTGACCCCGTCCGGGGCGATCAGCGAAGCGGGCGTGCAGGCGCTCGTGGACGCCGTCGTGCGAGCCCGCACGATCGCCGCGCAGGAGAAGGTCGATGCGCTGCTGGCCACGGCGACGAGCGCGGTGCGCGAGGCCGCGAACGGCGCCGACGTGATCGCCCGCGTCGAGGCGGCACTCGGCCAGCCGCTGCAGGTGCTCGACGGCGAGACCGAGGCGCGCCTGACGTTCCTCGCCGTGCGCCGCTGGTTCGGCTGGTCGGCGGGACAGATCCTGCTCTTCGACATCGGCGGCGGATCCTTCGAGATGGCAGCCGGATCCGAGGAGCTGCCGGACATCGCCGCCTCCGTCCCGCTCGGCGCGGGCCGTTCGACGCTGATGTTCCTGCCCGACGACCCGCCCGGCGAGGAGGCCGTCGAGCGCCTGCGGGCGCACGCCTCCGATGTCTTCGCACCGGTCGCCGCCCGGTTCTCCGCGCTGCCCCGCCCCGATCATGTGGTCGGCTCGTCGAAGGCGATCCGCTCGCTCGCCCGGCTCGTGGGCTCCCCCGCGCCGGGCTCCTCGACCGGCTCGGGGTCCGACGCGGCGATGCTGCTGCCGCGCGCGTCGCTCGGATCCTGGATCCCGCGACTCGCGCGGCTGCCCGCATCGGCCCGTCAGGAGCTGCCCGGGATCACCCCGGACCGCACCTTCCAGATCGTGGCCGCCGCGGTCGTGCTGCACACCGCGATGACGGCGATGTCCGTCGACGAGCTCGAGGTGTCGCCCTGGGCGCTGCGCGAGGGCGTGCTGCTGCGCTACATCGAGGACCGCGCGCACGACCGCGACGCGTAGCGGGAGCCTGCCGCAGCGTGGCAGCCCGCGCCCTTAGGCTGGAGCGATGAGCGAAGAGGGGCACGGCGGCACGCGCGACGGGGGTGGGCCGATGCGCCCGCGCACGCGCCGTGAGTTGCGCGCCGCCCGCGAGGCGGCCCACGCCGAGGCGGCCCGCGCCGCCGCCCCGCGGCCGGTCAAGCGTCTGCGCAACCGCACGCCCGTGATCGCCCCGGATCCCATGCCGCAGGGCGCACCCACGATCCTCACCGTCTGCACGGGCAACATCTGCCGCTCGCCGCTCGCCGAGGTGCTGCTTCGGACACGGCTCGAGGAGTTCGGGGTGCGCGTGCACAGCGCCGGCACCCATGCCCTGGTCGGCGCCGGAATGCCCGAGGAGGCGCAGGCCGTCGCCCTGGCCCGGCACGCTCGCCCCGCCGACGTCGCGGCCCATCGCGGCAGGCGCCTGCGCGAGCAGATGCTGCTCGAGTCCGATCTCGTGCTCACCATGACGCAGGAGCAGCGCGGATTCGCCGTCCAGCTCGTGCCGAGCAGGCTGCACCGCATCTTCCCGGCGCGGGAGTTCGCCCGCGCCGCGAGCGGACTGCCCGATGCGGAGGTCCGCCGACTCGCAGCGACGGGCGGCGACGACCCGCGAGCACGGCTGGGCGCCGTGATCATGGCGATCGCGGGGCGACGCGGATCGATCAGCGACGACGACGACGTACTCGACCCCTATCGCCTGGGGTCCGCCGCGTACGAGACCTCGGCCGCACAGCTGGATCCCGCCCTCGCCGAGGTCGAGCGCGTCGTGCAGGCGGCGCTCGGCAGGACGGCGGAATGAGCGACGTCGCCGCCGACGCCCCGGAGCGGCCCACGGAATCGGGCTCCCCGACGCGCCGCCGTCTGCGCCGATTCGCCTCGAGCGCGTGGTTCCAGCTGCTGCTCGCCGTGGTGGTGACCGGGCTCGTGCTCTCGTTCATCGCGAAGCCGTACGTGGTCCCGTCCGGATCCATGCAGCAGACGCTCGAGATCGGCGACCGCGTGCTCGTGAACCGACTCGCCTACGTCTGGGCGGATCCGGGGCGCGGGGACATCGTGGTGTTCGACGCGGACGAGTCCTGGGGGGGCTCGGCCGTGCAGGATCCGCCGTGGAAGGCGGCGCTGCGCTGGGTCGGCGAGGTCACCGGCTTCGGCCCCTCCGGCCCGCACACGCTCGTGAAGCGCATCGTGGCGACGCCCGGGCAGAAGGTCGAGTGCTGCACCGTCGACGGCCGGCTGATCGTCGACGGCGTGCCCGTCGACGAGCCCTACGTGTATCAGGACCTCCCGTTCCAGGCGGGGAGCCTGGACTGCTCCACCACACCGCGCTCGCCGCGCTGCTTCCCCGCGGTGACCGTCCCCGCGGACTCCTATCTCGTGCTCGGCGATCACCGCTCCGACTCGGCGGACGGCGCCGTCCGCTGCCGCGCCCCCGGGGCCGAGGCGCCCGGGTGCTTCCGGTGGGCGCGCCGCGACGAGATCGTGGGCCGTGTCGTGGCGACGCTGTGGCCGGTCTCCCGCTGGCGAGGTTTCTGACGAACCCGTCGTCTCTGAGGAGCCCGTCGAGCGCCGTCGCATCCCCCTCCGGCCGGCGTACCCCGCTCCCGTCGGCCGCCCCCGCTCCCGCGCTCCACTGCACGTCCAGCCTGCTCGTCTAGGCTCGATCCGTGTCCGCCGCCGATCCGCCCCCGATGACCCGACGCGAGTGGAGGCGGCGCGAGGAGCAGGCCCGCCGTTCCGCCGGCACGGGCCGACCCGCGCCGGCACTCTCCCTCGACCTCGACGGCGCCTTCGAGCAGGCGCTGCGCCCCGACGGCCATGTCGGTGCCGACCCGCATACGCCCGCCGAGATCCTGATCGTGTGCACCGGCAACATCTGCCGCTCCCCGCTCGCCGAGGTCCTCCTGCGGGAACGGCTGAGCGGCGTCGGCGTCGTGGTGCGTTCGGCCGGCACGCACGCGCTGACCGGCCACGGCATGTCACCCGAGGCGCAGGAGCTCGCGGTCCGTCTCGGCGGCGATCCCTCAGCCGCGGCGGCCCACCGGGGGCGGCTGCTCGACGAGGAGCTCCTGCTCACCTCCGACCTCGTGCTCACCATGACGGCCGAGCACAGCACCTTCACCGTGCAGCGGGCACCCGCCCGGCTGCGGCAGGTGTTCGCGGTGCGCACCTTCGCCCGCCTCTCCGCCGGGCTGAGCGACGCGGATCTCCAGGCGATCGCGCAAGAGGCGGGCACCCCACCGCGCGCCCGCCTGGACGCGGTCGTGCGCGCGGTCGGCGAGCGCCGGGGGATCGTGCCCGCGCAGGGCGAGGAGGAGGTGTCGGACCCGTACCGGCGCGGCATGGCCGCCTACGAGCGCTCCGCTGCCGAGCTGATCCCCGCGCTCGACGAGGTCGTCCGGGTCGTGCGGACGACCCTCGTCACGACGTCTTGACCGCAGTCGCCCCCGCAGACGGGGACCAGGTGATCCGCCCCACGGAGAAGTCCTGGATCGTGACGCCCTTCTCCACGCGCTGGTCAGACACGGGGAACCCGAGTCCGGGATTCCAGACGGCGAGGATCGCGCCCACGACGAGGAACGCGCCGGCCGAGGAGAGGAATGCCCTGCCGCCTGCGCCCGACCCCAGCTCGGGGATCAGGACGTCCTGCATGCCGTCCGCGAACGGGCGCAGCGGCACGCGGCCGGCCCGGCGCAGCAGGTCGCCGATCTCCGGCGGAGAGCTCAACCAGCCCGCCGGCGTCGCGAAGCGTACGCCGTTCTCGTAGTCCTGCCCGTATCCGTCCGGGAGCGGGAAGACCGGCCCGACCGGACGGCCAAGCTTCGCATCGGCGTTCTGCGAGAAGACGAGCGCCTCGTGTCGCAGCGGGACCCCGTTGTTCCCGAACCACTGCGCGCTGTACGCGGCGGGCTTCGGCGACAGGTCGACGGCGGCGAGGCCGAACCCGTCCGCGGCGCTCTGATCCCGGTGGTGATGGATGAACAGCGGTCCGGCGAAGGCGCTCTCGTTCCACTGCATCATCCCGGAGATCACGAGCGCGTTCTGCGCGTCCGCGCCGACCGCACGGCTGTCGGCACCGTATTCGGTCGCCCAGATCCTCTTCTCCCCCTCGCCCCGGGCGCGCAGGATCCGCTGCATCTCGACGACCTCCCGCGTCGGGGTGCCATCCCAGCGCGCGGCATCCGACATGCTCTGCGCGTCGTAGGGGTGGAACGCGTACGCGTCCACGGCCCCGATGCCGGCATCGAGCATCTGGCGGAAGAATCGCACGGGCGACATCAGGCCGTCGGCATCCGGGGCGGGGCCCAGACCCGCGGCGAGGATGATCGCGGAGGGGTCGGCGCTGCGGATGGCCGGGACGGCCGCACGGGTCATGGCGGCATAGGCCACGGGATCCGGATCCGGTGCGAAGTACTGGCGTCCGTTCGGCTCGTTCCACAGCTCGTAGGCGGAGATCCTGCCGCGATACCGCTGTACCGCGAGGGAGATGAAGCGCGCCCAGGCCGCCGGATCGGCGGGCCGGGTCTGCTGATTCGACGACCCTCCCAGTGCGGCCCAGGGCGGGGTCGTGGTGAAGACCCCGAGGATCGACATGCCGTCGCCGCGGGCGAGGTCGACCACCCGGTCCAGCCCCGTCCAGATCAGGCTCCCCCGCGTCTGCTCGATCCAGCGCCAGGGGATGTCGATGCGGAGGTTCTGCACCCCCAGCGCGCGCATGAACGCGAAGCTCTGCACCTGCGAGTCGGCGCTCTCGGCGAGGAGCCCGGAGTTCGCGGAGATGCCGATGCCGCTGAACGCCGGCACGGTCGTTGCCGCATTCGCCGGGGCGGCGACGCCGCCGCCGAGCGCGACTCCGGCCGCTCCTGCCGCGACGAGGAACGCGCGCCGCGAGATCGACCCGCGCACGGGCGCCTTCGGTGTGGAGCGGAACGCGGGCATCGGAACTCACCTTCTGCCGACCGGCGCCTGCCGGAGGATGGGCCTGGACGCCACGCCCGCGATAAATATATCGGTTTGCAGTTGTCATTAGATATACCGGTTGCGTGGGAACCTGACCACGTCCTCTAGGCTGATTCCCGGTTGCAGCCGAACGCAGCAGCGAACGGCGACCGCGTTCGTCCCCGACGCGACCACCCCCCGCGTCGCCCTCCACGACCCGAATCGGAGAGAGATGTTGTCTGCCCCCCAAGAACGCTCTGCGCTCGTGACCGGCATCACCGGCCAGGACGGCGGCCATCTGGCACAGCTCCTGCACGATCGCGGCTATCGCGTGTATGGCTTCATCCGCGGGCAGAACAACCCGCGCCGCGCGCAGACCCTCGCCGAGTACCCGTTCCTGACCCTCCTCGAAGGCGACCTCACCGATCTCGGATCCCTCATCCGCGCCGTCGAGACGGCAGACCCCGACGAGGTCTACAACCTCGCCGCGGTCAGCCACGTCGGCTACTCCTTCGGCAACCCCGCCCTGACCGCGGAGGTGACCGGGCAGGGCGTGCTCAACGTGCTCGAGGCGGTCCGCCTCACCGGGCGCGCCGAGCGCACGCGGATCTATCAGGCGTCGACGTCGGAGATGTTCGGCGGCCTCGACTACAACCGTCCCGGATCGGGCTACAACGAGGAGTCGCTGTTCCACCCCCGCAGCCCCTACGGCGTCGCGAAGCTCTACGGGCACTGGATCGCGAAGAACTATCGGGAGAGCTACGGCATGTTCGTCTCCTCCGGCATCCTCTTCAACCACGAGGGCGAGCGACGGGGCCCGGAGTTCGTGACGCGCAAGATCACCCAGGCCGCGGCCCGGATCTCCCTGGGCCTCCAGGACGAGCTGCTCCTCGGCGACCTCTGGCCCAAGCGGGACTGGGGCTATGCCGGCGACTACGTGCACGGGATGTACCTGATGCTGCAGCACGACGAGGCCGACGACTTCGTGCTGGCGACGGGCGAGACGCACTCCGTCGAGGAGTTCGTCGAGCGCGCATTCGCCGCCGTCGGCATAGAGGACTGGCGTGCGCACGTGAGGCAGGATCCGCAGTTGCTCCGTCCCGCCGAGGTCGACATCCTCCTCGGGGATCCGCGCAAGGCGGAGCGCGTCCTGGGATGGCGTCGCGAGGTCGACTTCGACGGTCTCGTATCGCTCATGGTCCAGCACGACCTGGCCGAGCAGCGCCGCCTGTCGTCATGACCTCACCGCTCGAGGGCATGGACCTCGTCGTCACCGGCGTCGACGGATTCGTCGGACGCCACGTCGCCCGCCTCGCCCGTGCCGCAGGGGCCCGCGTGCACGGTCTCTCGCGCTCACCGGGCGTCGACGACCTGCTGGCGGACGTGCTGGCCTCCTACCGGGGGCTGGATCTCCGCGCCGCCTGGCCGCAGGACGTCCCGGCGGACGCCGTGATCCACCTCGCCGGGCGCTCGGCCGTCGGCCCGTCCTTCCGGCACCCGCAGGACTACATCGCCGACAACAGTGCGATCGTGACCACGATGTGCGAGAGCCTGCTCGCTCGGGGCCGGCCGGTCCGCATCGTCGGCGTCTCCTCCGGCGCCGTCTATGCCGCCCCGGCCGACGGGACGCCGGTCACCGAGGATGCTCCGACCGCGGCGTCCTCCCCCTACGCGGTCAGCAAGCTCCTCGTCGAACGCCAGCTGGAGTACTACCGCTCCCGAGGTCTGGACACGATCGTCGCGCGGCCGTTCAACCACATCGGCCCCGGCCAGGGTCCGGGATTCCTCATCCCCGATCTCGCGATCCGACTGCGTGCCCTCCCGGACGGCGAGGCGCTGACCGCGGGCAACCTGGAGACCGCCCGCGACTACACGGACGTCCGTGACGTCGCGCAGGCCTACCTGGACCTCGCCGCCGCGGCGGCGCCGGCTCACGACGTCTACAACGTCGCTCAGGGCATCTCCACCAGCGGGCGCACGATCCTCGAACTCCTGTGCGCGCAGCTGGGCCGGCCGGTGCCGCGGGTGATCGTGGATCCGGCCCTGATCCGACCGGGCGACGCGCTCCGCATCGCGGGGTCCGCGGATCGCCTCCGCGAGGATCTCGGCTGGACGCCGCGTCACGATCTCGGCGAGTCGATCGCCGCCGCCTGCGCCTAAGGCGCGGCCGAGAGGCAGCTCTCGCCGTTGTTCAGTCGGCTCAGCGCCTCCTGGAACAGCTCGGCGACGTAGGCGTTGCCGGCGGGGGTCATGTGACTGCCGTCGCCGTTGTACTTCGGGTTCAGCACGTGCGGATCGGCGGGGTCGGCGACGGCCCGGTCGACGTCGACGACACAGGCCACCTGCGAGGGGCTTGTTCGCAGGAACGCGTTCCACTGGTTCCGGGCCTCCTCCCCTTCGCCCTCCGCTCCGCGCGGAGGCTCCGTGAAGGCGATGATCTTCGCGTTCGGCCACTCCTGCTGTGCTTTGCCGACGAGTGCGACCCAGGCCGCCCCGACATCGTTCACGCTCGTGCCCGCGACCAGGTCGCTGGACGACGCCCAGACGGCGACGTAGTCGGCATCGATCTCCGGGGCGAGCTGCCACTTCGGCGAGTCGGGCAGGAAGTTGGACGTCCAGGATCCGGCCGCAGCCAGGCTCGACGCGACTCCACCGTTCTGCCGCGCCCACTGCTGGTGCCAGGAGCTGATCTCGCCCTCGTGAGACACCTTCTGGTTGGCGCCGGCGTTCAGCGAATGCCCCAGCACCGAGACCACCGGGATCTTGTGCTCGGGGTCGTCGAAGGCGTACTCGACGGCGATATCGAGATAGCCGCCCTGGAGCGTGAATTGGCCTCGGTTCGCCTGGGTCGTCATCGGGCCGTTCGCTACGCCGGAGCGTACCCACGCCACGGCCGGCGAGACGCCGATCTGCGTGCTGGTCGGGGCGCTGAACGAGACCCCCAGCAGATAGGAGGTTCCCGCGGTCATCGGCACGGCACTCGCGTCGAACCAGTCGGTCACCAGCGCCTTGCCGTCCGTGAGCTTGCCGCCCGCGGAGAGCCGCGCGGTCGCAGCGCCGTCGAAGGATCCCTTCTCGGCTCCCTGCTTGCCGAGATAGACCGCGTTCACCTGCACGGGGTTCGCGATCATCTGGTCGCCGCGGTAGTCGAGGTTGCGGATCACGAGCCGGTACCGGGTCGCGTCGACCGAGGGGATGAACGGCACCCGCTCCTCCACGACGCCGGGGGCGGGCACCGAGATCGGGAGCGTAGCCGAGGTGTGCCCGAGGGAGTACAGCGCGTGCCGTTCGCCGGCAGCGGGAGCATCGGCCGCCGCAGCCACCGGCGTCGTGTCCGGCTTCCCCTTCGCCGAATCGACGGCCATGCCGATCACGACCCAGCTCACGAAGCCGCCGGCCGCGAGCACCACGCACGCCGCGACGACGATGGACACGATGAGCAGCGTGCGACGGGACGTCCTCGCTCGTGCGGATCCGCGAGCCATCATCGCTCCTTCCTCCCCGCGCCGAGCCTCATCGCCGGACGCTCCACGAGGAGGAAGCTGGCCGAGGCGAGGGCGACGCTGATGACAGTGACCAGCATAAGGCTCCGGATCCACCCGCCCCAGTCGTCGCCGCCCGCGAGCCCCCAGCGCTCCAGCACGATGATGACCGGGTAGTGCCAGAGGTAGATGCTCAGCGAGGTCGTGCCCAGCCAGTGCAGCACGGGGTTGTCGACGATCCCCGACACACGCCAGGGCCGCCCGGTGCCGTCGACGGGGATGATCAGCAGCAGGATCAGCGCGGTGGCGAAGATCGCGAAGGCGCTGGCGATCAGCCGCGGCGCGACGAAGAAGAAGGCGCTGCTCGCGACGAACGCGACCGCCAGCACGATCCACGCCACCGGCCGCACCGTCCGCGCGCGGTCGATCGACAGATCGCCCCGGCGCAGCGCGAGGAAGAAGACGATCGCGAGCATGCCCCATCCGAAGTTGTCGGACCAGGGCAGGATGCTCCGCGTGAGCACGGCGATCGGGTTCGGCCCCCACTCGGTCATGTCGGGGGTGAGCGGGCTGCGCGCCGCGACGAGGGCCAGCACGACACGGCTGACGGTTCCGACGAGGATCAGGAGCACGCCGGGGGCCGCGGCCACCGCGTAGCGGGAGGCGCGCGGCGCGAGCCTGGCCGCCGCGGCCGCCGCGAGCGCGGCGAGGAACGGGAGCATCAGGTAGAACGCCAGCTCGACGGTCAGCGTCCACGAGGAGTTGATCCCCGTCTGCAGCTGGCTCGGCAGGTAGTTCTGCAGCAGCGTGAGATGCAGCAGCAGAGCCCCCGGATCGAAGATCGAGCCGGTCCCTCCCCCGCCGCCGCGCGCCTGCACCACCATCGCGTTCTCGACGTACAGCGCGCCGAAGAGGTTCGCGACCCAGAAGATCAGCAGGTATGCGGGGAAGACGCGGAAGATGCGCGCGCGCACGTAGCCGCCGAGGCCGCGCAACGGAGCCGAGCCGTCGAGGATCGCCCGGGCGAACGGCATGTAGATCAGCATCCCGCTCATCACGAAGAAGACCACGATCGCCTGACCGAGGACCTCGACGTGGGTGACCTTGAGAATCGAGGGCGAGTAGTGCGCGGTGACGTGCACGAGGATGACGCAGAGCGCGAGGAAGCCGCGCAGACCGTCGAGGCCCACGAGGCGCGCGCGGGTCGTCCGCACCGGTGCCTGCGTCATGCCGGGACCTCCGCGACGTGGACGGAACGGAGCCGCGGCGACGCGGGCCCGGGATCGGAGGAGAGGGGGCGTCCTTCGCGGGCCAGCACCTGGACCTGCGCCAGCAGCAGAGCGAACGCCATCGCCAGCGGGGGCATGGTAACCACGGGGAAGTCGAGCTGGAAGCCGATGAAGATCAGCCCGATCAGCACACTCCCCGTGACCCCGGCCCCCGGGGTGCCCCGGCGCATCGCCAGGACGGCGAGCACGAGCGCGAGGATCAGCAGGATCAGGAACACGAGACCCGCGAAGATCCCCGCGCGGTAGATCACGATGAGCGGCGTGTTCGCCGCGAAGTTCACGTGGTATCCGTAGATCGGGTCGTAGAACTCCCGGATGTGCCAGCCGTGGCCGAACAGCCAGAAGCCCGACATCTGCTCCGGGTAGTTGCCCAGCGCAGTAAGTCGCGCGCTCGCGCCGACGTCGCGGCTGTTGAACGAGTCGAACAGCCGCGACGACACCGCGGGGACCATCGTGATCACCGCGACCATGGCCAGGCCCGCGATGACCATCGCCGTCCTCCCGGCGGCGTGGATCCTGCTCGCGACCACCAGCACGAGCGCGGCGACGATGAGCGAGAGCAGCGCGGATCGCGACAGCGTGGCCACGAGGGAGCCCGCCAGCACGGCCATGAGCACGGCCCTGCGTGCCCCGGCGAAGACGGCGCCTGCGATGCCCAGTGCCAGCAGGAACACCAGGCCGGCGCTGTTCGGGTCCACGTACAGTCCCGAGGCGCGCAGCACCTCCGACCCTCGCACCAGCGCGGTGCGGGCGTTGACGGCCGCATCGCCGCCGTAGCCGAGGAAGGCGAAGCGGTTCACCCAGGCGCCGGAGGGGTCCAGGACCAGCATCGCCACGGTGAAGAGACCGCCGACGGCGGCGCCGAGGACGAAGGCGCGCATGAGCACGCGCCGTAGCGGGTCGTCCAGGCAGACCGCGGTGATCATCGTCCCGGTCGCGATGGCCCACTTCAGGTACTCCCACATCCCCTTCCCGCCGGTGAACGCCGCGAGACAGGCCACCAGGCAGACCAGGATGAAGACGATGACCGCGCCGCCAAGGACACCGAGCGGCTGCCGCCCCCGGTACGGGTGCAGCATCGCCAGGGGGACGAGCACCAGGGCGAGCATGACCGCGAGCGGGATCCCCGTGCCGGGCACAGCCGCGAACGGCGCGAACCCCAGCACCAATCCGGGGGCCGCCGCGAACACGCCCGGATGGCGCAGGAACAGGTGCAGCAGCAGCGGCACGGCGGCGATCGCGACGCCGACGACGACGAGCACGGTGCTCGTGCGGATCAGGCCGAGCGCGATCAGCGCGAACGAGGCTGTGGCGATCAGCACGACGCCGGCGGCGCGCCAGCTCACGCCAGCCATTCCGCCACCGCCCTCTGCGGGGCCCCCTCGGCCCAGTGCGCTCGGTTGCGGGCGTCCAGCTCCTCGCCCGCGACCCGCGCATGTGCCGGATCCTGGAGCATCCGCCGCGCCTCCTCGATGAACTCGGCGCCCTCGACCGCCGTGAGGCCGAGGACGCCGTCGAGGCTGCCGATCGCGGCACGGGTGCCGACGACCGGGAGCCCGCGGCTGGCCGCCTCGAGGATCTTGACCCGCACGCCGCCGCCGGTGCGGATGGGCGCGAGCACGGCACGGCAGGTCGCGAGCAGCCCGTCGAGGTCGTCGACGAAGCCGAGATCGCGCACGCCCTCGGGCAGCTGCAGCTCGGTGTCCGCTCGCCCGACGATCACGAGCTCGGCACCGGGGATGCCGGCACGGATCCGCGGCCACATCTCGAGCAGCACCCTCAGCCCCTCGGCGTTCGGCCGCCATTGCCGATCGCCGACGAAGGCCACGCGCGGTGCGTCGAGATCCCGTGCGGGGATGTCGGCGCGCGCCCGGAGCGTGAGGTCGAGCCAGCGCACCCGGTCGATTCCGGCGGCGCGGTACTCTGCCGCCTCGTCCTCGTCATAGGTCCCCACCGACCGAGCCGTGCGTGCGATCCGCCTCTCGTCCCGGCGGATCGCCGGCGCCTGCAGGCGCCCCGCCAGACCGTAGGCGGCCGACCAGACGTGGGACTCGGAGACGACCGTGTTCACATAGAGGGGCGAGGTCCGCCCGGTCGCGAGGAACGGCTCCGCCATATAGGCGTGGTCGGCGACGAAGAGGTCGGCGTCGCTCTGCGCGACAGCGCGGCGGAACGCCTCGACGTCGAACCGCTCGTGCACCGCGCTGCGCCCCGTGCGCAACGCCCTCGCCGCGACCTGCGGGAGGCGCACTCGAGGCTTCTCCACGATCACGCCGTCCGGCCGGGCCTGCTCCTGCGGCCCCATGCCGATGTAGCGCACCGAGAGGCTCTCGCGCGCCAGCGACATGACCAGGCGCAGCATCGCCATGTCCCCCGTCTGGTCGCGGATGGGATCCTTCGCGACCAGGAACTCAGCGCGACGCATCGGTCACCGGATTCGGGCGCGAGACGCGGACCAGTCGCGCGAACAATCCCACCAGAAGCACCTCTCCACAGACGGCAGCGATCGCCGCGGCCAGGTCGCCGCCGACATGCCATGCTACCAACGAGATCAGCAGCAGCAGACGGAGCACCAGGGCGACGGCGTTGGCCGCGATGCGCGCGACATCCGCCCTGCGGACGTAGAGCACCGTGACCCAGACGTTCGTCATGGCGCGGAGCCCGGCGAACGGCGCGAGCACGAGCATCACCTCACCCATGGGGCGGTAGTGCGGGATCGCCAGGAGCACGACGGCGACCGCATAGGCACCGATCGTGAGCACCACCGCGATGCCCACCGTCGGGCGCAGCGGAGGCTCGCCGGCCGCGCCGCCCCCGACCTCCCGCAGCGACGCCGCGAACTGCTGGCCGTAGAGCTGCCCCACGGTCGAGGCGGCCAGCACCAGCTGCGAGGCGAAGGAGTAGACGCCGACCACCGCGTGATCGGTCAGCAGGCCCAGCAGCAGGATGTCGCCCTGCAGGTAGAACGAGAGCACCACCGCGTCGATGACGAGGGCGGCGTGCTCGCGCCAGTGCCCGAAGCGACGCGGCCGATGCCCCGCGCAGACGCGTCCGGTGAGCAGGACGACGGGCAGGTACGGCAGCAGGTAGATCAGGCAGGCCAACGGCAGCGTGGCGGCGTGCCCCGCGACGAGGATGTAGGCGCCGGCGAGCACGATCGACGAGATCTGCCGGTAGGCGTCGACCCGCATGATGCGGGCCGGCATCCCGGCTCGCATGGCCTCGCTCTTGTAGGCGTTGAAGATCATCTCCAGCCCGGCCACCAGCAGGGCGAAGCCGAGGAGGAAGGACCAGGGGTACGCGATCCCTCCGAGCACCGCGATGCCTGCTCCGATGAGCGCCCGCAGGGTCCGCTCCGACTCGAACTCCTCCTCCGAGACGCGCACACAGCGCACGACGAAGATGTTCTCGATCGGTGCGGAGACGATCGCGGCGAGCGCGTACGCCGAGGCGTAGGCGCCCAGGTCCGAGACGCCGAGCGTCCCGATCAGCAGCACCGTCCAGAGCAGGCCCATGGCCCGCCCGGCGACCATCCAGACGCTGGCGGCGCCCAGGTGCAGGAACGAGCGGATCATGTCTGCACGGTCCTCTCGATGCTCAGGTGTGCCGGGGCATCGCCGGGTGGCGGGACCAGCGTCCGGCCCGCGCCGGATAGCATGGCCTCACCAGATCCTATTTGACCGGCGGGAGGATGCGTGCGCGCCCGGATCGATCCGCTCACCGGCATCCGCGGCTTCGCCGCAGGCTGGGTCGTCCTGCTGCACGTCCACCTGCTGTTCGCGCTCCCGGCGCTACCGGTGCTGGACCGCCTCATCGACGGCGGCAACCTGGGCGTCGACCTGTTCTTCATGCTGAGCGGGTTCGTGATCTCCTACACGTATCTCGACCGGCTGCGCGCGCCGCGGGAGCCCGGGGCCGTGCGGACCTATCTCTGGCTCCGCGTCGCCCGCGTCTACCCCGTCCACCTGGTGATGCTCCTCGTGGTGGCCGTGCTCGTCGCCGCGATGACGGCGGCGGGCTCCCCGCCCACGAACGGCCGGCAGTTCTCCGGGGTGAGCTTCGTGATGAACGTCCTCATGCTGCAGGCCGTGCCCCCGGCGCTCGCGTGGAATGATCCGGCATGGTCGATCTCCACGGAGTTCGCCGCATACCTCGCGTTCCCGCTGCTCGTCCCCCTGCTCGTGCGGCTGCGACGACGAGCCGTCCTGGCGCTGATCGGAGTGCTGCTGGGCGCGGGGATGGTCGCGCTCTGGCTGATCCTCTGGCACGGCGAGAGCTGGGCCTTCTGGTCCGGCTACGCCCTGATGTGGACGCGGATCGTGGTCTGCTTCCCGATCGGCTGCCTGCTGTACCTGCTCTGGCGCGACCAGCCGGCCGAGGGCCGGCGACGGCTGAGCCGGGTGCTGCTGCCGGTGTCGCTCGCCGGAGTGGTGGCCGCGTGCTTCCTGGCGCCCTCGGCGGGCGCGGTGACCCTCCCGGTGCTCGCCTACCCGTTCCTGGCCGCCCTGCTCTTCGCGCTGGCCTCCGGCGACTCGGGGCCGGCGCGCCTGCTCTCCACCCGACCCGCGATCTGGTGCGGGAAGGTGTCGTACTCGGTCTACCTCGTCCACTTCCCGCTGATCCTGGTGATGCGCACCGTCGCCGAGAGGCTCGGCCTCTTCTCCAGCGTCGCCGGCACGATCGCGGTCGTCGCGGCGACACTCGCCGGCACGGTCGTCGCGGGCGGGATCCTCTATCACTTCGTGGAGGAGCCGAGCCGTCGGCTGCTCAGGCGGCTGGCAGAGCAGCGCGCCATGAGGTCGCGAGGCGCCTGAACGCCTCGGGCACCGTCAGCCGCTCGCCGAGGGCCCGCACCGATGCGTCCAGCCGTGCCATCGCCTCCTCGTCGAGCACGAGCCGGTTCACCGCGGCGGCGAGCTCGTCGATCCCGCCGTCGACGATCTCGGCCTCGTCGGAGAGGCCGGGGTACCGCAGCGCGATGACCGGGGTGCGGTAGGCGATGGCCCGCGCCGCCACACTGGAGGCCACGTGCGTCTGGGGCCCGTAGGAGCTGCGCCGCCCATAGGGCAGCAGGATCGCACGGACGCCGCCGAAGAACGCATCCTCCTGCGCGCCCTCGACGCCGCCCAAGATCTCCACCCCCGGCACCGGGGGCAGGAGCTCGGTGCCCCGGCCCGCGACGCGGATCGCGATCCGGTCGTCGATCAGCACGCGCAGCCGCTCCAGATCCTGGAAGCCCTTGCCCTTGTACACGTACCCGAACAGGCCGACCGCGAGGGGGCGCTGCGGAGCGGGAGGCAGCACGGGCCGGGCCGGGGGCGGCAGGAAGCTGACCGCGACCGGGCCGTGCCCGAGCTCGGCGGTGATCGCCTCGGCGCCGGAGGCGGTGAGAGCGGACAGGTGCACGCCGCTCAGCACCCTGCGCTCCAGAGCGCGACTGAGCGGCATGGTCGGGTAGTGCAGGGCGTGCACGAGCAGGCGGCTGCGCCCGATCCCGCGCGTCCGCCACGGCAGCCACACGCCCAGCGGGGCGTCGTGCAGGGTGGCGCTGCGGATGACGCGGGGATCCCGCATCGCCCGCTGCGCGAGTCCCCAGAACGGCACGAGCACTCCCCCGCTCTGCTCCGCATGCACCACGACGGCCCCCGGAGCCGCGCGCACCGCAGCGCGGATCGCGCGGCGCGCGCGGATCACGTCGCGCACCGAGTCCTGGCCTGCGCCCCCGTGACGGATCTCGACGACGTGGCCGAACGCGCCCCGCGCCTCGATGAGCATGTCGTCGGCGTAGTCGCTGACGCCGCTGGATCCCGGGCGCGGGGCGACGTAGACCAGCGTCGCGTGAGACAGCGGATCGGCGCTGCGCTGCGGCATCAGTGGAACATCCTCTTGTAGCGCGCGGTGTAGGCCAATGCGGATCGGCGCTCCCCTCGGTGCCGCGCGGGAACGCCGGCGACGATCTCACGCTCCTGCACGTCCTCCCGGACGAGGGAGCAGGCGCCGATCACCGCGCCGCGGCCGATGTGCACGCCCGCCACGATCGTGGAGCGCGACGCCACCCAGACGTGGTCCCCGATCGTGACCGGCAGGAACTCCGCCTCGAACGTGTCGGAGTGCACCAGATGCTGTCCGGTGATGATGTGGGTGTCGCTGGCCAGGGCGACGTCGTCGCCGATGTCGATCCCCCCACGCGCGTCCAGCATGCAGCGGAACCCGAGGGAACAGCCCGTGCCGATCCGCAGCCGATGGATGTCGAGCACGGTGCTGCCCCGGCCGACCGTGCTCCCCTCGCCGATCCGCGCACCCCAGGCGCGCAGCGTGCCGATCCGCAGCGCATGCGACGGCACGTGCGTGACGACGATGTTGAACAGCGCGAAGCCGACCTGCTGCCACTTCTGGCGCAGATCCATCATCTTCTCCGGCGTGTGGCGCGGCCGGTCTCGACGAGATCGTCGTCGAGACCGTCGGCCTCTCGGGTCGGCGGTTCGTCCACGAGCTCGGCCAGCACGCCATCGCCCTCGCCCTCTGCGGGAGGCTCGTCCTCCAGGTCGTTGGTCGCGGAGGCGTATCCGTAGGTGTAGTACGCGTAGGCGTCCACGCCGGTGCGCGCAAGACGGTTCATCACGACGCCGGCCAGCGGAGCCTTGGCCTGCTGCAGCGCGGTCATCGCGGTGGTGAACTGCTGCCGGCGCACGCGCTCCACGCCGACGACGACGATCGACGCGTCGGACAGATGCGAGAGCACCAGCGCGTCGGAGACCGCGAGCACGGGCGGACTGTCGATCACGACGTAGTCGACGTGGCGGCGCAGGACCGCGATGAGCTCCGCGAACTGCGGCGACGCGAGCAGCTCGGCGGGGTTCGGCGGGATCCGCCCCGCGGGAAGCACGTGCAGGCGACGGTGGGAGCCGACGGTCTGCAGGGCGTCGGCGAGCGAGACCTTGCCGAGCAGCACGTCGGTGACCCCGACGCCGCCCTCGATGTCGGCGAGCCCCGCGATCGAGGGCTTGCGGAGGTCGGCGTCGACCAGCGCGACCCGGTTGCCGCCTTCGGCGAGCACCGCCGCGAGGCTCAGCGAGGTCGTCGACTTGCCCTCGCTCGGCACGGTCGAGGTGATCAGGAGCACCCGGCGCTCATCGCCTTCCGCGTCGACGAACTGGAGGTTCGTGCGCAGCGCCCTGATCGACTCCGCGAAGGTGTTACGACCTTCGATGATGTCGAGCGGGCGCCGCCGGTGCAGGCGCTTGTCCTTCGACACCATGCCGAGCACCGGGACGGTGAGCGAGCGCTCGATGTCCGTCACGTTCCGCACGCGCGTGTCCAGGGCGCCGAACAGGAAGGCGAGCCCGATGCCCAGCAGCAGCCCGGACAGGCCGCCGACGGTGATGAAGATCCACGGCGTCGGCCAGGACGGAGCCTGCGGAGGCACGGCCTTCTTGATGACCGTCGCCTTCACGAACGGATCGGATCCCGCGACGGGGGCCTCGATCTTCTTCTCGATCACCGTCGAGAGCTGGTCGGCCACCGCGTTCGCGATGTCGGACGAGCTGATCGGGTTCCCGGCCTTCGCCGTGATCTCGATGATGAGCTCGTCGCTCTGCGCCGTCGCGGAGACCTGGCCGGCCAGCTGCTCCGGGGTCGTCTTCAGCCCGAGCTGCTCGATCACCGGCTCCAGGACGATCGGATCCGACGCGACCGTCGCGTAGGAGAGCATGCGCGCCTGCGTGTACGTCGACCCCTGCAGCAGCTCGCTCGCCGTCCCCAGGGACTGGGTGGAGATGAACAGACGTGAGGTGGAGGCGTAGGTGTCCTTGACGAGCAGCAGCGAACCGGCGCCGACGGCGAGGCCGACCGCGAGCAGGAGGAGCATCAGCGCCCAGAAACGCTGGAACACTCTCAGCACGTCGAAAAGCCCCACGGCGGTGTCCTCTCGGATCGGGGATGCTGCGCGAGGGGATGCGCCGCCTTCCCATTCTGTACCATCGAGGGCCCCGTTCCCGGCGGATTGCGGCCCAGGCGCCGCCTATCCCCCGGGCGGAGCGCCTGCGCCCGTCACGGGACGCAACGACTCGACGAGCGCCGCCTGGAGCCGGGCGGCGTAGGGAGCGGCCAGATGCTGCTCGTCGGCCCGGATCACCGTGTCGCTTGCGAACGGCGGGCACCAGCCGTCCTGGGAGCAGAACCAGAGCCGAGTGTCGATCAGCGTGAATGCCGTCCCGGACTTCTGCGCCGTCTGGGCCGCCGCGAGCTGGTCCCGCCAGGTGTCGCGGATCCGGCCGGTGCACGACTTCACCGTCGCGATGTTCGTGTAGCAGTCGCTGAGGCTCGGCCCCTGCGGAGGCGAGGTCAGCATCACGACGGGGAGACCCTTCAGCGCCTGCACCGAGGCGGTGACGCCCTTGTTCCACGCTTCGCGCGCCGTCTGCCCGTCGGCGAGGATGAGCGCGTTCATCTCCGCCTCGCCGTCGGCGGCGATCACCAGGTCGGGGTGCAGCGCGAGCGTGCGATCACGGGCCCATTCGCGGTGCGCGTCGCACTCCTCGGGATAGCCCGCGCGGCGGTTCCCCGCCTGGAAGGATCCGGAGACCGAGACGTCGACGAACGGGCACTGGGAATGACTGAGCATCCGCACCCGGTAGCCGAGCTCGTTCAGGGCGGGTCCGAGCCCCGGCATCCACGACAGCGCGACAGAGTCCCCGAGGAGCACCGCGGTGCGCGGCAGGTCGGCACCGCCGATCACGCACTCGTCCTCGGTGTCGGCCGTCACGTCGAGGCAGCTGCTGCCGAGCAGCGACTGCGGGCTCGCCGCACCGGAGTTGATCTGGTCGACGACGGGGCCTGGCCAACTGCGTGCATCGAGCGCCGCGGTCACGGCGGTCTCGACCGTGCTCACCGCGTCTGCACCGCCGGGAACCGCCGGTGCGGTGGGCGTCGGCGACGCCGATGCGTTGGGGGCCGCGATCGGCGGATCAGTGCGCTGGACGACCAGCGCGACCCCGACGAGGGCCACCGCGGCCACGAGCGCCGCGACCGCAGCGACGCGCACGCCGATCGTCCGCCTCCGCCGCGCACGCTCGCTGCTGCGATGGTGCCGATGCCGCGATGTGCGCGGCTCGAGCCACGAGGAGCGTCGGATCGGGTCCTCGATCAGGTGGAAGGCCGCCGCGGCGACCACGAGCGAGAGCGGGATCGCCGCCCAGAGGTACAGCGGCGACTGCTTGCCGACGAGCGCCGCCAGGAAGACGAAGATCGGCCAGTGCCACAGGTAGGCCGAGTAGGAGATCTGCCCGAGATAGCGCATGACCGGGTTGGTCGCGATCAGCAGATGCGACTCGCCGCCCACGCCCGACGTGATGATCGCCGCCGTGGCGATCACCGGAATGAGGGCGAGGTAGCCCGGATAGGGGTCCTGCGGGGTGAGCACGACGGAGGCCCCGAGGATCACGATCAGGCCGCTCCAGGAGAGGATCGGCCGTACGACGGCCGGGATCCGCTCCCACAGCCTGTTGCCGAAGAAGAGCAGCGCGCCGGCGCCGAGCTCCCACGCACGTGTGAGGGTGGACAGGTAGGCGACCTGCGGATGGGTGGCCGACTGGAAGACGCTCCAGGCGAGGGAGACGACCGTCACCGCGATGATCACGCCGATCACGCCCGCATAGCGCAGGGCCGGGCGACGGCGGGCGCGCCGGTGCACCAGCCAGACGCCGGCGAGGATCAGCGCGGGCCAGAGCAGATAGAACTGCTCCTCCACGGCGAGCGACCAGTAATGCAGCAGCGGGCTCTGCGGGAGCCAGGTCGCGAAGTAGTCGGTGTTGTTGAGCGCGAAGTTCCAGTTCGCGACGAGCAGCATCGCCCAGACGCCGTCCCACAGGATCGACACGGCGCGGACCAACGGGAAGACCAGGAAGCCCACGAGGACCGTGACGACGACGACGACCGTCGCCGCGGGGGCCAAACGCCGCGTGCGGCGGCGATAGAACGCGAACAGGTCGATCGTGCCGGTGCGCTGATGCTCCCGGATGATCAGTCCGGTGATCAGGTAGCCCGACAGGACGAAGAACAGGTCGAGAGCGACGAATCCGCCCTTCGGCCACTCGATCAGGTGGGAGAAGAGGATGACGAGCAGGCCGACCCCGCGGATCCCTTCGAGATCGACGCGGAATCCCCGCCCGGCGTTGACCAGCAGCTTCATCCCCATGACCGTGACAGGGCGCGAAGACCCTGCGCTCCTCTTCCCCTCGTCCCCGGTGCGCCGACCGACGCCGACGTCACTACTATGAGTTAACCGCCTAGTTAACGCACAACTACTATATGAAGCGCGGAACCGCGTCTTGCGCACAATCCCGCGTCATCAGTCCGATCATGTGCCGATAATCGGTCCGACACCATGAGGGGATACGAGTCCCGACGATGCCGACGGAGAAAGCCAGCATAATCCTCCACGTCGTGGAGTCCTTCGGCGGCGGGGTGTCCGACGCCGTGAACAGCTTCCGGATCGCGACGCCCGAGCACGAGCATCACCTGCTCTACGCCCTTCGCCCGGGCGTCGACGTGCCGCCCGGGATCTTCGACGGCTTCGCGAGCGCGGTCCCGCTGCCCGCCGGCCACAGCGCGAGGGTTCGCGCCACCCGACGCAGGGTGCGGGAGCTGCAGCCCGACCTCGTGCACGCCCACTCCAGCTTCGCCGGCGTCTACACCCGGCTGGCGGTGAGCAGGCGCACCGTGCCGATCGTGTACTCGCCACACTGCCTGTCCTTCGAACGGCGCGACCTGAGCCCGGCGATGCGCGGCGTCTACCAGGCGATCGAGCGGCTCCTCGTGCCCAACACCACCTCCTTCGCCGCATGCTCGGAGCGGGAGGCGCTGCTGGCGCGCGCCCTCGCGCCGGGACGCCCGGTCCGCGTCGTGGCCAACATCCCCCGCCCGGGGCTGGACGGCAGCGCCCGCGCCGAGCCGCCCGGCGATGCGACCGTCGTCATGATCGGGCGCCTCGCACCGCAGAAGGGCATCGCCGCGTTCGCACGGCTCGCCCGAGAGCTGCGCGAACGCGGCGTGCCCGCACGAGCCGTGTGGGTCGGCGGCGGCGAGGAGCACCTCGCCGCGCCGCTGCTCGACGCCGGCGTCGAGGTCACCGGCTGGATCTCACCGGACGCGGTTGCCGAGCACCTGAGCCGCGCCTCCCTCTACGTGCACACCGCCGAGTGGGAAGGCTTCCCCATCGGGCTGCTCGAGGCGCTCGCCTCGGGGGTGCCCTCGCTCCTCGTGGACCGCCCCTATGCCGACGAGCTGCCCCGCGAACTCGTCGTGTCGGACGACGAGCTGGCGGCCAGGGTCGAGGTGCTGATCGGCGACCCCGGCGCCCGGGAGGCGCTGCGCGCAGTGGGCGCCCATGCCCTGGCACAGCACACCCCGTCGCGGCAGCAGGAGGACCTGCGCCGGATCTACCGCGAGGCGCTCACTCCGGCGTCAGTACCGGCCGCTGATTCCGTCTGATCCTCCAC
The DNA here is from genome assembly GCF_037147555.1 of Microbacterium sp. MMO-35. NCBI lineage: Bacteria > Bacillati > Actinomycetota > Actinomycetes > Micrococcales > Microbacteriaceae > Microbacterium > Microbacterium sp. MMO-35. The sequence goes on from NZ_JBBCVH010000003.1 coordinate 489,537, forward strand.
AGGAACGAACTGCGCGTCCGATCACGGCCCTGTTATGATCACGGTGAATTCGTTGTCGACGACATGTTTCCCCGGGCATGCCGTAGAGGATGATCGCGGGTGTGCCTGGGGCACGCCAGCAGCATTGCTTCGCCTCTTTCCGGAGGGGAAGAGCCTTGGGGGAGGTTGACCAGCCGTGGTGGACTACGGAGCACAGACAGACATCGAGCCGCGCCGTACGGGGCATCGTCGTAGACCAGGCCCGGATGCGGCTGCGGCGCACGCACGCTCGGGCCGCGCGGAGCCGGTGAGCGCGGGAAGCGCGTCGGAGGCCCGCAACAGGCATGACTGGCGCCGGTCCTATGCGCTGCGCCTGCGCGTCACCGATGCGCTGGTCGTGATCGTCGCCGTCTTCGCCGCCGTGGTCCTGCGCTTCGGCGACACCGACACGGCGCTGCCCAGCGAGCTCGTCTCGCTCGGCTATCCGATCATCGCCGCGGTGATCGCGGTCGCCTGGATGACGATGCTCAGCGTCGTCGCCACGCGCGATCACAAGGTGATCGGCGAGGGATCCACCGAGTACAAGCGCGTCGGCACCGCGACGTTCCGCACCTTCGGCGCCTTCGCGATCATCGCGTTCGCGTTCAAGATCCCGATCGCGCGCGGTTACCTGCTGGTCGCCCTTCCGCTCGGCCTCTGCCTGCTGCTGCTGGGGCGCTGGGCGTGGCGCAGCTGGCTGCATCGCCAGCGCCAGCAAGGCGCCTTCGTGCAGCGGGCCCTGCTGATGGGCGAGCGCACCCAGTTGCGTCATGTGGCCGAGCAGATCCACAGCGTGCCCTCCGTGGGACTCCGGATCGTCGGCGCGATCACCGAGAGCGGCACCCGCACGGAGCTCGTGGCCGGCGTCCCCGTGATCGCGGGATTCACCGATGCCGTGGCGCGGCTCGACGACGTCGACGCCGACACGGTGATCTTCAGCGGTTCCGACCGGATCTCGCCGCAGCAGATGCGGGAGATCGGCTGGGAGCTCGAGTCCCGCGGCATCGACCTCATCGTCGCTCCCGCGCTCACCGACATCGCCGGCCCTCGAATCCATGCGCGTCCGGTCGCCGGTCTGCCGCTCATCTACGTGGACTTCCCGACCTTCGAGGGCGGGAAGTTCTGGACTAAGCGTGCCGCCGACATCGTGATCTCCGGCCTGGGCCTGCTGCTGCTCTCGCCGCTGTTCTGTTTCATCGCACTGATGGTGCGCCGCGACGGCGGCCCGGCGCTGTTCCGTCAGGAGCGCGTGGGACTCGGCGGGCGCACGTTCGCGATGCTGAAGTTTCGCACCATGGTCGTCGACGCCGAGGAGCGTCTGGCGGGACTCCTGGATCGCACGGACGGCAACGGCGTGCTGTTCAAGATGAAGAACGATCCGCGCGTCACGCCGTTCGGGCGCTGGCTGCGCAGGTACAGCATCGACGACCTCCCGCAGCTGCTCAACGTGCTGCGCGGCGAGATGTCGCTGGTCGGCCCGCGCCCGCCGCTGGCAGCCGAGGTGCAGCGCTACGAGGACCACGTGCGCCGTCGTTTCCTGGTCAAGCCCGGCATCACGGGTCTCTGGCAGGTGAGCGGCCGTTCGGATCTGTCGTGGGAGGACAGCGTCCGGCTCGATCTGTACTACGTGGAGAACTGGTCGGCCGCCGGTGACCTGATGATCCTGTGGCGCACGGCACGCGCCGTCCTCGCCCCCGAAGGCGCATACTGACGGCCGCCGCGCCGCAGCGGCAAGCATGACGGGGATCATCGTCCACGAGTGGCTCGAGCGCTTCGGCGGTGCCGAGAACGTCGTCGACCGTTTCGCAGCGCTGTATCCGGGGGCGCCGATCCAGGCGCTATGGAACGATGCGCCCGGGCGTTTCAGTCCCGCGCGCGTGCACGAGACCTGGCTGGCCCGCACGCCGCTGCGGCGATGGAAGGCGCTGGCGCTCCCCTTCCAGCCGCAGACCTGGCGCCATCTGGGCGTCGAGGACGCCGAGTGGATCGTGTGCAGCTCGCACCTGTTCGCCCATCACGCGCGCTTCGCCGGGCCGGCGCGTGACGCTCCCAAGCACGTCTATGTACACACCCCCGCGCGCTACATCTGGAATCCCGAGCTCGACGAGCGCGGCAGCAGCGCGGTCGTGCGGGCCGCTGCTCCGGCCCTGAGAGCGATCGATCGCACCAGGGCGGCGGAGGCCGCGTCGATCGTGGCCAACAGCATCGCCGTGCGGGATCGGATCCGCGAGCACTGGGGCGTCGACGCGGGCGTCATCCACCCTCCCGTGGATGTCGCGAGCCTGCGCACCCCCGCGGTGCTCGGTCCCGACGAGGCCGCGGTGCTCGACGCCCTCCCCTCCGAGTTCCTCCTCGGCGCCTCGCGCTTCGTGCCCTACAAGCGCCTCGACGTCGTGGTCCGCGCCGGCGCCGCCTCCGCGCTGCCGGTCGTGCTCGCCGGGGGCGGCCCGGAACGCGATGCACTGGCCACGCTGGCCCAGGAGCTGGGCGTGCGGCTCACCCTCGTGGACAGCCCTGGCCGCGCACTGCTCAGCCAGCTGTACCGTCGCAGCGTCGCCTACATCTTCCCCGCCGTCGAGGATTTCGGCATCATGCCGGTGGAGGCGATGGCGACCGGCACGCCGGTCATCGGCCGCACCACCGGCGGTGTCGCCGAGTCGGTGCAGGACGGCCTCAGCGGGGTGCTGATCGAGGATCTCGCCGCGTTCGGCGGCTCGGATTTCCGCGCGGCGCTGGATCGAGCATCCGGGCTCGACCGCTCCGCCGTCGCCGACAGCGTCCTGCGCTTCGACACCGCCCAGTTCGATCGCGCCGTGCGGGAGTGGCTGCCGGGCTGATCCGCGACGCGCCGGATCTCGTCATCGAATTGACAGGGCCGTCACTCTGACATGAAAATGGTTTTAACCGTGTCTTGACTGGGGTCTTCGGCACGGATCACACATCAACCGTCTGGGGCGGTCTTGCGTCATGGGGCGCAACATTGCTGCCGGCACAGCGATAGAGCACTGGGGAGTCTCTGCTATGACCGATATCAACGATGTTCGGAGTGCCCGAAATCAGGCCGGGATCTCGCGCCGCACCGTGATGAAAGGCGCAGCCTGGTCGGCTCCGCTTCTCGTCGCCGCGGTCGCCGCGCCGGCCTATGCGGCATCCGACAAGGTGCCCGCTAAGGGCCTGAACGGCTGGGTGGAGGTCGGCCGAAGCTGCGGCTTCGGAACCAACACCTACTACCTGGACGGGACCAAGGGCAGCTTCCACACCGGCGGCACCAAAGATCGCGGCATCTGGCTCTTCGCGGGTCCCACCGCCGCCATCTCGGGCGCGACCATGATCGTCTATCTGTCCAAGAGCGATCTGTCCTTCACGAACGGCTCGGGCGCAGGGTGGAGCAACCTGGTGCGGAGCAGCGCAGACGATGCAACCAAGCCCGCCAACGGCTTCTTCGCCTACAAGGCCACCTACACGGGCGGCTGGACGTACCAGACCGGCAACTTCGTCGACAACAACGGCGACCCGCAGACCCAGGTATGGGTGGCGAACACCCAGCCGAAGTGGACGGACGATCTGGGGCGGAGCTGCGACTCGATCACGTCGTACATCAGGCGCATCGTCACCGTGGACGGCACCACGTACTCCTTCCTCCGCGGCCCGGTCACGCCCTCCTGAGCGCCCGACCGGTTCGACATCCATCAACGATCCTGGAGCCATTCATGACTGAGAACAACCCCACGCCCGACAGCACGGACGCACCCGTGACCGAGTCATCGGAGCAGTCGCCCGCTGGCGACAGCACGACAGTTCAGAGCGCGCCGACGGAGACCGTCGTCACCGGGCTCTTCATCGCCCAGAACTAGCATCCGCGCGCGTCGCAGGCGCAACCGAAGGGCCGGGATCGCACTCTGCGGTCCCGGCCTTCGCTGTCCTCGGACCCGCGCGAAATCCGCGCCCGATCACCCTGCCGGACGCGGTGCGCGGGTATCCCGTCGGAGCGCAATCGTGCCGCCCCGACCGTTGCGGGCTCAGCGATGCCCACCATCGCCCGCGCGCCTGCGACGACGGCCGAGGGTGCGGATCACCAGTACGCCGATCGCGGTCCCGAGCGTGTTCGCGATGACGTCGGAGAGCGTAGAGAAGCGCCCCGGGATGGCGAGCTGCGCGAGCTCGATCGCCACGCTCGACGCGCCGCCCACCGCGATGAGCGCCCCCGCAGACGCCCGCGGCCAGGCCAGCGCCAGCAGCACCCCCAACGGAGCGAACAGGACGATGTTGGCGGAGAACTCCAGGACGGCGTAGACGGCGTCGAAGGGGGGCTCCCCATGACGCCGCCACTCGTGCGATGACGGCGACGATCCCGGTGACCCGACCGGCCTCTTCAGGCGGCAGCAGCGTGAGCAGCAGGATCCAGATCGCATACGGAACGAGCAGGATCCGCGCGACCACGATCATGAGCAGCCTCCCTCGCGGGACGGAGGCGGCACTCAGCTGTCGCGTCACCGGCCGACGCCAACTGGCCAGCCGGCGCGGAGAGCCGAAGCGCCGCGGCGGATCAGAGCGCGAGCCGTTCGCGCACGACCTCGGCCAGCGCATGGGCGTGAGCGTGGGCGGAGGCCTCGTCGGCCGCCTCGACCATGACGCGTACGAGCTGCTCGGTGCCCGAGGGGCGCAGCAGCACGCGACCCGTGTCGCCGAGCTCGGCCTCGACGGCGCGGACGGCCTTCTGCACATGCTCGTCGTCGGTCCGCGTGCGATCGACGCCCTTGACGTTGACGAGCTTCTGCGGATACACGGTCATGATCGAGGCGAGCTCGGCCAGCGTCTTGCGCTGTCGTGCCATCTCGGCCACCAGGTGCAGGCCGGTCAGCACGCCGTCGCCCGTGGTGGCGAAGTCGCTCATGATCACGTGGCCCGACTGCTCGCCGCCCAGCGAGTACCCGCCGGCGTTCATGTCCTCGAGCACGTAGCGGTCGCCGACGGCGGTCTGCCGCACGGTGATGCCCTGCTCGCGCATGGCGACGTGCAGGCCGAGGTTGCTCATCACCGTGGCGACCAGGGTGTCCTGCGCGAGCCGTCCGCGCTGCTTCATCGCGACGGCGAGGATCGCCATGATCTGGTCGCCGTCGATGATCGTGCCGTCCGCGTCGACCGCGAGGCAGCGGTCGGCGTCGCCGTCGTGCGCGATGCCGACGTCGGCGCCGACGCGCACGACCTCGGCGGCCAGCTTGTCGAGATGCGTGGATCCGACGCCGTCGTTGATGTTGATGCCGTCGGGATCCGCCCCGATCACGGTCACCTTGGCACCCGCGTTGCGGAACGCCTCCGGCGAAGCACCCGAGGCCGCGCCGTTCGCACAGTCGAGCACGACGTGAATGCCGTCGAGTCGATGCGGCAGCGAGGCCAGGAGGTGGATGATGTAGCGGTCCTCGGCGTCGGAGAACCGGCTCACCCGGCCGACGTCGGCGCCGGTGGGCCGCAGCTTCTCGCCGCTCATCGCCTCTTCGATGCGCTCTTCGACGACGTCGGGCAGCTTCACGCCGCCGCGGGCGAAGATCTTGATGCCGTTGTCGGGCGCCGGGTTGTGCGACGCCGAGATCATCACGCCGAAGTCGGCGTCGATGTCGGCGATGAGGAACGCGGCGGCCGGGGTCGGCAGCGTGCCCGCGTCGAGCACGTCCACTCCGGAGGAGGCGAGGCCCGCCTCGACGGCGGCACTGAGGAAGTGTCCCGAGATCCGCGGGTCGCGAGCGACCACGGCGGTGAGACGCTTGCCGGCGGCCTTGCGGGCCTCGGCAATACGGCCCTGGCCCAGGACGACGGCAGTCGCCTGGGCCAGGGTGAGCGCGATATCGGCGGTGAGGGGGCCGTTGGCCAGCCCCCTCACCCCGTCCGTACCGAACAGAGCCATAGAGGGACTGTAGGGTTTAGCGCTTCGAGTACTGAGGAGCCTTGCGGGCCTTCTTGAGACCGGCCTTCTTGCGCTCCTTCACACGGGCGTCGCGCGAGAGGAAGCCGGCCTTCTTCAGGGTCGGGCGGTTGTTCTCGGCGTCGATCTCGTTCAGTGCGCGGGCGATGCCCAGGCGCAGCGCGCCGGCCTGACCCGAGGGGCCACCGCCGGAGATGCGCGCGATCACGTCGTAGGCCCCGGCGAGGTTCAGCACCGTGAACGGGTCGTTGATGAGCTGCTGGTGCAGCTTGTTCGGGAAGTAGTCCTCGATCGTGCGGCCGTTCACCGTGATGGTGCCGGCGCCCGGGACGAGGCGCACGCGGGCGATGGCCTGCTTGCGACGGCCCACGGCAGCGCCGGGGACGTTGAGAACGGGGCGCGGAGCGGTCTCGACGGCGGCGGCCTCAGGGGTCTCCGTCGAGAAGTTCTGCGGGAATTCGGTGGTGTCGATGTCAGCCACGAGTATGTCCTTGTTCGTAACGGCGCTTACTGGGCGACCTGGTCGAGGGTGTACGTCTTGGGCTGCTGAGCGGCGTGCGGGTGCTCGGAGCCGGTGTAGACCTTGAGCTTCGCCAGCTGCTGGCGGCCCAGGCTGTTCTTCGGGAGCATGCCGCGGATCGCCTTCTCGACGGCGCGGACCGGGTTCTTCTCGAGCAGCTCGGAGTAGGCGACGGCCTTGAGCCCGCCCGGGTGACCCGAGTGGCGGTAGGCGATCTTCTTCTGGAGCTTCTGACCGGTGAGCGCGACCTTGTCGGCGTTCACGATGATGACGAAGTCACCCGAGTCGATGTGGTTGGCGAAGGTGGCCTTGTGCTTGCCGCGCAGAAGCGCTGCGGCGTGCGAGGCGAGGCGGCCGAGAACGACGTCGGTGGCGTCGATGACGACCCAGTCACGCTGGACCTGCCCGGCCTTGGGGGTGTAAGTGCGCGTCACGATAGTGCTGCTTTCTTGATCGAACGGAGAGGTTCGTGAATCCCACTCCGGGGTGGTTCCTTGCGGAACACGCCAGTGGAGGGCTCACGTTCGTGCGTGCGACCAGCAGTGATCGCACACCAAGGGAACAGCTTACGGCACGGATCCGATGCCGCCAAATCAGATGATCCGCGTCGTCCCGGGTCGGACGTCTGCGCAGCCGGCGAAGAACGCCTTGGCCATCGCCCCCCACTGGTAGATCGGCTGCCAGAACCGCACCGCGAGGCTCACGTGCTCGTCGATGCCGATCACGGGCGCGGCAACCGGCACGCAGCGGTCGAAGATGTAGCGGGCTCGCATCACATGCTCATCGCCGGTGACGACGAGCGGATGCCGCACCCCATCGTCGCGCACCGCCTCGGCCAGGGCCGCCGCCTCCCCCGCCGTCGTCCAGGGATCCGCATGCACGCACACGAACTGCGGCCGGCACCCCACGCCGGGCCAGACCGAGAGGTAGACCGGCACTCCCCCGGCATCCCGCGCGATCCGCTCGCCTACCGCGATACGCGCCTCGGTCGGCGGCCCGAGGATGAAGACCGCGTCGATCTCGTGCACGTCGTACCGGTCGGACGGCGTCGTGAAGACCGAGACCGACATCGCGACGTACACCGCGACGATGACGGCGAGGATCCCCCACAACCAGGCACGGCGACGACGCGAAGCGGTGCGGGGCATGCAGGGATCGTAACCGGTGCTGGACGGCAGAACGCTGAGCGTCCGGTGCGGACGCGTCCGCCCCGCGCACGGCAGGCCGCTCCGAGCGCCCGCGAATGCGGACGCGGGGTCGGATCCGAGCATCCCGAACCTCGGATCCGACCCCGGTCGGCGCAGTCCACGGCGGCCCCAGCAACCCCGCCCCCGGCACGGGCTTGCGCGCCACGAACTGCTTCGGCGAGCGACCGTTCCTGAGACCGGCGCACCCACCGCTGGTTAAGGAGAGACATCCACGGAAAAAGTGACGCGCCCGCGCCATCCCGCCTGCACCGACTACGGGTCGACGAACTCGAACGTCATCCCGTCGGAGTCAGGACCCCAGAGATCGATGGGGACATCCGGATCATAGACGTCCAGCGCATGCTCCCACCCGGGGCCCCAGAAGCCGTCCGCATCGACGTAGCGCATCGTGAAGTAGTACCAGCCGCGCGAGTCCATGACCAGGCGCCGGCGAGCGACGCCGTCCGCGTCGAGGGGGATCAGCGCCGTGTGCCCCTCGATGGACTGCACGAAGACCGTGCCGTTCGGCGCCCCGTGGAAGGAGACCACCAGCCCGGTCCTCTTCGCCTCGGGCACGGTCATGTCCTCGGTGCCGACGATGCCCTCGAACCCGTGCACCTCAAGTGCCAGCACCGTGAAGGATCCGGTCTCGGCGGGTGACGCCGCTTCGGCGGAATATGCCCACGCCTGGTAGGCGTAGTCGCCGGCGACGAGCTGAAGGCCACGGGTGTCGAAGCTCCAGCTGCCGTCGGCGGCCACGACCGGCGTGTACCGCGCGCCGTTGAGCTGGAGCGCGACGCTGTCACCCGGCGAGGTCGATCCGGTGAGCACCGGTGAGATGTAGCCCGTGCTGCGGAGTGGGCTGGTGAGCCCCGGTGACGGCCCGGCCTCCGCCGAGTCATCTGTCGCCGACGCGGGCTTCGGTGTCGGGGCGGGACCGGGCACGTCGGGGCCGGCTGCGACCGGCCGCTCCGGCGCGGTGGGGAAAGATGCCGAGGGGTCCGCGGTGAGGCCGGCGTCGGGGATCGAGGGATCGGCGATCAGCCTGCCGGTCGGCGGATCTTCGATCGCGGGGGTCGGCGTGTCCGGCGCGGTGGTCGGCAGCTGCGGCAGCGTCACGTGCGGAGGGGGTGCCGGAACCGAGGCCGGGACCGCGGGCACCGTCTGCGCCACCGCGTTCGTCTCCGGCACGATGAGCAGCGGAGCGGCGACGAGGGTTCCGGCCGTGACCGCCGCGCCGCCGATGAGCGCCCAGGCGAGGAGCCCGGCACCGGAAGCCGCCACGACAGCTGCGGCCGTGGTCGCCGAGGACAGCGTCGCGGAGGCGGTGCCGATGCCCGCGGTGCCCAGCAGCACCGCGAGGGTGCTGCGCTGGATCCGACCCGCCGCGCCGCGCAGCCCGTGCAGCAGCGCCGCGCACTCCCCGCAGTCCACGATGTGCAGGTTCACCGTCGCGGAGATCTCCGCGTTCGCCGGCTCGGTGAGATACCTCGGGAAAAGCCGCGCCGCATGATCCTCGTCCCCGCGCAGCGACACCGGGATCTGCCGGGTGAGCCAGTTCAGCCTCAAGCCGAGCCGCGCGCGACGCTGCAGTGCCGAAACCGCGTTCGGTTTGATCCCGAGATCGCTCGCGATGGCGAGCCGGGGAGCCTCGGCGACCTCGGCGAGCCAGAGCACCCGCTGCCATCGCTCCGGGAGCTCCTGCAGTGCCGCGAGCACCTCGGCAGCCTCGCTGTCGGCCTCGGCGATGCTCAATGCGTCGCGGGGGTCGACCTGGTCGGACTCGGCGGCGTCGACGATGTTCTCGGCGTCCTTGCGCCAGCGGATCGCCGTGTTCCGCATGACGGCTTTCAGGTAGGAACGGAACGCGAACGCCGGGCCAGAGTCGGTCGTAGTGACCTGGGCGTAGACCGCGAGAAACGAATCCGACACGAGATCGTCCGCGCGCGAAGGGAAGAGGCGCATCGCGTGGCGCCGTGCCGCGCCGGAATGCCGGAGCCACAGCGCCGCGTACGCGCGCTTGTCGCCGGAGCGGAGCGCCGTCAGGAGCTCGGCATCGGAGCGTTCATCCACCGCGGCCCCTCCCAGAATCGGGAACGAAGAGCGTGTTCCCCAGAAGTCCACTCGATCGGCGCGCCTGAGCGCCGGAGGCGGACCCTTCGGGCTCCGCGTCTTCGAGGATACCGGCCGCAGGAAGAGGCGGGCGTGAAACCGCCGAAGGCCTCCCTGCACGGCAAGGAGGCCTTCGGCGGTGCCGTCCGCCTACGGGGTCGGCGTGTGCGGGCCGACGCTTCCCCGGGCGAGGAAGAGGTCGAGACCCTTCACCACGTCGAGGGCGTTGAGCGAGATCGCCGCGACATCGAAGCGCCCGGCTTCCAGCGCCGTCGAGCCCGTCGTCCACCGCGTCGGAGCGTTGTGGATGAATCCGGGCGTTGCGGGGTTGTTGTTCGCGCCGGGGTTGTTCTGCACGTTGATGGAGATGCGCAGCGTGTTCTCGAGGACATCGTCGAGAAGCCAGTTGAGCAGAAGCTTGACGGGGGCCGTCGCGACGTTGAGCGCGCCGGTGATGATCCCTGCCAGCGTACTGAAGAGAGTCTGGAGCGCCGCCCCGATGAGGCCGAGCGGGTCCGCCAGCGCCACCACGTCGGTGAGCGACATCCAGGGGCCCCACGCGCCGAACCCATTCCGCGTCCGAATACGAACCGTGTTCTGGATGATGTCATCGAGAGTCTGGGCGATACCCTGAATGAAGTTGTCGATTGCGTTGGTGGGCAGCTGATAGCCGGGGTCGGCGAACAGGATCGTGTTCGGCGGCAGGTTGTTGATCCAGGCGGCCGGGTCGCTCGCACCGAACGCGCTGCCGCCGAGAAGTGCACCGATGTCGATGGTGGCCTTGCCGTCGCCGAGGTTGAGCTGGATCGGCTGGTTGACCCCGGAAGGGATGTTCCCGGTGAGCGTCGAGGTGTTGAACTGACCCTGACCGTTCCCGGTGAGCGGGTACTGCACCTGAGCGACGACCGTCGCCAAGAGGCCGAGCGCGGTCTCCACCGACCCCTTGATCAGCGGACTGTTCAGGATGTTGTTGATCGTGGTGACCAACGTGCTGAGCAGATCCGAGGTCAGCGTGAGCCGCAGGTGTGCGAGCAGGTAGTCGCGGTGCAGCCGGTATCCGCTCGGGTCGGTGACGTTGTTGCACGCCTGCACGAGGACCGCCCGGGCGGCGATCGCGCCGACCTGCAGTTCGAGGTCGGCGAGGTTCGCCAGTTGACCGGCGGGACCACTGCCGATGAGCGAGGCGATGATGTCCTTGAGCTTGATCGTGGAGAAGTCGGGGTAGCTCGCCTCCGTCGTCGTACGCACGATGCCGTGGTCGTCTACGAAGCCCGACGCGCCGCGCGACTCCGAGTCCGGACCGGAGCCATAGCTGTACTGGTTCAGCGCGCCCACGTCCGGCTTGAGGATGAAGTCGAGGATGGAAGCGAGCGCCACGTCCACGCCGGTGAGGTTCACGTTGAGGCCACCAAGTGCGGTGACGCTCAGCGGGTCGGTGTGCTCGTCGACGCCGCCAGGGCCGACGGGGGCGTGGCTCGGCGGGTTGTGCTTGAAGCCGGACTCGTTGCGCAGTCCCGGCGCGCTGGCGATCGAGCCGTCGACCGACAACAGCGTGTCGAAGTTGAGGTTGAAGAACCCGCCGCTGAGCATCTTGCCCCGGCCAACCACGTTCCACTTACCCGGGTCGCAGCTCACCGCGTATGCCGGAGCGGCCGTGGCCACCATCAGCGCCGGCACGGTCCACGCCGCACCCTTCATGATCGTGCGTCGCGAGACCCCCCGCGCCGCGCCTTCGTCCCGCGCGCCCTCTGCGTCAACCATGCGTATCCCCTTAGCTTCGTCTGCGCAGGGAGAGAGACCCCCGCGAGTCAGTTAACAAGGGAGTATACATACTCGGTTGACACACAGGTTAACGTGCGCCGGCGCCCCCGCGCCGCTACCGGGTGCGCGCCTGCCGCAGGAATGCGGAAGGGGTCGTGCCGACCTTCGCGAACACCCGATGCAGGTAGACCCGGGAGACGCCGAGCTCGGCCGCCAGATCGTTGACGGTGAAGGAGCGCTCCGCACGATGCGTCATGACGACCGCTCCCGCGGTATCGATCAGCTCGGCCTCCCGCGCCGTCAGCTCCTGATCCGTCGGCCCGATCACCTTCTCGAGCAGCGTCACCGCCGCGCCGTCGAGCAGCTGCTGCAGCTCACCGGCCGCGCTTGTGGACTCTTCCTGATCTGACCCGAGAACACCCTTCACGCGCGCCGTGAACTCGGCGACAGCCGGCGGATCCGAGATGTGCACATGCCCGAGCCCGAGCTCCGGACGACGGCGGTCATCGAGCCTGTCCAGCGGCACGGCACATTCGAGCAGTTCGATCTGCTCGGTGATGCCCAGCGTGAGATCGGCATCCGCGGCGACGATCGCGAGCTCGCCCGCGGAGAGCAGCATCGGGGCACCGCCCGCGAGACGCAGGGTGGCATAACCGTCGACAACGACCAGGAGCCGGGCTCGGCTGCCGCTCCCGGCGATCGGATCCTTCTTCGACTTGAGCACCGCGGTCGCGCATCTGATTCCGGTCAGCGACCCCTGTGCCAGGTTCACCGACCGCCCGCTCGCCTTCAGGCCGTCCGTGACGAACACGCTCCAGCCCAACGAACGGATCAGCTGCCGGGCGCTCTCACCGGTCAGCTCCGGCCAGTCGCGGCCGTTGCTCGTATTGTCGTCACTCACATCTCGTAAAGACTATGCGTTGCCGCCGCGATCACGCGACTGGTCCGTTTCCCGGCGTTTCCAGAACTCCGCGGAGGCCGGCTCCGAAGCGGCCTCCTTCCCGTCACTTTCTCGCGGCACCGCACTCCTTATCGATCAGTGGATGATCTTCTGCGTGCGCACGCAGAAGATCGGGTTCGCGTCGCCGCGTCGGGTTCACGCGGGATCTCCAGCAGCGGAAGGACTCTCGTGAGAACAGGCGATCGGATGAGAGCCGCCGGCGGGCTACGACGGCGGGCCGCGATCATCGAGGCGCATGTGCTCCAGAGGCTGCGCACCGCCGACCTTCTGCGTCACGAGTGCGGCCTCGACGTCGTCCTCACCGCCGACTCGATGCTCTCGCTGATGACCTGGATGCGGGGTCGAGAGCGCTCGGAATGGCCGCACCTCCTGCTGGTGGACCTGCTGGACCCCTCCGGGAGCGACCGCGACCGCGCTGCCGTCACCGCCCTGCGCGAGGCGGGCATGCGGGTGCTGCTGGTGTCTGCGCTAAGGCCGCGCCTCGCTGCTCGACGGATCCTGGACACGGGCATCGACGGCGTCGCCTCGAAGTCGGACGATGAGCGCGTGCTCGCAGCGACGGTGCTCGCGACGCTCGCGGGCGACCGCCCGGTGACCAAGAACGCGGCCGGAGCGATGCAGCCGCTGCCCGGATCCCCCCACCTGTCGAGGCAGGAGACGAAGGCCCTGGAGCTGTATGCCACAGGCCAGCCGATCGACCTGGTCGCAGAGCAGATCGGGGTGCGCCCCGACACCGCGCGCAAGTACCTGAGCCGCGTCAAGCAGAAGTACGCCGCGGTGGGGCGGCCCGCACGGTCGCGACTCGATCTCGCCCGGCGGGCGTGGGAGGACGGGATCAGCGGGTGAGCATCCGCCAGAGACGCGTCCGAGGAGACCGCCCTGCCGATCGAGTGACGCCAGGTCCTGCCGATGACCTCGGCAGGAGGTCACCGGCATCGGAGCGGGATCCCCAGACCACCGCGCCCCCGTAACTTGGCAGTGCTCTGAGGGAGGTGCGGCCGTCGTGCCGCAGGGATTGAATGGGAAGGGCTGGGGCTCGGCATGAAACTCAACACAACATCGCCACTCGCGCGAACGGGGAGGTGGCTGACGGCAGCGGCGCTGGCGACGGCGGCGATCGTCGTACCGGGACTGGCCGCTCACGCGGAGGTCCAGGCGGGCAGCAGCGTATGGATCGGCAACGGTGTCGGATACGGCGGGACGAGCCTTCACGAGGTCTACGCTCCGGTGCCCGCTGACACGTCGAACCCCGGCACGCCCAACTATTGGGCGTACTGCGTAGAGCACGACGTCTCGGCGAAGTCGAAGACCGACGCGACCCTGGTGGATTCCTCGGACTACCTCGGCGCCAACTACTTCACCGACCCGGCGATCCAGGGCAAGGTGAACTGGGTTCTGGCGCACAGCTACCCTGCGCTGAGCCTTGACGCCTTTGGCACCGCCGCCGGCACTCCCGGCATCTCTGTCAACGACGCGATCGAGGCGACGCAGTATGCGATCTGGCGTTACACCGACCTGACCTGGGATGCCGCGTGGTCCTGGGAGACCGACGACTCCAAGAACGCGTACTGGTACCTGGTGAACGGCGCGAACGCGAGCGCGGGCATGACGCCCGCAGACGCCGTCACCGCTTCGGTCACCGGCCCCGCGTCGGCGCAGTCCGCCGATGCCCTGGTCGGCCCGTTCACGGTGCACACCAACCAGGCGACCGTCGTGGTCTCGGCAGATCCCGCGGCGACCTTCACCGACGCGGCCGGCGACGCGATCGACGCGAGTGCCGTCGTCGACGGCCAGCAGATCTATCTGGACCTACGCGGAAGCACGGCAGCCGGATCCGCAAGGGTCACGGTCACCGCCGCGGCGGCGGGCGGAACGGGCCTGGTGCTCTCCGTGCCCAAGACCGCGGGGGGCACGGCCACGGCGGACAGCCACGCGCAGTCCCTCATCCTCGTCGCTCCGAGCGGCGCGCACACGACCGGGAGCACGACCGTCCAGTGGACGGCGCCTGCCGTTCCCTCGATCGGGACGACGCTGGTGGATTCCTCGGACCAGGACCACACCCTGGCCTGGGACGGCGGCACCCTGACCGACACCGTCACCTACCAGAACCTCACCCCCGGCAAGACCTACACCGTCGCCGGTGAGCTCATCCGCAAGTCCGACGGCACCAGCACCGGCATCACCGGGAAGACCACCTTCACCCCGACCGAAGCCAACGGCACCACCACCGTGACCTTCACCGTCCCGGCCGGCTACGACGGACAGATCCTCGTGGCCTACGAAGAGCTCTACACCGGCACCACCAGCACCGGGCAGCCCATCGCCGTCCACAAGGATTTCAACGACACCGCCCAAACCATCACCATCAACAACAAGCCGAAGGTTCCGACGACTCCGCCGGATCACGGCACGACCCCGTCGGGCCACGGCACGACCCCGTCCGACAACGGGACCCTCGCCTCGACTGGTGGGGTCGCTCCGCTCGCGCTCGGTGGTCTCGCGATCCTGACCATCGTCGCCGGCACGACGCTGCTCGCTGTGAGACGCCGCACTCGTAGCTGAGGATGACGTCGGAGGGCGGTGGGGTTTCAGAGCCCACCGCCCTCTGTCATGTCATGGCGCAGTCAGGTCATTGGAGCGCTGCTGCGCGCGTCTCATCCCTCGCCGCCGTCGCCTGCTCCCCGGCGCCCGGGGAGCAGGCCTGCGAGAGCCGCAACGCCCGACGAGAGCGCATGACGGATCCTGTCCCTCTGCTCGGCCGCGATCTCCTGGCGGGTCGGCTCATGCCCCAGTTCCATGCGCAGCCGGGCCCGGTTCACTCGCATGGCCTGGACGACGATGCGACTTCTCTCTCGCATCCCCTGTGCGCTGCGCAGGCGCGCGACCCACTCGACCACCCTGTTGTCCTCCGGCGCCGACCAGTGCTTCCACAGCGCATAGTCACGCGCGTCCCGGAACGAGGCGAGCTCACCGAGACCCGCTGCGAACGCCACCTCTCCACCGAGTTCAGCGGCCAGCGCGCGCGTCCTCTGCCGCAGCTGATCATCGGCTTGGCTCCAGGTCTCCGATTCACCCGTGCCGTGGGAACGCGCCACATGGGTCACCTGGATGAGCACCTGCGCAGGCGGCGCGGGGATCGAACACTCCCGATGGGCGATCTCGGCCGTCTGTCGTGCGTCCCACAGACGATCGAAGACCTGTGCGGGATCGAGCGACAGGCCCGGGATCGAGCGGTGCACGTCCGCCGCAGCCCACGAGGAGTGCCCGAAGTTCGCGGCGTGACCGAACGGCGATCCATTGTCGAAGTTCGTCAGACGCGACCAGCCGTCCGCTTCCAACGCGTCCAGGAACCTGCTCATATGCGCGGGACGGACGAGGACATCGGTGTCGGTCGAGTAGTGCGGCCGCGCCCGCAATGCGGCATCCGTCGGCCCCTTGATGTGCAGGATGTCCGCGCTCGCCCGATCGGCGATGACCTGGATCGCCGCATGAGTGAGATGCACCATCACCCATACCGGTGTCTGACGCGTAGCAACCATGATTCGAGTATGGCCGACGGAATCGCTACGAGCGCTCGGGCGTCCGCGCAAGTCTGTCCGTCCGCGCGAGGCGATCGCGCAGCATCCGCTGCAGCGGCAGGAATCCCGCGTGCATGCCGGCGCCGATCACGATGGCGAGCGGGACGGCCCACCATGCCACCACGGCAGGGGTCACTCCGAGCGCAAGCGTGGCGCCGATCAGCACCGGATAGTGCACGAGGTAGATCTCGTAGCTGATGCGGCCGAGATAGACGAGGGGCCGAGTCTCAAGGAATCGACGCAGCATGCTTCGATCGCCCGACATGACGCCGGTGATCGCGATCACGGCTCCGAAGTCGGCGATGAGATAGCCCGCGGTCGAGAGGGGGCCATCGTTTGCGAGGAAGGCGCCCGCGACGATGATGGCGACCCCGCTGGTTACCAGACCCCGGAGCGGGTGTCTCCAGGAGTAATGCCGAAGAAAGACCGCCAGCGCGCAGCCGATGGCGATTCCTCCGACACGGAACTGCCCTGCGGATGCCGTATGGCTGGGGTCGATGATGTTCTTCGCGACGAGGAGGAGGATTCCGGCACCGAGAGCAAGGCTTGCGGCGGTACGCCAGGACAGACGTCTGCGGAACATCCATCCGAGCACGACAGGCCAGAAGAGATAGAAGTACTCTTCGAGGCCGAGCGTCCACGTATGCCCGAACCAACTGCCCGGCGTGGGAACGATGATGCTCGTGATCGGCGTCAGATAGAGCAGCGCGAAGATGCCGCCTAGGATGACGTCGCGGTGCTGCGAACTGATGAGAAGCGCGATCGGAATCGTGAGCACAACGGTCAGGATCAGTGCCGGGGCGAGCCGGATCATGCGCCGAGCGGAGAACGTGACCAGCGACAGCGTCGATGCAGCAAGATCGCTCATGAGGATCGTCGTGATGAGGTACCCCGACAGCACGAAGAACACGTCCACGCCGACGTCGCCCCCGAAATGAGCTGGATGAACGACGTGACTCGCGATGACCAGAGCGATGGCGATGCATCGGAGGCCGTCGAGCGCAGGAGTGTAGACGAGGGACGCTGCGTTGTTTCCTGCCACGGCGACGGTCATGCGATCGCCTCAGGAGAAGCGCCGCGAGTTGCCCTCCGACAAGGGCTCCAGGTGCCATCGAAGGCGACCGAAGACACCAGCAACCCGACCATGCCGACAAACACTACCGGACGTCGGAGAACGTCAGCGCGACGACCTGACCATGCATATGGTAAAAAGGGAAAAGGGTCTTGCCGTGTGCCCGGGCGACAGCGTGTCGTTGATCCGCGCATCCGGTAGTGGGGAATCAGCATGGGGCGGGCAGGATCGATCGCGTCATCGCACGCCGCCTTCGCCGGGACGGAATCGGGCAGGAGCCGCCTGTCATGACCTCTGTCACAACAGGTGCTCCGAGCACCTCCTCACCGCGAACGAAACCAGCGAAGACGATCGACCCCGTCGAGCCCGCCTTCGCCTGGCGCGAAGTGCGGCTCTACGAATTCGTCCTCGGCCTGACCGTTGGCCTGTGGCGCTATCCGGTGATCGCCGGAATCCCGGGCGAAGTCCTGATGATGCTGATCGTCGTCGGCTTCGGCATCTTCACACGCCCGCGAGTCAGCTCACCCAATCTCGTCTGGTTCGGGCTTGTCTATGTCGGGGCGATAGCGAACGCTGCTCTCGTGTCGTTCAACGCAGGCGAATCGTGGGCACAGCGCGCCTTCCGGCTCCTGCTGCTAATGGCGTTCGCGATCATGATCGCGGGCGGACGCCTGCACTGGCGTTCGCTGGTCGCGGGCGCGATCTTCGGGCTCGCGATAAACGCGGGTGCGTTCTATCTGCACCTCACGCCCAACCTGTATCCGCCCTACCTCACCGGCTGGCTGGGCGACAAGAACGTTTCCGGTCTGTATTATGCGGCGTTCGGGCTGCTCGCGCTCAGCCTGGTGCGGCGCAGATGGACGCAGCTGTGCCTTGTCGTCGGGTTTTTCTGCCTGCTCTGGCTCACCGGCTCCCGAACCTCGCTCGCCGCCTTCGTCGCCGCGCTGGCCTGGTGGCTGCTCCGCAATCGGCTCGGACTGTTCCTGCGACTGGTCGTCTTCGCCGGCGGTGCGCAGTTCCTGGTGTGGTTCGAGGCCGAGTTCTCGCAGGTCGGGGTCTTCGCGGACCGCGAGGGCACCGACCTGCTCCGAGGGACGATCCACGCGGCCGAGGCCGCGAAGGTCGCGCTGACCCCCTGGTATGGACAGGGCCTGAACACGGCATGGGTCAGTATCCGCAACTACCCCCACATGTGGTTCCACGATTCGTACGCCGCACTCTTCGTCGAGGGCGGATTCCCGATGCTGCTGATCGTGCTGTTCCTCGTGTGCATCGTCGGGCTCGGCCTGTTCAGCCGCCGCCGTCGCGTGAGCGCCGGGCTGCGGGCCGCGGAGGGAGCCCTCATCGTGGTGCTGGTGACTGCCTGGCAGCTCGGCGAGGTGTTCTTCACGTCGGTGGCCTTCCTCGCGCTCGGGATCGCCTGGTACGAGCGGTTCGGTGTTCCGAACGACGACACACAGCGGCTCCCTGGATGAGGCGTTCCGAGGGGACAATCCAGAGATGAGGCGAACGGGATGAGACTCGCACGACTGCTGGTCGAGAAACGCGCGGGCATGAAATACCACCTCGCCCGGCTGGGGATGCCGATCATGCGGGCGGCTTTCGCGTCCATCGGTCAGCGCACGGTGATCATCCGCCCGCAATACCTGCAGGGCGTCGACCGCATCAGCGTGGGCGACGACGTGATCGTGCGCGATACCGCCTGGCTTGCGGCCGAAGGCGCTGCGGGTCGATTGACCATCGGATCGCGCACCTACGTCGGGCATCGCTGCCATTTCCACTCCATCGACCCGATCACCATCGGCGACGGCTGCGTCTTCGCCGACAATGTCTTCGTCGCGAGCACGGATCATGGGCGCGTCGACCGGCATGCGGTGGTCGGCACCGGTCCGATCGTAATCGGCGACGACGTCTTCCTCGGGCAGAACGCCGTCGTGCTCGGAGGAGTGAGCATCGGCGACCGGGCGACCGTGGCCGCCGGGGCCGTGGTCACCCGCGACGTTCCCGCCGGCGGCGTCGTCGGCGGCGTCCCCGCTCGTCCACTGCACGGATCGGTCGCCCATGCCCGACGCTGACGGGACCGCATCCTCTGGCACGGTGCCCCCGGCCGCATCCGTCATCATCCCCTGTCGCAACAGCACTCGAACGCTGGGTCTGCAGCTCGAAGCACTCGCACGCCAGGTCGACGTCCCGCCCTTCGAGGTCATCGTCGCCGACAACGGCTCTGCCGACGACCTCGCCGGTCTGCTCGACCAGTGGCGCGGCAGGCTCTCGCTGAAGCTCGTCGATGCGGCGGAGCACCCGGGCGCCGCCTACGCGCGCAACGTGGGGATGTCCTCCGCTGGCGCGGACAAGCTGCTCTTCTGCGACTCGGACGACATCGTCGCCCGGGACTGGGTGTCCCGCGGATGCGAGGCGCTCGACCTTGTCGACGTCTTCAGCGGCCCGGGTCTCCGGGTCGCCGACGGCGCCATCGGCGACGACCTCGACGACGTCTGGCGTCGGCTCGATCGGGAGCTCGAACCGGATCTGCCCGTGCGAGCGGGGGCGCCGGTGCCGTGGCCGATCATCCTGGGCGGCAATTCGGGGATGCGGCGCGCGACTGCAGGGGCGGTGCGTGGGTACGACGCCGGACTGCCCGGCGATGTCGAAGACAACGACCTCGCGATCCGGCTGCAGGACGCGGGCTTCGCGATCGCCTCGGCCCCTGGCGTACGCATCGTGTACCGGTCGCGCACCGGGGCACGGTCGGCGTTCCGCAGCGCGAGATCCCGTGGCGTCTCGCATGTATCCCTCTGCGCACGGCACGACATCGCAGAACGGTCTCCCGTCCTCGCGAGCGGACGCTGGCGGTCCGAGCCGATCCGCGTCGCTGCCAGCGGATGCCGGATGCTCCTGCGCCCGACGACGCGCGATCTCGAGGGCCTCGCCTCCCGCGCGGGGCTCGCGATCGGGGTCTACGAAGGACAGGTGCGACAGGCGATGGGACAGGGCCGCGCCCTCCCCTTGATCGGAGTCGGTTGGGAGGAAGGAGTCAGCGAACAACTGCTCCATCGTCCGACGCTCATCCTCTCCCCCCATCTCGACGATGCGCTCTTCAGCGCCGCTGAGCTCATCCGCCGCGGCACGCCGGAGGTCTGGACGGTGTTCGCCGGCGAGCCGAGCCCGCCGATCACGACTGACTGGGACCGCTCGTGCGGCTTCAGCGACTCGCGGCAGGCTCTGGAGGTACGGCGCAAGGAGGACACAGAAGCGTTCGCGGGATCAGCCGCCCGGGTTCGCCGGCTCGACCATCTGGACGGGGCGTACACGACGCCCGAGCGCCGGCGTCGCGATCTGACCAGCCTGATCGCCGAAGTGACCGCGTGGGTCTCCGCTCATGCCGGCTCCGACCCCGTGGTGGTGCTGCCCGCGTGCGCGGGCGTCCCCGTCGCACGCGCGACCGAGACGAACGACGGCAGGAGCACCGAGCTCGCCCGGCGAGCGGAGCGCTCGCCACTGGCTCCCCTGCTCGCGCCGTTGCGCACCCTCAAGCATCGGCTCTATCTGCGGCGCCGTCGGCATGCGCAGGCACATGGTCTTGCGGTGAACAATGACCATATCGCCGTCCGAGACGCGATCGGTAACGCTCTGGCGAACGATCCCAGTGTCACGCTGGCACTGATGGAGGATCTGCCCTATCTCTGGTGGTATCCAGCCGACGAGGCCGTCGCCAAAACGGCGTCACGCTGGCGGCGCGCGGTGGTCCCTCTCAGCAGCCCCGTCGATCGTGCGTGGAAGCACGAACGTATTCGTCGGTATTCGTCTCAGTTGGAGGTCATGGACAACGGCGAGCGGCGCCTCTCTCGTGCCGAAACTCTCCCGACGCGTGAGCGTCTCTGGCTCTTGCCGCCGGTCACGGCGCCCGGTTCTCGGCAGAGCCTCACCGAGTCACCAGGGTCCGGTTCCTGATCCTTCGAATGGCGTCGCCCACGTTGCGGGCGCGGATGCGATCACGGAGAGACGCGATCACGGAGCCGACTCTGAAGCGTGCCGACGCTACTCACCTGTAAAGAATGAGAAGTCGTAGTGCGTTTCCATATCGCTCTTTCTTAGCCGCAGCGGCCCAACAGAAAGTCGACGTCTTCCGATCCATCGATATGTCGCCCGAGCGTTGGCAGGGCGTTCGAGAGGGACGGACGCAACACCCCTCCGCGAGACGGACTCGACGTAAAGTGCCCCCAGTTGGCCAATCGGAGGGTTTCCGGCTACAGTCCGGCATGTGGACCTCGTTCAAGGACTGAAGAACGCCAAGCACCGCGCCCATATTGCGCGGCTGCAGGCCCTGCATAAGAAACGTGTGCTGGGCGCGCGCATCTTCGATATCGCGGATCGGATCCGCCCCTTCGAGTGGGTCCCCGAACGGTACGGAGACGCATTCTTTGCCCAAAGCGATCCTAAGATTCTCTTGCAGCCGGAATCAGTACCCGAGAGGCTCTGGTTGATCTGGACGGGCGAAAACGAAATGAGCAGTGATCGTAAGGATCGCTTGCGGGAAATATACGAAAAGAACAGTGATATTGAAGTCACGCTCGTGACTCCGCGCAATCTCGGCGACTTTGAGGTGCACAACTCCCCCATCAATCCCGCCTATGAGCATCTATCTCTTGTGCACAGGTCTGACTATCTGCGATGCTACCTGTTGCACCATCATGGCGGCGGATACATCGATATCAAGACACCTCGGATCTCCATTTCCGAGACCTTCGACGCATTTCGTGACCCAAATATCTGGCTGACCACCTACAGCGAGCCCCTCACGATTCTGACCGCATGGATGGAGGGACCCATCAATCGCGATCTCAACGTGCACCGACGATGGGTGCCGGGGCAAGCCTCAATGGTGAGCCGACCCCGGACACCCATCACGTCAGAGTGGTACACCGAGCTCGAGAGACGGATCGACGCAAATGCCGATCGGCTCGCGGCGGAGCCAGGCGGGGTCTATGGACAGGGCGTGCCCGGCGGAGCCCCACCCTCGAACCCGAGCTACCCTTTCCACTGGGCCGATCTGCTTTCGCGGATTTATCATCCGCTCGGCCTAAAGTACCGCGATCATGTCTACTACGAGGAACGGATGTTCCCGTCGTTGTCCAACTACCGCTGAGAATCCTGCACCGTGGATGCGTTCCGCCTCACGGAGTCACGAGTACCGTCTCTTCGCCCGTCCGGGTCCGACCACGCAGGATCAGCCTTCCGCGAGGTCCCTGAGGACTCCCAGATATGAGTGACCGAACTCGACTGATGGTTCGAGGACGGCGCCTTCGGCCCATTCGTTCCACGCATTGACGAACACCAGGCGGTGTTCGCGCGGCCGACTCGCGACGCTCTCGGCGGCTGCGAGCAGCCAACGGCGGAACGTGTACGGATTCGCCCCGAGCCACGTATGCGCACCTGACTGCCGGCGCGGCGTGTTGTCCCAGCCGACCATCACTCCCGGGAATTGGTCATCACGATGCCGGTCGAGGTTCGCGATGTCTGCTTCCACCAGCCCGCGATAGGAGAACAGCGCTCCCCGAAAACCGCGGTCCAGGCGAAGCCCGGCGCCGTTGGCACGGACATACTTGCGGTTGTGGGGCGGGAATGCCATGGTGCCGTCGAGTGCGCTGCGAGACGCCGGGCTGATCGTGCCGTACTCGACCCCGAGGATCATGAGCTCCAAACCATGTTCGAGCGCAGATTCTCGCCAGCGCATCACGACGTCCGGAAAGCCGGGAACGGAGTCCGGGCGGTACACCGCAAGCACTTTCTTCCCTCCCACCGAGATATATCGTCCGTCACGGAGGTACGGCATCAGGTCGTCGATAAACCCGTCAGCGGAGACCTCGTCGTATCTCTGCCCCATCAAGATCTCTGCGGGGTTGCCGTCCCATGATCTGGTCCAGTCCTCGTTCGCCCACATGACACAGAACGGCTGCGCCAGGTCGCTTTGCAGAAGCGCCTTCAGCGGATCGGCGAGCAGCCGTTCGCCCGCAAACCAATAGTGGTAGTACATGAACGAGTCGATGCCTGCCCCTGCCGCGAGAGCCGTCTGCTCCTCCCGGACGCTGTCAAGCCTGAGATCGTAGAAGCCGAGGTCGGACGGGAGCTTCGGCTGATAATGACCCTCGAAGTTCGGCACCGCGGCCGCAACATTCGTCCACTCCGTGAACCCTCTGCCCCACCACCGATCGTTCTCGTCGGTCGGGTGAAACTGCGGAAGATAGAACGGAACGAAACGCGGCGACAATGGGCGTGATTCGACATCTGCGGGCCGTTCGGGTGCCATCGATGCCGTGCCCGCTGCCGCCTCGTGGGCGAGCAGGCCGATCAGCGCCGTGAGCCGTGCACGGTGATCGTGCGCGTCCAGGTGATGCACCGAGGCTCGCAGACCTCGAAGTCCCTGCAACAGGAATGCCCTGCAGACGAAGTCGAGAGTACCGGGACCATCGACCTCGTCCGAGGGGATCTCCCATTGGCGCTCCCGAAATCGCCTGGCCGCCCATTTCCTCGCGGACGACGACGGGAGGGAGCGCGATTCGGCGACAACGCCGACGCGAGGGTCTCGCAGCGCAGCCATCGCGTGCCCCAGACCGCTCGCTGTCACATGCTGACGATCCGCGAGTACCACCGTTCGATAGGGATCGAAGAGGCCCGCGTTCGCCCCCGCGAGAACACGCTGAGCGGCGTTCCAGTTCCGAGGAGAGGCAAAAGAAAGCTCGTCTTGACCAGCAGCCCCACTCGTGAGATCCAGAACGTCGCATGTGAAGCCCTGCTCCGTCAGGTACGTCTGTTGATCATCCGGACGGCGTCCGTTCAACCAGACCAACGCGACATCCGCCTGGCGCGACTGCGCACGCCACGACTTCGGGAACAGAGTCCCATCTCTCCGCGGGCTGCGAAGATCGCGCAGCGCCTCCGGGTACAGCTGCTGTGACATCTCGGTGAGGAACCGCCGACGTCCAGCCTGGCGACTGTCCCGAGTTCCTCGGAGACTGATGGCATCACGAGCCAGGCCCGTCAAGTGTCGCAGCTTGCCCATGAAAAACTGTCCCCCGGAGTGCTCGCCAAGATACCGATGGCCAAAATCCTAGTTGGAGACAGCTCTCGGGCGGACGCAGCCGTGACCCCGCTGCCTCCCGAGGCGTGCTTGAGAGCCCGCCACGGTGTTCCCGTCCGAAGCAGGTGCACCGGTAGCTCGATCCGGGGAGCGCGGGACGCATTTGCACCCGAGACGGGGGTCCGGCAACCTTGTGAAGGCTGGCGCGCGACGCCGGCCCCCGCATCGACGATCGGATACCGATGGACAAGACGGTCAGTGTCGTAGTCCCGCACTACGGCGACCCCGACCCCACCACCGCGCTGATCGATCAACTCCGTCCGCAGGTGGAGTCCATTGGGGAGATCATCGTCGTCGACGACGCCTCCCCCGTGCCCTACCCGGAACAGCCCGGCGTCACTGTTATCCGCCGCCCGCGCAACGGCGGCTTCGGTTCCACATGCAACAGCGGTGCGCAAGCGGCGAGCGGAGCGCTGCTGCTCTTCCTCAACTCGGACACCCAGGTCGCGCCGACATTCATCGGCGACCTGATCGCCGCAGCGGCGCCCTGGCAACCTTGCGTGGCGGGCCCCCGGATCGCGGAGGCCGCAGGCATGAACGCATCCGCTCGGCGCTTCCCCACGATCAGCCAGCAGTTCGTCGAGTGGTTGGTTCCCCTCGCCCGGTTCCACCACACCCGCCGCATGTCGAAGCTGCTCGGACACGACACGATGGTGCTGGAAAGCGAGACGCCGGGAGTGACGGACTGGCTCGTCGGCGCCGCGATCCTCGTTCCTCGCGATGAATTTCTCGCCGTGCACGGATTCGACGAGACATACTTCATGAACTGCGAAGAGGTCGATCTTCAGCTGAGGCTGAACAAGCGGAACATCCCTGCTGTCTTCCTGCCCGGCATCGTCGTGGAGCACATCGGGGGAGGATCCTCGGCCGATGAAAAGCGCCGCTTCTGGGTGGCCTCTGCCCGCGACCTCTATGCGAGGAAATGGGGACACCCCCGTACACTGCGCGCGGCGCTGACCACGGCGACGTTCGTGAATCTCGCGTGGAACAGCGTGAGACGTCTGAAGAATCGCGAGATCCGCCCCCTGTCCACCGCGCGGCTCGAACTCGCTCTGATCTATTCCGGGCAGGGCTCGCACTAGCCCGGCGAGACCGATCCGTCGGCAGAAGCGTGGTCACGATATCATTTCCGTGTTGGGGATCCCGGTGGTCGGGCAGGCACGCCAGCATTCGCAATCGCGCCGCAGAACACACGCACCGGTCCATGGGGGCACGGGAGGTGCTTGTCTGATGATGCGACGCACTTTCTCGTCTCAACCGCGCGCAGAACGCGCGGGCATCACGACAGGACACCAGAACTGAACGGAATGCCGAACCCCATCGCGCTCTGGGTAAGCCCCGTCTCGGAGCTGGCCGGGGTCGCCCGCCACATCATCGACGTGGCGACCGTCGGCCTCCCCGGCTGGCGCCTCGTCGTGGCTGCACCGGAGGGCCCTCTCCTCGATCGCCTCCGGGAGCTCGGGGTCGCCGTACTCCCCCTGCCGATGACATCCACCAGGCGCACGACACTCGCACTGCGGCACATCCTGAAGCGGCTCCGCCCGACGATCGCACACTCGCATCTCGCCAAGGCCGACATCCTCCTCGCCGCCGCATCCGCAGGGCTCCCCGTCGTTCTCGTCACGACTGAGCACCACATCTCGCCTGACCGCTACATGTTCCATCCCACGCGCACCTCCGCGGCGACGATGGAGACCGTGCATCGCATACGCCTGACCCGCTTCCGCGGTGCGATCGCCGTGAGCGAGTCGACCAGGCGCGACATGCTGGCGCGCTGGCATCCACGACTGCCGATCCACACGATCCTCAACGGAGTCGACCGCCCGGTTCCATCGCCCGCGCGACAGCCCGGGCTTCGTCTTCTCTCGCTGTCGCGACTCGCGCCCGAGAAGAACGTCGCCATGGCTCTGCGCGCCTTCTCGCTCCTCGCCTCCGAGCACCCCGATGCCCGGCTCACCGTGGCCGGACAAGGCCCGGAGGACGAGGCTCTCCGTGCCCTAGCGGCCTCGCTGGGCGTCGACGATCGGACATCCTTCCCCGGCTTCGTCGATGCTCGGCGCGCGATGGCCGAGCATGACGTCCTGATTCAGCCTTCACTGTCCGACAACTGCTCTTACTCACTCCTCGACGCGGTCGCGAACGGCATGGGCGTCGCCGCCAGCCCGATCGGCGGCAACCCCGAGATCCTGCCCGCACGCTGCATCGCTGACTTCGGCGACGACCGGGGGCTCGCCGACATCGCCGTCGCCCAGGGGCAGGAGCTGCGGCTTCGCGCGGCCCTCGCCGATCACGTGCCCACCGTCGCCGGGATGGCCGAGCAGATCACCGAGGTCTATCGCGAGGTCGCCGCACCGGGTCGCACGCGGGATGCGCGAACGGAGGGCACCCGATGAAGGCATCGATCATCGTTCCGACGAGAGGCGGTGCCCGCCGGCTGCCCACACTGCTTGCCTCGCTCGCTGCGCAGACTCATCACGATTGGGAGGCGATCGTCGTCATCGATGGCGACATCGACGAGTCGGAGGCCGTCGTTCGGCGGTATGCGCATCTGCCGATCCGCTCCGTGGTCTTCCCCGAGAATCGAGGACGCGCAGCAGCGCTGAACGTGGGTCTCGCTGCCGCCAGTGGAGATGTGCTGATCCGCGCCGACGACGACTTCGAGTTGGATCCTGGCCACCTCAGCGCCCACGTCCAGTGCCACGAAGCCTCCGAGTGCGGCGTGATCGGGCTGCCCCGAAACATCGCCCCTCCCACCCGATACATGCGGGTGTACGGCCTCGACGCCGACGGCCGAGGCCGGGAACACGCCTACCAGTCAGCGCCCGATGCACGGTGGCGACTCTGGGGCGGCAACGTGTCGATCAGCCGGGAGTCGTACGAGCGGATCGGCGGATACGACACCCGCTACCGTGGCTACGGCTGGGAGGATGTCGACTACGGCTACCGACTGCAGCAGGCGGGGATTCCGATCGTGCTCGCCCAGGGTGCCGAAGTCCTTCATCACGTCGCCTCCACGACCACCGCGATCCGCGCGCTCCGCGCGTTCGACTCCGGAGCGGCGCGATGGACCTTCGACACGATCCATGGCATAGGCGCAAGCGGACCTGCGGAGCCCGAGGCTTTCTCTCCGTGGAACCGTACGGTTGTCGGCCTGTCCCGGTGGCTCACGCGCCGCCGCAGCGACATCATCGCACGATGCGTCGATGGGACCATCCACGTGCTGCCATCCGCCATCGCTCGTCGCACTGTCGGAATGGTCGTCGAAGCGTCGAGCGTCGCGGGGTATCGGAGCGCACGAGATGCCGATGATGCGAACGGAGTGCCACGCGGATGAGATCTGACCTGTGGTATCTCATCCAGTCGTTCCCCGCGCGCGATCGCCTCCTTCTCGGGCTTTATGTCGTCCTGCAGTTCTTCGTCTCCCTGATGGACCTCGTCGGGCTGGCAGCGGTGCTCCCCCTGATGAACGTGCTCCTCGGAGCGGACATGTCCCCCGGCTACCTCGGAGTCATCAGCGGCCTGCTCGGCCACCCGGGACGTACCCAGTTCGTCATCATCCTCGCCGCCTTCATGGTGCTTGCCTTCGCACTCAAGGCCGTGCTCAGCCTCGCGATCCAGTGGTGGAGCCTCGGGCTCGTGCTCCGCCTTCAGGTCCGCACCTCATCACGCATGCTGGGCGCCTTCCTCAACGAGGACTATCTGACCCACCGCCAGCGTGACGTGGCGGAGCTCAGTCGCACCGTTGACGCGGCTGCCACGGACGCACACAACAAGGTGCTCGGCGGCGTTCTCTCCCTGATCGCATCCGGGCTCTCGATCGTGATGGCCCTTGCACTCGTGATCGCCGTCATGCCGCTTCCGGCCCTTGCCGCGATCGCCTACTTCGGGATCGCCGTGTTCGTGATGCAACAGGTGCTCAGCCATCGCAACCAGCGTGCCGGCCATGATGCCCTGGTCTCGGCTCGCCTGAAGAGCCTCGCGCTGATCGATGCCATGCACGGCTTCCGCGAGGTGCGCACGCACGGCGCGGTCGCGCACTTCGTCGAGGCCTTCGACGAAGCGAATCGCGCCCAGGGGCTGGCGAGCCGTCGTGCGAACTTCTACTCCCAGATGCCCCGCTACCTCCTCGAGGCGGTCGGAATGGGCGGCATCGCCCTCCTCATCGCGCTGGTCACGCTGTCCGGCCAGTCGACGGAGGCGGTGGCCACGCTCAGCCTTTTCATTGCGGCGACGCTGAAGATGCTCCCCTTGATGTCGTCGCTGACGGCGACCTTCGGGTTCATCCGCAACGGCACACCGGGTCTCGCGATCACCGTCGAGACTCTCCGTCGTCTCCCTGCCGCTCACGAGAGCGTGACGGCCGCGAAACGTGCGCCTCTTGCCAGAGCCGAGACCATCACGGTGGACCGGATGTCGTTCCGCTACCCGGACGGCCGCAGCGACGTGCTCTCCGACATCGACTTCTCGATCCCCCCCGGCTCATCGCTCGCACTGTGCGGTCAGAGCGGGTCGGGCAAGACCACGCTCGTCGACATCATCCTCGGACTGATCACGACCGACCGGGGCGTCGTCTCCTACGGGTCCACTCCTGTTTCGGAGATGGGCGACTCCTGGACGGATATCGTCGCGTACGTGCCGCAGGACGTCTTCCTGCTGCACGACACCCTCGCGGCGAACGTCGCGTTCGGACAGGATCCCGCCGATCGGGACGTGGCGAGGATCCATGATGCGCTGGCTCGTGCGCAGTTGACCGAACTGGTCGCCGCGCTGCCGTACGGCATCGATTCCGAACTCGGCGACCGCGGCTCGAAGATCTCCGGCGGCCAACGTCAGCGCGTGGGCATCGCGCGGGCGCTCTACCGCAGTCCGCAGGTCATCGTCTTCGACGAGGCGACCTCCGCGCTCGACAACGAGACAGAGGATCGCATCGCCGCCACCATCCGAGGTCTCTCCGGCGAGATCACGACGATCCTGGTGGCGCACCGTCTCTCGAGCGTTCGCGACGTCGATCAGCTCCTGTTCCTCGAACACGGTCGTGTGGCCGGTCGCGGGACCTTCACCGAGGTCCAGAGCACGACACCCGGTTTCGCCCGGCTCGTGGAGCTCGGCCGCCTTGACGACTGAGCGAGGACGTCAGGGCCCCTTCGGCCGGACGAGCGAGACGGCGACGGGTCCCGCCGGCCTCGCCGCTCTCGTCCCGATCACGGGCTGCTACAGCCACGCCTCCAGAGCACGGCCGAATGCTGGGGTGCCTCAGCGCGTAGCGCCGCGATCCTTCGTCAAGATGATCGGATCTTCGCTGACCTCACGATAGCCGGTAGGTACCTGGTCAAGTTTATCCCAGGGGCTGAGGAAAAGATCTGGACCATTGATCGAAGATGCATCCGAGATATGCCGAATCTTCACCGAACCAGAGTCGCTGAGATATCTCCACCAGATGTACTCATGGTAGTAGGAATGCGGCCCGAAAAGACTCACCGTCTCCGGGTTCTCCTCACTGACGGTCGATAGCGTCGAGGCGACCCTTGCACGGTCGGCTTCTGACAATGCCGCTGTCAGTTCAGCGAAGTCGCTGCGAAACAGCACGCTGTCCGATCCGACGAGCGGTCGCCATTTCTGCGCCAATGTCCAAGGCAACGCCTGCATCGCGCAGATCGTGACGATAGTTCCGATGTATATGCCCTGGCGATGTCGCATTCCGTTCAAGGCAAGCGCCACCAGCACTGCACCCATCGCCAATGCCGGAAGCAGGAACCTTCCGCCCCAGGTCTGATAGCGAACGAGCGCCGAGAACACAAAGTATCCCGTGACGAGCACCAATACGACCGGCCATCCTCGCCTTCGCAGACGCGGGACTGCCAGCACTACGATCGCGGCCACCGCGATCAGAAGGGCTTGGACGATGTTTCCCGCGCGGTCCTCGTTACGTTCGGAAGCCATGCTGAATGGTGTGAACGACGATGCGGGATCGTTGATAGGCGCGCCTGAAACAGTCTCTGCCATCTTCGTCAAGATCGAGGTGATCACCACATTGACACGGTCGGAAGGAACTGCCAGTTCGTGCCCGAGGTTCTTGACGCCGTTCAGCGCTCCCGACTGAAGCAGATTCCCTTGCACCGTCAGCCCAAGATCAGGACCAGTCGCGTGACCATACTGCTCGAGGTTGCGGGCCACCCAACCAGCGTTGATCAGTGCCACCGCCAGCAACGCACTTGCCAGCCCCAGCGCCACCTTGAGGAAGGCCTTGTCGCGCAGTAGCAGAACGACTCGGAAAGCGGCCCACACCCCGATGGGTACCGCAAAGAGCCCCACGGGCGGCTTTACGGCCAGCACCGCCCCACACATCACCAACGCAAGTACCAAGGACACGAATGGTTCCCGAGTGCTCGACCTCGGACGATACCCTCGCGCCGAGTCTGTGACGGCAGGCACCCCGGCCGAATGAGTGACAAGCGCAAGAGCCGCGATGACGTATGCGGTCGCCAACAGGTCGTTCTGAGTTGTGGCAGCCTCGCCGATGATGCTCGGCGCTGTCATGGCAACGATAGCGCCAGTCAGGCCGCTGAGTCTGGAACAGCCGAGGTTCCGACTCGCCGCAAAGGTCGCACAGCCGAGCGACCACCACGCCGCCCACTGAACCAAGAACATTGCATGATCGGTTGCGAATGCTGCCAACATGATCGCCATAATCTGTTCCGCGCCGGGCGGAAGGTAGAGCTGCGCCGGATATGGCGTGGCGAAGGCCTCGATTCGACCCGCTTGCAGCCACTCGAAGATGCGAGGGAGATGATATGAGAGCGAATCAATATTGTTGGGCGCCGTCGCCAAACCGGTGGCCAGCGTGACAAGGCCGAAAACCCCGATAGTCGCGATCAGCACCCATTCGGCACGCGCCGCGCCTCGCACCGAACGCCACAGCCTCTGCCATAGTTCGCTGAACGCACCGGAAATCGATGCGACTACCGTGACCACCGAGCCGCACACCCAGAGAAGCACAGCCAACGACGTCAGGCTGTAGAGGCCCGCCGCCGATAGCAACTCGCTCCCCAGCATGAGTCCGACCCCAAACACAAGTGGCGCGCAGGCGACGCTGAGGACGCTCGACCGGACCGCTCTGAACAGAAGGGCAGCGCACCCAGCCAGGCCACCTGCCGCGGTAACCACAGATAGAATGACCAAGAAGGGCGGAATCATCGTCATCTAGGCCGTGCCGTTCGAATATCCTGGGCCGTTCTTGCGCAGATGAGAGCCGCTCAAAAAACAATGCCTAGGAGCTAGATCAGGCATCACAGCCACGCCTCCAGCCGGTCCAGCGCCGTCCAGAAGCCCGAGCCGTTGTCGACGTGACCCTGCCAGATCTCGGGGATGAACGGAGTACCCGGAGAGAGCCGGTCCATCCGCTCTGCGAACTCCGGCCAGTCGATGTCACCTTCGCCCACCTGCACGCCTTCGCCGTCGACGCCGGTGGCGTCGACCAGGTGCCAGTGGATCGTGTACGGCGCGAGCAGGTCGACGGCCTCGGAGAACGCGAGTCCCAGCCAGTTGGTGGCGAGCTTGGTGTGCGAGGCGTCGAAGCACAGCGCGGTGCCCGTCTCCTCCGCGAACCGGGCGGTGTCGCGCGGGTCGACGAACAGGTTGTGGAACTGCTGTCCGCCCATCAGCCACGGATACGGCGGCAGGGTCTGCGCGGCGATCCGCACGCCGGTGGTGTCGAGGCGCTTCAGCGCGGCCGCGATACGGGCGTACTTGTGCGCGCGCCCCTCGGGGGCGATGTGCTTGTCCTTCGTGAACCCGCCCATGGTGACCACCATGATCGGGTCCTCCTCGAGGGTGAACCAGGTGCGCAGCTTGCGGGTGACGTCGATCGTGCGCTGCACCTCGCGGATGGAGCGCTCCCAGATCTCGTCGTCGTCGGAGCCCAGGTCGACGAGGAAGTCGCCGGCGAACAGGTCGGGCAGATGCGTGGTGAACCCGATGGGCAGCTTCTCGGTGAAGAAGTCGTCCATGTCGACGTCGAGATCCTTGTACGAGAAATGGAACTCGAGGAAGTCCGGGTTCGACTGCGCCAGCAGGGCAGCGGCGTCGTGATAGCGCACCGGCAGACCCCAGGGCCGGCGGAACGCGAACGGCCGTCCCTCGGGGGCCGCGTCACGCAGATCGCCGTCGAAGAAGAAGTCGCCTTCGGCCATGTCGCGCTTGACCGCCCGACCGAGCAGCTGCGGCAGCGCGTTGGGCTGCAGCCCCCGCCCCGGGCTCTTCACGACCACGTCGGCCGCGGTGAGCACGGTTCCCGTGGCGAGCGGACGCGAGGCCACCAGCGACTTCGCCAGGGTCACGCGGTTCATCTGCTCGCCGGTCGAGACGACGCGCGAGTCGCCGGATCCCATCGACGTCTCGATGTCGCGGATCTGCTCGACCATGGTGCGAAACTCGTCGGGCAGCAGCGACACGGTGTGGTCGTTGCCCTCCATCGTGCGGTCGATCGTGAAGTGCTTCTCGATGATGTGCGCGCCGCGTGCGACGGCCGCGACCGGCACATGCCAGCCGCGCTCGTGCCCGGAGTAGCCGACCACGCACTGGCCGATCTCGGCCAGACGGTCGAGATAGCGCAGGTTGAGGTCCTTGTAGGGCGCCGGGTACGTCGACTGGCAGTGCAGCAGCGCGAAGGGCGCGCCCCTCCCGCGCAGCAGCGCGACGGTCTCGAGGATCTCGCTCTCCCTCGACATTCCCGTGCTGAGCACGAGAGGCAGTCCCTTGTCCGCCGCATCGGCGATGAGCTCGTGGTTGGTGAGATCGGCCGAGGCGATCTTCAGCGCCGGGATCCCGTAGTCGGCGAGCGCCTGCACGCTGGGCGCATCCCACGGCGTGCACATCACGTCGATGCCGGCGTCCCTGGCGTGGTCGAACACCTCGAACAGCTTCTCCGCGGGCAGCGAGAACCGGCGCAGCAGGTCGAGGGTGTACTGCACGCCCAGGTCCTCTCCCCCGGTTGCCGCACCACGCTGCCGGTACAGCGCGTCCAGGTCGCGCAGCTGGAACTTCACCGCATCGGCGTTCGCCTCGACCGCGAGGTCGACGAGCCGTTTGGCGAGGTCGACGGATCCGTTGTGGTTGTTGCCGACCTCGGCGATGACGAACGCGGGGTGACCGTCGCCGATCTCGTGCGCACCGATGCGCAGCGTGTCGCTCTCATCGATCGCGATCGCCCAGAGGTGCCCGCGTTCGTCGACGAGCGGCACATGGTGCACTCCGCCACGCCCGAGGAGCGGCGCGATGTCAGCGGGCGTCGCGGTGTGCGGCGCGGTCTGCACCCCGCGGTTCGCCACGGTCGCGCAGGAGACATCGAGCGAAGCGGTCGGGTTCTGGATGATCCAGCGCCGGAAGTCGCCGTCGGAGAGGGACCCGCGCAGGATCCCGTGCTCGTCGACGCAGAACACGATGCGCTGCCTGTTCGCGTTGATCTTCGCGAGACCGGTGAGGACCGGATCCTCCGCGAAGACGATGTACGGTGCGAGATCACGCTCGATGATCATGCCTCGTCCCCCTTCTCCCCCGCCGGATCGCCGGCTCCCGCCGCGCGGTCGAGCGGCTCCGACTGCAGGTCCCCCAGAACCTGCTCGGCGATCCTCAGATCAACCAGCGTATCGATGTCGACGCCCTCGGCCTCGTCCATCACGAACAGCCCCACCCGGCCGCCGATCCTGTTGTTGTCCCGCTCGTAGATCTCGGTGCGGGTGAGATACAGCGAGCCGGTCTCCTTGTAGAAGTAGTCGCCGGCCGCCAGCTCCTGACGGCGCGGGCGCGCCGCCGGATCGTACTCGGCGGTCGCGCCGCCCTGCCCGTCCGCGGCCGGATGCCAGAAGAACGGCGTCTGCGGGACGACCCCGACCAGGCTGTCGACCCCCGTCTCACGGAACTCCCGCACGGCGCGGGCGATCGTTCCCGGCAGCCGCACCGGCGAGGTCGCCTGCAGCAGCATCACCGCCTCCGGGCGCCGGCCCCCGGCGACGCGATGCGCGATCGCGTGCAGGATCACCGGCTCGGTGGGAGTCGTGTCCTGAGCGAGCTCAGCAGGCCGCAGAAACGGCACGTCGGCCCCGGCCCTGCGGGCGATCTCGGCGAGGTCGGCGTCATCGGTCGAGACGAGCACGTCGAGGCCTGCCGCGAGCGCCTGCTCGATGCTCCACACGACGAGAGGCTTACCCGCCACGGAGCGGGCGTTCTTTCCGGGGATGCCCTTCGACCCGCCGCGCACGGGGATCACGCAGAGGATGTTCATGAGGCTCCTTCGGCCAGGGCGAGCACGGCATCGGCGATCGCCTGGGCGGGTTCGACGGCAGGTCGGGCAGGGGCGGGGGTGGGATCGGCATCGACCTCCCAGCGACGGATCCCGTAGCGCTCCCAGAACTCGGCCAGCCAGCGCGGCGGATCCGGATAGAAGGACCACGACGGAAGCCCTGCCGCGGCGGCTTCCAAGATGCCCGTGGAGAAGGCCGCCACCACCGGGCCGCCGAGGGCGGCGAGCGGCCGCTTGCTACGGTCGATTCGCATGCCCTGCCGTTCCCAGAGCGCGTGCTGAACGCGGGAGAGCCGATCGACCTCCGACGGATGCGGACGGTAGACCGCGCCGGTCTCGTGCCAGAACCGGCTCGCCGCCCGCGCCATGCCTCTGCGCGGCAGCTCCGCCCCGTGCAGCTGGCCGAGGTACTGCGGCACACCTCCGGCCGCCGGCTCCGCCGACGCGTCAGCGGCGTCCCAGAACAGCTGGGATCCGACCACGGTCCATCCGACGTCGTCACGACCCGACGCCCAGAAGGCGCCCTCTGCCTCGCTGAAGGCCAGCACGTGCGCCTGCGGCGGCAGCGGCGGGTTGAACGGGGTCAGCAGGCCGTGCTGGACCACCGTCATGGGAAGCCCGCGCCGCGTGGCCAGCATCCATGCGGCCGCGCCGGCCGGCAGGTAGTGGCCCGCGCCGACGACCAGAGCGAGCGAGTCCGGGAGCACATCGATCTCGGAGATGCGCGCGCCGGTCTCCTCTCCCCCGAGAAGCTCCCTCAGCTCGGACGGGCTGTGCACGCAACTGACCACGGCGAGCTCCGGGACGCGGGAGAGAAGACCGTGCAACGAGGCGATGCCGGACGGGGAGCGGGAGTCGATGGCGAGGAGCACAGTCGGAGCGGCTCCCCGCACGGCGATGCCGAGGGTGGGAGTCTCCCGTGCCGTGCCGCTCAGACGCGCGCGCATCCGCTGCAGCCGGTGCTGGCCCGCCTGCCAGCGCCGCCAGTCGTCGAGCTCCGTCGGGAAGTTCAGGCCCACAGCTGCTCCAATCGGCGCAGCCGGTGTGCGAGGGTGTGCTCCGCGAGGGTCCGGGCCCGTGCCCGCGCGCGGATGCCGTCCGCCCACCGCGGGTCGGCGATAACGCGGCGGCACTGCTCCACCAGCTCGTCGGTGCTCGCGTAACTGAGCACCTCGGCACCGGGCTCATAGAATCGATCGACATCGGGCCGGTCGCAGATCTCGACAGCTCCGACGCCCGCGGCCTCGAAGGTCCGCATCGTGAACCCGTCCTGGTCCGCGTGGAGGTTGAGCGTCGCCGCAGAGTCCCGCATCGCACCGTAGGCCTGACCTCGCGACAGTTCACGACCGGATCGGACGCCGGGGTGCGCGTAGGCTCCGGTCCGGAGCACGTCGACGGGGTGACGAGACCAGTCCCTCCCGAAAGCCGTGACCTCGACGCCCGCTCCGGCCAGCCGTCGCAGTGCTTCCTCTCGGCTCGGGTAACGCGCTCCGATCAGAGTGACCCCGCGGGTCGGCCTGGCGCGGATGGGCTCCAAAGCGTCGAAGCCGAGCGGGACGTGATGCGCTCGCACACCGCGAGTCCGCAGGGCATCGGCGTCACGCGCACTGTAGGTCGCCAGCACGCCGATCCGCCCGAGAGTCTCGTCACTGTACGTCATCCGGCGCAGCTCGTCGTACATCCACGTCACCCGACGGGCGGGGTGGCCGGCGAGTGCGTCCCACCACGCCTGGTCGAGAAGATCGCCGCGCACCACCAGGACCGCATCCGGGCGATACATCCGAAGCGCGTCGATCGCGCGCTCCGTCAGGTTCCGTCGGGTCCGCTGCGCCAGCGCGTGCTCCGGGCGGCGATGCAGCAGCCGCATGCCGATGCGGTCGACCCCCGCTCCCGCGTGGTCGTACACGTGCACGCGAGCGTGATGGCCCAGCGAGGCGAAGGTGCGCCCGAAGGACGACGCGTATCCATGGAAGCCGGGGCTGACGACGAGGATCCTCACGACCCGTCCACCAGACCGCGACTGCTGAGCTCGTCGAGCGCCTCGTCCCACACCCGGGAGGGCGCCACATCGCCCTGCCACGAGCCGACGATGAAGTCGGCCACGGCCTCGGAGGTCGTCCGTGACGGCAGGGGAGCTCCTACAGCGCGCAGGCGGCCGAGGTCTGCGCACGCATGCTCGATGTCGCCGGCGCGATGGACGTCCACGTGTTCGATCACGGACGCACCCGCCGGCGATGCGGCGGCCGCGTACTCGGCGAGGTCCGTCAGCGAGGTCCGCACACCCGTCCCGCAGTTGAGGACGCGGGGCTGGGACGCCTGCGGCAGGTTGTCGAGGTTCCAGGCGATGAGCACGGCGAGGTCCGCCACATGCACGAAATCCCTCGTCTGCGAACCATCGCCGTAGATCGACAGCGGGCGCCCCTCCCGCAGCCTCGCGAGGAAGGCGGCCAGCACTCCGGTGTAGGGGTTGCGCAGCGCCTGTCCGAGACCGATCACGTTCTGAGGCCGGATGATCACGGCCGGTGCGGCATCCCCGACCTCGTCGATGACGGCCGCTTCGGCCTGAGATTTCGTCTCGCCGTAGAACGAGACCGGTCTGTGCGGGTCGTCCTCGCGAGAGGCGCGGAGCGCGCCGTCCTCGTCACGGAGCCCTTCGCCGTACACTGCGCGGGAGCTGAGCGAGATGATCGGCACCCCGAGGTGGGCGGCGGCGCGCGCCGCGAGGCGGCTGCCTTCGACGTTCACGCGCTCGTAGCGTTCACGCTCGTACATGGACTGCGCGGTTCCGGTCTCGGCCGCCAGATGGATCAGCGCGTCGAACGGCGGCAGCTCCGCCCACGCCTGCGCGTCTGCGACGTCGGCACGGATGACGTCCCCCGGGAACCGCCGGACGGCGCCTTCCGGATCCGAATGCACCTGTGCCAGGAGCAGGTCCATCGCGACCGTCTCGTGGCCGCGATGTGCCAGCTGTGAGGCGACATGCTGCCCGATGAAGCCGGTGCCGCCGGTGATCAACACCTTCATGAAGGCCCCCCTTGCTTCCTCACGGGCCGTCGCGCACGTTCCCTCGCGGGAGTCGTCGGCCGTCGCATATCAGGATCGAGAGCTGCGTCGCAGCGGGGGCGTCTCGGCCCGGGCTCCCACCGGTTGCGCCGACGGGGTGGGCTGCGCGTCGCGGGCAGCGGTCGCCGGATTCTGAGCGGCAGCTTCGACGGACGCCGGCTGAGCCTGCGCAGGAGCGGATCCCTGAACCTGCCCCGCAGACGTCCTCCTGATCGGCGTGGCTTCCCGCTCGACGGGAACGTGGGGAACGACCGCGGGTGCGGGCGCGGTGCGCCTCCCCCCGCCCTTCTCCTTCTTGTCCTTCGCCGGCTTCAGGTAGTAGCTGTTGTTCTGCCGGTAATAGCCGTAGCTGTGGCTGTCGACGCCCTTGAGCGGCACCATGTTCAGCACGATGCCGAGGATGCGCGCGTGCACCTGCTCGAGCTGCGCGCGGGCCGCGGCTCCTGCCGCCTTGCGCGTCTGCCCGACGGCGAGCACGAACACCACGCCGTCGACGAGGGTGCTGACCACCGTGGCGTCAGTCACCGGGAGCACCGGCGGGGCGTCGATGATGATGAAGAAGTCCTTGCGGAACTCGCGCAGCAGATTGCTCAGTGCGACGGACCCGAGCATCTCGGATGGGTTCGGCGGGGTTCCCCCCGACGGCAGCACGAACAGGTTCGGGTCCTTGGTGGGCTGGATCGCGTTGCGCACCGCGACCTGACCGCTGAGCACCTCGCTGAGCCCGATCGTGCCGTCGATGCCGAAGTTGCGCGCCACCTTCGGCCGGCGCAGGTCGCCGTCGACGAGCAGCGTGCGCTGACCGGACTCGGCGATCACACGTGCCAGCGATGCGGCGGTCATCGACTTGCCCTCGCCCTGGCTGGCGCTGGTGATCATGACGACGCGCACTTCGCTGTCGACGCTCGAGAAGCGCAGCCCGGTGCGCAGTTGCCGGAACGCCTCGTTGGCGATGGTCTCGGTGCGCGAATCGCCCTCGGGCGTGCCGTTGCGTCCGAGCTTCGGCACACGGGCGAGCACGCCGGTGCCCATGAGCTCCCTCAGGTCGGTGTGAGCGCGGACGCGCACATCCAGAGCGCGACGCAGGAGCAGCCACACGTATCCGAGGACGAGACCGGCGGCTGCACCGATGCCGATCGCGAGCTTGAGGTTCGGCGTCGCCGGCGAGGTGGGCACGACGGCGTCGTCCATGGGGACGATCTCGATCGAGGATCCGTCGTTCTGCGTCTTCGACTCGATCTCGCCGACAACCGTCGCGAGCGCGTGCAGCGCACCGTTGGCGAGCTTCTGCGCATTCTGCGGCGAGCTGGACGTCGCCGTCACCTGGATCAGGGTCGATCCCGCGGCCAGGCGCGCGCTCAGCGATCCGTCCAGGGTCGCCGAACCCGCCTTGGTGTCCTTGAGGATCGCCTCGCGCACCTGCTTGCTGTTGATCAGCGCCAGATAGGAGCCGGCCTTCGACGTCGCCGCATCGGAGCCCGCGAAGACCGTCGTCCCCTGGGTCGCGATGAAGCCCGAGGACTGCGCCTCGTAGGTCTTGGGGGCGAAGAACCCGTAAGCGGCGCCGACCAGTGCGCCCCCGACGATCAGCAGGACGAGGATCTTCCATCCACGCCTGGTCATGGCGAAGAAATCAAGGACTGTCACGTGTCGGATCCCCCAATGTATAAGTCAGACGTCTACCGCGTTCGGCCGCATGCGGACGCACGCCGATCGTCATTCCCCGCAACGATGATACCCAGTGCGGATGAACGATCGGGAAACCGCCGCCCGCACCGCTTCTGCGCGGGCTCTCACTCCCCGAGCCGCCCCGCCGCACGGGTAGCCGTCTCCATCAGCTCCGCGACGCGCTCACGGCCGGCGGCGGGCGAGAACATCCTCTCCCACCGCAACCGCTGATCGACGGTCCGCGCCTCGGACTTCTGCTGCGCGAGCGCGGCGATGGCGTCCACGAGCGCGCCCCGGTCGCCCGCCGGAACGGTCGCGCCGTGTTCCGGCCCGACGACCTCGGGGAGTCCGCCCGCGTCGCTGACGATCACGGGAACCCCCGCCGACATCGCCTCGGCGGCGACCAGCCCGAACGGCTCCGCGACGACGGAGGGCACGACGAGCACGTCCACCGCATCGAAGAGATCCTGCGGCCGCACCCAGCCGACGCGATCCGTCAGCGCCGAGACGCCGGCCAGCGCCTCGGCGACGACTTCGCTCGATCGTGAGTCCACGAAGCGGGACTCGCCGGCGAGACGCAGGCGCACCCGACCGGGCATCCGCTCGGCCAGCTCGCCGATCGCCCCGGCCAGCACATGCACGCCCTTGTCCATGCCGAGACGCCCCAGATAGCCGACCACGAAGGGGTCCTCCGGCCGGCGACGCCGGGCGGTGGGTTCGAAAGCACTCGTCCAGTTCAGCAGCACGACCGACCCCGGCACCGTCCCCGCGAAGTGCTGCGAGGGAACCACCGTCAGCAGCGCGCGCACCCGCGCGAGACGGGCGACGATCCCCTTCTTCCCCTCCGGGTACTGATGCAGATGCACGATTCGGTTGCGCCGCCCCGCCGTCGCCGCGGCAGGCACCAGCCCGTTGCACCACAGGATCCCGTCGCGATGGCGACGATCCCACCGGCGCAGCGCAAGCATCCAGGTCACCCGGTCATGCGCGTCGAGCACCTCGACGTCCAGCGCCTTCGCCCGCGCTGCGTCGGCCAGGTCCGACGGATGACGCGGCGCGACCACCGTCACATCGCGGCCGAGCTCGCGCAGCGCCTCCGCGATGTGCATCAGCATCACCTCGCCGCCACCGATCGCACCGTTGTTCGTGGCGATCCAGACCCGCGACGCGCTCACGATGCCCCCTCCGCGACCGCGACCGTCACAAGACGACGCGCACTCAGCTCCCGCAGCGCCGTCTGCATCAGCGTCGCGGCGTCCGGATGCGGACCATGCTCGCGCGCGAGCACATCGTGCAGTTCGGCGACGGTGAGCGGGCGAGCGCAGGCCAGCCAGATGGTCACCGCGATACCCGCGAGGCGTGTGAAGGACGCCCCGGCCAGCACCGACACCTCGCCGTCCTGCTCGACGGCATCGGTCCATGGAGCCCGCGAGACGACGACATCATCGTCGACGTCGCCGCTGAACACGGCTCCCCCCTCCTCGTCATCACGCCACCGTTCGCCCTCAGGCGGGCGGTGCTCGCTCCATTCGAGGACACCGTCGGGGCGGTCCGCTTCCAGCAGCCCGCGCACGAGCGGCTCCGCATCGGCGATCTCCGCATAGGCCAGCCGAAACAGACCTCCTCCGCGCCGTGCCGCCTCCGCCAGCCTCTGCAGCGGGCGGTCCACCCGCCACAACGACGATGTCTGCGGCACGACCTCCGCGATCAGCTCATGCAGACCGATC
The DNA here is from genome assembly GCF_037147555.1 of Microbacterium sp. MMO-35. Taxonomy (NCBI): domain Bacteria; kingdom Bacillati; phylum Actinomycetota; class Actinomycetes; order Micrococcales; family Microbacteriaceae; genus Microbacterium; species Microbacterium sp. MMO-35. The sequence goes on from NZ_JBBCVH010000003.1 coordinate 530,559, forward strand.
GAGTCGAAGCGCGGCGGCACGGCCTCTTCGGAGCGAGAGAGGCAGACCATGGCCGCGAGACGGGGCGGTGCGATCGGGGTGGCGCCGAGCGCGAGGGCATCCGGTGAGGACTCCTCCTTCCCCCCGGGAAAGCCCGGCACGATCAGCGAGATCGGCTTGGTGAGCCCGTGCAGCTCCTCGTGCTCGTCGATCATCATCAGCTCGTCGCTGAGATATCCGAGCCGTCGTCCCAGGTGCCGGGCGGCCGTGCTCTTGCCCGTGCCGGAGGAGGCGACGAGCACGACCCCGCGACGTCCGTCCTCGGAGGCGAGCCCCGCGGCGTGCAGCAGCAGAGCGGAGCCGGCGTGGCGCTCGATCACGGCCTGCGTGATCGCCCTGGAGAACGCGTAGGGGAACGATCCATCCGTACGATCCGCGATCCGGGGGCTCAGGGTCGACAGGGCGTCCTCCCCGTCCGGAACCGGGCGGAAGCGGACATCGTCGTCCTCCCCCGAGTCGTCGATGACGCGACCCCACAACTCGCGCAGGGAGACGATGAACGCCGCAGGATTCGCGTAGGCGGACAGGTCGACCCGCCATCGTTCGCCGAGCAGACGCAGCACCACCGAATCGACCACGCCTCCCCCTTCCCCCGCGGTTCCGAGCGGACCGCCTCCTCCCCTAGGGTAGAGGCCATGGGGGGTGTCGGAGGTCCTGGGGCGGGGCGGATCGTGACCGCGCACTACGCCATCGCCCCCGAGATCGCCTGGGTCGACGGCGCCGACGGCGGCCGCGAAGAGAGCGCCGCCTGGATCGCCCGCCTCGACAACGCCGAACTCTACGAACTCCGCGACGCAGCCTGGCTCGTCTGGGTCCTCATCGCCGACGGCATCTGCACCGTCGACAGCATCCGCGCCGAAGTCGCAGACCTCCACGCCACCATCGACTTCGGCGAACAAGGACTCCAAGGCTTCCTCGACGACCTCGAACAACGCGGACTCGTCACCCGACGCTGATCCCGCAGCAGGCGGCTGCCCCGGGACGAGAAGCACATGGACGCACCGCGGAGATTCGCATCGTCATGCCGTCCGACCTCTTGGCCGACCGCTGTTCTCCCCTAGGGTAGAGCGCATGGGGGTGCCGGAAGTTCCGATCTGGGCGTTGACGCACCTCACCCATGCGTCCCTCCAGCGCACGGCGGAGCAGCGCTCCATCGACCTCCTGCACATCAAGGGTCCCGCGACCCGGCTCTCTCTGCGCGACGGCTGGCACGACTCGTCCGACGCCGACGTCCTGGTACGTCCGGCGCACCAGGACCGGTTCCTGAAGGCGCTGGTCGAGGACGGATGGACCCTGTTCAGCGGCTTCGACGAGAATGCGCCGTTCGAGTACGCGGCCAACTTCACGCACCCCTCGTGGACCTACGCGGACGTGCACCGTCAGTTGTCCGGACCTCGGGCGACGCCGGAGGCGGTGTTCGAGCGGCTCTGGCGCGATCATGAGACCGCCGACATCGGCCACCACCCCTGCCCCGTGCCCTCCGTGAGCGGGCAGATTCTCGTGCAGACCCTGCACATCGCCCGGTCGCACGACCCCGAACGCGCCGAGGCGTGGGCGCTGTCCACGCCCGAGCTGCGTGATGCGGCGCTGGTGCTGGCGCACGAACTCGACGCCGACGAGGCCTTCGTCGCCGGCATCGGCGACCTCGACGCACCATCCTCCGGAGCCTCGTCCAGGTGGGATTCGATGCCGCAGGATCCGCGTCACGGGCGGGGCGGATCGTGACCGCGCACTACGCCATCGCCCCCGAGATCGCCTGGGTCGACGGCGCCGACGGCGGCCTCGAAGAGAGCGCCGCCTGGATCGCCCGCCTCGACAACGCCGAACTCTACGAACTCCGCGACGCAGCCTGGCTCGTCTGGGTCCTCATCGCCGACGGCATCTGCACCGTCGACAGCATCCGCGCCGAAGTCGCAGACCTCCACGCCACCATCGACTTCGGCGAACAAGGACTCCAAGGCTTCCTCGACGACCTCGAACAACGCGGACTCGTCACCCGACGCTGAGGCGCATCGTCCGCTCCGGATCCTGCCGCAGGATCCTCGACGTCGATTGCGGGGGATCCCTCAGCCGTGATCCCTAGAATCGTGCCGTGACGTCCCGCCGCGAAGCCCGTGAAGCCCGCCAGTCCTCCGACGCCGCGACTGCCGGCACCGATGCCGCGGAGCCGCGCGACGACCTGGCGGCGATCTTCGGCGACGCGTCGACGGCAGCTCGCGACGAATCCGCCTCCGAGGGCGGTTCCTCCGACGGCGGCTCTGGGCGTGACGACTCGGGGCGAGGCGGATCCGACGATGGCGATCGATCCCGCGGACGCAAGCCCCGTCGCCCCCTGCTGAAGAGCGCACGGTTCTGGGTGCCGATCTCGCTGCTGCTGGTACTCATCGTCGCCGGCGTCGCCGGAGGAGTCGCCGCCAAGAAGCTGTACGACCAGGCGATGTCGGCGAAGTCCGATCTCGAGCAGGCCATCCCGCTTGTCGGGCAGGTGCAGCAGAGCATGCTCGCAGGTGACACCGCGACGGCCAAGACGACGATCGCGCAGATCGCCGCACTGACCGCGCAGGCCAAGCAGAAGACCAGCACCGGGCTGTGGAAGAACCTCGAGTGGGTGCCCGTGGCCGGCCCCAACCTGACCGCCGTGCGTGTCGCCGCCGACTCCGCCGATACGCTCGTGCGCGACGCGATCAGCCCCCTGACCGCGATCGATCTGCAGGCCGTGATGCCCAAGGACGGCGCGGTCGACGTGAAGAACCTCACCGACCTCGCCGGCAGGGTCAGCACCGCGGACGAGACGGTCACGCGGATCCAGCACGACCTGAACGCGCTGGACCGCTCCGTGCTCATCCCCCAGGTCGCCTCGGGCATCACGAAGCTCGATGACGAGCTCGACAAGGTGGGCCCCGTGCTCACCCCGGCGCACAACGCCCTCATGATCCTGTCGAAGGCCCTCGGATCGGACGGACCGCAGCACTATCTGCTGATCTTCCAGAACAACGCCGAGTCCCGCGGCACCGGCGGCAACCCGGCCGCGATCGCGATGCTGACCGCCGAGAACGGCCGGATCACGCTCACCCAGCAGGCAGGATCCGCCGACTTCCACAACGGCCGCGACACACCGATCATCCCGCTCGATCCGCAGCTGGAAGCCCTCTACGGCACCAAGATCGGACGCTGGATCCAGGACTCCACGCTCTCCCCCGACTTCACCGACACGGCGAACATCGTGCGTGCCTACTGGGCCGAGTCGTTCGGCACCCCGGTCGATGCGGTCGTCTCGTTCGACCCCGTGGCGCTCAGCTATCTGCTGCGGGCGATCGGCCCGGTGACGCTTCCCACGGGCGACGTGCTCACGGCCGACAACGCGGTGCCGCTGCTGCTGAACGAGGTCTACGCGAGGTACCCCGAAGGCCCCGAGCAGGACGCGTTCTTCGCGGCAGCGGCGAAGGCCGTGTTCGAGGGGCTGCTCAGCTCGCACCCCGATCCGAAGACCCTGCTCGACGCGCTCAGCAAGGCCGCGAACGAGGGCCGCCTGATGTACGCACCCGGAGCGAAGGAGCAGGCCGCACTGCTGGCAGGCACCCCCGTCGGCGGCAACATGCCCGCCGACAACACCCAGACGACCGACCTCGGCGTCTACCTCGACGACATCACCGAGGGCAAGCTCGACTACTACATGCGGATGAGCATCGCGGCCACGAGCACTCAGTGCCGGGCGTCCGCCGCACCCACCTTCACCAGCACCGTCACCCTGAAGAACACGCTCGACCCGGGCGCCGCGGACGGCCTCCCGGTGTACATCTCGCCGGCGCGGTTCTTCCCCAAGGGCGACGTCTCGACCGACATGTACCTCTACGGCCCGGTCGGATCCACGCTCACCGGCGTGACGATGAACGGCCAGCCCGTGGCCGCGACCGGGCAGCCGCATCTGGGCCGCACCGCGGTCAAGGTGAACGTGCTGACCCACCCGGGCGAAGCGGTCACGGTCGAGGCGACGTTCACCGCACCGGTCGGAGCCTTCGGCCCGCTCGAGGTGCGGCACACGCCCATGGTCGCCGAGACTCCGGTGACGATCGACGCCCCTGGCTGCACCGCGAAGAAGTAGCCGGGATCCGGTCCTCGTCGAGCCCCTGAGCCACCGGCGTCACGGTGTGGGCGGCGTGGTCGGATCCGGCTCGGGCGGCGTATCGGGGACCGGCGGCTGCGTGGGCGCCGGGTCGACGGGCGGCGCCGACGGCGCTGCCGGGGCGTCGCCGCCACCAGGCCCGCCCCCGTCGCCGTTCGACGGCTGGTCGCTGGAGGATCCGCCCGCATCCGCGATGAGTGCGGCGAGCGCTGCGCGCCATGCGTCCCACGGACCGAACCAGGGCGGCGTGAACGGATCCGAGGACGCCATCGCGATCGCCGCACTGGTCGCCGCCTTGCGCAAGTCGCTGGATCCGTCGGCGTTGTCCTCCACGACCCGCACGGCATAGCCCGGCATCGTCCCGAGGAACGTCGAGATCGCCGAGTGGAACGCCGCCCGTGCAGTGATGATCGCGTCCTGGGCGGCGGCCGTGTTCTTCTCGATCACGGCGAGGGTCGCGTCATCGGCGGTGCGCGGGGGCTTGGCCGGGACTGTCACCTCGCTCAGCGCCTGCACGAGCGCCTGCCGCGCGCTCTCCGCCGCGGCGCGTGCGGGCTCGTCGCTCGCGCCCTGCAGCGCGGCCAGTCGAGGCCCGAACTCCGTGGCCACTCCCTGGGACTCCTCGAGCTGTGCGGCCACACCGTCGATCGCGGCGGCAGCCTTGACGGCGCGCGCAGGATCCGCGGTGGCCGATGCCGTCGGAGCAGGGCGCATCGAGCCCGGAGCGGCGACCGCCCAACCGACCCCGGCGAGCGTCACGACGACCCCGACGCCCATCGCGATGAGCTGTCCGCGGGTCAGCCGCATGGCGCCGCCGGTCCGCTGCGGTCCGCCCGCGTGCTCCGGCGCCGGCTGCGGCCCCCGCCTCTCGCTGCGCGGAGGCCTCCCGAACCCGTCGAGCAGGGATCCCCCCGTCTCCGTGTCGGAGCGCGCGGCCGTCTCATCGCGGTCGCTCACGGGGGATCCGTCGGTCGTGGGCGCGCCCGCTTCCGGGTCGATCCCTCTCTCGGTGCGCTCCCGATCGGCATCCGCTTCAGACATGCTTCCCCATCCCCCGGTGACGCGGGCTGATGCCGACTTTACCGGCAACGCCCCCGTTCCGATGGCCAGGGCCGCCGGAGGATGGTGCCGGGCTACGGCCGCCCCATGCCCAGGTAGGTCCAGCCCGCGGCGCGCCAGGCCTGCGGATCCAGGCAGTTGCGCCCGTCGACGATGATACGGCCGCGGGCCAGCGTGGACGCATGCTCGGGTGCGAGCTCGCGACGATAGAGGTCCCACTCCGTGACGAGCACCACCGCATCCGCGCCTTTGAGCGCCTTGTCGCGATCCGCGACGTACTTCAGCTGCGGGTGCACTGCGGCCGCGTTGCCGAGCGCCTCCGGATCCGTCACCCGCACCTTCGCGCCCATTCCCCGCAGGCGGATCGCGACCTCGAGCGCCGGCGAGTCCCGCACGTCGTCGCTGTGCGGCTTGAACGCAGCGCCGAGCATGGTGATGCGGCGTCCGACGACGCTGCCGCCGAACGCGTCGACGACGAGGCGCACGGCGTGCTCACGGCGACGCAGGTTGATCGCGTCGACCTCGCGCAGGAAGCCGACCGAGGCTCCGCGGCCCAGCTCCTCCGCCCGCGCCGCGAACGCCCGGATGTCCTTGGGCAGGCACCCCCCGCCGAACCCGATCCCCGCGCCGAGGAAGCGCCGTCCGATCCGCTCGTCGTGGCCGATCGCCTCGGCGAGCCGGGTGACGTCGGCGCCCGAGGCCTCGGCGATCTCCGCCATCGCGTTGATGAACGAGATCTTCGTGGCCAGGAACGCGTTGGCCGCCCCCTTCACCAGCTCGGCCGTGGCGAGATCGGTGACCAGGAACGGGCTGCCCCCGGAGATCGCGTCGGCGTACGCCTCGCGCAGCACCTCGACCGCCCGCTCCCCCGCCTCGCCGGCGGCGGCGCCGACCACGAGCCGATCGGGATGCAGCGTGTCGTGCACGGCCCAACCCTCACGGAGGAACTCCGGATTCCACACCAGGACCGCCCCGGCGTCGGCCACCCGCTCGGCAAGCCCCGCCGCGGTGCCCACGGGCACGGTGGACTTTCCCGCCACCACATCGCCCGGCCGCAGCTGCGGATGCAGCGCATCGAGCGCGCCGTGCACGTAGCGCAGGTCCGCCGCGGATCCGTCGGGCTGCTGCGGGGTGCCCACGGCGACGAAGTGCACCTGAGCGCCGTGCGCATCGGCGATGTCGGCGGAGAAGGTCAGCCGTCCGCTCGCGACACCGCTCGCCAGCAGCTCGTCCAGCCCGGGCTCGAAGAACGGGGCGCGTCCTGCGGCGAGCGCGGCGATCTTCTCCGGATCCGTGTCGATCCCGATCACGTCGTGCCCGATCGACGCCATGGCCGCCGCATGTACGGCGCCGAGATACCCGCAGCCGATCACAGACATCCTCATGAGGACACGACACCCCGGGCGTCTCACCGGAGCGCGACCGGCGGGAGTCGTGTCGACGACGGGCGGGTGAACGGTTGGGGACGTGCCCTGAACGACAGCGTTCCGGATCCGGCTACCTCAGCGTCGCGGTCACGAGGATCGGCAGGTGGTCCGACTCCCCCTGCGGCAGCGTCCGCACCGTCTCCACGACGAAGCCCGAGGCGGCGGCGAAGTCGTAGAAGCCGCGGAACACCCGGTAGCGCGTGTACGTGTGCTGGTCGCTCATCACGAGCTCGTAGCCGACGTCGCGCATGTGCTCGCTGAGCCGCTCCTTGAACACCGGGTAGTTGAAGTCGCCGACGATGAGCTGCGGCAGCCCCCAGCCGAGCTCGGAGAGCTCCGACAGTGCGGAGCGGATCTGGTCCCGGCGCAGCGCGTTTCGTGCCGTGAGCGGCGCCGCGTGCAGCGACGCGATGAGGAAGTCGCGGCCCGCGTCGATGTCGCGCAACCGCACGCCGAGCAGCCGTTCGTGCGCGGGGCGCAGCACATGGTCGTGCAACGACTTCTTGACCGAGACGGTCGCCGAGTCGACGAGGCGGAACGCGCTGGAGCGGTAGTAGATCGCAAGACCCAGCCGATTGCGCTGGGTGGTGTGCGCGAGCACCAGGCCCCCCGCCTGCTCCGGAAGCGACGCGGTGTCCCCCTCCTGCAGGCAGAGCACGTCGGGGTCATGCGCATCGACGAGGTCGTCGAGCTCATGCGCCGCGCGATGCTTGCGCAGGTTGTAGGAGATGATCCGCACGCCCCCACCGTACCGGCGTGCCCTCTCGCCAGCCTGAGCGGACGCCCGAGTTCATCGGATGTTGCGGATCCGGATCCGCCTCAGTCGTCCTGGTCGCGACGGTTGCGGGTCTGCTCGGCGCGCGCCGCCAGCAGGTCGTCGGGCGGATACCCGACCTCGGTGAGCGTGAGACCGCGCGCGGCGAGCACCTTGAATGCGCTGGTGCGGGTGAGGTCGTCGCGCAGTCGAGCCACGTCGGCGATCTCGAGGCGCCCCTCCCCGACGGCAGCGCACGCGCCCACGAGCGCGCGCACCATGCTGTGGCAGAACGCGTCGGCCTTCACCTCGGCGACGAGCACCCCCGCCGCGTCCCGCGTCCAGCGGTAGTCGAGCAGGGTGCGGATCGTGGTGCCCTCCTCGCGCGGCTTGCAGTACGCGGCGAAGTCGTGCAGGCCGATCAGCGTCTGCGCGGAAGCGTCCATGGCGCCCTCGTCCAGGGCCGCGCGGACGGTGGTGGTGTCGTGGCGGAGCAGGGGGTCGTACCCGGCGCGGGTGTCGGCGAGTCGGTACCGGTAGCGACGCCAGACGGCGGAGAAGCGGGCGTCGAACCCCTCCGGAGCGAGCGACGTGCGCGACACGGTGACGTCGGGGTACTGTCCGAGCACGCCGCGGATGCGCGACGCCAGCGACGCCGCCGGGTCGTTCGCGGCCCGGCCGTTGCGGGACTGCACGCGCGCCCACTGGCGTGCGTCCAGGTCGACGTGCGCGACCTGTCCGGTGGCGTGGACGCCCGCGTCGGTGCGGCCGGCGACGACGAGACGCGGGCCCGCCGTGCCCGGCTCCCCGCCGCCCGGCTCTCCGGCATCCGGATTCCCACCGTCCGACGCCGCCGCCGGCCCGACGATCCGGGCGAGGGCCGCCTCGATGGTGCCCTGGACGGTCCGCAGTCCGGGCTGCTTCGCCCAGCCCCGGAAGTGGGTGCCGTCGTAGGCGATGTCGAGACGGATGCGCACGGATCCAGGGTACCGACCCCCCGCCCCCGTCCCCCGTGCGTGCCCCGCCCCGTGCGCGTCCCCGTCCCGCGTCCCGTCCCGTGCGCGTCCCCGTCCCGCGTCCCGTCCCGTGCGCGCCCCCGCCCGGGCTTCCGCGAGACTCTACTTCCTGCGCCAGACTCGCGTTCTGCCGTGCCGTCTCATGCAAAGAGTGGAGTCTCGCGGAAGGGGGCGACGGGTCCGGGCCTGGCGCGGATCCGGAACATCCTGGGACTCAGTCTCAATCTGTGCGAAACTGAATCTCAATCTATGCGACACTGAATTCCAGGTGACCGACGCCGGCACCCGAGTCGGCGGCGCAGCGGCATCGAGTCAGACCGAGATCGAAGGAGATCCCATGGTCAGCAGCACCTTCCCCGACGTCGAGATCCCCGCGGTCCCGATCCACGAGTATCTGTTCGGCGACATCTCCGAGCACGACCTCGACCGGGTCGCGCTCATTGACGGCATGTCCGGAGCGGAGACCACCTATCGCCAGCTCATCGGCCAGATCGATCTCTTCGCCGGCGCGCTCGCAGCGCGGGGCATCGGCCTGGGCGACGCGGTGGGGCTCCTCTGCCCGAACGTGCCCGCCTTCGCGACCGTGTTCCACGGGATCCTCCGCTCCGGCGCCACGGCCACCACGATCAATGCGCTCTACACCGCCGACGAGATCGCGAACCAGTTGCGCGACGCCTCGGCGTTCTGGCTCATCACGGTCAGCCCACTGCTGCCGCAGGCGCAGGCCGCCGCGGAGCAGCTCGGCCTCCCCGCCGACCAACTGATCGTCCTGGACGGCGTCGACGGCCACCCCTCGCTGCGGGACCTTCTCGGCGAGGGACACCATGCGCCCGACGTGCACTTCGACCCCGCCACGCACGTGGCCGTCCTGCCCTATTCGTCGGGCACGACCGGCCGCCCCAAGGGCGTCATGCTCACGCACCGGAACCTCGTCGCCAACGTCGCCCAGAGCACGGTCTCCATCGACTTGAACGACGACGACCGGATCCTCGCCGTGCTGCCGTTCTTCCACATCTACGGCATGACGGTGCTGCTGAACCTGGCCGTGCGCCTGCGCGCGACCCTCGTCACGATGCCGAAGTTCGACCTCGTCGAGTTCCTGCGCATCATCGCGGAGCAGCGCACCAGCTGGCTGTTCATCGCACCGCCCATCGCTGTGGCCCTGGCCAAGCATCCGCTGGTCGCGCAGTACGACCTGGGTTCCGTGAAGGTCGTGTTCTCGGGCGCCGCACCGCTGGACGGAGCCCTCGCCCACGCCGTCGCCGAGCGCCTCGATTGCGTGGTGCGGCAGGGCTACGGCATGACCGAGACGAGCCCGGTGACGCACACGATCCCGGTGGAGCGCGACGACATCGACCTCTCGTCGGTGGGCCTGCTCAGCCCGAACACCGAAGCCCGGCTTCTCGCAGAAGACGGATCCGATGTCCTCGTCCCCGCCGAGGGCGCGAGCGAGCCCGGCGAGCTGCTCATCCGCGGCCCCCAGGTCATGAAGGGCTACCTGAACCGCCCGGATGCGACGGCCGACATGCTCGACGCCGACGGCTGGCTGCACACCGGCGACGTCGCCACGGCGACGTCGGGAGGTGTGTTCCGGATCGTCGATCGCCTCAAGGAGCTCATCAAGTACAAGGGCTACCAGGTCGCCCCGGCCGTGCTCGAGGCGGTGCTCCTCGAGCATCCGGCGATCGCCGACGCCGCCGTGATCGGCACCCTCGACGAAGACGGCCAGGAGGTGCCCAAGGCGTTCGTGGTGCTGCAGCAGGGCGCGTCCCTCGACGAGGAAGGCGTGAAGGCACACGTCGCGGCCCACGTCGCCCCGCATGAGAAGGTGCGGATGGTCGAGTTCATCGACGTGATCCCGAAGTCGAGCTCGGGCAAGATCCTGCGCAAGGACCTCCGCGCCCGGCCCTGACCGCCGCCCCCTCACGTGAGACTCCACTTTCTGCGTGAGACTCCCCTGCTACGGGTCAGTCTCATGCAGAAAGTGGAGTCTCGCGGATCCGGGCCCGCGGATCCGAGCCCGCGGATCCGGGCCCGCGGATCCGGGCCCGCGGATCCGAGCCCGCGGATCCGAGCCTGCGTCGGGCGGGGTGTCAGACCGCCGCGTTGTCTGGTGCGTCCTGGGGCGCACGCCGGAACACGACGTAGTGGTACAGCAGGAAGCGCACCACCACGATCACCGCGATGCTGCCGAGGTTCACGATGTTGACCAGAGCCGGGCCCGGGGCATGCCCGGTGAGCACCTCGACCGCCTCGGCGCCGAGCCAGACCAAGCCCGCGCCCAGCAGTGTGCAGGCGAGGTTCACGCCGATGAACAGTGCGATCTCGGCCCCCCGTCCGCGCCGGTCGCGGTGGCGGAAGGTCCACTCGCGGTTGCCGAAATACGCATTGATCAAAGCGACGAGCGAAGCGGCGATCTTGCCGACGACCAGATCCCACCCGAAGACGTAGACGAAAAGGTTGAACGCACCAACCTCGATGAGGGTGCTGATGCCGCCGACAATCAGGAACCGGGTGCCGATTCCCGCCAGACGGCGCAACCGGGAGCGGCGATCCATAGCGCTACTAGAATACCCGGGGGAGGCGCGGCCTGTGACGTCTTCCGTTCCGCCGACACCTGAGGTTCGAGTGCAGTACGCCCACCTGGCCATTGTGATGCCGGCCTACAACGAGGCCGAGGGCATCGGTGGTTTCATCGACGAGATCCGCTCCGCCGTCGCCCCACTCGCCCAGCGCGTCACCTTCATCGTCGCCGACGACCGCTCCACCGACGGCACCGCGGCCGCGCTCGCCGGCATCGCCGACGTCGACGTGCAGACCCAGCCCGCGAACCGCGGGCACGGCCCCACCGCGCTGGCCGCCTACCGCGCAGGGCTCGCGCTCTCCCCCGACGCCATCGTGCACGTCGACGGCGACGGGCAGTTCGTCGGATCCGAGATCGCGGCCGCCGCTCGCGCCCTCTCCCGGTCCGGCGCCGACGTGGTGCACGGCGTGCGGCACTCCCGCACCGACGCCTGGTACCGGCGCGTGCTCACCGCCTGCGTGCGGCTGCTCGTCGCCGCGTTCGTCGGTCGCGGCGTCCCCGACGTGAACACCCCCCTGCGCGTGTACCGCCCCGAGCCGCTGCGGATCCTCGTGAACGCCGTGCCCTCCGATGCCCTCGTGCCGCATGTGCACTTCTCCCTCGCCGAGGTGCGGGCAGGTCTCGCCGTGCGCTATCTGCGGGTGCGCAGCATCCCCCGGCGCGGCACGTCCAGCACCGGCACGATGTGGGGCCGGGTGTCGCGACCGTCGCTGCCGCCGAGGAAGCTGGTGCTGTTCGCCGTGGACGCCCTGCGCGAGGTCTGGAGCTGGTCCCTGCGTCCCGGTGCGCCGCTCCGGGCGCTCGCGCTCGAGGGGCCCGACCCGGCGGGCGCCGCAGTCGGATCCGGATCGTCATGACCCGCCGCCTCGCCGGCGCCGCTTTCTGGATCCTGCTCGCGCTGCTCGTCGTCGCGAACGCGCTCGTGATGTGGCACAGCCTGACCGTGCTGCGGCTGTGGGAGGACGAGGCGTTCAACCTGACCGTGCCACGCAACCTCCTCGCCGGTCTCGGCTACACGAGCGACGGCACCCTGTCCGGTTCGACGCTCACCCCGTTCGATCCGCGCATCTCCACCGGGCCCGTGGTGCTGCTCCCGGCCGCCGGGGTGCTGATGCTCGGTGTGGATCCGGTGATCGGCGCCCGGCTCGTTCCGCTCGCGTACTGGGTGCTGCTGCTGGTGGGGTGCGCGGTGCTCGGACGCCGCGTCGCCGGTCGCTCCGGCGCGCTGATCGCGGTGGCCCTGCCTCTCGCGTTCAACACGGCCGAGAGCGTCTCGCCCATTCAGGGCCCGGCCGACCTGCTCGGCGAGATCCCCGCGGCGGCGCTGATCGTGTGGGCGCTGATCGCGCTGCCGCGCCGCGGCTGGCTCGCCGGGCTGCTGCTGGGGCTCGCGGTGCAGGCGAAGCTCATCGCGCTGCTCGCGCTGCCGGCATTCGCCGTCGCGCTGTTCCTGCTCACCCCACCGGCCCCGTTCGGACGGCGCCTGGTCGCGACGCTGCGCCGCAGCGTGCTGCCCCTGGTTCTGGTGGCCGCGCCGACGCTGCTGATCGAGCTCGTGGCCCTCGTTTCGCTGGGTGCCACCGGCTATGCCCGGCACGTACGCGCGCTCGGCGGTTTCTTGCTCAGCGGTGGTCAGCACATCGCGCCCACCACGGTGCCGCAGAAGCTCGGCACGCTCGCCGGGGCGTGGTTCGTGCCCTGGTGGCTGATGGCGGCTGCCGTGGCCCTGGCCGTCGCCGCCGGGATCTGGGCGGCCGTACCCGCGCGCGGCACCGCACCGAGCGGAGCCCGGCGTCGCTGGTGGCAGCGCGATCCGCAACTGCTCGCCCTCGGCCTCGGCTCCGCCGTGGGCCTGCTCGCCTTCGTCGGATGGTGGGCGCAGGCCTCCCAGTTGCCGCTGTGGGTGCGCCACCCCGCGGTCGGGGTGTTCGCGTTCGCCCCGGTGCTCGCCGCGATCGCCGCCCGCGCGGTGATGGCTCTCTGGCACCGCCGGTCGCCGTCCGGCTCGCCGAGCCCCGCACGGTTCCTCGCGGTCGCCGCCGCGGTGCTCCTGGGTGTCGTGGTGTCCGCGGGGGTCGCCGGTGACGCGGCCCGTGCGGCGCGCCCGCCAATGACGGAGACCCTCGCACAGCAGCGGGCCGCGATCGCGCCGCTCGCCGAGTGGGTCCGCGACAACGACGTGACCTGGCTGGCGGCGAAGCCCTGGGGCGGACCGGTGTCGTCGGTCGTGCTGACCGGCGCTCATGTGGGCCTGTTCGACGCTCCCGCGATGCGCCGGACGCCAACCCTCGAGTACGGCGCCTGCGGAACCGGATCCCCCCTCGCCGCGGCCGGCGGCATCGTGATCTGCCCCGCTCCCTGACCGGATCCCGAGCCGCGTCGACGACGAAGCCCGCCGCCCCACAGGGGACGACGGGCTTCGAACGATGGGGCGCCTTACTCGGCGGCCTTCTCCTCGGCAGGAGCGTCGGCGGCGGCCTCGGTGATCTCCTCGGCCTCCTCGACGACCTCAGCCTCGGCGGCGACCTCTTCGGCGACCTCAGCCTCGACGACCTTGGCGGCCTCCTCGACGACCTCGGCAGCAGCAGCCTTCTCCGCCTTGGCGGGCTTCGCTTCGTCTCGCTCCGTGCGGCGCTTCACCTTTGGCGCGACGGGCTCGAGCACGAGCTCGATCACGGCCATGGGCGCGTTGTCGCCCTTGCGGTTGCCGACCTTGGTGATGCGGGTGTAGCCGCCCTCACGCTCGGCGACCAGCGGAGCGATCTCGGCGAACAGCACGTGCGTCGCCTCCTTGTTGCGCAGCACGGACAGCACGCGACGACGCGCGTGCAGGTCACCGCGCTTGCCGAAGGTGACGAGGCGCTCAGCCAGCGGACGCAGGCGCTTGGCCTTGGTCTCGGTGGTCTTGATCGACTTGTGCACGAACAGCTGAGCGGCGAGGTTCGCGAGCAGCAGACGCTCGTGGGCGGGGCCGCCTCCGAGGCGGGGACCCTTGGTGGGCTTGGGCATTGTTCTCTAGCTCCTGGATCGGAAAGGGTCGGGTATCAGAAGGACTCGTCTTCGGAGCCGCCGTAGAAGTGGGCGCCGTCGAAACCGGGCACCGAATCCTTCAGCGACAGGCCGAGCGAGACGAGCTTGTCGCGCACCTCGTCCACCGACTTCTGTCCGAAATTGCGGATGTTCATGAGCTGCGTCTCCGAGAGGGCGACGAGCTCCGAAACCGTGTTGATGCCTTCGCGCTTGAGGCAGTTGTACGAGCGGACGGACAGATCGAGGTCCTCGATCGGCATCGACAGCTCGTTCGAGAGCACGGCCTCTACCGGCGCGGGGCCGATCTCGATGCCCTCGGCCTCGACGTTCAGCTCGCGGGCGAGGCCGAACAGCTCGGTCAGCGTGCGACCCGCCGAGGCGACGGCGTCGCGCGGGATGATCGAGTTCTTGGTCTCGACGTCCAGCACGAGCTTGTCGAAGTCGGTGCGCTCGCCGGCACGGGTGGCGTCGACGCGGTAGCTGACCTTGAGCACGGGCGAGTAGATCGAGTCGATCGGGATCTGGCCCGCCTCGGCGTACTCGCTGCGGTTCTGCGCCGCCGACACGTAGCCGCGACCGCGCTCGATGGTGAGCTCGAGCTCGAACTTGGCGGTGTCGTTGAGGGTCGCGATGACCAGCTCGGGGTTGTGCACCTCGACGCCGGCCGGAGCGGAGATGTCCGCCGCGGTGACCTCGCCGGCACCCGTCTTGCGCAGGTAGGCCGTGATGGGCTCGTCGCGCTCCGAGGAGACGACCAGCTGCTTGATGTTGAGGATGATCTCGGTGACATCCTCCTTCACACCGGGGATGGTGCTGAACTCGTGGAGGACGCCGTCGATGCGGACGCTCGTGACGGCCGCGCCGGGGATCGACGACAGCAGGCTGCGACGCAGCGCGTTGCCGATCGTGTAGCCGAAGCCGGGCTCCAGCGGCTCGATGACGAACCGGCTGCGGTTCTCGGAGATCTTTTCCTCGGTGAGAGTGGGACGCTGTGCGATGAGCACTGTGTGTTCCTTTCGATCACGTGCCCGCTATATGACACGTGTGGGTGAGGTCTTGAATTGTGGAAGAACGCGGGTGAGGATCCCCGGTCTCGAACGACCGGGGATCCTCAGAGTGCGTCAGACGCGGCGGCGCTTCGGCGGGCGGCAGCCGTTGTGCGCCTGCGGCGTCACATCCTGGATCGAGCCCACCTCGAGGCCGGCGGCCTGCAGCGAGCGGATCGCGGTCTCGCGGCCGGAGCCCGGACCCTTCACGAAGACGTCGACCTTCTTGACGCCGTGCTCCTGCGCCTGGCGGGCAGCGGACTCCGCGGCCATGCCGGCGGCGTACGGCGTCGACTTGCGCGAGCCCTTGAAGCCCACGCCACCGGACGAAGCCCAGCTGATGACGGCGCCGGACGGGTCGGTGATCGAGACGATGGTGTTGTTGAACGTCGACTTGATGTGGGCCTGGCCCAGCGCGATGTTCTTCTTCTCCTTGCGGCGCGGCTTGCGCGCGGCGGCCTTGGGTGCAGCCATGAAAGTGTTCTCCTATTCCCTGGCCGCTTAGCGGGCCTTCTTCTTGCCGGCGACCGTGCGCTTCGGACCCTTGCGGGTGCGCGCGTTGGTCTTGGTGCGCTGACCGCGGACCGGCAGGCCACGGCGGTGACGAAGACCCTCGTAGGAGCCGATCTCGACCTTGCGGCGGATGTCGGCGGCGACCTCGCGGCGGAGGTCACCCTCCACCTTGTAGGTGCCTTCGATGTGGTCGCGGAGGGCGACGAGCTGGTCGTCGGAGAGGTCCTTGACGCGGATCGACTCGTCGATCTCGGTGGCCTTGAGGATCTCGACCGAACGGGTACGGCCGATGCCGTAGATGTAGGTGAGGGCGATCACCACGCGCTTGTCGCGCGGGATGTCGACGCCGGCAAGACGTGCCATGCGGTAACTCCTGGAGTGTTGTGGAGGTGTGGAGCAGGATCGGTGCCCGGGCCTCCGCCCGAGGTGTCCCCCTTGCGGGTTCTGATCCTGCCTGTCAGTTGTTGAGTTGTGAGATCGCGAGAGATCCGGGCCGAGGCCCGGGTACTCAGCCCTGGCGCTGCTTGTGGCGCGGGTTGCTCTTGCAGATCACCATGACGCGGCCGTGGCGGCGGATCACCTTGCAGTGGTCGCAGATCGGCTTGACGCTGGGGTTGACCTTCATGTTGCTTCCTTATCGCTGTCTTCACCGGGCAGGCGCGGACGCCTGGGGTGTTACTTCTCGACCGGCCTAGCGGTAGCGGTAGACGATGCGACCGCGGGTGAGGTCGTAGGGCGAGAGCTCCACGACGACGCGATCCTCGGGGATGATGCGGATGTAGTTCTGCCGCATCTTTCCGGAGATCGTTGCAAGGACCTTGTGTCCGTTGGAGAGCTCAACGCGGAACATCGCGTTGGGCAGTGCCTCGGACACGACGCCTTCGATCTCGATGACACCGTCTTTCTTAGCCATAGCCTCGCTGACGCTTCTGCAGACCGGTCGATCTGCGGTGGGTGGGTGGTGGTGGAGCTGTGCGGATCCGGACACGCCGGACCAAGGCGCAAAGCACCAAAGATCTATGATAGTCCGGATCCGCCGATCCGCAAAATGCGGTGGGTCCTACTTCTGGTCGACGATCGCCTGCAGCTTGGCGACGTCGGCCTGCTTGCTCGTGTCGAGGCGCTGTCCGTTGATCTCGATCGTCGGCGTGCCCTGGATCTTGTGCGCCGTCGCCTGCGCGGTCGGGAACTTGAGGAACGTGCCCGCCTTGATCGTCGCCTCGGACTTGTCGGCGCCGACCTGCTTCGCGTAGTCGATCAGCTGCTGGTCGGTGAGACCGGGGGTGTTCTCGGTCGGCTGGTTCTCGAACAGGATGTTGAGGTAGTCGAGGAACTTGTCGGGGTTCTCCTGCGCCACGCTGTACGCGGCGGCCGCCGCTCGCGAGGAGTAGTTCGTGCCCTGCGAGTAACGGTCGAGGATCGCGATCGGGTGGTACTCGAGCGTGATCTTGTTGTCCTTCGCGAGCGCCTGGAGCTTGGAGCCGTATTCGCTCTCGAAGCTCTTGCAGATCGGGCACTGGAAGTCGACGAAGACGGCGACCTTGTCCTTGCCGGATCCCGTGATGACAGCGCCGGTCTCGGAGTTGATGATGGCGCTCTTGGGCGCGGCGCCCGGATCCGTCGCCTTGTTGTTCAACCAGACGACGACGCCGACGAGTGCGATGAGCACGGCGACGACCGCGGCGGTGATTCCGATGGCGAACCCGTTGGTCCTGCCCTTGGCAGCGGCCATGTGTGTGTCTCCTTCTTCGGGATCCGTGCCGTGGATCCGCTCAGCTGTGTCTTCCCATTGTGCCCGATGCAGGCTTTGAGCCCCGTGGGAGCCCCCCTCCCCTCCCCCCTCCCCTCCCTCCTCGCCTCCCCGCCCGACCGCTTCCCACCCGACCGCTTCTCGCGAGACTCCACTTTTTGCATGAGACGTCACGCCAGACGCAAAGTCTCGTGCCGAAAGTGGAGTCTCGCGAACGACGAGTCACCAGAATCTGTCCGTCCTCCCCAGACCCCCTGGGTCGCGATGAGTTCACCGGTTACGTGCGCCGAGCCTGCTGCACCGTTCGACACGGCACGATCGGACACATGCTCCAGAAGCTCGCAGACCGCGCAATCCTGACATCCCCGCAGCCGCTCGTCCGGTCGCGGCTGAGTCGTGAGATCGGATCCGCGTCCGACCGCGCCTCACTCGTACGGGTCCGGCGCGGGGTGTACGCAGACGCCGCCGGCTACCGGAGACTCCCCGGCTGGCAGCGCTACGCCGTCCGCGTGCACGCCTTCGCGGCACAGCACCCCGACGCCGCGCTGGCCCTGGAGGCGGCGGCGGTCATACACGGTCTGCCGTGGTTCGGAGAGGCCGCGATGATCCACGTGCACGATCCGGATCGCACGCACTCGGGACGCTTCGGCGACGTCGTGGTACACACGAGCGAGGCGCACCGCAGCCTCGTTCGCGTCGGTGGACTCCTGGTGACCTCGATGCTCGACACCGTGGTGGACCTGGTCCGCGTTCTGCCTCACGCACAGGCACTGGCGGTGCTCGACTCCGCGCTCTCCTCAGCCCAGGGAGGACCCCTCCGCCTCGCGGAGATCCGAGAGTGCGCCTCTGCACGCCCGGGGACCAGGGGAACTCGACGCGAACGCTGGGCCTGGGAGCGGGCCGATCCGCGATCCGAGTCGCCCGCGGAGAGCATCAGCCGCACGGTCATCGAGTGGTGGGGCTTCGAAGCACCGGACCTCCAGCGCACGTTCCGCTACGAGGGCGTCGAAGACCGCGTCGACTTCTTCTTCGCTTCCCGTGGGGTGATCGGCGAGGTCGACGGTTGGGGCAAGTACCGGTTCGAGGATCCGGAACGGGCAGCCGAACTGCTGCGTGCGGAGAAGCGGCGCGAAGACAGGCTGCGCAGACACAGGCACCCGTTCGCGCGGTGGGAGCTCGGCGACGCCTGGCGCGCCGACCCGTTGCGCATGGCCTTGTCCGCCGCCGGAGTTCCTCGCATCCGCCCCGCCGAGATCATGATGCTCGGCACCCTTCAGGACCGGCGTCGCCAGCTCATCCCTCGTCCCCACGTCGCACGGGCGCGCGAGACTCCACGTTTTGCATGAGACACAGCTCCGGGTCCGGCGTCTCATGCGAAAAGTGGAGTCTCACGCGAGGCGCACCTCACGCGAGGCGCACTCCCGACGAGCGCACCCGCAAGAGCGGGGCGGAGCTAGGCGAACGGGGCGGGGGTGATGCCGAAGGCAGCGAGGCCCGCCGCACCGCCATCGGCGGCCGTGAGCACCCAGATGCCGTCGTCGTGCAGGGCGACACTGTGCTCCCAGTGCGAGCCGTCCGAGCCGTCGGTCGTGGTGACGGTCCAGTCGTCGTCTTCGACGTAGGTCTTGTCCGAGCCCGCCGTCACCATGGGCTCGATCGCCAGCACCAGCCCCGGACGCACCTCGGCGCCACGATCGGAGGTGCGGTAGTTGAACAGGCTCGGGGACTCGTGCATCTTGCGGCCGATGCCGTGCCCGACATACTCCCGCAGGATCCCGTAGGGCTTGCCGGAGACGGCCGAAGGACCTGCGGAGAGGATGTGGTCCTCGATGGCGGCCGAGATGTCGCCGAGATGGGTGGCCGAGGCCATGGCGGCGATCCCCGCCCACATCGACCCCTCGGTCACGTCGGACAGTTGCCGCCGCGCCTCCACGACCGCAGCCTGCGCCTCATCGGGCACGACGACGGTGATGGCGCTGTCGCCGTTCCAGCCGCGATACTGGGCACCGGCGTCGATCGACACGATGTCTCCCGGCTGCAGCACGCGAGACCCGGGGATCCCGTGCACCACCTGGTCATTCACCGAGATGCACGTGGCGTTGCGGTAGCCGCGCACGAGCTTGAAGTTCGACTCCGCCCCGCGGTCGACGATCACGCGGTCCGCGATCGCGTCGAGCTCGCCCGTCGTGATGCCGGGACGCACGGCGCTGCGCACGGCATCGAGGGCCGCGGCAGTGATGAGCCCCGGCTCGACCATCGCCTCGAGCTGTGCGCGGCTCTTGTAGATCGAGCGACGGAACGCCACGTCAGACCGCAGCCGTGCGCACGAGGCCGCGGAGGGCCAGCGCGGTGAAGATGCGCTCGGAGATCTCGTCGAGGCTGCCCACGCCGTCGATCCGGTCGACGATGCCCCGGGCGCCGTAGGCGTCGAGGATCGGCGCCGTCTGAGCCTCGTAGATGTCCAGACGGTGCGCGATGGCCTCAGGGGTGTCGTCGGCGCGGCCCTGCTCGGTGGCGCGCAGGGTCAACCGGGCGATGCTCTCCTCGCGCGGGACGTCGAGCAGGATCACGGCATCGAGCGCTGCACCCTGCTCCCCCAGGAACGCGTCGAGGTGCGCGACCTGGGCAGCGTTACGCGGGTAGCCGTCGAGCAGGAACCCGTTCACGGCGTCGGCCTGCGACAGCCGGTCGCGCACGAGCGCACCGGTGAGCTCGTCCGAAACCAGGTCCCCGGCGTCGAGGATGGCCGTCACCTGCTTGCCGAGGTCCGTGCCCTCCTTGATGTTGGCGCGGAAGATGTCTCCGGTCGAGACCACGGGGATGCCGTAGGCCTCGGCGATCCGCACTCCCTGCGTGCCCTTGCCGGAGCCCTGCGGCCCCACGATCAGCAAGCGTGCGGTGGAGTGAGCGGATGCCGTCATCGGAGGAGCCCTTCGTAGTGTCGCTGCTGCAACTGCGCGTCGATCTGCTTGACCGTCTCCAGCCCGACGCCGACGATGATGAGGATCGAGGCGCCGCCGAACGGGAAGTTCTGGTTCGCCCCGACGGTCGCCAGAGCGATCAGCGGGATCAGCGCGATGAGACCGAGGTACAGCGACCCGGGAAGCGTGATCCGTGTGAGCACGTAGTCGAGGTACTCCGCCGTCGGGCGGCCCGCGCGGATCCCGGGGATGAATCCGCCGTACTTCTTCATGTTGTCGGCGACCTCGGTCGGGTTGAACGTGATCGCTACGTAGAAGTACGTGAACCCGATGATCAGCAGGAAGTAGACCGCCATGTAGATCGGGTGGTCGCCCTTGACGAAGTACGTCATGATCCAGGTCGCCCACGCCGGCGGCGTCTTGCCGTCCTGCGGGATGTTGAACTGCGCGATCAGCATCGGGATGTACAGCAGCGACGAGGCGAAGATCACCGGGATCACACCGGCCATGTTGACCTTGATCGGGATGTAGGTATTGGTGCCGCCGTACGTGCGCCGGCCGACCATCCGCTTCGCGTACTGCACCGGGATCCGGCGCTGCGACTGCTCGATGAAGACGACGAGCGTCATCACGATGATCCCGACGAGCAGCACGAGCAGGAAGACCTCGAAGCCCTTGGTCTGCCAGATCGCCCACATCGCGCCGGGGAAGGTCGCCGCGATCGAGGTGAAGATCAGCAGCGACATGCCGTTGCCGATGCCCTTCTCGGTGACGAGCTCGGCGAACCACATGATGAGGCCGGTACCGGCCGTGAGCGTGATGATGAGCAACAGCTGCGCCCACCACACGTCGTTGGTGAGCAGCTGGTTGCACGCCGCGACCCCGGTCTGACCGAAGAGCTGGCCGGTGCGGGCGACGGTGACGAGAGTCGTGGACTGCAGCAGGGCGAGCGCGATCGTCACGTAGCGGGTGTACTGCGTGAGCTTGGCCTGACCGGCCTGGCCCTCCTTGTGCAGCGCCTCGAAGTGCGGAATGACCACGCGCAGCAGCTGGGTGATGATCGAGGCGGTGATGTACGGCATGACGCCGAGAGCGAAGATCGACAGCTTCAGCAGCGCGCCGCCGGAGAAGAGGTTGACGAGCCCGAGCAGGCCTTCGGTGCCGCTGTTCTGGGCGAGGCACTCGGAGACGTTCGGGAAGCTCACGAACGGAGCGGGCACGGTGGATCCGAGGCGGTAGATCGCGATGATCGCGATCGTGAAGCCGATCTTCCGACGAAGATCCGGCGTGCGGAAGATCCGCGCGATGGCGCTGAACAAAAGCTTGCCTTCCTGAAAAGGGATGATGCCCCACGAGGGACAGTCAATTACCCAGGGTAACGCAAGAGGGGCCGGAGAAATCTCCGGCCCCTCTCGACGCTTGTTACTTGACGGATCCGCCGGCGGCGACGATCTTCTGCTCCGCGGAGCCGGAGACCTTGTCGACCGACACGGTCAGCGCCACGGCGATGTCGCCGTTGCCCAGAACCTTGACCTTCTCGTTCTTGCGAACCGCGCCCTTGGCCACGAGGTCGGCGACGGTCACGTCCCCGCCCTTCGGGTAGAGCTCGGCGAGCTTGTCCAGGTTCACGACCTGGTACTCCACGCGGAACGGGTTCTTGAAGCCGCGGAGCTTCGGGGTGCGCATGTGCAGCGGCATCTGCCCACCCTCGAAACCGACGCGAACGGTGTTGCGGGCCTTGGTGCCCTTGGTGCCGCGACCGGCGGTCTTGCCCTTGGAGCCCTCACCGCGACCGGCACGGGTCTTCGCGGTGTTGGCGCCGGGGACCGGACGCAGGTGGTGCACCTTCAGGACGCCGGGACGGGAGACCGCGGTCTCCTCGGCCTTCTTGGCGGCCGGCTTCTTGGCGCTCTTTGCGGTGGTGGTGGCCGCTTCCTTCTTCTCAGCCATTAGTCGATCTCCTCAACCTTGACGAGGTGAGCGACCGCGCGGACGTAGCCGCGGGTCTGGGCGTCGTCGGGACGGACGACCGAGTCGCCGATCCGCTTGAGGCCGAGGGAACGCAGCGTGTCGCGCTGGTTCTGCTTCTCACTCACCTTGGACTTGACCTGCGTGACCTTGAGGCGCGCAGCCATCAGGCACCTGCCTTCTGCGCAGCGATGGCGTCAGCCTCTGCGCGGACGAGACGCGCCGGAGCGACCTGGTCGAACTCGAGGCCACGACGCGCGGCGACCGCACGGGGCTCCTCGAGCTGCTTCAGGGCCGCGACGGTCGCGTGCACGATGTTGATCGTGTTCGACGAGCCGAGCGACTTCGACAGCACGTCGTGGATGCCGGCGCACTCGAGCACGGCGCGGACCGGACCACCGGCGATGACACCGGTACCGGCAGCGGCCGGACGCAGCAGCACGACGCCGGCCGCGGCCTCGCCCTGCACGGGGTGCGGAATGGTCGACGCGGAGCGCGGCACGCGGAAGAAGTTGCGCTTGGCCTCCTCGACGCCCTTCGAGATGGCGAGGGGGACCTCACGGGCCTTGCCGTAGCCGACGCCCACGAGACCGTTGCCGTCACCCACCACGACGAGCGCGGTGAAGCTGAAGCGACGGCCACCCTTGACGACCTTCGACACGCGGTTGATGGTCACCACGCGCTCGAGGAACTGGTTGTCCCCCCGGTCACGGGAGTTGCGGTCGCGACCGCCCTGGCCGCGGTCGCGGCCACCACGGCCGCCGCGGCGCTCGTCGCGCTGCGGAGCCTCGGAACCGGCCGCGTTCTCGGCGGCAGGAGCCGTCTCGGTCACTTCGTTCTCCTTGATGTCACTCACAGTGCCAGCCCCCCTTCACGGGCGCCATCGGCGATGGCCGCGACGCGACCGGCGTACCGGTTGCCACCACGGTCGAACACGGCCTCCGAGACACCGGCGGCCTTCGCGCGCTCGGCGACGAGCTCGCCGACCTTGCGGGCCTTGGCGGTCTTGTCACCGTCGAACGCGCGCAGGTCGGTCTCGAGGGTGGAGGCACTGGCCACGGTGTGGCCCTTGCTGTCGTCGACCAGCTGCACGAAGACGTGGCGGGCCGAACGGGTGACGACCAGGCGCGGACGCACCTCGGTGCCCTGGACCTTCTTGCGAAGGCGGGCGTGACGACGCGAACGGGCGTCGGACTTCGTCTTGATAGCCATGGTTACTTACCACTCTTTCCGGCCTTGCGACGCACGACCTCGCCGGCGTAGCGCACACCCTTGCCCTTGTACGGCTCGGGCTTGCGGATCTTGCGGATGTTCGCAGCCGCCTCACCGACGGCCTGCTTGCTGATGCCGCTGACGGTGAGCTTGTTGTTGCCCTCGACCGTCAGGGTGATGCCGGCGGGCGGGTCGATCAGGACCGGGTGCGAGAAGCCGAGGGCGAACTCGACCGAGCCGCCCTTCTGCTGCACGCGGTAACCGGTGCCGACGACCTCGAGGCCCTTGGAGTAGCCCTGGGTCACGCCGATGATGTCGTTGCTGATGAGCGTGCGGGTCAGACCGTGCAGCGAACGCGAAGCGCGCTCGTCGTCCGGACGGGTGACGAGAACCTGGTTCTCCTCGACCGACACCTCGATGGGGGAGGCCACGGTGAGCGAGAGCTCGCCCTTCGGGCCCTTCACCGTGATCGCACGGCCGTCGACCGAAACGGTCACGCCCGCGGGGATCTCGATGGGAAGTCGTCCAATACGCGACATTTCAGATCACCACACGTAGGCGAGAACTTCTCCGCCCACGCCCTTCTGCTCTGCCTGGCGGTCCGTGAGGAGCCCCGAGGACGTGGACAGGATAGCGACGCCGAGGCCACCGAGAACCTTGGGCAGCTCGGTCGACTTCGCGTACACGCGGAGACCGGGCTTGGAGACGCGCTTGATGCCGGCGATCGACCGCTCGCGGTTCGGGCCGTACTTCAGCGCGATGGTGAGGTTCTTGCCGACACGGGCGTCGGAGACCTCCCAGCCGGCGATG
The DNA here is from genome assembly GCF_037147555.1 of Microbacterium sp. MMO-35. NCBI lineage: Bacteria > Bacillati > Actinomycetota > Actinomycetes > Micrococcales > Microbacteriaceae > Microbacterium > Microbacterium sp. MMO-35. Next base: position 554,811 of record NZ_JBBCVH010000003.1, read on the forward strand.
TAGCCCTCCTGCTGGAGGATCTCGGCGATGTGGGTCTTCAGCTTGCTCGACGGCAGGGTCACGGAGTCGTGGTGCGCCGAGTTCGCGTTGCGCAGACGGGTCAGCAGATCTGCGACCGGGTCTGTCATCGTCATAGTTGTCTTCTTTCGTTCATGAGGTTCCGGCTGCCGTTACACGGCAGACGGCCTGCGATGAGCACGCAATTTTCAATTGTACGTCAAGCGAGACACGCCCGAAGACCGGATCCTGTCGGATCCGGCCTTCGGTGCGTGACTTACGCCTGCGCGTCGTTCGACTTGAACGGGAAGCCGAGGTGGCGGAGCAGCGCCCGGCCCTCGTCGTCGTTCTTCGCCGTGGTGACGACAGTGATGTCGAAACCGCGGACGCGGTCGATCTTGTCCTGATCGATCTCGTGGAACACGCTCTGCTCCGTGAGACCGAAGGTGTAGTTACCGTTGCCGTCGAACTGCCGGTCCGAGAGTCCGCGGAAGTCGCGGATACGGGGCAGCGCCAGGTTCACGAGCCGGTCCACGAACTCCCAGGCGCGGTCACCGCGGAGGGTGACGTGCGCGCCGATGGGCTGACCCTCGCGCAGCTTGAACTGCGCGATGGACTTGCGGGCCTTCGTGACGATCGGCTTCTGGCCAGTGATCTTGGTGAGGTCGTCGACCGCACCATCGATCACCTTGGAGTCGCGCGCCGCCTCACCGACACCGGTGTTGACGACGACCTTGACCAGGCCGGGGATCTGCATGACGTTCGAGTAGCCGAACTCGTCCTGCAGCGCCTTCTTGATCTCGTTGTTGTACTTCGCCTTCAGGCGGGGCTGCACCTTGACAGCGCCCGCGGCGTCAGCAGCCGCCATCAGAGGTCCTTACCGCTCTTCTTCGCGTAGCGCACGCGGACCGTGCGCTTCACGCCGTCCTTGACCTGCTCCTCGACGCGGTGACCGACCTTGGTCGGCTTCTTCGTCTCGGGGTCGACCAGGGCGACGTTCGAGATGTGGATGGGGGCCTCGATGGTCTCGATGCCGCCCGTCTTGGTACCGCGCTGCGTCTGACCGACGCGGGTGTGCTTGGTGGCGTAGTTCACGCCCTCCACGATCACGCGGTTCTGCTCGACGAGGACCTCGAGGACCTTGCCCTGCTTGCCGCGATCGCCGCCCTTTTCCTGCTTGCGGCCGGTGATGACCTGGACCAGGTCACCCTTCTTGATGTTCGCCATGAGTTACAGCACCTCCGGGGCGAGCGAGACGATCTTCATGAACTTCTTGTCACGGAGCTCACGACCCACCGGGCCGAAGATACGGGTGCCGCGGGGCTCCCCGTCGTTCTTCAGGATCACGGCGGCGTTCTCGTCGAACTTGATGTACGAGCCGTCGGGACGGCGGGTCTGCTTCTTGGTGCGGACGATGACGGCCTTGACGACGTCACCCTTCTTCACGTTCCCACCGGGGATCGCGTCCTTCACCGTCGCGACGATGATGTCGCCCAGGCCCGCGTAGCGGCGGCTGGAGCCGCCGAGCACGCGGATGGTGAGCAGCTCCTTGGCGCCGGTGTTGTCGGCGACCTTGAGTCGGGACTCGGTCTGGATCACTTTGCCTTCTCCAGGATCTCCACCAGACGCCAGCGCTTCGTGGCGCTCAGCGGGCGGGTCTCGTTGATGAGAACGAGGTCGCCGATGCCGGCGGTGTTGTTCTCGTCGTGCGCCTTGACCTTGGTCGTACGGCGGATGACCTTGCCGTAGAGCGGGTGCTTCACGCGGTCCTCGACCTCGACGACGATGGTCTTGTCCATCTTGTCGCTGACGACGTAGCCGCGGCGCGACTTGCGGTAGCCACGGGCGTCGGCGTCGCGCACGTCGTGCGAGACGACCTCTGCCTCTGCGGCAGCAGCCTTCTTCTCAGCCATTACTCGGCCTCCTCCTTCGGCGCGTCAGCCTCTTCGGCCTTCTTCGCCTTTGCCTTGGACGCCTTCTTGGTCGGAGCCTCGACCGGAGCGGGCGTCGCACGGATGCCCAGCTCGCGCTCGCGGATCACGGTGTACAGGCGCGCGATGTCGCGCTTGACGGCGCGGATGCGGCCGTGGCTCTCCAACTGGCCGGTGGCCGACTGGAAACGGAGGTTGAACAGCTCCTCCTTGGCCTTGCGCAGCTCCTCGACGAGGCGCTGGTCTTCGAACGTGTCGAGCTCGGTCACACCGAGCTCCTTGGTGCCGATCGCCATTACGCGTCGCCCTCCTCGCGCTTGATGATGCGTGCCTTGAGCGGCAGCTTGTGAATGGCACGGGTCAGGGCCTCACGAGCGAGTTCCTCGTTGACGCCCGCGACCTCGAAGAGGACGCGACCCGGCTTGACGTTGGCGACCCACCACTCGGGGGAACCCTTACCGGAACCCATGCGGGTCTCGGCCGGCTTCTTCGTGAGCGGACGGTCGGGGTAGATGTTGATCCACACCTTTCCACCACGCTTGATGTGACGCGTCATCGCGATACGAGCGGACTCGATCTGACGGTTGGTCACGTAAGCGGGGGTGAGGGCCTGGATGCCGAACTCGCCGAAGGAGACCTTCGTGCCGCCGGTGGCCGCACCATCACGCTTGGGGTGATGCTGCTTGCGGAACTTGACCTTACGAGGGATAAGCATCAGGCAGACGCTCCTTCTGCGACGGGAGCCTCGTTGCGCGGGCCGCGGCGGCGGTCGCCACCACGGTCGTCACGACGGGACTTCGGTGCGTTGGCCTGCTCGCGGGCAAGCTCCTTGTTGGTGAGGTCACCCTTGTAGATCCAGACCTTCACGCCGATGCGGCCGAAGGTGGTCTTGGCCTCGTAGAAGCCGTAGTCGATGTTCGCGCGCAGCGTGTGCAGCGGCACACGACCCTCGCGGTAGAACTCCGACCGGCTCATCTCCGCGCCGCCGAGGCGGCCCGAGACCTGGATCCGGATGCCCTTCGCGCCGGCGCGCTGGGCGCCCTGGAGGCCCTTGCGCATGGCACGACGGAACGCGACACGAGCAGAGAGCTGCTCGGCGATGCCCTGGGCGACGAGCTGAGCGTCGGCCTCGGGGTTCTTCACCTCGAGGATGTTCAGCTGGATCTGCTTGCCCGTGAGCTTCTCGAGGTCGCCACGGATGCGCTCCGCCTCGGCGCCGCGGCGGCCGATGACGATGCCGGGACGCGCGGTGTGGATGTCCACACGCACGCGGTCGCGGGTGCGCTCGATCTCGATGTTGCTCACGCCGGCGCGGTCGAGCTGCGTCTGCAGGAGCTTGCGGATCTTGATGTCCTCGGCGACGTAGTCGGCGTAGCGCTGACCCGGCTTGGTCGAGTCAGAGAACCACCGGGACACGTGGTCCGTGGTGATGCCGAGGCGGAAGCCGTAGGGGTTTACCTTCTGTCCCATTACTTGCTCGCCTTCTCGTTCCCCGCGACCTCGGGGGTTGCCAGCACGACCGTGATGTGGCTCGTGCGCTTCTTGATCTGGAACGCGCGACCCTGGGCGCGGGGCTGGAAACGCTTCAGCGTCGTCCCCTCGTCCACGAAGGCGTTCTTGACGTAGAGGTCCTGCTCATCGAGGAACTCGCCGTCGCGGTCGGCCTTCACCTGGGCGTTGGCGATGGCGGAGTGCACGAGCTTGTAGATCGGCTCGGAGGCGCTCTGCTGCGCGAACTTCAGGATGGCGAGGGCTTCCTGCGCCTGCTTGCCCTTGATGAGGGCGACGACACGACGAGCCTTCTGCGGGGTCACGCGGATGTGCTTCACGCGTGCGATGGATTCGACCATTAGCGGCGCCGCCCCTTCTTGTCGTCCTTCACGTGGCCGCGGAAGGTGCGGGTGGGCGCGAACTCGCCCAGCTTGTGACCGACCATGCTCTCCGACACGAACACGGGGATGTGCTTGCGTCCGTCGTGCACGGCGATGGTGTGTCCCAGCATGGCGGGGATGATCATCGACCGGCGCGACCAGGTCTTGATGACGTTCTTGGTACCGGCATCGTTCTGACCGACCACCTTGCGAAGCAGGTGCTCGTCGACGAAGGGGCCCTTCTTAAGACTGCGAGGCATCTTCTCTTACTCCTACTTGCGCTTCTTGCCGGCGTTACGACGACGCACGATGTACTTGTCGCTTTCCTTGTTGGCGTGACGGGTGCGCCCCTCAGCCTGGCCCCACGGGGAGACGGGGTGACGTCCACCGGACGTCTTGCCCTCTCCACCACCGTGCGGGTGGTCCACCGGGTTCATCGCGACACCGCGGACGGTCGGGCGGACGCCCTTCCAGCGCTTGCGGCCGGCCTTGCCCCAGTTGATGTTGGACTGCTCGGCGTTGCCGACCTCGCCGATCGTCGCACGGCAGCGCGCGTCGACGTTGCGGATCTCGCCCGAGGGCAGACGCAGCTGGGCGTAGGGGCCGTCCTTCGCGACCAGACGCACGGAGGCGCCGGCCGAACGGGCCATCTTCGCGCCGCCGCCGGGGCGGAGCTCGATGGCGTGGATGACGGTACCCGTCGGGATGTTCTTCAGCGGGAGGTTGTTGCCCGGCTTGATGTCGGCGCCGGCACCCGACTCGACGACGTCGCCCTGCTTCAGCTTGTTCGGGGCGATGATGTAGCGCTTCTCGCCGTCGAAGTAGTGCAGCAGCGCGATGCGCGCGGTGCGGTTGGGGTCGTACTCGATGTGAGCGACCTTGGCGTCGATGCCGTCCTTGTCATTGCGACGGAAGTCGATGACGCGGTACTGGCGCTTGTGGCCACCACCGATGTGACGGGTCGTGATGCGGCCCTGGTTGTTGCGGCCACCGGTCTTGCTGAGCGGACGCAGCAGCGACTTCTCCGGCGTCGATCGGGTGATCTCGGCGAAGTCGGCCACCGACGAGCCGCGGCGACCCGGGGTCGTGGGCTTGTACTTGCGAATAGCCATGTTCTGTCCTTATCCCCCGGTCAGTTCACTGCCGTGAAGATGTCGATGGTGCCCGACTTCAGGGCGACGATGGCACGCTTGGTGTCCTTGCGCTTGCCCGTGCCGAAGCGGGTGCGGCGGGCCTTGCCGACGCGGTTGATCGTGTTGACGCTCGCGACCTTGACGTCGAAGATCTTCTCGATGGCGAGCTTGATCTCGGTCTTGGAGGCGCGGGGGTCCACCAGGAAGGTGTACTTGCCCTCGTCGATCAGGCCGTAGCTCTTCTCGGAGACGACCGGCTTCAGGATGATGTCGCGCGGGTCCTTGTTGGCAGCCGCGGCGAGGATGTTGTCGCTCATGCGGAGACCTCCTCGGTTGCGCCGGACTTCAGCGCGACGAACGCGTCGAAGGCCGCCTTGGTGAAGACGATGTCGTCGGAGTTGACCACGTCGTAGGCGTTGAGCTGGTCGGCGTACAGCACGTGCACGGCGGCCAGGTTGCGGACGCTCAGGGCGGTGAGGTCGTCCTCGCGGTCGATGACCACGAGGAGGTTCTTGCCCGGGAGCGACTTCAGGTAGGCGGCGGCCGTCTTGGTGGACGGCTTGCCCTCGATGCCGAAGGACTCGACGACGTGCAGGCGCTCACCGCGGAAGCGGTCGCTCAGCGCACCCACGAGGGCGGCGGCGATCATCTTCTTGGGGGTGCGCTGCGAGTAGTCGCGCGGCTTCGGGCCGTGGACGATGCCACCGCCGGTCATGTGCGGCGCGCGGATGGAGCCCTGACGGGCGTTACCCGTGCCCTTCTGCTTGAAGGGCTTGCGACCGGCACCGGAGACCTCACCGCGACGCTTGGTCGAGTGGGTGCCCTGGCGCGCCGCGGCGAGCTGCGCGACGACGACCTGGTGGATCAGCGGAACGTTGGTCTTGGCGTCGAAGATCGCGGCGGGGGCGTCGACCGTACCGGTCTTCTTGCCGCCGGCGAACACGTCGAGCGTCAGAGTGGTGTCAGCCATGGGACTCAGGCACCCTTCACTGCGTTGCGGACGTAGACGATGCGGCCGCGGGCACCGGGGACGGCGCCCTTGACGAGCAGCAGACCCTTCTCGGCGTCGACGGCGTGCACCGTGAGGTTGAGGACGGTCACGCGCTCGCCACCCATACGACCGGCCATGCGCATGCCCTTGAAGACACGGCTCGGGGTCGAGGAAGCACCGATGGAACCGGGCTTGCGGTGGTTGCGGTGCGAACCGTGCGAAGCGGACACGCCCTTGAAGTTGTGGCGCTTCATGACACCGGCGAAGCCCTTGCCCTTGCTGGTGCCGACGACGTCGACCAGCTGGCCGGCCTCGAAGGTGCCCTCAACGGTGAGCTCCTGGCCCAGCGTGTAGTCGCCGGCGTCCGCGGTGCGGATCTCGGTGACGTGGCGGCGCGGGGTGACCCCGGCGGCCTCGAAGTGCTTGGCGAGGGGCTGCGTGACCTTGCGCGGGTCGATCTGACCGGCCGCGATCTGCACGGCGTTGTAGCCGTCCTTCTCGGGGGTGCGGATCTGGGTGACCACGTTCGGGGCCAGCTCGATCACGGTGACCGGGACCAGCTTGCCGTTCTCGTTCCAGACCTGGGTCATGCCGAGCTTGGTGCCGAGCAGGCCCTTGGAAATCTTTGCGTTGATGTCGACCATCGTGATCCCCTTACAGCTTGATCTCGATGTTGACGTCAGCAGGAAGGTCGAGACGCATGAGCGAGTCAACGGCCTTCGGCGTCGGGTCGACGATGTCGATCAGACGCTTGTGGGTGCGCATCTCGAAGTGCTCGCGGCTGTCCTTGTACTTGTGGGGCGACCGGATGACGCACACGACGTTCTTCTCGGTCGGAAGCGGCACCGGGCCGACGACGGTCGCGCCCGCACGGGTCACGGTGTCGACGATCTTGCGGGCCGACGTGTCGATGACCTCGTGGTCATACGACTTCAGGCGAATGCGGATCTTCTGTCCCGCCATTGTCTGCTCTCTCTCTTCAAGCGTCTTACCTGCCCGGACCCGGTGGTCCGGGGGCATTGGACGCGCGACGGCGCGGTCTGCGCCTTCGCACTCCTCCTCCCGGCCCGTGTCGCGGATCCGAGGATCCGTTCCCTGAGCCCGTCGAAGGGGCGCACCACTGTTCTGCTGTCAGCCCGGAGCCTCACGACTCGCGGAAGCCGACCCCCGCACATGGCGAGGCCTCGGTGAGGAGGTGTCGGTTGTGTGTTCTGCTGCCCGCGGCCCAGATCCCTGCGCTCGCTTCCCGGAGGAAGGGCGCCGTCTGTGCACTGCCCTGACAGTGATCCGGCGCGCATCGGGACGCACACCGGAATGTGGAACCTCAATAGTCTACGCGCAGCCCGGGCGTGTCGCAAACTCGGGCGTGTCGTGGACGGCGTGTCCGGCGTGTCGCACGCCCGCGGGCACGACGAAGGGTGGGGGCCGAAGCTCCCCGCCCTTCGCGAGATGTCAGTGCTGCGCGGAACGCGTCACTCGTTGCCGACCTGCTTGTCGAGGTTGTCGCGCACCCCGTCGATCTGCTCGGAGGCACCCGGAGCGACCTTCTTGGCGAGGTCGGCGGCGCCACCCAGAACAGTGTCGCTGATGCCTTCGGCCTGCTCGCTGTGCAGCAGCTCCTCGACCTTCTCCTTGTTCTCCTCGAAGAATTCCTTGCCCTTGTTCACCGCGTCGTTGATGGCGTCTCCGAGACCCATGGGGTTCCCTCCCTCGATCGAGCCGACTGTCGGCCCGCACGTGGCCATTCTGCACGGCGGACCAGGGCGTCGACAAGACCCGATCCTAAGCAGGATCCGAGTGGCGCCGAGGGAGGGAGCCGATGCACGGCGGGGACGACAAAGGGGCCGGACCCGAAGGCCCGACCCCTGTGCGCAGAAGCAGATGCTTACTTGATGACCTTGGTCACCGTGCCGGCGCCGACGGTGCGGCCACCCTCACGGATCGCGAAGCCGAGGCCCTCTTCCATGGCGATCGGCTGGATCAGGTCGACCTTCATGTCCGTGGTGTCGCCGGGCATGACCATCTCGGTGCCCTCGGGCAGCGAGATGACGCCGGTGACGTCCGTGGTGCGGAAGTAGAACTGCGGGCGGTAGTTCGTGTAGAAGGGGTTGTGGCGGCCACCCTCGTCCTTGGACAGGATGTACGCGGTGCCCTCGAACTCGGTGTGCGGGGTGATCGAACCCGGCTTCACCACGACCTGGCCGCGCTCGACGTCCTCGCGCTTGGTGCCACGGAGGAGAAGACCGCAGTTCTCGCCGGCCCACGCCTCGTCGAGCTGCTTGTGGAACATCTCGATACCCGTGACCGTGGTCTTCTGCGTCGGGCGGATGCCGACGATCTCGACCTCGGAGTTGATCGCGAGGGTGCCACGCTCGGCGCGGCCCGTGACGACGGTGCCACGACCGGTGATCGTGAAGACGTCCTCGATCGGCATCAGGAACGGCTTGTCCTTGTCGCGCACCGGGTCGGGGATCGAGTTGTCGACGGCCTCCATGAGGTCGAGGATGGACTGGGTCCACTTCTCGTCACCCTCGAGGGCCTTCAGGCCGGAGACGCGGACGACCGGAGCCGCCTCGTCGAAGCCCTGGCTGGCAAGCAGCTCGGAGACCTCGAGCTCGACGAGCTCCAGGATCTCCTCGTCTTCGACCATGTCGGCCTTGTTCAGCGCGACGAGCAGGTACGGCACGCCGACCTGCTTGGCGAGCAGCACGTGCTCACGGGTCTGCGCCATCGGGCCGTCGGTGGCCGCGACCACGAGGATCGCGCCGTCCATCTGCGCCGCACCGGTGATCATGTTCTTGATGTAGTCGGCGTGACCGGGCGCGTCGACGTGAGCGTAGTGACGCTTCGGGGTCTCGTACTCGACGTGCGAGATGTTGATCGTGATACCGCGCTGACGCTCCTCGGGAGCGGAGTCGATCGACGCGAAGTCGCGCTGAACGTTGGTGGCCGACGGGAACTTGTCGGCGAGCACCTTCGAGATCGCAGCGGTGAGCGTGGTCTTGCCGTGGTCGACGTGACCGATCGTTCCGATGTTCACGTGCGGCTTGGTCCGCTCGAACTTGGCCTTAGCCACTGGGTCCTCCTCAGGACGTCATGTAGGGGCACCGGGCACTGGATTGTGACCGCTTTCCTACGGGTGTGATTCTCAGTTTAGTAGAGAGACGATGTGAAGTTGTCTGAGTGCCTGGCGGACCCGTGACCGGGGCCCGGATCCGCCAGGCTCCTAGGGCTTACTCGCCCTTGGTCTTCTGGATGATCTCGTCGGCGACGGCGCGCGGGACCTCGGCGTAGCTGTCGAACTCCATGGAGTAGACGGCACGACCGGAGGTCTTCGAACGCAGGTCGCCGATGTAGCCGAACATCTCGGACAGCGGGACCGACGCGCGCACGACCTTGACGCCCTGGGCGTCCTCCATCGACTGGATCTGGCCACGACGCGAGTTCAGGTCGCCGATGACGTCGCCCATGTACTCCTCGGGAGTACGGACCTCGACGGCCATGAGCGGCTCGAGCAGCACGGGGTTCGCGCGGCGGACGGCCTCCTTGAAGCCCATCGAGCCGGCGATCTTGAACGCCATCTCCGAGGAGTCGACGTCGTGCGACGCGCCGTCGATCAGGGTCGCCTTGACACCGACCATCGGGTAGCCCGCGAGGGCTCCGGTGGCCATGGCGTCCTGGAAGCCCTGGTTGGTCGGCTCGATGTACTCGCGCGGGATGCGGCCACCGGTGACGCTGTTGACGAACTCGTAGGTCTGCTCCGCGGTCACCTCGAGCGGCTCGATGGTGAACTGGATCTTGGCGAACTGGCCCGATCCACCCGTCTGCTTCTTGTGGGTGTAGTCGTGCTTCTCGACGGCCTTCTTGATCGTCTCGCGGTAGGCCACCTGCGGCTTGCCGACGTTGGCCTCGACCTTGAACTCGCGCTTCATGCGGTCCACGAGGATGTCCAGGTGCAGCTCGCCCATGCCCTTGATGGTCGTCTGACCGGTCTCCGGGTTGAGCTCCGTGCGGAACGTCGGGTCCTCTTCGGCGAGCTTCTGGATCGCGGTGCCCAGCTTCTCCTGGTCGGCCTTGGTCTTCGGCTCGATGGCGACCTCGATGACCGGCTCCGGGAACGTCATCGACTCGAGGACGACGGGCTGCGCCGGGTCGGCGAGGGTGTCACCGGTGGTGGTGTCCTTCAGGCCGATGACGGCGTAGATGTTGCCCGCGGTGAGCGAGTCGACCGGGTTCTCCTTGTTGGCGTGCATCTGGAAGATCTTGCCGATGCGCTCCTTCTTGCCCTTGGTCGAGTTGATGACCTGGGCGCCGGAGTCGAGGTGACCCGAGTAGACGCGCACGTAGGTGAGGCGACCGAAGAACGGGTGCACGGCGACCTTGAAGGCCAGCGCGGCGAACGGGTCGTTGGCGTCGGGGTGACGCTCGATGACCTTCTCCTCGTCCTTGGGGTCGTGCGCCTCGATGGCGGGCACGTCCAGCGGGGACGGGAGGTAGTCGACGACCGCGTCGAGCATCGGCTGCACGCCGCGGTTCTTGAACGCGGAGCCGCAGAGCACGGGGTAGATCTCGCTCGCGACGACCATCTTGCGGATGGCGCCCTTGATCTCCGCGATCGTGAGCTCCTCGCCGCCGAAGAACTTCTCGAGCAGCACGTCGTCGGTCTCGGCGACGGTCTCGAGCAGCTGCTGACGGTACTCCTCAGCGCGGTCCTTGAGCTCGGCCGGGATCTCCTGCACCTCGTACGAGGCACCCATGGTCACGTCACCCTTGGCGTCGCCGGGCCAGACCAGCGCACGCATCTCGATGAGGTCGACGACGCCGACGAAGTCGTTCTCCGCGCCGATCGGCAGCTGCAGCACGAGCGGCTTGGCGCCCAGGCGCTTCACGATGGTGTCGACGGTGTAGTAGAAGTCCGCGCCGAGCTTGTCCATCTTGTTGACGAAGCAGATGCGGGGGACGTTGTACTTGTCGGCCTGACGCCACACGGTCTCGGACTGGGGCTCGACGCCCTCCTTGCCGTCGAAGACGGCGACGGCACCGTCGAGGACGCGGAGCGAGCGCTCCACCTCGACCGTGAAGTCCACGTGACCCGGGGTGTCGATGATGTTGATCTGGTTCTTGTTCCAGAAGCAGGTCACGGCGGCGGACGTGATCGTGATGCCGCGCTCCTTCTCCTGCTCCATCCAGTCGGTCGTCGAGGCGCCGTCGTGGGTCTCGCCGAGCTTGTGGTTCACACCCGTGTAGAACAGGATGCGCTCGGTCGTCGTGGTCTTACCGGCATCGATGTGCGCCATGATGCCGATGTTGCGGACCTTGCTCAGGTCGGTGAGCACTTCTTGTGCCACGGGGTGTCCTTATCTTCTTGCTGTCGTCACGCGACGAAGGAAAGTGTGGGGTGCCGGGACCGGATCCTCTGCGGATCCGATCCCGGCCCGACTGGTGATTACCAGCGGTAGTGCGCGAAGGCGCGGTTCGACTCGGCCATCTTGTGAGTGTCCTCGCGGCGCTTGACCGCGGCACCCAGGCCGTTCGAGGCGTCCAGGATCTCGTTCTGGAGACGCTCGGTCATGGTCTTCTCACGACGGCTCTTGGCGTAGCTGACGAGCCAGCGGAGGGCGAGGGTGTTCGCGCGGTGCGGCTTCACCTCGACCGGGACCTGGTAGGTCGAACCGCCGACGCGGCGGCTCTTGACCTCGAGGGTCGGACGGATGTTGTCGAGAGCCTTCTTCAGGGTCGCGACGGCATCCTGGCCGTTCTTCGCCTCGACACCGGTGAGGGCGCCGTAGACGATGGCCTCAGCGAGCGACTTCTTGCCGTCGATGAGGATCTTGTTGACCAGCTGGCTGACGATCGGTGCGCCGTAGACCGGGTCGTTGACGACGGGGCGCTTGGGGGCGGGGCCCTTACGAGGCATCTAACTCAACCCTTCTTCGCGCCGTAGCGGGAACGAGCCTGCTTACGGTTCTTGACGGCCTGGGTGTCCAGGGCGCCACGGACGATCTTGTAGCGGACACCGGGGAGGTCCTTGACACGACCACCGCGCACGAGCACCAGCGAGTGCTCCTGCAGGTTGTGGCCCTCACCGGGGATGTACGCGGTGACCTCGGTGCCGTTGCGGAGCTTCACACGGGCGACCTTGCGCATCGCCGAGTTCGGCTTCTTCGGGGTGGTGGTGTACACGCGGGTGCACACGCCGGCCTGCTGCGGGTTCGACTTCAGGGCGGGAGCCTTGGTCTTGGTGACCTTCGGCGAACGACCCTTGCGAACCAACTGCTGAATAGTTGGCACTGCTTCTCCTTGTTGTGCTGCACGGTGACAGCGTGATGGGTTTCACATCAGACCCACCCGCACGCCGGATGACGGTGCGCGTTTGGATGGTGGGTATGCCGTGGGGGCGGAACCGGCGAATGCCGGTGCCCGGTACGCGCGCGTCAAGACGCACGCATACCCGCTCTATGGTAATGCGCGGTAACACGGCGGTCAAATGGACGGGACACGGCGCGCCGGGTCGCGGCGAACCCGGGCCGGCCGGGCCGTCTCCCGACCCCGCCGGCGTCCCGGGGCGTCTGCTCCGCTCAGCGCAGATCGCGCAGCCGCGCGGTCATCGTGGCGTGCTCGGCGCGGCGTTCCGCCGTGGTCGCGATGATGAGCAGCACCGCGCCCATCACCGCGAGCGTGATCCACCACGGCATCGACTCGATCCCGCGCCCGATCTGCACCGCGAACACGAAGACGTTCTCGATCGGCAGCACGATCAGGCCGATGAGGAACGGGGCGGCGAGCCGCCGCGTCGCCCCCACGAGGATCGCGACCAGGGCGAGGCCCATCACCAGGATCGCCCGCCAGGTGAGCGGATCCGTGAAGGTCGAGACGACGGATGCGAGCAGGGTGACGACGATCCCGGGCCCGAGCAGCGCCCAGGATCCGCGGGCTCGGCCCGGCCAGTCGTGCAGGCCTGCGAAGGGCCCCGCCGGTGCGGAGGCCGCCGCCGTCGACGCAGCGCGCGCGGATCCGGCCTGCATCCCCGCCGCGAGCAGGAACAGCCCCAGCGGGAGGGAGAACCACTCGACCCGCAGATCACGGGGGCTCCACGCGACGACGGCGGTCACGAAGGCGAGCCCGAAGAGCACCCACACCGGCACCGCGGCGCGGTCCCCGCGTGCGGCCCGTCGGGCGGCGATCACCAGGGCGGCGAGGACGACGATCATCAGCGCCCACATCCCCCAGATCGAGAACCAGTCGCGCCGGATCGCCGGCCAGACGCCGGCCGTCACGGCCAGCGCCGCGGGGACGAACAGCCATCGCGAGCCGCGCACGGCGGCATCGGAGGCGATGCCGCGCAGCCCGGCGGCGGCCATCGCCATCCCGGTCCCGCCCGCCGCGGAGAGGGCGAGGCAGGCGAGGAAGAGCGGCGCCGGCGGCAGCGATTCCGGCAGCAGCGGCGCGACTCCCCTCCCCCGCGCCAGCAGGATCGCCTGCGACGTCCCCGCGAGACCGGCCGCCATCGCCGCCGCGCACAGCCACGACCCCGCCGACCGCAGCCGTCGTGCCACGATCGACGCCCCCTCGGCGGCTCCGGCCCCGTCGTCGGTCCGCAGGCGGCGCCGGAGCAGCAGCCCCGCCGCGGCGATCCCCCAGGACGCTGCGATCAGCAGAGCGGTGCGCCAGACCGAGCCGGCCGCATCGCCCATGCTGATGAGCACGAGCATCGGCAGCACCGCGCCGCCCGCCCCCGCCGCGACCAGCGCTCCCCCACGTCCGCCGCGCAGCGCCCGGACGATCCCCAGCGCGATCGCCACGAGCGACGGCGGCAGCAGATACGCCTCCGCGAGCGTCACCCCCGCCGCGGCGCAGGCCGACCAGAGCGCGCCCGTCGCGGCCGCCGCCGCGACCGCGCGCAGGTGCCGCCGTCGCGTGGTGATCGCGGCGATGCCGGCCCCCGCCGCCAGCACGGCGAGCACGAGGCAGGCCGTGCCGAATCCCGCCGCCGGACGCACCACCGCCAGCAGCACGGCGAGCGCGCCGGTGAGCAGCGCCCCCGCCTCGAGCGCGTGCTGCAGCTGGGCCGCGAGGATCCGTCCCACCCCGCGCTCCGCGAGCACGACGCGGATCCGGCGCGTGCATGGCAGCACGCCGGCGACCAGCGCGGCGATGAGCGGCAGCACCACGGGCGAGGCGCTCGTCGGCAGCAGCTGCGCCCCCAGGCACAGCACGGAGACGGCGAGCGACGGCACCAGCACCGCGGCAGCGAGCAGCCGCACCGCCGGCACGGCGCCGTCGCGCCCCGTGGCCATGAGCAGCACCGCGAGCACCGCCATGGCGGCCGTCGGCAGCGCCGTCCAGCCGCTGCGCTCCACGACCACCTGGGCGACCCCGATCGCGAACGGCGCCGCGGCGACCACGAGCGCCGCCAGCCACGAGCGCGCCGGGACGAAGGGCAGCACCGTGATGACCGCGACGGCGAGTAGTCCCGCGGTCGCGGCGAGGCTGAGCAGCGCGACGCCGCCGAGCCCCGCCTGGCCGAGCGCCGCCGCGAGCACGACCAGCGCGTAGCCGAACCCGACGCCGACCAGCCCGAACCGCCAGCCCTGCGGCAGTGCGGCGCCGAGGGCGAAGAGCGCCGCGATGGTGACCGTCCCGGCCAGCGGCATGAGGACGGGATCCGCGGCGCCGACGAGAGCGGCGAGCAGCACGTCGAGATGGGCGACCAGGATCAGCAGCACCCGGGCGAGCTCGCCGACCCGCGGCCGCGGCACACGCACGGCCAGCGCGATCGCGACCCCGGCGGCCAGGAGGATGCCGATGCGCAGCCAGGCGGGAAGCAGTCCCGACCCTCCGACGGCCAGCACGGCGAGCGCCGCGGGCAGGATCGCCAGGGTCGCGAAGGTCCTCCGGAACATCGCGCTCCTCCGGCGGCCGGACAGCACCGCGACGCCCCCCAGCGCCGCTGCCCCGATGGCGAGGCTCGCGACGAACGCCCACCCGCCCTCCGGCACCGGCACGGCGGCGGGGGACTCGGAGCGCACGGCGAGCCGCGAGAGCGTGGTCACGCCGGCGAACGCCGCGAACATCACCCCGGGAAGCAGCGCCACCGCCAGCACCCCTGTCGCCCCGGCGGCGACCGCGACCGGCCGCACCCCGCGCGGCAGCGGCAGCACCGCGCCGAGCAGCACGAGCCCGAGTCCGACGCCGGCGGCGCAGATCACGAGGAACCAGGGGACACTCATCCCGGGCGCGACGCTCAGGGCGACGAGCACCGGTGCGCCGGAACCGGCGACGCCGGCCACGATGCTCCATCCCGCCGCGGCCCCCTGCCGGGCGGAGAGCAGCGCATGCACGCAGACGAGCACCGCGGCGAGCGCGAGCACGGGCACACCGCCCGAGAACAGCACCAGGCGCCCCGCGCTGATCGCGAGCACGGTGGCGATCGCGAAGGCCTGGACGGCGATCAGCGAGCCGCGTTCGACAGCGAACGGGGCCGTGGGGCGGCGCGTGGGCGCCGTCTCGGCGGACGGCGACGAGGGGAGCTCCTCCCGCGCCGGATCCGCCGGCGCGGGCTCCTTCCGTGCGCCCGGCGGTGTCGCGGCATCCTCGACGATCGCCGTCGCAGAGCCTTCGGCGCGCGGATCCGGGAAGCGCGCCCCGATCCGCGGCAGCAGGGCGACCTCTCCCCTCGCCACGAACGCGGCGGCGATGAACGCGAGAGGCGCCCAGTCTCCCGCCCCGGCGACGCCGGCGAGCATCGCGGGAGCCAGCGAGAGACCGACCGCTCCCGCCCAGAGCCAGAGACGCAGGCCGGCGCGTCCGGCGAACGCGAGAAGCGTCCCCGACGCCGCCGCGGTGAGCAACGCGCCGAGGAGCCAGGGGTCCATGCCCGTCGCCGCGGTCACCAGCCCGTGCGCCGCGAGCGCGACGAACACCAGGGCCAGGCCGGCGACGGTCTCGGCCGAGAAGCGCAGCCGGCGACGGGCGAGCACGACGGCGCCGAGGGCGAACAGCGCCCCGGTCGCCGCGACGATCGCGGTGCGCGCCGCCTCGAGCAGATCCGGCGTGAAGAAGCTGAACACGATCGCCGCCGTGCCGACCAGTCCCGCACCCGCGAGCGAGAGCAGCGACTGCAGCGGGGCATCTCCCCCGGAGTCGCCGCCGGCAGCGGGCCGCGGCGAGAGCATCGTCGACGCCGACGCCGACGGCGACGGCGACGACCCACCGACCTCGCCACCGGCTCCGCCCGCGACGGAGTCGACACCCCGTACCTGCCCTGTGCCTCCCGGGGCGCCTGCCCGGGCGTCTCGGTCCGCGGGACGCACCCGGGGCAGGCCGGCGACGAGAAGCTCCCGGCGCCGCAGCGCCTCGGCCGCGTCGCGCGACGCCCGCCACACGCCCAGCGCCTCGGGCCCGCGGAAGTCAGCGCCGCAGACGGTGCATGAGGATCCGGTAACCCCGGTGCCGCAGACCGGGCAGCGGGTGTCGTCGTCCAGCCGCGAGATCGCGTCGGCCGCCCAGGGCGCGGTCATGCGTCCTCCTCGGGGATCCAGCGCAGGATCTCGCCCGGCTGGCACTCCAGCACCCGGCAGATCGCGTCGAGCGTCGTGAAGCGCACGGCCTTGGCGCGACCGTTCTTGAGCACGGCGACGTTCGCGGGAGTGATCCCGATCGCGTCGGCGAACTCCTGCACGCTCATCTTCTTCTTCGCGAGCTGCACGTCGAGATCGATCACGATGGGCATCAGACGACCTCGGAGAGATCCTGCTCGAGCTCGAGGGCCTTGCGCAGCAGGCCGCGCATCACGCCGACGAGGAGGGCCAGGGCGATGCCGATCACGACTCCGACAACGCCGAGCAGGAGGATCGACGGATTGACGGCCCGGCCGAAGGCGAGCACCACCACCGCACCGGCGATGAGCACCGCGGACGCGGCCATCGTCGCCATGATGACGTCCACGTACCGGAACGCATCCTGGCTGAAGATCCGGTCCTCGCGCACGAGTGAGAGCAGCCGCCAGACGCAGATCAGCACGATCTCGATGAGGGCGACGAGCACGATGCCTCCGACGATGCCCGGCACCGCCAGATAGGCGAGGTCGGGGTTGCGCTCGGCGGCGAGCAGCGCGACGCCGGGGATGAGGAAGACCTGGGTGGAGAGCAGCAGCGCGAGCAGGACGACGATGAGCGCCTTGAGCGAGGCGGTGATCCGGGGCTGCATGGGGCTCCTATCGAAAAGCGATCTGTATCTATCGAAAAACGATAGCCATGCGGAGGCGCCGACGCCAGCCACGCCCCGGACTCCCAGCGAACGCTCGGCTGCGCGATCGCGCCACCCGGGCGAGGGATCCGGCCTGCTCGCCACCCGGAGCGTCAGAGCGCGTCGGGATCGAAGGGCGTCAGAGCGTGTCGGGATCGAAGGGCGAGTCCAGAGCCTCGGTGAGCTCGGCGAGCATCGCCTCGATCTGCGGCTCCACGTATTCCGAGATCGCGGCCTGCACGCGCAGCCGGTGACGCAGCAGCAGGCCGCAGATCTCGCGGCCCACGACGTTCGCGTAGTCGTCGGCCAGCGCGACCTCGT
Source organism: Microbacterium sp. MMO-35 (assembly GCF_037147555.1). Lineage (NCBI taxonomy): Bacteria > Bacillati > Actinomycetota > Actinomycetes > Micrococcales > Microbacteriaceae > Microbacterium > Microbacterium sp. MMO-35. The sequence continues at coordinate 572,302 of NZ_JBBCVH010000003.1, forward strand.
GGCGCAGGGCCGCCTTCGCCTCATCGCTGAGCGGCGGCAGCGGCGGCAGCTCCCCCGCGTCCTCGTCCGCCATCCCGGCGAGCGTGAACAGGAACGGGGCGCCGGGCACCGGATCCGGATCCAGCGGCATGCCCTCGTACTCCGGCTCGAGGTCCTCCGTGGGCCGGTAGGTGCGAGCGCGGTTGCGGGCCGCCTGCTGGTCGAGCTCGCCCTGCAGCATCGGCAGGTTCCGCGCGGTGTACTCGGCGACGGCGTGGTCGACGATGCCCTTGATCCGGGTGGACAGCCCGTGCTGCACGCCGTGCGGCACGTTGGCCCCGATGCCCGCGGCGGACAGCACCGGCGATCCCAGGCAGCGACGGCACGGAGCGACCCGCCCGCGATGCGTCGCGGGCTCCCAGCGCGGCACCCAGCGCAGCCAGGCCTCGACGGCCTGGTCCACCTGCGTCTCCAGCGAGCGCTCCACGCCTCCAGCGTACGGGGCGGACACGCCCGGGAGGCGGCGGCACGCGAGATCCGCAACACGGCCCCCTGCCCGGTCCCCGGCGCCCGGCGGCCGGTGGACGTCTCGACCGGGAGGAGGTCGATCGACCCAGAACAGGGGGATCCGGCCGGATCCGCCTTCTCCAGGTCAACGGACCTGATCCCGGGCGCGTGACGACATGCCGCGGATCCCGGGGCGCGGGATGCTCACGCCCCGTCGTCGTCCTTCTCCCAGGGCCAGCGCGGTGCGCGCGCCGCCGTGCGCCGCAGCGCGATCGCGAGCCAGGCCGCGATGAGCGCCGCCACGACGATCACCGCGCTCGCGCCTCCCAGCACGAGCTGTCCCGCGGCGGCGGTCGCGCCGACCGCACCGGCGCCCTCGGCCACCGCCGCCGCCCACACTCCGCCGAGGTGCGCGAGCGCCGCCCCGAGGGCGAGGAACACGGTCGCGACGAACGACGGGCGCCGGTCGGCGAGCACGGCCCACAGGGCGAGGGCGAACACGAGCACGCCGAGCACCATGCCCAGCACTCCCGGCAGCTGACCGAGCCGGGGCACCGAGATGATGTCCTGCTCGGCGAAGAGGCTCAGCGCCCCGAGGCCCATGATCACGAGCGCGAAGAAGGACACGACGCCGATCACCCAGGCGAGGACAGGGCGAACCCCCGCGGGCTCCGGCTCGCGGGGGTTCGGCGTGATGTCGTCCGTGATGCACTCCTGGCCGTGCGGGCCGGATCCGGCCGCTAGGGCAGCTGGGGACCGGCTTCGAGGACGCGCTCGTACTCGCGCTGCGCCTCCTCGTTCTGAGCGGTGCGGCGGGCGCCGGTGCGCGCAGCCCAGGCGCCGAACCAGATCGTGAGCTCGCGCCCGAAGACGAACGCGGCGATCGCGAGCGGCGACAGCAGCTGAGCGGCGGCGAGACCCGAGATCTCGGATCCGCCGAGCTTCCAGAACTCGACCGATCCGATCGCGCCGAGCACATGCCCGCCGTAGGCGAAGACGCCGACGATGATGCCGAAGACGACCCAGAAGCCCCAGCGTCCGCGGTTGATGATGCCGCCGAGCAGCCAGAAGCCGATCGCGAAGGCGGCGACGGGAACCCAGAGCCCCGCGGTCCTCAGCTGGTCGAGCACGACCGTGCCGATGTTGTCCGTCGTGACGGTGCCGTTGATCGCGGCGATGCCGAGCGCGGTGCCCAGGTACAGGATCGCGAACGCGATCGCGGCCAGCAGGCCGATGCCGAAGATCGCGCCGCGGTTGCCGCGCTCCCGGGGCGCCTCGGGCGCCTGGACGAAGATCGGGGGCGCGTCGATCGCCGCGGCGGGGGCCACGACGGCGGGGGCCACGACGGCGGCCGGCGGCGGGACGAGCACCTGGGTGCGGGCGTCGTCATCGACGCCGACGGCGGTGGTCGGGCTCTCGATGACGGTCGTCTCCGCCACGGCGGGTGTCGGCGGGGTGAACGTGCCGCCGAAGGTTCCGGGGTACGCGGCCTCGGCCTCCTCGAAGGCGGCGAGGTCGGGATCCACCGGCTTCGGATCCACCGGCTTCGACTCCGACGGCGTCCGCTCGGTCGCCGAGCCGCCCGCCTCGGAGGCGGCGTCGGCGGCGCGCGCCGCTTCGGCGAGGCTCTCGTTGGCGCTCTGCGCGACAGCGGCGTGGTCGGGCTGCGCGGGCTCGGGCTCGGTCACCGGCTCAGGCTCGGTCACCGGCTCGGCCACGGGCGCGGCCTCTGCCGTGGGCTCCGGCGCCGCCTCGGCGGTCGGGTCTGCCGGGGTCGGCGCGGCGTCCTGCGCGTCGGCGGCGGCCTGGGCGTCCGCCTCGGACGCGGCGGCCACGGCGTCGTCGACGTCGTGCGCCTGCGCCGGCTTCGAAACCTCGTGGTCACTCATGGGTGCTCCTCCATCGCGGATGCGGTGCTCCGAGGCTAACTCCGGCTCGTCGTCGCAGGGCGCAGGCATGCCGGGAAGCGCTGATGCCGGACGTCGCCCCGCACTCCTTCCGCGACCGGTGGACCGGCGTCAGCGCCCCAGCAGATCTCCGAAATACTTCAGCATCACGGGGCCCATGGGCGCCGCGAGGTACATGAGGCCGGCCACGACGCCCGCGCAGACCACGCCGGCGAGCCACGCGAGCGGAGTGCTGCGACCGCCGATCCGAGCCATGTCTCGAGCCTACGAGCGCTCCCGCGTCCGAGCGGGAGGGCGCGCGGGGCGCGTCGGGCGCGCTCAGCGGGGGCCGGGAGTCGCCACGCCGGGCAGCGCCCACGCCGCGAACGCCGGCCCCTCCGCGACCAGGGCGACAGCGCCGTCCCCGGCCACCGCGAGCGTCGCATCGCCGAACAGCGGCGCGGCGGCCGAGGCACCCGCGAGCGCACCCGGCGGGAGCTCGACATCGGCATCCCCGCGAGCCGCGAGCACCAGCACGGTCTCCGCCGCCGATTCGCGCACGAACACGACGCACTCGTCGTCGACGTGCAGCCAGCGCAGCCCGCCCGTGCCGAGCACCGGGTGCGCACGGCGCAGCCCCACCAGATCGCGGTACAGCGCGATGCGCTCCGCCGTGTGCGCCTCGCCCTCGGTGCCCCACGGGATCGGCGTGCGGCTGGACTCGCCGTCCGCGCCGGTGAGGCCGAACTCGTCGCCCGCGAAGACCACCGGCAGCCCGGGCAGCGTCACCGACAGGCCGACCGCGACCGGCACGGTGCCTGCGGCCGCGTTCGTCGCGAACCGCGCGGTGTCGTGCGTGTCCAGCGGCTGCATGTTGCCGAGCCGCACCCGCCAGGGGATCCCCCCGGTGAATCGCGTGATCGAGTCGACGAAGTCGCGCGCGGTGTATCGCGGGATCCCGCCGACCTGCATCCCGAAGAACCAGCTCTCCGTGCGCTCCTCGCCCTCGGCGGTGAGATACGGCGCGCCGGTCGGCTCGCTGAGCCAGGCCCACACCGGACGGGTGAACGACGGGTAGGTCATGGCACCGTCCCAGCCGTCGCCCTGCAGGTCGCTCGTCGCGTCGTTCGTCGATTCGCCGAGCAGGATGGCGTCGGGGTTGATCCCCCGGACGGTGTCGCGCAGCAGCCGGCGCACCTCGGCGTTCAGGTCGATCGCGCCGAGCCGCCCGGTCATGTTCGCCACGTCTACGCGCCAGCCGTCGGCGCCGAACGGCGGCTTCAGCCAGCGGGCGACCGCGGACTCCTCGCCGGTGATGAAGCGCGCGCGCAGCTCCTCGCTCGCCCAGTCGAACTTGGGCAGGCTCTTCGCGCCCAGCCAGCACTCGTACTCGGTGTTGTCCGCGTCGGTGAAGTAGTAGAACTCCTCCTCCGGCGCGCCGGGGTGGCCGAACGCCGCGCGGAACCACTCGTGGCGGTCGCCGGAGTGGTTGCTGGTGAGGTCGCCGATCACCCGGATGCCGCGGGCGTGCGCCTCGGCGATGAGGCGGGCATAGGCCTCGTCGCCGCCGAGCAGCGGATCCACGCGTGAGAAGCTCGAGGCGTCGTAGCGATGGTTGGACGCGGCGGGGAACACCGGGGTCAGGTAGAGCAGGTTCACCCCGAGCCGCACGAGGTGGTCGAGGTGGTCGACGATCCCGGGCAGGTCGCCGCCGTAGAACTGGCTGACGCGGCCGGGCATGACCGGATCCACCGGGGTGTCCCACGCGGCCGGGGCGGCCCAGTCCGGCGTCGGGTGCGCGTCGGCCTGCGCCGACCGCGCGAAACGATCGGGGAACACCTGGTACATCACCGACCCGTGCAGCCAGGCCGGAGGCGCGGGCTCGGCGACGAGCGCGAAGTCCTCGGCGTCGAGGGTCTCCAGCCGGTGGATCCCGGTCTGGTTCAGCCACTCGATCCGGCCGTCATCGTGCTGCAGCAGGAAGCGGTAGCCGTGCCGCGGGTTGCGCACGGTGACGGGCGCCTCCCACCAGTCCCACCCGTCGGCGGATCCGAGCAGCTCGGCGTCGGTCCACTCCGGCTCGTGGTCGGGGTTCGAGCGGGTGCGCACGGCGGCGAGCGGGCCGTAGCCCGCCGGCACGCGCAGACGCACGCGGACCACGTCGCCGAGGGCCGGGGCGTCGTCCGAGACGTGCAGCGCGGATCCGTCGTGGTGCGGGAGGAGGTCGGTCACGCTCCCTCACGCTACTCGCCGCGCCGCCGCTCGTTACACTGCCTGTATGGCTGACAGCTCATTCGACATCGTGTCCAAGGTGGATCGCCAGGAGGCCGACAACGCCCTCAACCAAGCCCGCAAGGAGATCGAGCAGCGCTACGACTTCAAGGGCGTCGGCGCATCGATCGCGTGGAGCGGCGAGAAGATCGTGATCCTGGCGAACTCGGACGAGCGCGCCCGCGCGGTGCTGGACGTGTTCCAGTCCAAGCTCATCAAGCGCGGCATCTCGCTGAAGAGCCTCGAGTCCGGCGAGCCCAGCGCGAGCGGCAAGGAGTTCCGCCTGGAGTCGACCCTCAAGGAGGGCATCAGCTCGGAGAACGCGAAGAAGATCGGCAAGATCATCCGCGACGAGGGCCCCAAGTCCGTGAAGTCGCAGATCCAGGGCGACGAGCTGCGGGTGCAGTCCAAGAGCCGCGACGACCTGCAGGCCGTGATCGCACTGCTCAAGGGATCCGACCTGGATCTGGATCTGCAGTTCATCAACTTCCGCTGATCTCGGGAGGTCCTGCCGGGGGCACGCGGCCCGCGCGGATCCTCCCCTTGTCGCCTGATGACGCCTCCGATGTCGCAGGACACGCCTTCGCCGGCCGTCGCACACCAATATTTGGGTTTGCCCGGTCTGAATGAGATAGTGCTGTTCTGGGGAAACTACTTGGGGGTAGTGATGGACGTTCGTGGTCCGCAATTCGGCGAAAGCAAGGCGCTACTGGGAGCGCCCAAGCAGCTTCTCGCCGACGAGGTCTATCAGAGGGTCGGGGCGTCGATCATCGACGGCACCCTGCCGCCCGGGCACCGCATCCGGGACGCGGAGCTCGCCGAGAAGTTCGGCGTCTCGCGGATGCCGATCCGGGAAGCACTGCAGCGCCTGGAGCGGGTCGGGCTCGTCGAGATGCACCCGAGCCGCTACACGCAGGTCACCGAGGTGCCGCCGCAGCTCACCGAGAAGACCCTGGAGTACGCCGGATACCTCGGGGGCGCAGTCGCGGCGATCGCGGTGCCCCGCCTGAACGAAGCCGAGCGGGAGGAGGCGGCCGCGCTGGCGCGCGCCCTGGACGACGGGCTCGGTGACGCCGCCACTCTCACCGCGCGGCGCTGGGAGCTTCTGCACTACCTGTCCCGGCACTCGGACAACGAGATCCTCGACACGGTGCTCGACCAGACAAGCATGCCCCTGTCGCGCAATCTCCGCCCCTGGGCCGTCGACGTCACGGAGCGGGATCACATGCGGGAGGTCCACGCGGCCCTCGCCGACGCGATCCTCGCGGGCGACGGCCACGCCGCGGAGCATCTCGTCCGCGCGATGCACCACGTCGACTGAGCGGGCCGCCCGGGCGCGAAGACAGCGCGGGGTGCGAGACCGCGTCAGCGCGGGGCGCGGAGCCGGGCGGCCCGGTCGGCGGCGGACCATCCGTCGACCCAGTGGCCGAGGCGCTCGTACGCCTCCTCCCGGGCATCGTGCCGGGAGAGGAACACGTCGTGCAGCGCGCCCTCGATCCACTCGATCGTGATCGAGGGGCCGAGCTTGAGCGCCGCGCGCGCGATGTCGTCCACGACGAGCACGCTGTCCGCACGGGTCAGGTCCTCCGACCACGACGTGGGATAGGCGCTGTGCGCGGAGAGCAGCACGCACACCGGAACCGGGATCGCGACGCCCGCCGCGACCGCCGCGTGCCCGGCGAGGACCGCGTTCAGCCACCCGGCGTGCACGGCCATGGTCTGCTCCGGCCGCCAGGCCAGGTTCACATCCACCGGGTCGTCCGGGTCCGCGACCGCGTTCTGCGCGCGGGTGTAGAACCCGAGGTCCACCTGCGGGGCGCGATCGAGGGGGCGCCGCTTGGCCTGCAAGCTCACGAGCGGGGCGAGCGTCTCCCGGGTGAAGCGGGAGAGCTGGAACTCCAGCCACGGGCTGTTCAGGATGACCGCCGACGCCATGCCGGGGTTGCGCGCCGCCCAGAGGCTCAGCGTCAGTCCGCCCGTGGAGTGTCCGAGCAGCACCAGACGACGCGGAGCCCCCCGGGGCTGCTCCGCCTGCATCGCGGCGAGCGCCGCGGCGATGTCCGCGTCGTACTCCGCGAGATCCGAGATGAACCCGGGCGTCTGCCCCGGCCGCAGGCTCCGGCCGTACTTGCGCAGGTCGAGGGCGAAGAAGCGCGCGCCCCGCGCCGTCCAGAACCGCGCCAGCCGCTTCTGGAAGAAGTAGTCCGACCAGCCGTGCACGTACAGCACATCGGTGTCGGCGAGCGCGCGCCCGTCCCCGAACAGTCTCCGCCAGACGGTGCGCTCGGGCAGCGCCCGCACCAGCGTCGCGACGACCTCGCCCTCGTCGTCGGAGCCCAGCGGCAGGGTGAGCTGCTCGAACTCGTCGCCGAGCACGTCGGGCATCCACGTCTGCGGATCCGATGCGACGGTCATGCCCTCAGCGTAGCGACGCGGCCGGGCGCCGTCCTGTGAAGGGAGGCCGTCGGACCACTCCCCCGGGCAGGGCGTGTCCTCTACGCTGGGGCCAGAACCGCACCGAGGAGGATCCATGAGCCGTCCGCACCTTCCGTCCGCCCTGCTGGCCGGCGTCCTCATCGCCTCCGCCGGTCTCGGCCTCGCCGCCTGCTCGAGCGCCGGCAGCCCCGCCGCCACGACGCCGGCGGCTTCGTCGTCCGCGAGCCCCAGCCCGAGCGCTCAGCAGCTGCCGCCGATCATGGCCGATCTGAAGACGGTCGACGGAACCACCGTGTCCGTGCCGCTCGACAACGTGATCGTGCTGACCGGCGCCACGGAGGACTTCAAGAGCTGGACCGCGAAGATCGAGGATCCGACCATCGTGTCCTTCACGCCCGGCAAGGACGACGGATCCGCGCAGTTCAACCCCGGGCTCTCCCCGATCACCACGGGCACGACGACGGTGACGCTCGACAACAGCGCATCGGGCGCGCACGTCGTGTTCACGGTCGTGGTGACCGCGAAGAACTAGCGTCGCGTCGATCCCGCCCCGGGCCGGAAGGCGTGCGGTGCGAGCGGGTCACTCCCCGCGGGAGATGCGGACCATGTCCTCGCGGGGCACGACCTTGATCCTGGCGCGCTCCTCGGGAGCGCCGAGGGCGATCTCGTGCTCGTCCAGGCGGTGCCAGCCGTCGAGGTCGGTCCAGCGCACGCCGCGCTCGGCGAGCAGCGCGGGGATCGCCGCCTCCGACGGGTCCTCCGGCTGCCACCACGAGCCCTGGTCGTTGATGAGGTGACGCACGGTCTCCATCGCGTCGGACTTGGTGTGCCCGATCAGTCCCACGGGGCCGCGCTTGATCCAGCCCGTCGCGTAGATGCCGGGGACGCGCTGGTTCGAGTCCTTCGCGAGCACCTGTCCCTCGCGGTTCGGGATCACGCCGTGCTTCTTGTCGAAGGGCACTCCCGACAGCGGGGATCCGAAGTACCCGACCGCTCGGTACAGCGCCTGGATCGGCACCTCGCGCAGCTCGCCCGTGCCCACCGCACCGCCGTTGCCGTCGGGCTGGGTGCGCTCGTAGACGAGGGCGGCGACACGGCCCGCGTCGTCCGTGCGGACCTCGACCGGGCGCGCCCAGAAGTGCAGGTGCAGCCGACGCGAGGCGGTGCCTCCGGCGTTGTTCACCGAATCGCGCTTGCGCCACGACTGCAGGACGCGGTCGATGACCATGACCTGCTTGTTGCTCGCGATCGCGTCGCGCGAGGCGTCGTCGTAGTCGAAGTCCTCGTCGTAGACGACCATGTCGACGTCGCGCAGCTCGCCGAGCTCGCGCAGTTCGAGCGGCGTGAACTTCACCTGGGCCGGGCCGCGGCGTCCGAACACGTGCACGTCGGTGACGGCGCTGTCCTTCATGCCCTCGTACACGTTCGCCGGCACCTCGGTGACGAGCAGGTCCTCCGCGTGCTTGGCCAGCATCCGCGACACGTCGAGGGCCACGTTGCCGTTGCCGATCACCGCGACGCTCGCGGCGTCCAGGGGCCATTCGCGCGGCACGTCGGGATGCCCGTCGAACCAGCTGACGTAGTCGGCGGCGCCGTAGGATCCGATCGCGTCGACGCCCGGGATGTCCATGTCGGTGTCGCGGCGGGCCCCGGTCGCGAAGATCACGGCGTTGTAGTGCCGCTTGAGATCGTCGAGCGTGATGTCGGTGCCGAAGTCCACGTTGCCGAAGAGGCGGATGTCGCCGCGGTCGAGCACGTCCCGGAGCGCCGTGATGATGCCCTTGATCCGGGGGTGGTCGGGGGCGACGCCGTACCGCACCAGGCCGTAGGGCGCGGGCAGCTTCTCGAACAGGTCGATCGACACGTCGAAGCGGCGTTCGGCCTTCAGCAGGAGGTCGGCGGCATAGATGCCGGCGGGGCCGGCACCGACGATGGCAAGCCTGAGCTTGGTCATGGGGATCCTTTCGGCTGCCCGGGATGCGGGCGGAGCGTGCGTCAGCTGCTGCGGTCGGCGAGCGACTGCGCGAATCGGGTGAGCGCCTCGCGCACCGGACCCTTGGGCAGCACGTCGAGCTCGTCGATCGCGCCCTGGGTCCAGCTGCGGGCCAGGTCGAGCGTCTTGCGGGTGACGTCGTGATCGCGCAGGCGCGCGAGGGCGTCGTCGAGGATCGACGGATCCTCGCCCGCGGCGATGCGCTGCACGCCCTCGTCGATCTCGGCGGCGAGGGCGACCGAGTCGGGATCCGTCTCGACGCCGAGCAGCAGCGACGGCATCGTCGGCACGCCGGCGCGCAGATCCGTCCCCGGCACCTTCCCCGTGTCCTCGGGCTTGGACGACAGATCGATCACATCGTCGAGCAGCTGGAATGCGACGCCGACCTTCTCGCCGTAGACCCGCAGCGGCTCCTCGAAGGCGGAGGGGGCGCCGGAGAAGATCACGCCGGCCTGCGTCGCCGCGGCGATGAGGGATCCGGTCTTGTCCGCGAGCACCTGGATGTAGAACTCGATCGGGTCGTCGTCCTCCTGCGGGCCCACGGTCTCGTGCATCTGACCGAGCACGAGACGCTCGAAGGTGTCGGCCTGCAGCCGGATCGCACGGTCGCCGTGGCCGGACATGAGCTTGAGCGCCCGGGAGAACAGGATGTCGCCGGTGAGGATCGCGACGTTGTTGCCCCACACCGCGTGCGCCGCGGGAACGCCCCGACGGCGGTCGGCGCCGTCCATGACGTCGTCGTGGTAGAGCGATCCGAGGTGCGTCAGCTCGAGCGCCTTGGCGATGTCGACGACGGCGGGCAGATTGCCCCCGCCGAGCTGCGCGGTGAGCAGGGCGAGCACCGGGCGCACCCGCTTGCCGCCCGCCTCGTACAGGTAGCGGCTGGTCGCATCGGCCAGCGCGTCGGCGACGTGCAGATCCTCGGCGAGACCGGATTCGACGAGGTCGAGGCCCGCCTCGACCTCGCGGGCGAGCTTGCGCGCGGCGGGACCGACGAAGACGCGGTCGCTGAAACCGAGACGGCTCGCGAGGCGCGAACCCGTGGCGGCGGAGCTCGAAGTCACGGATCCAGCCTACCTGCGAACGCCGGAGGGTGAGCGCGGCCCGTCAGGCGCGCGGCTTGCGGGCGCGGTGCAGCGCCACCATCCCGAAGGACAGATTGCGCCAGGCCACGTCGATCCACCCGGCCTCGCGCAGCCACGCGGCGAGGGTGCGCTGGTCGGGCCACTCCCGGATCGACTCGTTGAGGTAGTCGTACGCCTCGCCGTTGGTGCCGGCGACGCGGGCCACGCGCGGCAGCACCTGGGAGTTGTAGAGCTTGTAGAACCCGCGCACGAGCTTCGCCGGCGGCGTGGAGAACTCGTTGATCACGACGCGTCCGCCCGGCTTCGTCACCCGGAACAGCTCCGCGATCGCCTTCTTCGGCTCCTGGACGTTGCGCAGGCTGTACGACATGGTCACCGCGTCGAAGCTCGCGTCCTCGAACGGGAGGTTCATGGCGTCGGCCTCGACGAAGCTGAGGTTCGGCAGGTCGCCGTGCCGGCGCTTCCCCTCCGCGAGCATCCCGGGCGAGAAGTCGGCCGCGACCACGTCGGCGCCGCTGCGCGCGAGCGAGGCGGACGAGGACGCCGTGCCCGCCCCGAGATCCAGGATCCGCTCGCCCTTCTTCGGGGCGACCGCGCGGGTCGTGGCCGCCCGCCAGAGCGCGTCGTTGCCGACCGTCATCACGGTGTTGGTGCGGTCGTAGCCGGCCGCGACCTGATCGAACATGCCGCTGACGCGCGACGGATCCTTGCCGAGGTCGGCGCGGTTGGGCTGCTCGTTCGCACTCACCCGTCCAGCCTACGCGGCCGTCCATTCCGAGTCGTCTCCCTGAGCACGACCTATAGCTCGTGCTCAGGGAGACGACTCGGAATGGAGGGCAGAGCGAGCGCGGCGAGCCGGTCCAGCCAGACATCGGCCGTCGCGTCGTCGAACGGCGGCACCTGCGCGCGCACGCGCTGCTCGAGCTCTGCGGCGAGCGCCTCCAGCCGCTGCTGCACCTCGGCGGGATAGCCGTAGTGCACGCGGTGCTCGTCCCACTCGTCCTCGTCATCGATCCAGGTGCCGCGCTCCCCCTCGACGCGCACGACGTCGAGATCCATGTCGATGCCGGTGAAGAGCACCGGGACACCGGCGGTGGACGCCTCCGGATCCTTCTCCGCGACGGCGCGCAGGTCCCACGCGAGATCGATGTAGATGCGCATGCCGTGGGGGTGGTCGCGGTTGACCGTCAGGGCGAAGTCGCCGCTCGGCGGCACCAGGGTGACGTTGGGTCCCGGGGCCGTGAACGAGCGGGCGGGGCGCTCGCTGCCCCATCCCGCGGGCTGCCCCACCCAGTCCCCCCAGTCGTCGGCGCCGAGGTACACGCACTCGTGACGCCAGTGCGGGGATCCGTCCCACTTGCGCCACTGGAAGACGATCTCGGTTCCGGATGCAGGGCGTTCGGCAGTCACGGTCACACTCTAGGCGGCGCGGGTCACCGTCCCGGCGGCGCGGGTCACCCTCCCGGGGGCGCGGGTCACCGTCCCGCCGGCGCGGTCACCCTCCCGGGGCGCGGGTCACCGCGAGACCGATCCTGCGTCACGAGACCCTGCGGCCTATCGTCGGTCTCGTGACGAGGCATCGGTCTCGCGGTCGGAGGCCGGGCGCGACGGCGGGGGCGCGGCACGCAATAGGCTGGATCCGTGAGTGCCGGCCTGGTCGTTCAGACGCGAGAGTTCGACCTCGCCGACGACCTGCTCGGCTATGCGGACCCGGCGGATCCCCGCGCCTGGCTGCGCCGGGGCGACGGGATCGTCGCGGCGGGCGCCGACGTCGCCCGGGTCGTGCGCGTGTCGCGGGGCGCCGAGCCCCGCACCGCCGCCCTGAGCCGCGCCTGGGATGAGATCCGCGGATCCGCCCGTGTCGACGACGGGGTGCGGCTGCCCGGTACCGGGCTGGTCGCCTTCGCGGCACTGGTGTTCGACGAGGCGTCGGCCGCCGACAGCGTGCTGATCGTGCCGCGCACCGTGATCGGGCGGCACGGCGGACGCACCTGGATCACGCGGATCCGCGACGCCGACGACCCCGGCCTCGACGCCGACGACCCCGAGGCGAGCGACGCGACCGCCCCGGCCCCCACCGCGCTCGGCCCGCACTGGGCGGGCACCCTCGGCCCGGGCGCTCAGACCGCGCAGGGCTATCAGGCGTCCGTACGGGCGGCCCTCTCCGCGATCGCCGACGCCCGGTACGGCAAGGTGGTGCTCGCGCGCGACCTCGTCGGCACGGTGCCCGCCGGATCCGATCTGCGCCGGCTCGTGCGGGCGCTGAGCACCGAGTACCCCGACACGTGGGCGTTCGCCGTGGACGGCCTCATCGGCGCGAGCCCGGAGACCCTGGTGACGGCGCAGGACGGCGTGGTGACCGCCCGGGTGCTGGCCGGGACGACCGCCCGGGGCGCCGATGCGGTCACCGATGCCCGCGCGGCCGCCGCGCTGGCCGACAGCCCCAAGGACAACGACGAGCACGCGTTCGCGGTGCGCAGCGTCGTCGCGTCGCTGGCCCCGCACACGACCGCGCTCGACGCCGACGGCGGACCGTTCATCCTCGAGCTGCCGAACCTGTTCCATCTCGCCACCGACGTGCGCGCCCGCCTCAGCGACGGCGCGTCCGCCCTCGACCTCGCCGCGGCGCTGCATCCGACGGCCGCCGTCGCGGGGACGCCGACCGACGCGGCCATCGCGGCGATCCGCGAGCTCGAGCCGTTCGACCGGGGACGCTACGCGGGCCCCGTGGGCTGGATCGACGCGCAGGGCAACGGCGAATGGGCGATCGCCCTGCGCTGCGCCCAGTTCGACGTCGCCGGCACCGGGCGCGGAGCGCCGATCGCGCTCACCGCCTACGCCGGAGCGGGAATCGTCGCCGGCAGCGATCCGGAGGCGGAGATGCTCGAGACGCGGGTGAAGTTCCGCCCGATCGTCGACGCCCTGGCCTGAACCGCGGGCGGAGGATCCGCCTCAGCTCGCGGCGAGCCGCTTGCGCTCCGCGTCGACGTCGTAGTCGGCGAGGGGCCACTGCGGATCGATGTCCCGGAGGGCGGCGAGCAGCAGCTCCTGCACGGCGAGGCGGGCGTACCACTTGCGGTTCGCGGGGATCACGTACCAGGGCGCGGCGTCGGTCGACGTGCGCTCGAAGACGGTGTCGTAGGCGGCCATGTAGTCGTCCCAGAGCAGGCGCTCGTCGGTGTCGCCGGGGTTGAACTTCCAGTGCTTCTCAGGCCGGTCCAGACGCTCCATGAGGCGCTTCTTCTGCTCGTCGCGGGAGATGTCCAGCATCACCTTGACGATGCGCGTCCCGCTCTCGACGACGCGCTTCTCGAAGTCGACGATCGCGTCGTAGCGGCGTTCGATCTCCTCGGCCGGGGCGAGCGAGCGCACCCGGCCGATGAGCACGTCCTCGTAGTGCGAGCGGTCGAACACGCCGATCTTGCCCTCGGCGGGCAGGCGCTTCTCGATGCGCCAGAGGAAGTCGTGCTGCAGCTCCTCGGCGGTCGGCGCCTTGAACGCCGCAAGCTCGACGCCCTGCGGATCCACGCCGCCGACCACATGCCGGACGATCCCGCCCTTGCCCGCGGAGTCCATCGCCTGCAGCACCAGCAGGACGCTCGCCTGCGCCTCGCCCACCGCGGACCGCGCGAACAGCCGCTCCTGCAGGTCGCCGAGGGCGGCCAGTCCCGTGGCCAGCGACGCCGCACCGTCGGCCTTCTCGCCCTGGAACCCCGGAGTGGCGTCGGGGTCGACCCCGGCGAGTCCGGCGGAGGTGACGCGGAGGACTTCTGCGGCGGGGGCGGTCCACCCGGCGGAGTGCTGGCTCATGCCCCCATGATGCCGGACGCGACGGCACGGGGTGCGGAACTCCGTCAGAACCGAACGCGCGCCTCGGAGACCGCGCGGCCCGCGGAATCGACGGAGTTCCGCACCGCCTCGAGCCCCGGAGAGCCCCCGATGAAGCCGCGCGCCTTCGACGGAGCGGCGCCGCTCAGCGGGCCAGGGGCACCTCGATCAGCTGCGGCCCTCCGACCTCCGCGGCGAGCGCGTGCTCCAGCTCGGCGACGGTGCCGACGTGCACGTGGGTCCATCCGTAGGCGGCGGCGAGGGGACCGAGCGCGACGGACTGCGGCGTGTAGAACGCGCGGTCGAGATCGACCGACGGGGCCGAGGCGGCGACCTCGAGGCCGTCGAAGATCGTGCCGCCGCCGTCGTTGCCGACGATCACCTGCACCCGCGGCGCCGGCTCATCGGCCGGGAGGAGGAGGGATCCGACGTCGTGCAGGAGCGACAGGTCGCCGAGCAGCACGCGCACCGTGCCGGGGGCGCCCCCGGCCTGCGCGGCGAGGGCGATGCCGATGCCCGTGCCGGTCGTGCCGTCGATGCCGGCGAGCCCGCGGTTGGCGTGCACGCGCGCCTCGGCGCCGTCGAGCAGCTGGTCCGCCACGCGCACGATCCGCGACGAGCCGAACAGCAGCCGGTCGGCGGGGCCGGTCGCCGCCCACACCGCCCGCACGAGGGCGGGCCGGTCCAGGGGCACGTCGGCCGAGGAGCCCGCATCGGGATCCGCAGCCCCGCCGCCGACCGCCGTCGGTGCCGTCCACGCCGCGAGCCATCCCGTGTCCGCCGGTCCCTGCTCGACCTCGATCGCCCGCGCGTCGACCGCGGTGCCCGACGGATTCAGTCGCTCGCCGCCTCGGCGCACCGCGATGATCTCGAGGTCGGTGCGGCGCAGCAGGGCCGCGACCTCGCGACTGAGCGTCGGATGCCCGAGCACGACGACCCGCTGGATCCGGTCGGCGAGCGCGGCGTCGCGCAGGCGCTCCCGGTATGCGGGCACGAGCTGCGGCCCGAAACGGGCTCCGCTGACCACCTCGGCGATCAGCGGCCACCCGCCCTCGCGGGCGAGGCGCTCGGCGTCGGGGCCGGCATCGGCGCCCGCCACGACCAGGGTCCGCCCGCCGGCGGCGATCCGCATCGGCTCCGCCCCGGCGGGGCGCGGCAGCGGGCCGGCGCTCGCCGACAGCGGATCCGGGAGCGTGCCGGAGAGCGGCTCCCGCACCGGCAGGTTCAGGTGCACGGGACCGGCGACGCCGTCGAGTCCCTCCCCCGCGGCTCCGAGGGCGACGGTCACGGCCTCCTCCGCGAGTGCGGCGTACACGGCGGGTTCCGCATCGCCGGGCACGGGCGCGTCCACGCTCAGCCGCGCCCACGGGCGGAACATCCCCGGCTGGACCGTGGCCTGGTTCGCGCCGACGCCGCGCAGCTCCGGCGGTCGGTCGGCGGTGAGCAGGATCAGCGGGACCCCGGAGTGGAACGCCTCCATCGCCGCGGGAAGGTACCCCGCCGCGGCGGTCCCGGAAGTGCAGATCACGGCCGCGGGAGCGCCGGACTCACGGCCGATCCCGAGGGCGGTGAACCCCGCCACCCGCTCGTCGATCCGCACGTGCACGCGGAGCGATCCGGAGCGCGCCAGGGCGGCGGCGGCGAGCGCGAGCGCCTGAGACCGGGAGCCCGGCGAGAGCACGATGTCGCGGACGCCGTGCTCCACGAGCGTCGTCAGCAGCCGCACGGCCGCGTCGGCGGCAGGAGCGTGCGAGGGCGCCGTCACGGGCGCGGGCCGGCCGAATCGGTGTCGCCGCGATCGTCGAGGCGGGAGAGCTCGTCCTGGAGCTCCTTGATGAGCCGCTCCTGCTCGGCCGCGCTGATGCGACGGGCCGGATTCGCCCGGGCCGGATCCGCGTCGTCGAGCGGCAGGTACCGCTCCTCGTCGGCGGTGCGCCCACGACGGGTGCGCCCGATCGTGAACCAGAGCAGTCCGCCGATCACCGGGATGAGAACGACGATCGCGATCCACACGCCCTTGGGCACGCCGCGGTGACGGCTCGCCGGCTGCACGACGCAGTCGACGATGCTGTAAACCCAGAAGACCGCGGCCAGAAAACCGCCGATCACGAGGAAACGTGCCACGGTTCCAGTCTAGGTCGTGTCCCGGCCTGGCGGCCTGCGTGCGGCGAACGCCCGGCTGCCGCACATCCGATGGAGAAGCCCGGCATAGCGCCCTCACAGCGCGCGCCGAACGCGCCCTCCTAGACTGGGGTCGTGAAACTTCCTCCCCTTCTCGTGTACTCGGTGCTGCGCCTGCTGGCGTTCCTCGTGCCGCTGGGGATCCTGTGGTTCTTCTTCCCGATCTTCCGGGAGTTCTGGTGGCTCGCGGCCCTGTTCGCCGCGCTCATCGGGATCAGCGTCTCGCTGCTGTTCCTGCGCAGCCCGCTGTCGGACGCATCGAGGGCGATCTACGCCCGGCGCGAGTCGCGCCCCCCGAAGGCCGGATCCGCTCCGTCCGATGAGGACGTCGAGGACGCCGAGGAGCCCGCGGCCGACAGGCCGGAAGCGAACGGCACCGGCGACGCCGGATCCCGGCACGCGGCCTGACGCGACGCCGGATCCCGTCACGCGGCCTGACGCGACGCCGGATCCCGTCACGCGGCCCGACCCGGCCCCGGCGCTCCCCGCACACACCGCGAGCGCAGCCTCGACCCGTCGTGTCCCGGCCGCCCGCAGACTCAGCCGCGGGCGAACGTCACGTGCACCACACCGCTCTCGGCGACCTCGCTGGTGACCGTGTAGCCGTCTTCGAGGCCGCGCAGGTCGGCCCAGAGGTTCTGCCCGCGACCGAGCAGGATCGGGGTGATGCCGACGTGCAGACGGTCGACGAGGCCGGCGGCCAGGAACGCGCGCACCGTGCTGGCCCCTCCCCCGATGCGCACGTCCGCGTCGCCGGCGACCTCGGTCGCGAGCGCCAGCGCCTCGGCCGGCGGCGCGTCGAGGAAGTGGAACTCCGTGCCGTTGTCGAAGGAGATCGGCTCCCGGCCCGCGCTGTGCGTCAGGACGAAGACCGGGCAGCGGAAAGGCGGCTCGTCGCCCCACCAGCCGCGCCAGTCCGCATCGTCGGGGAAGTCGTGGAGGCCGAACATCCCCGCACCCATGATCTCGGCGCCGATGTCCTCGAAGTACTCGGCGCCGTAGCGGTCGTCCACGCCCGTGGTCCCCGCGCCGGAGAGGTCGCCCAGCACGCGCTCCCGGAACGTGCGGGTGGCCGTGTAGGCCGCGACGAGGCGGCCCCAGTCGTCCCCGAAGGGGTTCTCCGGGGTCTGATCGGTGGTCGACGCGTACCCGTCGAGGGAGATGTTGAGGTCGGCGCGAACGGCCATGTGCCGGTCTCCTTGCTGAACGGGGACGAACGGGGTCTCAGGCGCGGTCCGGATTCGAATCCTTGCCGTCGAGCCAGAGCGTATCGCTGGCATCCCGGTGCGTGCCATCGGTTCCCACGTGCTTCGTGCTGATCGTCGGGCCCTTGGTGATCACGTGCACGATCGCCATGCCGTGTCCGCGTCCGAGGTCGTATTCGCTCTTGAGCCATTCGAGGATCGGGGCGGCCTTGGTGCCGGGGCCGAAGCCCTGTGCCTCGGCGAGGTCCACGATCTGGCGCGGCGTGAGCCCGGTCTTGGTCTCGACGGCGTCGAGATATGCCTGGAACGACATGTTCTGCTCCTCTGCGGTTGTGGTCAGTCGACCACGGTCTGGATGATCACGGCCGAGGCGTGGATCCCGATCAGGCGCATGGTGCTCGATCCCACGTTCTCGAAGCGGTGGGGCACGAAGGCGGGCCCCGTCACGGTGTCGCCCGCGGTCGCGGTGATGATGCGGTCGCCGACGGTGAAGGCGGCTTCGCCCTCGATCACGACCCAGGTCTCAGGGTAGGGGTGCCAGTGCAGCAGAGACCCCTGACCGGGCTGGTTGTCGACGTAGAAGTACGAGACGGCGGCGCCGTGCTCGACGCCTTCGAAGCGCCGTCCGTCGCCCGTGCCGAGGCGGATCTCCTCGGGCGTGATCACGGCGATCTCGGGTGCGATGATGCTCATGTCGTGCTCCTCTCGGTGGTGTGCTCCCACTCTCCCCGGGCTCGGATCCACGTCGTAGAGTTTCGATGTGGATCGAAACATGGAGGGCGTCGAGTGGGAGCACCACCGCGTCGACTTCCGCCTGAGCCCCGGCGACATCCAGGCAGTGCGGTTCGGCGTCTCGCCCGGCCATGAGCTCGCCCACGCCGTGCGCGTGCTGCTGCGCCCGGAGCACTATCCGCTCGCCTGGGGCTGGCTCAAGAGCGTGCGCGGGCGACTGCCCCGCCACGCGTTCGACGTGCTCGCGCCGGTGATCGGCGCCGACGGCTACATGCCCGACTTCGTCACGACCACCGCCCGATGGGACCTGGGGCCCGACGACGAGCTCGCGGCGCTGCGGGAGGCTCCGCTCGCCGGCATGCGCGTGGACCTCGGCAAGATGATCGCGCGCTCCTCCGGCCGTCGACAGGAGTCCCTGCGCCGCATGCAGGAGCACCCGGCGCGGGCGCGCGCGATCATCGCCGACGCCTGGGAGGAGGTCTGGGACGGCACGATGGCGCCGGTCTGGCCGCAGCTGGAGCGGATCCTGAGATCCGACATCGCCGTGCGGTCCCGCACGATCGCGACCGAGGGGCTCGCCGCCATGGCATCCGCCCTGCACCCCCAGGTCGGATGGGGCGACGGCTCCGTGCGCGTGCGGCTGCGACGGCACAGCGAGGACGTGGACTGCCGGGGTGGCGGCCTGGTGCTCGTCCCCTCCGTCATGTCGTCCTGGGGCTGCATGGTGCTCACCGAGCCGCCGGCCCAGCCGACGCTTTTCTACCCCGCGCACGGAGTGACGGCCGGCTGGGCGGCCGACACCGAGGACCGGGTGCGCGCCCTGGGGGCCCTCGTCGGGCCGGTGCGCGCGGGGATCCTGCTCGCCGCGCACGTGCCGCGGACCACGACCCAGGTGGCGGTGGGGGCGGGGATCGCGGTCTCCACCGCCTCCCACCACCTCACGGTGCTGCGCGATGCGGGCCTGATCGACAGCACCCGCGACGGCGCCCGGATGATGCACCTGCGCACGCCGCTGGGCGAGGCGCTCGTCGGCGCCGACCTGTGAGCCCGCGGCGGTCGTCCTCGCTTCCGCCGGTCAGCGCTCCCCGGTGAGCACGACGAGCTCCTGGGTCGCGCGGGTCATCGCCACGTAGCGGTCGACGGCGCCCTCGATCCCCTCGCCGAGGAGCTCCGGATCCACGAGCACGACGAGGTCGAACTCCAGGCCCTTCGCCGTCAGCGGCGTGCACAGGCGCACCCGCGGCTCGACGGCGCCCCGGGCGTCCCGGTATGGCCGGTCGTCGCCGATCACGCAGGCGATCCCCTCGGCGTGCGCCGCCAGCCACTCCGCGATGATCCGGTCGCGCTCCGCGGCGGACGCGTATCGCACCGGGATGCCGCTCGCGCGCACCGAGACGGGCACGTTGGCATCGGGCAGCGCGGCCCGGATGACGGGCTCGGCGGCCGCCATGACCTCCTCCGGCGTGCGGTAGTTGATGCGCAGCGACGCCTGGGCGACCCGGCGCAGGCCGATCCGGGCGAGGCGGTCGGCCCACGTCTCCCCGAACCCGTGCCGGGCCTGCGCGCGGTCGCCGACGATGGTCAGACTGTGCGACGGCGCACGGCGCAGCAGCATGGCCCACTCCGCATCGCTGAGCTCCTGCGCCTCGTCGACGATCACGTGCGCGAAGGGGCCTGCGAGCGCATCCGGATCCCGGCGGGGCAGGGCCTCCTCGTCGAGGAGCATCTCGCGCACCCCGGCGCTGTCCTCGCCGAAGAAGAACCCGGTGATCGCGCTCTCCTTGTCGTCGTCGGCGGCCAGCAGCTCGTCCAGCACGCGCTCGCGATACTCCCGCTCCTCGGCGGTGACCGCCTCCTGGCGTCGACGCCGGCGAGCCCCCGCCGGATCGCCGATGAGCGCGCGCGCCTCGTCGAGGAGCGGGAGGTCCTGACGGGTCCAGGCGCGGGCGTCCTCGCGCCGCAGCGCCTCCCGCTCCGCGTCGCCGAGCCACGGCGCGCAGACGCGCAGGAAGGCGGGCACCGCCCACAGATCGGCGATGACGCCCGCCGGATCCAGCACGGGCCAGGCCGCGACGAACGCCCGCTGCAGCGCCGTGTTCTGCCGCAGCGACCGGTCCAGGGCCCGCGCGGGCAGGTCCTCGTCGGCGTGGTCCTCGACGAGCGCTCCGATCAGCGCGTCCCACACCTCGTCGCGGGCGTCGTTGTGCGCGGTGCCCGGTGCCGGCGCGTCGAACGCCTCGGCCCACGCATCCGGTTCGATGACCACGTCCCGCCAGGGCGTCTCCACGAGCAGCGGATCGCGGGGCGCCTGCTCGTGGTACCGCACCGCGGCGGCCACCGCATCGAGCAGACGCGAGCCGGACTTGAGCGAGCGGCAGAGCGGGTCGGGCTCCTCCGCCATGCGGTCGCCATCGCGTCCCTCGGGCACCATGTCGGGCACGGTGCACACCCGCACGCTGTCCTCGCCGAGGCTCGGCAGCACATCCTCGACGTAGGCGAGATAGGGACGGTGCGGGCCGACGAAGAGGATCCCCCCGTGGCTGAGCCGCTGCTCGGCGTGCATGAGATAGGCGGCGCGGTGCAGCGCGACCACGGTCTTGCCGGTGCCCGGTCCGCCGTCGACGACGAGGGCGTCCCGCGACGACGCGCGGATGATCGCGTCCTGGTCGGCCTGGATGGTGGCGAGCACGTCGCGCATCCGCGGCGAGCGCGAGGCGCCGAGGCTCGCGATGAAGGCGGACTGGTCGTCGAGCGCCGCCGCGGCGTCCCCCGCCCCGTCCGCGGACGGGTCGAAGACCTCGTCCCAGTAGTCGGTGATGCGTCGCTCGTTCCCGGGGCCGGAGCTCCAGCGGTAGCGACGACGGCTGACCAGCCCCGCCGGGTCGGCGTGGGTGGCGGCGAAGAAGGGCTCGGCGGCGGGCGCCCGCCAGTCGACGAGCAGCCGGCGCCCGGCGGCATCCGACAGCCCGATGCGTCCGATGTAGACCCGCTCGGCGGGCCGCTCGCCGGATCCGGCGACGACCATCCGCCCGAGGCAGAGGTCGACGCCGAATCGGCGCAGCAGCTGCAGCCGCGACGTGGTGCGGTGGATCTCGAGGTCGCGGTCGAGAGCCTCCTGGCCGAGCCGCGCGTGGGTGGCCCGCAGGCGGGTGAGGCGATCCTCGAGCGCGGCGATCTCCTCCGCGAGCCGTCCGCGGACGGCGGCGAGGTGGGCGTCGTCCGCGGCGATGAGCGCGGGGGCGGACTTGCGGGCGAGCACGGGCGGGAGGGCGAAGACCGACCGGGTGTCCGGCGGCTGCGGGGCGCGGGACGACGGGGCGGCGGCGAAGGGCTGGTCGGGGTGGGTTTCAGGGCGCACGGATCCTCCGATTCCAGGGCGAAGCCACCTAGTCTGCCCCGGCGGGGGGCCCTTGCCGCAAGCCCCACCCCGGGCGGTATCCTGGAAGTGCAGGGAGCGGTCCGCCAGGATCCGCTCCCGTCGCATTTTCTGCCGCCTTCCCGTCACCTGAGCGACATCTTCCGCGACGGGAGCTTTCGGAGGGCGCGGCTACGATCGAAGGACGCCCTCGGAAGGATCCTCATGTCCCACGCCGCCCACGCCCGTACGCACGTCGAGGATCTGGCCGACTTCGTCAGCGCCTCTCCCTCCAGCTACCACGCGGCGGAGGAGGTCGCCCGGCGCCTCGAGGGCCAGGGCTTCACCCGGCTCGACGAGACCGAGGCCTGGCCCGCGCAGGCCGGCGGCCGGTTCGTGATCGTGCGCGACGGCGCGGCGATCGCCTGGGTCGTGCCGCCGGCGGCCACGGCGACCACCCCGGTGCACGTGCTCGGCGCGCACACCGACTCCCCCGGCTTCAAGCTCAAGCCCCGTCCGACGACCGGATCCCGCGGCTGGCTGCAGGCCGCCGTCGAGGTCTACGGCGGACCGCTGCTGAACTCGTGGCTCGACCGCGAGCTGCGCCTCGCCGGCCGCCTCGCCCTCGCCGACGGCCGGGTCGCGCTCGCCGCGACCGGACCGCTGCTGCGCCTGCCGCAGCTCGCGATCCACCTCGACCGCGGCGTCAACAACGGCCTCGCGCTGGACAAGCAGGTCGAGACCCAGCCCGTCTGGGGCCTGGGCGACCCGGAGTCGGCGGACATCCTCGGAGAGCTCGCCGACACAGCGGGGGTGGATCCGCTCGAGATCCGCGGCTTCGACGTCGTCACCGCCGACAGCGCCCGCGGCGCGGTGTTCGGCAAGGACGACGCGTTCTTCGCGAGCGGCCGACTCGACGACCTCGCCTCGGTGCACGCGGGGGTCGTGGCGCTGGGCGAGATCGCCGCGCACGACGAGCCGCGGGCGATCGCGGTGCTGGCCGCCTTCGACCACGAGGAGCTCGGATCCGGATCCCGCTCCGGGGCCGCCGGCCCCATCCTGGAGGACGTCCTGGAGCGCATCTACGCCGGGCTCGGTGCCGACGCCGTCGATGTGCACCGCGCGTACGCCGCCTCCTGGTGCCTGTCCAGCGATGTCGGGCACTCGGTGCACCCGAACTACGCCGGCAGGCACGACCCGGTCGTGCAACCGGTGCTGGGATCCGGTCCGATCCTGAAGATCAACGCGAACCAGCGCTACGCGACCGATGCGGTGGGCGCGGCCGCGTGGCACCGCTGGTGCGACGCCGCCGGTGTGGTGACCCAGGAGTTCGTCTCGAACAACGACGTGCCCTGCGGATCCACGATCGGACCGATCACCGCCACCCGGCTGGGGATCCGCACGGTCGACGTGGGCATCCCGATCCTGTCGATGCACTCCGCCCGCGAGCTCGCCGGCGTGAGCGACCTGCACGACCTCACTGCCGTCGCGAAGGCGTTCTTCGCCGGCTGAGCCCGCACCCCTTGCCGGATCCGCCTTCAACCCGCAGGAAGGATCCACTTCTGAAGGATGAATCCTCGCGATTCGTCCTCTGGAAGTGGATCCGTCCTGCGGAATTGCTCGGGGAGGCCGATCGCGGAACCACCCCCGCCGCGGCTCAGCGCATCGTGTCCAGGATCCCGACGAGGTCCTCGAAGGTCGTCAGCGGGTTCAGGATCGCGAAGCGCGTGTTGACCCGGCCGGCGTGCGAACTCGGCACGACCAGGGCGCGCTGCGACTGCAGCAGCTCGTCCGACCAGCGGTCGTAGTCGGCGCGCTCCCAGCCCTCGCGCTCGAACACGACCACCGAGAGCTCGGGGTCGCGCACCAGGCGCAGCTCGGGGCGGGAGGCGATCTCATCGGCGATCCGCCGGGTCAGCGCGAGCGTCGAGCTCACGGCCTCCCGGTACGCCGCCACGCCGTAGGTCGCGAGCGAGAACCACAGCGGCAGTCCGCGCGGACGCCGGGTGAGCTGGATCGAGTAGTCCGAGGGGCTGAACTCATCCGTGTCGGTGAGGGTGTCCAGGTACTCCGCGTGCTGCGTGTGCGCCAGACGGCCGTCGGCCGGATCCCGGTACAGCAGGGCGCAGCAGTCGAAGGGCGCGTACAGCCACTTGTGCGGATCCACGACGAGCGAGTCGCACCGCTCGACGCCGGCGAACCACGCCCTGGCCTCCGGCGCCAGCATGGCGGTCAGCCCGTATGCACCGTCGATGTGCAGCCAGAACTCGAACTCGTCCTTGAGCGCCGCGATGCCGGCGATGTCGTCGAGGATGCCGAAGTTGGTGGATCCGGCGGTCGCCACGACCGCGAACACCGCGTCCCCGTGCTCCTCCAGGGCGGCGCGCACCTCGTCGGCGTGCAGCTTGCCGTCGGCGCCCGCGGGCACCGCGATCACGTCGACGTCCATGATCTTCGCGGCCGACTTGTTCGAGGAGTGCGCCTCCAGGCTGCAGACCAGCTTCCACCGTGCGGGCCGGGGCGTGCCGGCCGCGTCGAGACGCCGTCCGGCCTTGTCGCGCGCCGCGGCGAGCGCCGAGAGGTTGCCGATCGTGCCGCCCTGCACGAAGACGCCGCCCGCGGTCTCGGGCAGCCCGAACTCGGCGGCGAGCCACGAGAGCACCTCGTTCTCGGCGTGCACCGCTCCGGCGCCTTCGAGCCAGCTGCCGCCGTAGAGCCCCGAGGCCGAGACGACGAGGTCGAACGCCATGGCCGCCACGGTCGGCGCGTTGGGGATGAAGGAGAGGTAGTTGGGGTGGCTCGTGGTGAGGCAGGCCGGGGCGAGGATGTGCTCGAAGACGCTGAGCGCGCGCTGCCCGCCGAGCCCGGCGTCGGTGATCGTCGCGCCCACGAGGCGTCGCAGTTCGGCTTCGGGCTGCGGTTTGTCCAGCGGCACATCGGTGGCGAGCATCCGGCGGCGGGAGTAGTCGAGCACGGCGTCGACGATCGCGGCGGATTCGGGCGAGGCGGCATGCATGCGCGCGGCGTCCATGGCGGATCCTTCCGACCCGGAAGCCTACGGGCGCCCGGTCACGAGCAGAGATGCCGCGCCGGATCAACGGGTCGGCGTTATCGTACCGCCTCGCCGCGTCGGACGGCGATCGGGTTCTCGAGGAACTCCGTCTGCGCCGAACGGGGCGTCAGCACGACGAAGACCGCCCCCGAAAACCGCCGGGATCCGCCTCCGTCGCCCTCCTGCCTGCCAGGATGTTGCCATGTCCGCAGAGCGCAGCACCGGAGCCGGCACCCTCATCGAGAGCCGGGGCATCGAGATCGTCCCCGAATCGGAGCGCACCGCGCGGCCCCGCGACCTGTTCTGGCCGTGGTTCGCCGCGAACGTGTCGGTGTTCGGCATGTCCTACGGCTCGTTCCTGCTCGGCTTCGGCATCTCGCTCTGGCAGGCGACGGTCGTCGCGATCATCGGCATCGTGGTGTCCTTCGCACTGTGCGGGCTCATCGCGATCGCGGGAAAGCGCGGATCCGCGCCGACCATGGTGCTGTCGCGGGCCGCGTTCGGCGTGCAGGGGCAGAAGATCCCCGGCATCGTGTCGTGGCTCACCTCGATCGGCTGGGAGACGTCGCTCACCATCACCGCCGTGCTCGCGACCACCACGGTGCTGCACCGGCTCGGCTGGGTGGGCGAGAGCGGCGACGTCGCCGTGAACATCATCGCGACGATCCTCGTGGCCGCTCTCATCGTCGGCGCATCGGTGCTCGGCTACCACACGATCATGCGGCTCCAGTCGGTGCTCACCTGGCTGACCGGCGCGTTCACGGTGCTGTTCCTGATCCTGACGTTCTCGAGCATCCACTGGTACAAGGCCTTCTCGCACCCGGACGGCACCCTCGCCCAGACCATCGGAGCGCTCGTCATGGTGATGACCGGCTTCGGGCTCGGCTGGATCAACATCGCCGCCGACTGGTCCCGCTATCAGAAGCGCACCGCGTCGGACACGCAGATCGTCGCCTGGAACACGATCGGCGGATCCGTCGCCCCGATCGTGCTGGTGTTCTTCGGTCTCCTCCTCGCCGGTTCGGACGACAAGCTCGGCGCCGCCGTCGCGGCCGATCCGATCGGGGCGCTCGCCTCGCTGCTCCCGGACTGGGCGCTGTTCCCGTTCCTCATCGTCGCGATCCTCACGCTGGTCTCGGGCGCGGTGCTCGGCATCTACTCGTCGGGTCTCACCCTGCTCAGCCTCGGGATCCGGATCCCGAGGCCGGCCGCAGCGGCGGTCGACGGCGTGATCCTCACCATCGGCACGATCGTCGTGGTGTTCTTCGCGCAGAACTTCCTGGGCCCCTTCCAGTCGTTCCTCATCACGCTCGGCGTGCCGATGGCCGCATGGGCAGGGATCCTCATCGCCGACATCCTCCGCCGTCGCAAGGACTACGACGAGGCGGCGCTGTTCGACCCGAACGGGCGCTACGGCGCCTGGGACGTCCTCTCGATCGCCACGCTCGTCGTGGCATCGATCATCGGCTGGGGCTTCGTGATCAACGGGTTCGCCGACGCGGCGCCGTGGAACAACTGGCAGGGGTACTTCCTCGGCCTCATCGGCGGCAAGGACGGCGACTGGGCCTACGCCAACCTCGGCGTCTTCTTCGCTCTCGTGCTCGGATTCGTCGTCACCTGGTTCGGCCGGGCGGGCAGGATCCGCCGTCAGGAGCAGGCGTGACGGATGCGGCTGACCCCCCGGGGTCGTTGAGCGAGGACGCCGGAGGCGACCGAGACGAAACGGCGCGCCGCGCGGAACCCGCCGAGCTGCCCTGGCTGGTGGTGATCGACCCGCAGAACATCTTCGCGGCGCCGGACTCGGCATGGGGCTCGCCGATGTTCCCCGCGGCGCTCGAGAACATCCGGCGACTCGCGGCGGCCGCCGGCGGACGCGTGCTCGTCACCCGCTGGCTGCCCACCGCCGACCGGAGCACCGCCTGGGGCGACTACTTCGCGGAATGGCCGTTCGCCGACCGTCCGGCCGACGACCCGCTCTTCGATCTCGTGCCCGGGGCGCGGGAGCTCTCGCCGCATCCGACGCTCGACCTGCCGACGTTCGGCAAGTGGGGTGCGGCGATCGGGCAGATCCTCGGATCCGCTCCGATCGTGCTGACCGGGGTCTCGACCGACTGCTGCGTCGTCTCCACGGCCCTGGCCGCCGCGGACGCGGGTGCTCGCGTGACGATCGCCGCGGATGCCTGCGCGGGTTCCACTGCCGAGAACCACGCCGCAGCGCTCACGGTCATGGGGCTCTATCCGCCGCAGCTGACGGTGTCCGACACCGCGACGGCCCTGCGGATCCTGCACCCGTGACGCCTCCCGCCCGCTGAGCGACGTCCACACCGAGGGCGGAGGCTACCCGAGGACGGCCGCGACCGTGCGCCGCGCCAGCGCCGGCCGGTCCTCGGGCGCCCACTTCACCAGCGAGTGCGCGTTCATGCCGTCGACCGTGGCGAGCAGCAGCCACGCCGCCCCCTCCGCGTGCGCGGCGGAGATCTCGCCCGCCGCGACCCCCTCGGCGACGATCGCCTCGAGGTCGCGCTGCCAGCCGTCCATCTCCCGGCGCACCCGGGCGGCGAGCTCGTCGTTGCGCGCGCCGTCGGCCCAGGCCTGCACCCAGACCAGGGTCACGTCATCGCGTTCGCCGTCGAGGAGGGTCTCCACGATGCGCGTGATGCGCCCCCGCAGGCCGGGGATCGCGCGCCCGGCCGCGACGACTTCCACCCGCTCGGCCTCGACGATCGCGCCGAACACGTCGGCCACGAACGCGTCCATGCTCGGGCGGTAGTGGGCGACCAGCGCCGGCGTCACCCCGGCCGCGGCGGCCACGGTGCGCACGGTGAGCCCGGCGATCCCGTTCTGCCGGGCGAGGGCGATCGCCGCGTCGAGGATCGCGCGCTCCCGCTGCTCCGGCGGCATCCGCTTCGGCCGAGGGGTTGACGAGGTGCTCATGAGGCTATACCGTATCGCTAGTTGGTCACTTGTTCAATAAGTGCCGCGAACCGATCCGAGGAGCACCGATGCCCTGGCAGATGCCCAGCGAGACCGCCCGCCACGACCGCGTCTGGATGGCCTTCCCCGCCGAAGGCGAGACTCTGGGCGACACCGACGCCCTGCGCGAGGAGGGCTACGCGACCTGGACCGCGGTCGCCCACGCCGTCAGCGCGTTCACCCCGGTGACGATCCTCGTGGATCCGAGCGAGCTCAGCCGCGCGCGCCGCATGCTGTCGAGCGACATCACGATCCTCGAGGCGGGCGTCGACGAGTTCTGGATGCGCGACTCCGGCCCGACCTTCGTCGTCGACGCCGACCGCCCCGGCGTCCTCGGCGCCGTCGACTGGGTGTTCAACGGCTGGGGCGCGAACTCCTGGGCGTCGTGGACGAAGTCCGGCGAGCACGCGCGGATCATCGCGGAGCAGGTCGGCGCCGAACTGGTCTCGTCCACGCTCGTCAACGAGGGCGGCGGCATCCACGTCGACGGCGAGGGAACCGTGCTGCTCACCGAGACGGTGCAGCTCGACCCCCGCCGCAACCCCTACCTCGACCGCCGGCGCGTGGAGGCGGAGATGCTCCGCACGATCGGCGCCACCAAGGCCGTCTGGCTGCCCCGCGGACTCACCCGCGACTACGACGAGTTCGGCACGAACGGACACGTCGACATCGTCGCCGCGATCACCTCGCCCGGTCGCATCCTCCTGCACGCGCAGCAGGATCCGGATCACCCCGACTTCGAGGTGTCCGCCGCGCTGCGCGCGCACCTGTCCGCCGAGACCGATGCCGCCGGCCGCCCGTTCGAGATCATCGACCTGCCTGCGCCGGCGACCCTCCGAGATGCGGAGGGCTTCGTCGACTGGAGCTACGTCAACCACCTCGTCACGAACGACGGCGTCATCGCCTGCGGGTTCGGCGACGACACCGCGGACGCGCGCGCCCGGGAGATCCTCGCCGACGCCTACCCCGGTCGCCGCGTCGTCACCGTCGACGCCCGCCCCCTGTTCGACCGCGGCGGCGGCATCCACTGCATCACCCAGCAGCAGCCGACGCTCACCGCCTGACCCGCTCACCCCTCGTCCTCTCCGCCCGTCCGCATCGACCGGCCGCCCGCACGACCGGCACCTCGATGCGGACAGGCGGTAACGCACCCGAAGGATCCGCCCATGTTCGATGTCGTCGAGACCCCCATCGCCCGCCTGCGCGCCGCCCTCGAGGCCGGCGAGACCACGTCGGTCGAACTGGTCGACGCCTATCTCGCGCGCATCGACGCCTACGACGGCCCGGACACGGCGACCGCGCTGAACTCGGTCGTCGTGCGCAACCCGGAGGCGCGCGCCGAGGCCGAGGCCTCCGACGCCCGCCGCGCCCGCGGCGAGGTCCTGGGGCCGCTCGACGGGATCCCGTACACGGCCAAGGACAGCTACCTCGTGCGCGGCCTGACCGCGGCCGCCGGATCCCCCGCGTTCGCCGAGCTCGTCGCCCAGCGCGACGCGTTCACGATCGAGCGGCTGCGCGCGGGCGGTGCGATCTGCCTCGGTCTCACGAACATGCCCCCGATGGCGAACGGCGGCATGCAGCGCGGCGTCTACGGCCGCGCGGAGAGCCCGTACAACGCCGACTGGCTGACCAGCGCGTTCGGGTCGGGCTCGTCGAACGGCTCCGGCACCGCGACCGCGGCGTCCTTCGGGGCCTTCGGCCTGGGCGAGGAGACCTGGTCCAGCGGGCGTGCCCCCGCGTCCCACAATGCGCTCGTCGCCTACTGCCCGAGCCGCGGGGTCATCTCGGTCCGCGGCAACTGGCCGCTCGTGCCGACCCAGGACGTCGTCGTGCCGCACGCGCGCTCGGTCGCCGATCTGCTCGAGATCCTCGACGTCGTCGTCGCCGACGACCACACCACGCGCGGCGACTTCTGGCGGGCGCAGCCGTGGGTGCCGCTGCCGGCGGCATCCGAGGTGCGACCCGACTCGTATGTCGCACTCGAGCCCGCGGATCTCCGCGGCGTCCGGTTCGGCGTCCCGAAGATGTACATCAACGCGGATCCCGACGCGGGCACCGGCACCGGCATCGGCGGCCCGACCGGTCGGCGCGTGGAGACCCGCGAGACGGTCATGGAGCTCTGGCGCGCGGCCCGGGCCGCGCTGGAGGCGGCCGGAGCGGAGATCGTCGAGGTCGACTTCCCCGCCGTCACCAATTACGAGGGGGACCGCGCCGGCGCGCCGACGATCGCGACCCGCGGGATCGTGCCGCCTGCGTTCCTGCGCAGCGAGGTCATCGAGCTCTGCGCCTGGGGCTGGGACGACTTCCTCGGCGCCAACGGCGATCCGGCGCTGAACACGCTGGCCCAGGTCGACGGGGCGGAGATCTTCCCGGCTCCCCCGGGCGCCCTGCCCGACCGCTACACCGGTTTCGATGACGACATCAACGAGCTGCCCGACCTGTTCCGGGCGAACCCGGTGACCGATCTGACCGCGATCCCGCACATGGAGGCGGGCCTGCGCGGCCTGGAGGAGACCCGTCGCGTCGACCTCGAGCAGTGGATGGATGAGCTCGGCCTGGACGCTGTGCTCTACCCGGCGATGGCCGACATCGGCCCGGCGGACATGGACGTCAACCCGGCCTCCGCCGACCAGGGCTGGCGCAACGGCGTCTGGGTCGCGAACGGCAACATCGTGCCGCGGCACCTCGGCATCCCCTCGGTGACCGTGCCGATGGGCACGCTGTCGGACATCGCGATGCCCGTGGGCCTGACCATCTCCGGTCGCGCCTACGACGACACCCGGTTGCTGCAGCTCGCCGCCGCTTTCGAGGCGACCGGCGACCGCCGCACGACTCCTCCGCGCACGCCCCGCCTCTGAGGCGCCGCGGCGGCTCCCGAGGGCGCCGGGAGGCGACCGCGCTATCGTGAGCGCATGGACTCCGCTCCCCTGCGCACCCTCGTCGAGACCGTGCGCCGGGAAGGACGGGGAGTGCTGGCGACCACCGCGCCGGACGGCGCTCCCGAGGCCGCGCTCGTGGGTGTCGCCGTCCTCGACGACGGCATCCTGATCGTGAACGCCCCCTCGTCGGCGCGCAAGGTCGCGCACCTGCGCCGTGAGCCGCGCGCGGCACTCGTCATCGGCGCAGGACCCGTGCGCAGTCTTCAGGTCGAGGGACGCGTCCAGCTGCTCGAGGGAGACGACCGGAGCGCGCTCGCCGCCGCCTACGACGCGCAGTTCCCCGGCTCGCGCTCGCTCGCCGAGGGCTTCGTCGTCATCGCGATCCGGCCCGAGTGGATGCGCGACTACGACATCGACCGGGATCCCCGCGCGATCGAGACGACCCTCATCGCGCGCTGATCCGGCCCGGCGTTCGACGGGTGTCACGCCCCATGTTTCGGCACGTTTCACGCCCGCTTCCACCTCGACACGCCCGGACGTAGCCTGATCGGACCGATCCTGTGAGGAGAACACCGTGACCACGCCCCGCGCTCAGCTCTCGCCCGTTCCGGCGCGACAGGCTGTGGCGTGCATGTGCGACCACGGCGACGTCTGCTCCTCCTTCGCCCCCGGGCACGCGCTGCACCTCATCCAGGCGCGTCTCGCGGCGGCCACGGCTGCCGGCTGGACCGACGCCCTGGTGACCGACGTCGACCGCGCAGCGGGCACACTTCGGGTCACGACGCTCGACGGCGAGGCGCTGTCGCTGTGGAACGCCGGCGGCGCGGCTCTCGAGGTCGAGCCGGGGCAGCCCGTGGCGGTGCACACCCGCTGGGATGTGCTCGCGATCGGCGCGCTGCGCTACAACATCGCCCGCGTCTGACCGCCTCCGCCCACACGGCGCCGACCCGCGGAGCGGGCGACGACACGGCGCCACCCGCTCCCGGGGCTCAGGCCTCGAGCTCGCGCAGGAAGCCCTGCACGTGCTCCTGGAGCCGGAGGATCCGCTGCGTCCTTGCCGCTTCGCGGTCATAACCCTCATACGCCAGTGCCGGGAGTCGGCGCACGTTCGCAGAGCATCCGAAGTTGGCGCAGATCAGCACGCCGAGCGTGTTCCCCTGCCGCCCCGACGGCCCTGCCTTGCGCGCCGCGAAGAACTGCACGTCGTTGCGGAGCGTGACGTCCTCGCACCAGGAGCACTGGGCTCGGGCGAGCGTGCGCTGCTCGGCCTGCTGCAGCAGCACGGACATCGAACTGCCATCATCCCGCTGCGCGACGATGTACGCGCGCCGGGGCATCTTGGGATCCGACCAGCCCAGGTAATCGAGAACCGAGAAGTCGGTCTCGCCGAAGCCGGGCGGCAGGGTCAGGGAGGAAGCCTCCTTGCGGGAGGCGTTGCGGAAGGAAGCGCGGATGGCGCGCTCGTCGATGGGAAGCATGTCGTGCTCTCTGTGAGATGTCGTTGCGCCTGCCGGGCAGGCGCGGAGGTCGGCTGCGAATCGCAACCGGAGAAAGGACCCGCGGATCTCCTCACGCGGGCGCGACGAACGTGCCGGTGAGGGACCTCACCGGCGGGGCGTCAGCCTCTGCCACCGGCGCGGAAAGCGCCGGTGACCTCCTTCGACACCGCACGGGCGTCATGAACGACGAGCATGCTCCGATCCTACGGCACCCCTGATCACAGGGAGCCGAAAGGACCCGGCCTCACGCCGCGATCATCGAGTCGCGCATGGCCATGCAGGCGTCCATGCACGCCTTGCACGCGGCCGCGCACATCCGGCAGACCTCGCTGTGCGCCTCGTGCTGCATGCACATGTCCATGCAGAGCTGGCACATCGCCATGCAGGCGTCCAGCATCGACATCATGACCGCCGGGGTCATCCCCTGCATGCGCATCATCGATCGCATCATCGTGTTGCACATGTCGGCGCAGTTCATGCACGCCGGCGAACAGTCCATCATCTGCGTCGAGCACACCGTGCAGGCCTGCTCGCACGCCGAACACGCATCCATGCAGGCCTGCATGAGCGACATGTCCATCGCCTCCATGCCGGGCATCATGTCCATGCTCTTCATCGAGTCCATCATCATCGCGTCCATCACGAGCTCCTTCGTCCACCGGAAGGCGGGCGAACCACCCGTCTGACGACAGGGTAGCCCCGTCATGCCGCGACGTCGATGCCTGGCGGGCGGAGAGCGCCGGCGCCCCGCCAGGCGGGCGCGGGCACGCGAATCCCGCCGCGCAGCGGCGGAGGTCGCGGGCCTGCGCACGCACGAAAAAAGGCCGCCCGTGAGGGCGGCCTTGAATCGATCAGACCCAGAAATGCAGAAAGGCCACCCTGCGTTGGGTGGCCTTTCTGTTAAAGGAAGTCCGGCGGTGTCCTACTCTCCCACAGGGTCCCCCCTGCAGTACCATCGGCGCTGTGAGGCTTAGCT